>CAIMEY010000037.1 GCA_903840165.1 uncultured Myxococcales bacterium | reverse complement strand
GGACCCCATCATGCGCCGGAATTCCGCCCGGCAATATGATAAACTGGCGAAACCACAGCTCATTGACTTCCAGGAAGGCGCAAACTGCCTCGGCGTTGTCGCAGTTGGCCAGCACCGAAACAAAGGTTGCAAACAGCATCTCAGCCAGAATGTGGTCCCGACCTTGGCGGCCGCGTTTGTCGGTGATGGTTGAGAATAGCTCGTAAAGTCGCTGATATCCGCACATGCTTTGGTACCGTCACGCCTCCAGATCGTTCTGGACGCAGGTACCTGAACTTAGTTCGGATTATCTGTCAACTCTTTTCAGGGGGTTGCGGTTCTTGCGATCGCCCTGGGAATGGGCCAGATTTCGGTTGACTCGGGCTTGAGCCCGGGTGCAGGATCGGCTGGAGCCGACGTTCGGCAGCGGTTTTGGGCGGAAAATGGCACGGACTGGCGGGGCGGTTGGACGGCGGATGGCGTTTGTAGCTCCTACGCGCCAGCGGACAGGCACGGAGGCACTGTCCCTACCCGAACTGTCCCCACACGAGCCCGCCGACCGAGTCATACCCCACTGAGTTGCCAAGGAAACTCCGAACACTTAGCCGGTTCCACACTTGCCACGCAGCCCCGAACTCGACTATCCTGAATTCCGCGCAGCCGAGGCCCTGCGCCAGCGGGTGTACCGTGCACGGCGAGACGACGGCAATTCAACTAGCGAACTGGGTTCAGCAAAACTACCCCTACGCCAAGTTGGAGCCGCTGACCCACCTTAAGTTGCAGAAGCTGGCGTTCTACGTCTACGGCGCCGCAATGGCGTTTGGCGAAGACAGCGTGCTACCCGGCGTGACTTTCGAGGCCTGGCAGCACGGGCCGGTTTGCCGACCGATTTGGCTGCAATTCCGCGACGCAGGCCGCGAGGCGCTCCCGCCTTGTCTGAGCGCTCCAGTCGCACTGCCGACAAGTGCGGCCGAGCCGATGCGCGATGCGCTCGCCGTGTATGGTTTGATGCGCACTTGGCCGCTGCGCCAGCAGAGCCACCTAGAAGAGCCGTGGCGCGCCGGCCAGCTGTCGCCCGAACGCGCCATTGACGCCATCGGCATGCGCGAGCACTTCCAGCGCAAGTTCAACAGCGGAGCAGTGGCTTGGCCGGAATACCTAGTTGGCGCGGGAAGCTTGCGCCTCGACGGTATTCCAGTGGCGCAACACCCGAACCTGCGGTCGCTGGCTGACGCAGTGCGGACCACAGCTCGTCGCTTGGAAGCCGATCGTGCAGAAGTGCGGTAGCTGCCACCACATTCGAACAAAGTGGCTGCTCGAAGGCCAAAGCTACCGCTGCGAGTATGGGCGGCTGTGCGAGTGGCTCGACCGGCGCACAATTGAGCTAGCTGTCGCGGAACACGGCGGCAAACCTGTAGCAGTTGCCGATATCAAGCTGATTTCGGAGAGGATCACCAATGGGCACGCCCTGGCCATGGCCTGGGTCGACTACGCCGACGAGTGGCCCGAGACGGGCGCGGGTTTAGCGAGCCTCGCCTGCCACTTGCACGAACTAATCTTCGAAACGTCTGGGAGCAGTTCGCCGGCAGGTTGCGGACCCCGGCAGATCCCGAGGTATTCGTCGACGGTGGCCGACATCAAGTTCGCGGAATCGCTGCAAGCGACCTGGAGGCCGCCCTTGCTCAAGTCATGGCGGATGCGCGTGGGCGGCTGTTTTCGGACAACGCGCCCGACCTGGCGAGGGGTTGTGCAATCCTGCTCGAAGGCTTCTTCCGCGCTCACCCGTTCTTGGACGGCAACGGGCGGGTCGGCCGATTGCTCGTACGCCTGTATGTCCGCCGCAGTGGCCGGTTCCAAACCCGCGAATTTGATACCTCGGGCAAGGCCGGGCGGCGGTACTTGGGCGGCCTCCGCCACGCACGCAAGGTCTTCCGCGAAATAGGCGGTCCGCCACGCGACCCCTTTGGGCTCCTCGCCAAGTGGATCCAAGGCCATATTGCCGTTGAAGATCTTGACGATGATGCGGATGAGTCGGAAGACTGGCAGCCCGGCACGTGAGGGATGGGAGCGCCCGCGCGGTGGCGCGAAGGAAGGGGCCCCATGTGCCCGAAGGGATGGCTGGGTCCGGTGGTCCCGGCCAAATGGGGACACCGCCGCCGGGAGCAAGCGGCCACGTCACCCGCCCGCACCCCACGCCGACCCGGCGGCCCCAGCCCGACGGTTTGGCGCACGCATCCACGAATTCCGCACGAGCCGCCACGCAATCGCCGGGCTTGACGCCTAAGCCTTGCAAAGCATTGGCAAGTTTGCGCGCTCTGGCCTCCACTTGGCCCCAGTTGCTGACAGCGATGGGGTCCTGCACGGTCCGGGTGACGACTTCGACCGTTGGGTGAAACTTAGCTGCAAATTCAATCTGTTGTGAAATCAGCAAGGGCATCTGCCAGCCAATTGGCCGAATTCATCAGCCAAAACTTGCCCTTTGACCGCCTGTACTTCTACGGCCAGGACCGCCCGGTGCACGTCAGCATCGGCCCGGACGCCAGCGGCGCCGTCTTGCACCTAGCGCCCCTGGCGAACGGACGGAGAATCCCCAGGCGAATAGCGAACTTAGCGGACCTCGCAAACCTTCGGTAACCACCCCCAAAACGCCAAAGGCGGCAGGCCCCTGGACCTACCGCCCCCAGCCTCAACCACACTTTACGCTATTAATTCGCCCAAGTACCGTACGTCGTGTACGAGTTGCAAATCGCCCACACCCGCCCGGCCGCGCCGCTGCACCCCGCGCTCCAGCCCCAGTACGGCATGGCGCACTGATAACTGCCCCCCGGATTGGGGCCATAGCCCGGGCCGGCGCAGTCCGCCGTTTCGTAGTAGCAAGTGCCAAAGCACGCCTGGCAAGCCAAGAGCGCTTGGTTCTGATTACCCTGAGAAATCGGCGATGTATCGCAGAATTGCGTCTTGCCCGTCGGGCACGATCCCCAGCCCCCAGCGCCGATGCCGTGGCAGTACGACACCTGGCAGGACCCACCCGAGCACGTGCCCGAACAAACGTTGCCACAAGACCCGCAGTTGGCGTTGTTGGCGCTGGTGCTGACCTCGCAGCCGTCGGTCAACTTGTTGTTATTGCAGTCGGCAAAGCCGGCGTTGCAGGTACCGTTGCAGACGCCCGCCCCGCACGACTTGGTCAGGTTGGCCCCGGAGCAGACCTGGCCGCAGCCGCCGCAGTTGTTGACGTCGCTGCCGCTGGTCTGGACCTCGCAACCGTTGGTTTGCTTGTTGTTATCGCAGTCGCTGTAGCCCGCCGCGCAGGCGCCGTTGCAGACACCGCCGCCACAAGCCGCCGTGACGTGGGCGCTGGAGCACACGATGCCGCAACCGCCGCAGTTGCCGGTATTGGTGCCAGTATTGATCTCGCAACCATCTGTTTTCTTATTGCTATTGCAATCGGCAAAGCCGGCGTTGCAGGTACCATTGCACACGCCACCGCTGCAAGTGGGCGAAGCAATGCCGCTATTGGAGCAGACCGCGCCACAGCCGCCGCAGTTGTTGGCGTTGGTGGTGGTGTTGACCTCGCAGCCGTTGACCGGGGAGTTGTCGCAATCCGCGAAATTCGCAGCGCAAACGCAGGTGTAACTGCCGGGCGTGTTGCTGCAGACTTCGTTGGTGGGGCAGGTGTAGGCCCCGGTCGCGCATTCGTTGATGTCGGTGCAGGTAAAGCCGTCGCCCGTGTAACCCTTGTTGCAGACGCAGGAAACCGCCTGAGCGCCCGGCGTACACAAGGCATTGGCATCGCACCCGGTCACGCCTTTGCACACGCCGCCGCCGCAGATGTCGCCGCCGGTGCAGCCGTTATAGTCGTTGCAGGACGCAGTGTTATTGGCGAACTGGCAGCCCTTAGTCGGGTCGCAGCTGTCATCGGTGCACGGATTGCCGTCCGTGCACGTGATGGCTGCGCCCGCTTTGCAAGTGCCTGCCACGCAAGCGTCATTGCCCGTACAGACGTTGCCATCGGTGCAAATGGCGCTGTTGGCGGCGTGGACGCAGGCGCCGGTCACCGCGTTGCAGGAGTCGTCGGTGCAGACATTGCCATCGTCGCAGGCCACCGCGGCGCCGGGAACACAGTTGCCGCCGCTGCATTTGTCGCCGCTGGTGCAGCCGTTGTTGTCGGTGCAGACCGCGGTGTTGTTGCTGTGGGCGCACCCGTTGATTTTGCTGCAAGAATCGTCGGTGCACGGGTTACCGTCATCACAGCTGACCGCAGCGCCAGCGCCGCAGCTGCCGTTCTTGCAGGTATCGCCGACGGTGCAGACATCGCCATCGCTGCACGGCGCCGTGTTGTTGGCATGCGCGCAACCGTTGGCCGCGCCACATGAATCGTCGGTGCACGGGTTGCTGTCGTCGCAGCCTACGGCGGCTCCGGGCACGCACTTGCCGGCCGCGCACTTGTCGCCACTGGTGCACGCATTGTTGTCGGTGCAGACGGCGGTGTTGTTGGCGTAGACGCAACCCTTGACGCTATCACAGGAATCGTCGGTGCACGGATTGCCGTCATCGCAACTGATGGCACCGCCCGCGACGCATTTGCCCCCGGCGCAGGTGTCGCCCGCGGTGCAAACGCTGTTGTCACTGCATGGTGCGGTGTTGTTGGCCGACTGGCATCCCAAGGAAACATCACAGGTTTCCGTGGTGCACGGGTTGCCGTCGTCGCATTTGCTCGGGCCGCTTGGCGTGCAAACGCCGCCTTTGCAGGTGTCGCCAACGGTGCAGTTGTTGTTGTCGCTGCAGACCGCTACATTGTCCACATGCACACAACCATTGATTGCGCCACACGAATCGTCGGTGCACGGGTTGCCGTCATCGCAGGCCACCTTGGTGCCGGGGACGCATTGCCCCGCCGCGCAGGCGTCGCCCACGGTGCAAACGCTGTTGTCCGAGCACGGGACGGTATTGGCCACGTTGCTGCAGCCACTGAGGGCATCGCAGCCGTCGGTGGTGCACAAGTTGCTGTCATCGCACGACTTTGCCACGCCAGGCTGGCACTTGCCGCCGCCGCAAACATCGCCGACGGTGCAGACGTTGTTGTCGGTACACACCGCCGAATTAGCCGTACTTTGGCAGCCTTTGGCCGCGTCACAGCTGTCATCGGTGCACAAGTTGCCGTCGTCGCAGTTGATGGCCTTGCCGGGCGCGCAGCTGCCGCCGCTGCAGGTGTCGCCGGCGGTGCAGACCGAGCCGTCATCGCAGGCGTTGCTGTTGTTGCTGCTACTGCAACCCTTGATGGCGTCGCAGGAATCGGTGGTGCAGCTGTTGTTATCGTTGCAGTCCTTGGCCGGGCCGGGCACGCAGGCCGTGTCCTTGCACGTGTCCGTGGTGGTGCAGACATTGCCATCGCTGCACGGCGCGACATTGGCGACATAGAGGCAACCCTTTGCTTTATCGCAGGAATCGTCGGTGCAGACATTGCCATCATCGCAGACCACGTTCTTGCCGGACTGGCAGCTTTTGTCTTTGCAAACATCGCTTTGGGTGCAGACGCTACCGTCATCGCAGGGCTGGGTGTTGGCCTGGTGGACGCAGCCGGTCTTGGCGTCGCAAGCGTCGTCCGTGCAAACGTTTTGGTCGTCGCAGTTGACGGCGTCGCCGGGCACGCAGTTGCTGTCTTTGCAGGCATCGCCCTGGGTACAGGCGCTGTTGTCCGTGCAAGTGACTGTATTTGCTAGGAAAACGCAACAACTGGCTTTGTCGCAACTGTCATCGGTGCACAAGTTGCCATCGGTGCAGGTCAAAGCCTTGCCCGGTACACATGCGGAATTGCTGCATAAATCGCCGCTGGTGCAGGCATCGCCGTCATCGCAGGGTTGGACGTTGGCGATGTGGACGCAGCCGCTGTTGGCGTCGCAGGCGTCGTCGCTGCATAAGTTCTTGTCATCACAGTTGATTGCGCTGCCGGGTTGGCAGGCACCGTCTTGGCAAACGTCTGAATCGGTGCATGCATTCTTGTCGCTGCAAGGCGCAGTATTGTTCGCAAAGACACATCCCAAGACCTTGTCACAGCTATCATCCGTACACAAGTTCCCGTCATTACAGGTGATTGCTGAACCAGGCACACACGCTTTGTTCGCACACGTGTCCCCCTTGGTGCAAGCGTCGCCGTCATCGCAGGTCAGCAAGTTGGCTAGATTGACGCAACCTAGCTTGGCATCACAGGAATCGTCCGTGCACGGGTTGGCGTCGTCGCACGCAATGGCGCTGCCCGGCAGACAACTGCCCAGCTGGCAGACGTCACCGCTGGTGCACGCGTTGTTGTCGGTGCAAGGCAATGTATTGTTGGTGAAAACGCAGCCGCCCTTCTGGTCGCAATTGTCGCTGGTGCAGCCGTTGCCGTCATCGCATTGCAGGCCCTTGCCGGACTGGCACTTGCTGTTGGCGCAGATGTCTCCGGAAGTACAGGCATTGCCATCGTCGCAGGCGACGCTATTGGCGCTGTGGGTACAACCGCCGGCGGCCGGGCTGCATGCGTCGCTGGTGCAGACTTCTTTGTCGTCACAATCCAAGGGGTTACCAGGCACGCAGCTTCCGGCGGCGCAGGTATCGCCCTGCGAGCAAGGGTTGCCGTCGTCGCAAACCGCCGTGTTGTTGACATGGCTGCAAGCGGATTTTGCATCGCAACTATCGGTTGTACATGGGTTTCCATCGTCGCAGCTTAGGGGCTTGGCGGTGACGCACAGGCCGCCGAGGCACTGGTCGCCCAGGGTGCAAGCGTCATTGTCGGTACACGGATTGGTGTTGACGGTATTGCTGCAACCTAGCTTGGGGTCACAGGAATCTGTGGTGCAGCCGTTGGCGTCGTTGCAATCGGTAGCCGCGCCGGGCAGGCAGGCGCCGCCTTGGCACGCATCGCCGCCGGTGCAGGCGTTGCTGTCCGAGCATGGCGCGGTATTGTTCGTAATCACACAGCCTTTGGCCGCGTCGCAGCTATCATCGGTGCATGGATTGCCGTCATTGCAGGCAATGGCTTGGCCGGGGACGCATTTGCCGCTGCTGCAGGTGTCGCCGCTGGTGCACACGTCACCGTCGCTGCAGGGGGTGGTGTTGTCGGACTTGCTGCAACCGCCTGCCGCGTCACAGATTTCTGTGGTGCACGGGTTGCCGTCGTCGCAGGGGCTGGCCTTAACAGGCTTACACACGCCCAAGGTGCAGGTGTCGCCTGTGGTGCACTGGTTGAAGTCGTCACAAGGCACTGTATTTGGAAGGAATTGGCAGCCTAAGGCGCCGTCACAGGAGTCGTCGGTGCACGGGTTACCATCGCTGCAGGTCAGCGCGGAGGCGTGGTTGCACAGACCACTGCTGCAGAAATCGCCCAAGGTACAGGCGTTATTGTCGTTGCACGGCAGGACGTTGGCGGCGTTGGCGCAGCCGGTCTTGGGGTCGCAACTGTCGGTGGTGCACGGGTTATCGTCGTTGCAACTGGTGATTTCGCCGGGCAAACACGCGCCAGCTGAGCAGGCATCGCCATTGGTGCAGGCGTTGTTGTCTGTGCAGACCGCCGTGTCATCATTGGTGAAGGTGCAGCCGATGGCTAGGTCACAACCGTCTGAAGTACATGGGTTTCCGTCGTCACAGACCGGTGCCGCCCCTGCCACACAGGTGCCGTCCTTGCAGGTATCGCCGACCGTGCAAGCGCTGCCGTCGTCGCATTTGGCCGTCGTTGCGCCAAAGACGCAGCCCTTGATCGCATCACAACTATCCGCTGTGCAAGGGTTTTGGTCGTCGCACGCGGTAGGCGCACCGGGCAAGCACGCGCCGTCTTTGCAGGTGTCGCCCAGCGTGCAGACGCTGCCGTCATCGCAGGCGCCGGTGTTGTTGGTGCTCGAGCAACCGGCTGTTTTGTCGCAGGTATCGGTCGTGCACCGGTTCTTGTCATCGCAGGCCGTGGCGACGCCGCCTTGGCACGAGCCGTCCTTGCAGCCTTCGCCCGTGGTGCACTTGTCGCCGTCATCACAGCCGGCCGTGCCATTGCTGTGGCTGCAACTGCCGTCCTTGCAACTGTCTATCGTGCAAGCGTTTTTGTCGTCGCAATCGGTGCCCTTGCCGCCAACGCAGACGCCAGCCGCACACAAGTCCGCCTGGGTGCAGGCGTTGCCGTCATCGCAGGGGGTGCCGTCGCCCGCTAGGCCAACGCCGCAGACGCCGCCGGTGCAGGTTGCGACCTTGCAAGCCTCTGTAACTACTGGACATTGCTGGGCCGTGCTGCAACTTGCATCCGCGCTGCCATCGCCGGTCGTGGTGTCGACTAGGCCATCGGAAAGGCCGATATCCGTTGACGATTCCGAGTCTGGAATGCTGCTCGACGAGGCCGGGACATTGTCGCCGCAGCCCACAGCGACCAGGACAGTCGCGGCCAGGGCGAAGAGCAGATTGGCGAAAAGCTTAGCGTTCAAGCGTGATTGACTACACGGCGTGCTGGGCATCGAGATCCTTTGAACGCGGCAAGTGGCGTGCCACGGCGGGCCCGGCAACAGGCATACCGACCCGGCCCATCGGGCAGAGTCAACATCCAAGCTGGCGGAATTGTTGTTTTTCGCAGATAAACGGCGGCCAGGCCATTGAGGCCCAGCTACCCAAACAATTTCGGCTCAACGCCGGTCAGATTTGGGGTCATGCGGAATCGCCGACCGGCGAACCAACCCCTCAGCGGGAATCTCGGTCAAGCGGGCCGGATAGTAACGCCGAACGGCTCTGAAATCAATCCGAGCGCTTTCGCTTTGCTATCGGGCAGTCGCATCGACCGGGCGCGATTGCCCACTGGGACGCGCGCGCTGACGGGGGCGACAGTCTGGTATCTCAACCCCGAAGTTCCTCGCGGGTTCGAGACACAGTCTTTGCTTCTAGTTTCAGGGGGGGGGCCGAAAAGCCAAGCTAACTCGCCACCGCCCGAACTTTGAGCACCTGCAGCACCTCAGGCATCGCGCGCACCAGATCCAGGGCCAGATCGGCATGGCCCTCGGCAAAACCGTTGCCAATCAGCAGGTCTAGGTCAGCACCGACGCCTTCTGCGCCCAGGGCAACGCGGGTAAATGAAGTCGCCATGCCAAAGAACAAGCACGTCGCCCGGGGCCGAGCCGCCAAGATTGCGCCCATTTCCGTGCCAGGCAGGCTGGCCATGTTGACAACGGCATCGCACAGCGCACCTTCTGTCAGCTCTAAGGCGACCTGCCGCACGGCCAGCGCATCGGTGGCATCGACGACGCGTCCTGCATCCGCTAGGCCAGCCTGAAGAATCTGCTGCAGAGGCGCTTCATAGCGGTCCAGCACCAGCAGGCGAAGGTCCGGCCGAGCACGCCGTGCCGCCGCGAGCGACAGCAAGCCCGACTTGCCGGCACCGATGCACAAAAGTGTAGCATTCATAGGCAGTTTCTGCACAAGCCGATGTACCAGGGCCGGCGCGCCGCAGACGTCGAGCACCGAAAGCGCCAAGGCCGGCGGCAAATCCGTAGGCAGCACCGCCGCCACCGCCGACGAAGGCAGCAGCGCCTGCGCCACCACGTCCACTTGGTGAACATGGGCGTGCACGGCAATAATCCGCTGAATATTTAGGGGCGTTAGGGTCAAGGACACCAGCGTCGCAACGGGCGTCCCCGGCGCCTGCCCGAGCAGAGGACCACTGTAATGCGGCCCCATCGCTGCCACACGGCCCAGGAGCATGCCCCCCGAACCAGTGACCGGATTGTGCATCTTTCCAGCGTGTTGCACGATTTCGAGGATCTGTTCCTCGACTGGCCGACCGGTGCTTTCCAGCTGGACAAAGGAGGCGGCGTCGATGTTGAGGCGCTCGACATCAATCAGGATTTCGTTGTCATACAGGGGCAGCTGATTGTCCAAACGCGTGGCGACCTGCGGCAGAACGCCCACGGGCTCCAGAACGCGGTGCACACCGAGGGGATGACCACCTTGGCGAAAAATCATGGAATTCAATGGGTTTCTCGCAATCGCATGGGGATATTGGACGGGGCAGGAACGGCACAGGGACTGGGTGCGAACGGCACAGGGACTGGGTGCGAACGGCACACGGACTGGGTGCGAACGGCACACGGACTGGGTGCGAACGGCAATCCCGCTGCCTGTCGCGGCCGAAGCCCGGGTCCGCTGAACCGCGCTAGGGCTACTTGGTCAAGTTGCTGAATTCAAATGCATTTGGTCCAGCCCGCACCTGCACATTGCGCTCGAACGCTTTGGACTTGTCCGTCTTGCCGCAGCGGATCATATGGTTGCCAATCAGCAACTTGGTGCGCACCAGCTCAAAGCCGACCATCTGCCCATCGACAAAAACGTCCGCGCCGCCGGGGCAACGCACGCTGACGGGCGCATCCGGCTCATCGCGGTCCAGACGCACGGCAATCGGCTTAGGTGGCGAAGTGGTAGAGGAATTGACGACGACCGTCTGCGGCTTAAAGCCCGGCAGGGTCACGGCGACATCGGTGGCGCCAAAGGGAACCAAGATCTTGCACGGCGTTTTGAAAGGCAAATCTTTGCCATTGACCGAGACCGACGCGCCCGGCGGATTGGAATCGAGGTCCGTCTGGGCGTGACTGGTCTTGAGCTGATTGGCCACGTTGTCCAAGTAGTTGAGGACGATTTGGCGTTGCCGTGGATCCAGAGGCGCGCGCAAGGTCTCTTGAAGATAGGGGAAAGCTTCCTCAAATCGCTTGAGCTGGTGGTACATCGAGCCGACATTGAAAATGGCGTTAGACAAGGGAAATAGCTTGAGCGCGCCCATGAAGCGGTCCAGGGCCTCTTCATAACGCGCTTGAGCGACAAGCTTTTTCCCGTCTTCATTGAGCCGGTACGCGGCGTCCGAAGCGGTCTCGCCAGCGCGGGGCTTGTCCTCCGCCGTTTGCGCGTGCACGTACTGGGGCAAGCTGGCGCTGGCCAGGCAAGCGGTGACAAAGGCCATCAGGATTTTGCGCATCATCTTCCTCAATTGCGGCCGCTGCGGGCGGGCCGGCGGCAAACTGCGGGGCCGCTGGGGCCAGTTGGGCAACTACAAGGCCGGAAGCGAGCACCGCGGTGCCGCCACGATTGCAACGGTTTGGGGCGGTCAGCGATTCAAAACCCCTGCGGGATTGAGGCTCTGGTCCTCTGCCTGCTGCCCCGGGAACACGTCCAAGCAAGGCAAACCATGGCTCAAAGTCAAAGCGGGCGTTGACCCACCGTGCCCGGGCCGCCTACCCTGATCCCCCGGTGCACGGCAAAAGGGTAAACCCGTTGGCGTCGCACCGCAACCGGGCCGCCGCCGCCGCCGTTGTAGCCGGCGGTGCTGCTGTGTATTCCAAAGAGTCAAATGATTGATTCTACGAATGAAAATCCCCTCTGGCCGCGCATAACTAGCGCCCTGCGACAGCAGCCCGGACTGTGGCTGGTACCGCTGGTGTTGGGCCTGTCCCTGGGCCTGTCGCCGGGCGAGATGGATTCCGGTCCGGTGCTCTGCCCCTTTCGCATCGCCACGGGCATGCCGTGTGCGGGTTGTGGCGTGACGCGGGCTTTTGTCGCCATCAGCCATGGGCATTTTCTCCATGCTGTGCAGTATAACCTCTTTTCGCCGTTCTGGTTTTTCGGCAGCATTGCCTGGTGGCTGCGCACGGTCCACGGCCGCTGGGTGGGCAAGGCTGTGCCGGACCTGCCGCGCTGGCTGCTGGGGCTGATGTTCGCTGTCCTTTCGGGCTATTGGCTCGTGCGCGACGCGTGGTTTCTCTGGCAGCCCGACGTGCTGCCCCGCATCGCCGATCAGTCACCCCTGTGGCACTGGCTGCTGCGGTGATCGCGGCGGTCGCCGGCCCTGCTCAAAGAACTCCCGCAAAGTTGTTGCTAAAACAGCCAGTTGATCGGGGTTCACCGCGCTCAACTGCAGGTCAGCGTCACACTTCGCAAACCAGGTGCGCTGCCGCTTTACATAGGCCGAGTGGCTGCGAACTAGGCGTTCTTGCAGCAATTGCAGGGGCAGTCCCTGGCCAAGGACTTCCACGGCGTCGCGGTACCCGAGCGCTTGCAGGGCCGGCGCATCAGCAGGCAGACCGCCATCCAGTAATTGTTTGACTTCATGGAGAATTGGCCCAGCCATCGCCGCGGCACGGGCGGCCAAGATCGGCGCAAAGGCGGCCCGGGGCGGATCGAGCACCAGGGTCAAGGCGTCGAGTCGATCGGGCTGCTGCGCATGTGCTTGGTGATACTGAGAAAACGGGATACCGGTGGCGACGATGACTTCCAGCGCGCGCAGCACCCGCTGCCGATTTTGCGCAGGTGTCTTGGCAGCATAGGCCGGGTCCAAGCGCTGCAGCTGTTCATGCATCGGGCCCGGCCCCTGGAGCTGCCATGCCTGCGCCAATTGCACGCGAACCGCCTGTGGCACTTCAGGAATTTCAGCAAGGCCGCGCACCAAGCTGCGGACATAGAGCCCTGCACCACCGACGAGCAAGGGCCAATGCCCCCGCGCCGTGATCGCCGCAATGACCGCCATAGCTTCAGCCATATGCCGAGCCGTATTCCAGGGTTGCACAGGGTCGGCCACGTCGATGAGCCAGGTCGGCACGGCCTGACGTTCAGCGAGCGTCGGCTTAGCCGTTCCTGCATCGAGCCGCCGGTAGACCTGCACGGCGTCAACACTGACAACCTCAATCGGCAGGCCATGTTGCACATGCAGGGCGACGGCAAGAGCGGTCTTGCCCGACCCGGTGGGCCCGACCAAAGCGGCAACGCGTGGCGCAGAAATCATGTGCGGGCGAACCATTTGCCCAAATCTTCCCAGCGGCTACGCATCACGGCGGGGCGACCATGGGGGCAATAGGCGGCCAGATCGACGTGGTCCATGGCCAGCAAAAGCCCCTGAACTGCCTCGGGATTCATAGCATCGCCGGCACGCACCGCGGCATGGCAGGCCAGCGTCGCCGCCACCCGCTCCAAACGCTCCTGGGTCGCCTGACCGCGGCCGCCTTGGAGCAGGGAGGCCGCCAAAGCCCTGACCTCTTGAGCCAAATCTCTTGTTAGAATAGCCGGTTGTGAACGAACGCGGACCATGCGCGGCCCCGAGGCCTCGAGGTCAAAGCCCAGATGGCCAAGCAGTTCACTTTGTTCCAACAAAACGGCTAGTTCCTCAGGGGCCAGCGCGACAGTCATCGGGATGAGCAAGGCCTGCGTCCTCAAGGCTCCTGGCTGGGTACCGGCAACGAATTGCTCAAATAAAACGCGCTCATGGGCGGCATGTTGATCGATAATCACCAGGGAATCGGCCGCTTCACACACCAAAAAGCATTTGCCCACTTGGCCTACATAGCGCAAGCCGCTAAATGGGCCAGCAACCGATGGGCCGGACACAGTTGACCCAGAAATAGAATCAAAATCAAGCGTTTGTGGCGCAAGCGCAGGCGAGGTCGACGCCGGACGCGAAGAACCCAGGCTCGGCGCTGCACCACCGCCGCGGGGACCTAGCCATCCACCTGTAGAAACAGGCGAATTTCCCCTAGACCCCGAGGACCGCGACGTGCCGCCGGCTGCCGACGACGCGGCTCGGGAGGATGAAGAAACATCAACGTCTGCAAGGGTTTGCGAGGGCCCAAGGGCATCGATCTCCGGTTGCAACCCCTGACGCACCCACGGCACCTGTGCCAGCATCGGCTCAATGGCCGCGACAACGGCATGGTGCACGGACTGGCTGGAAACAAAGCGAACTTCGCTCTTGGCCGGGTGGACGTTGACGTCGAGGGCTTCAGGCGGACACTGCAGCGACAGCACGCCGACCGGATAGCGACCACGGGGCAGAAGCGTGCCGTAAGCGTGGATAATTGCGTGCGAAATCGTTCGATCCTGCACGTGGCGGTTGTTCACCAGCAGGGTCAGTTGGCCGGGTCCGGCATGGTGGCTACTGGGCTCGGACAAACGGCCCAAAACCCGGTATTCGCCTTCATACTCAATGGGATAGAGGTCGCGGGCGATATCCTCCCCCAAGACGGCACTGGCGCGCTTGGCCAGATCGGGATCTGCTGGATAATCCAAGACTTTTCGATCGCCGTGGTAGAGCGTCAGGTGCAAATCCGGCCGGCCGAGGGCCAAGGCGTCGAGAAAACGCAGAATGTGGCCAAGCTCGGTGGCCGGCGTACGCAAAAACTTCAAGCGCGCTGGGACGTTGAAGAACAGGTCCTCGACCACGATGCTGGTGCCAACCGGGCAGCCCACCGGTTGACTGCTGAGCGCCGTGGTGCCGTCGCCGCGCAAGCGAATGCCGACCGCGTCCTCGGGCCGACGCGACGTGAGGGTCACCCGAGACACGGCCAAGATCGACGCTAAAGCCTCGCCACGAAAGCCAAAAGTGCGCATGTGCAGCAGGTCATCGGCCGTGCGCAGCTTGGAGGTGGCGTGCCGGGCAAAGGCTAGGCGGGCGCTACTTTCGTTTAATCCCTGACCATTGTCGCTGACTTCGATGCGCGCGCGCCCACCTTCGCTGAGGGAAATCCGCACGTGGGTGGCCCCAGCATCCAGACTATTTTCAACGAGTTCTTTGACCACCGATGCCGGACGTTCCACCACCTCGCCCGCAGCAATTTGGTTGGCGACTAGGGGGTCAAGGAGTTGAATTTCCGGCAATCGTTCGGTCACGGCGGCGTCTCACAACAAGCAGTGCGGGCCCAGGGTAGCATAGGTCCACCGCCGCGGCGATCGGCAGGGCCGGCAGGGCAGACACGGCCCAAGTTGCTGGTTCAACCGCCTAAGATGGATGGACAATTAACGATCCCGCCTAGGGCTTGGTCGCGTCACGACTTTGGGTGACTAGGTACTGCAGGATCAGGTCGCGCTCCAGCGGCAAGACATGGGCCCTCTTAGACATCTCGTTGATTTCCTTACGCCAACGCCCAGGCTGATGGGCACTCGGCACGATCAGCGCGTGACAGTTGCTGCAACGCACCACATAGCGCTGTCTGCCCTGCTGCAGTGTTTCTGCTGTACTTTCAGGCCACTGCTGCTGGGCATAGGCGATGTCCGCCGCCAGCACCGGGGGCAAAGCCGCGGCGCAGCCAGCCAAGGCCACAGCCAGTAGAACCGCGATTGTGCAAGGAATTTGCCTCACAGATGCACCCCAAGGAGCACGCGGGCCGTCACCTGTTCAAACTCGGCAAGGTTCAAGTTGCTGCCGGGCAATGCACCTTTGTATCCATAGAGTTGCGGCGTCACCGACACGGCAATCCAGCCCCGCTCCAGCGAACAGGCCAGCACGGGCCCTGCCATCAGCGCGCCGTGGGCAAAGTGCGTAGGCCCGGGCGTCGCTGTCCCCACATCGGCCGCCAAGACGTTGAAACTCATGGCTTCTAGACCGACCGACACCTGCGACGTGGCAAACCATGCCACGCCCCCTGTCAGTTGCAGCTTGTGTTCGCGGAGTTGTTCGGCGTAGTTGTGCTCGAACTCATAGATTCCATTGGTAACCAAGTGCCAGGGCCCGACGCGCTTGTCGGCGAGAATCTTGGCCTCGACCTCAATTTCCTCAGCCATCATAGTTAGTTCCAGATAGAGCGCCGAGCCAATCGGATCGGCGACAGCATCGGAAAGCTTGAGCTTCCATTCCGAAGAAATCCCGGTACTTGTGGCATGAGCCGCCACTGGCCCGCCGGGCACGCGTACGGCTTCACTGCCAAGGTTGAGGTAGACCGAGGTTTGCAGGCGATCGGTCAAGCCCACCTCAAATTCCAAACGATGATCGAGGCCTGCGTAGTAACTGTCCTTGCCCAGGCGCAAGGTCGTCCAAGGTTCAACTTCCACCGTTCCTGGCGATAAGACTGCCGTTTCATAGGATTGCGTAAAGTGGCGATCATTGGCCCAGGCTGGAGTCGTCAGGCCGTAGAGGCTGCCAAGCACAGCCACAAAGCGCGCGCAAACAAGGGAGTTCTTCATGAAATCACCTAGCAAACATGGGGGGTTCAAGTAACAGCGCATCTCCGGCCGCATCGAGTGAGGCAGCCGAGCGCGGAGTTTAATGAAAGTGATTTTCATTTTCAAGTGCGCGGTCGCTGCGGGCCGCTTGATCGTCACGCGGGTGTCCTGCGTCAGCGCGCGTCGCAACCGATCAAGGCTCTTGACCAATTCCCTGGCGCGGGCCTAGCCTTGCCCCTGCGCAGTGCACGCGCGCACGAGAACCGCAACATGAATTTGCAGATGATTTTGGAGCAGTTGGCCATGCAGATGGGCTGGGCCTGTCGCGTGCAGTACGACGGCAGTACCCACGTGGAAGTGCCCTACCCCGGTGGGCGCACCCAAGTCGTTCATATTAGTCAGGGTTACGACGCGGAGTCCGAGCCCATGGTCTACCTGTGGTCGATCGCCTGCGATTGGCAAAGCGCCCGAGATGTTTGGGCAATTCTGCGTTATGGCATGCAACTGTCCTATGGCGCTGTGGCCCTGCAGGACGCCAACGTGGTGATCAAACACAGCATGCGCCTAAGCCAAGCGGACCAAGTCTCTTTGCACAAAGCGATTTATCATGTTGGCCTCGCCGCGGATCAGCTCGAAGCGCAGGCGTACGGCTACGTCGATCGCCTTTAAGGTGCGGGGCAAGATCAACGCGCTGCTGGTGCGTGCGCCCATGGCTGCTCACGGCTCTCAAGGTAGCGTCTTGAAAAGGTGATTGACCGCATCAGGCCCTGGCAAGACACGGCAAATGATTGGACGTATGCTGCCCACAGGTCCCCAGGCTGAAAGAATTCGCCGGCAAGGAACCAGATTCTTTTTTATTTCATGGCGCTAAGCCGCCACACTGAGCCACAAGGAGTTCATGATGCAGATCCTCATTCGCAAGATCGCCCTGACGCTGGCTGGAGCCGGGCTGTTGATCAGCCTTGGCTGCAGCAAGTCGGCTGACTCGGAGACGGCGCGTTTTAACCGCAACCGGGACGAAATCAGCGCCGTTGGCACAAAGATGCCGCAAATCAAAGGCGATTTGGAGCGCAAGGTCACCGAGTTCAACGCCGAATTTGGCGAAGTGTCTAAGCTTCAGGGCGAGGAATACATCAACAAGCTCGCGGCTTTGAACTTGCGGATGGAGAACTACAAGGCGCAGTTCGTCGCCGCTGGTGGCCCAGGTATGGCTCCCGGTGGAACTGGCAAGCTCAATGGACCTCAACCGGGTAATCCGATTGGGCAACCCGGCAATCCGATCGGCGCTGGCCCGGGTGCATTCCCGCCGCCACCGCCGGGTGCCGCAATGCCGCCGCGTCCGGGTATGCCCGGTGCGCCTGGCCTGGGTGCGCCTGGCGTCGGTGGTCCGGGTGCGCCTGGCGTCGGTGGTCCGGGTGCTGCCGGCAGCGGCGGCATGGGTTTTCGCGGTGTGCCGGGCCCAGGTGCGGGCGGCCCCGGTGGTCCTGGCGTTGGTGGTCCGGGTGGTCCTGGCGTCGGTGGTCCAAGTGCAGGTCCGGGCGGCCCTGGAGGCCCACGCCCAGGCTTTGGCGGCCCAGGTGCGGGCGGCCCCGGTGGTCCTGGCGTTGGTGGTCCGGGTGGTCCGGGCGTTGGTGGTCCGGGCGCAGGTCCGGGCACTTTGCCGCCTCCGGGCGGTCCAGGTGCGGGTCCGGGCGCTGGCGGCAAGTTGGGCGCGCCAGGCGGTCCCAGTGGTGCCCCGCCCGTCGGTGGCAAGTAGTCGTCGCCGACAACAGCGCGAACTGCAAAGCATTGTTTCCCGTTGGGCGGCTGGACACGGCTGATCGATAGCGGAGCCGAAGCCGAATTTCCGTTCGGGCGAGGATGTTCGGCATTTTCGCCTAATTTCAGAGAGATGTGCCTTCCTGTGGCCCGCGCTTGCTTCGCCGGACGCCTTCGCGCATCGAGGCTGACAAAGGCACGCGACTCTGGCATGCTCCGGGCCCTTCAGCGCGCCGCCGTGGCCGCCGAACCCCCAAGAACCTGGAGCAGCCATGACCAACGCCCGAGCGCAACGCACGCCGTCTGCGGTCAAATCCGCAACAATGCTCAACCCTTCCTGGGCCCAAGGCCTGCGCACGCGCGTCGGCCTGACGGTGGCTGGCTTGCTGATCGCGGGCACTGCCTGGGCCAACAAGCCCTACGTCGCCCCGACCGAGCCGCCCAAGCCGCCCGCGCCTTCGGACAAGGACGCCAGTGACGCTTGCCCGGAAGGGACGCAACTGCATAAAACGCGGACGGAAAAGTACTGCTACAAGCCCAACTACAACAAAGAAGGCCTGTGGCTGCACTGGTACGATGGCGGCCAGAAGAAGGCTGAAATTACGATGAAAGACGGCAAGCGCGAGGGCCGTCGCACCTTGTGGCATGAAAACGGCCAGAAGAAGGAAGAAGGCGATTGGCAGGGCGACAAAGAAGTCGGCCGCCATACCGAGTGGGCCAAGGACGGCAAGAAGGCCAAAGAGCGCGAATATAAACAAGGAGTGCTGGAAGGCCATGCCGTAGATTACTTCCCAAGCGGCAAGCCCAAGGAAGAGATCGATTACAAGAATGGCAAGACCGACGGCAAGCACATCTGGTATTTTGATAGTGGAAACAAACAATTAGAGGGCACATTCACCAACGGTCGCAAGCATGGCTTGCAGCTGGAATGGAACAGCAGTGGCGCCCTGGTGCAGGCCATTTGCTACAAGGACACTGCGGAATCTTGGCGCGCGCAGGACGAGGCGGAAGCCCGATCAAAGAAGTGCCCGTAATCATGGACTCTTTGCCCCAAGCTGGGGCTCAATTCCTTCACCGTTGTGAGACATTCGATGCTTGAGACAATTACCAAAGGTTTTCGTTCCGCCCGCCATCGCCTGCAAGGCTACCGCGAGTTGGACGAGGAAACCCTGGAAGAAGTGCTTGGAGATATCCGCACTTCCCTGCTGGAAGCCGATGTGGAAGTCGGCGTCGTCAAGCAGTTTATCGCCACGGTCAAGACCAAGGCGCTCGGCGAAGTGGTGCGCGTGCGGGCGGAGGATGCCCAGGGCAAGACGGTTCGCGTCAAACCCCAGGATCACTTTGTGAAAATCTGCCACGACGAACTCGTGGCGCTGATGGAACCCGATGAACCGGGGCTGAGGTGGAAGCAGGGCAAGGGGCCGACCGTGACCATGATGGTCGGTCTGCAGGGCTCGGGCAAGACGACATCGGCAGGCAAGCTTGCGAATTTGTTCAAGTCGCAGGGCAAGAAAGTGATGCTGGTGGCGGCGGACGTCTACCGTCCGGCGGCCATCGAACAGCTCAAGGTGCTGGGCCAACGCCTTGATGTTCCTGTGTTTTCTGTGCCAGGCATGCAGCCGCCTGATTTGTGCGAGCAGGGCTATCAGCAGGCCGTCAACACCGGTTGCGACCTGGTGATTTTCGATACCGCCGGCCGCTTGACCATTGATCAAGCGCTGATGGATGAACTTGGCGAGATTCGGCGGCGGGTTCACCTGGACAATACCTTGCTCGTCGTCGATGCGATGATCGGTCAAGATAGCGTAACAACAGCAAAATCGTTCCATGACAAGGTCGGCATTGACGGCGTGATTCTCACCAAGCTCGACGGCGATGCCCGCGGCGGTGCGGCGCTGAGCGTCAAGATGGTGACGGGGGCCTCGGTCAAATTCGCCGGTATGGGCGAGGGGTTAGACAAGCTCGAACCCTTCCGCGCCGAGGGCTTGGCCAGCCGCATCCTGGGCATGGGCGACATCGTCGGCCTGATGACGGACTTTGAGAAAGTCATCGACGAGAAGCAGGCCGAAAAAGACGCGCGGCGGATGCTCAGCGGCAAGTTCACCCTGGAAGATTTCTTGACGCAAATCAAAATGCTCAAGAAAATGGGAAGCTTGCGTGACGTCATGGAGAAGCTACCCTTCTTCTCCGACGCAATGGCTGATGGAATCAAGTTTGATGACAAGGAGTTGCATCGCATCGAGGCGATCATCCAGTCGATGACGCCGGCCGAACGCAAGAAGCCCGAAATCCTCAACGCCCGCCGCCTGCAGCGAATCGCCCGCGGTTCGGGAAGAAGGGCTACGGATGTTCAGGAGTTGGTCCAGCGCTATACGGTGATGAAGCAGTTGATGGCGCGCATTGGCCAGGCGCCGGGGCTTTTGTCGCGGCTGCCAGGCTTTGGCCAGATGGGGCAACTCGCGAAAATGAAAGGGATGGGCGTCGACGACTTCTTTGACGGCATGGAAGGGCTCGGCGGCATGCCTGACATGGGCAACTTGCCGAATATGCAAGGAATGCCGGGCATGGGCGCAATGCCGGGCATGGGCGCGATGGGTGGCATGCCGGGTATGGGCGCGATGGGTGGTATGCCGGGTATGGGCGGCATGGGCGGATTTGACCCTGCGGCCATGGGCTTAGGCATGGGCGAGCGGAAGTTGCCCCCTTCGGCGCGCAAAGATTTTGACCGCGATCACCGCAACAAGAAGAACAAGATGGCGGACCACGCGCGCAAGAAGAATCGCAAAAAGTAGTTGCATTTCAAAGCGGTAGACCGAAATGCGACGCAGATTGTCGCCGTAGGGGTGCCGAGTCCCCAGGTGCAGCGACAAAAATCGACGCCTTTACAATCCCACATGATCCTGCGCGGTCGCCGTGGCACCTTAGTTGCAGCGGTGCAGAGCCGAATGCAGCAGGAGGTGGCGATGCGGATATCCTCAAGTCAGCCGTGTACAATCTTCCATACAGTCTGGCACTTACAGCTGGTGGATACCGCTGGGCTGCCCTTGCAAGGGCGGGCCGACGTGCAGTTGCGCTTTCCCGAGCCAATGTTCCAAAACGTCAAAGAAATTCATGGGATTCTGCAAGGGAGCGTCGACTTTGGCCGCGGACCTCTGGCCATCGTCGCGGGCGTGTGCACGGTGCGGCGCTGGGCGGGTCGGTCTCACCTTGGCATTGACCTGACCCTGAGCGGCGACGACAACGTGCGCATCTGGTGCCAGGGCGACTGCTGGCAACACCAAAGAACAATTACCGAATCTGCGCATGTCGTGTTATCGCAGCCCTCAGGCCGGATCTTGGCCACGGGGCTGACGACGGTGACTGTGCGCCTGTGGCTTGAGCAGCTTGTGACGGCCGAGGCCCCCTCAACCGCCGCATAACTACCTGAATAATCAATGAAAAACTAGAATGGCTCCAGTTCGGTCCAAGTGCTCTGGGCGTAGCCGCCACCAAGGACCACCGTCAAAAGAACGACTTCGACGCGCTGCAACTGATGCTTTTCCGCAATAAATTCAGCCATTTGCCATAGACGGGCCATTTGGCGTTGGCTCAGGCGGGCCGCTAGCACGGCGGAAGCACTGCGCGACGACTTGACTTCAAGCAAAAGCCCAGCAGTTCCCACAGCTTCTTGGCGAAAGGCGATCAAATCCGCTTCGTTTGGCCCAAGACGAACGTTGCACAAAGGCTGCTGCCAACCGCGGCCGAGAGCCAGGTCAACGGCCAATGATTCCCCTTGCTTACCGGTCTCTTGCGCCTGCGATTGCGGTGTCCTGGCCATCCAACGCTGCCTTTGCCTGCCCTACCAGAGGCTGCTCTGAATGGGCGGGCGCGCCTGCGCAACTGGGGAAAAAGACTGACGATGCAGAGGACAAGGTCCCCGCTCGCGCAAGGCCAGTAGGTGCGCGGCTGTGCCGTAGCCCTTGTGATCGGCAAAGCCGTAGCCGGGAAACTCCTTGTCTGCTCGCAGCATTTGCGCATCCCGCGTCGTCTTGGCTAGCACCGAAGCAGCGGCAATGGCCCAGCAGCGGTCATCGCCTTTGACCACCAAGCGTTGGGGCGCTAAGGCAAAGCCAGGCACGCCTAGACTGCCGTCGACCACCAAAACATCTGGCAATGACAAGCCTTTTTCGCGCAGTTGCTGCCAGACATCCAGGGCCGCCCGGCGCATGGCGTCCATGCTAGCGTGCAGAATGCCCATCTGGTCAATATGGGAAGGGCTTGATTCGCAAATGGAAAATGCCAACGCCGCCTTATAGATGCGCGGCAAAAGCGCCTCGCGCGCCTGGGCAGTCAGCTTCTTGGAGTCACGCAAGCCGCTGAGTTCAAAGCCTTCTGCCAAGACGACGGCCGCGGCCACCACAGAGCCGGCCAGAGGCCCTCGCCCCGCTTCATCCGCGCCACAGATCAGGCGAAACCCTTCTGTGGCAAGGCGTTCTTCAGCTTCACCTGGGCGCAAACCCGCAGGCAAACGCGTCCCGAGCGGGTCCAAACGGCGAGCGTCGCTAAGGGCTTGGTTCCATGCCATGGCGGCAAGCGTGACAGAATCCGCGGGCGCACGGCAAGGGCAGAGCCCGACCAGGACCTGGGGCGTCGCAGCCATAGCAGCAAAGGCCTTGAATGTCCGGGCATTGGCCGCGCGCTTGCGGTATCGCCGCGCCCATGCTATCCGCCCGCCAGTTTTTGCGGTCCCTTCAGGCCGCCCGGAGTGCGCATCATGGGTCTTTCCTGCGGTATCGTCGGTCTTCCAAACGTCGGAAAATCTACACTTTTCAACGCATTGACGCGCGCCGGTGCCCAGGCGGCCAACTACCCGTTCTGCACCATCGAGCCCAACAAAGGCATCGTGCCCCTGCGCGACGAGCGATTGGCCCGCATCGCCAAGATCGTCGGCACGCCCACTATCATCTATGCAACCATGGAGTTCGTCGACATCGCCGGCTTGGTCAAGGGCGCCTCCAAGGGGGAAGGCCTGGGCAACAAGTTCTTGGCCAACATCCGGGAAACAGACGCGATTGCTCATGTGCTGCGCTGCTTTGCCGATGGCGACGTGGTCCATGTTGAAGGCACGGTCGATCCGGTGCGTGACGCCGAAATCATCAACACCGAACTGGCCTTGGCTGACTTGGAGCAGGTGGAACGCCGCCTAGGCCGGCAGCAGAAGTTGCTCAAGACGGGCGACAAAGACGTCGTGATAGAAGTGGCTATTATGCAACGACTTTTCGATGCGCTCAACCGTGGCGAGCCGGCTCGAACGGTCGCAGCGACCAAGGAAGAAGAACCTTTTGTCAAAGCATTACAGCTGATTACGCGTAAGCCGATGCTCTATGTCGCCAATACCACCGAGCCGGGCGTGGCAAACCCCTGGGTTGAGGCGGTGCGGGCGATGGCCGTAAAGGAAGACGCTGCAATGATTGAGCTTTCTTGCAAGACCGAGGCAGAAATCGCGGAACTCGACGACGAAGCCGAACGCAGCGAGTTCCTGCAGGCCCTGGGGCTGTCGGACTCGGGCCTGGACCGCCTGGCACAGGCTGCGTTTGAACTCGTTGGATTGCAAGCGTATTTTACGGCTGGCGTCAAAGAAGCGCGGGCGTGGACGATTCATAAAGGCTGGACCGCCCCGCAGGCGGCTGGGGTCATCCACACCGACTTTGAGCGTGGGTTTATCAAGGCAGAGATCTATGATTGCAATGACTTGTTCGCGCTCGGCAGTGAATCGGCCGTGGGCTCAGCGGGCAAGAAGCGCATGGAAGGCAAGGAATACGTGATGCGCGAAGGAGATGTGGTGAACTTTCGGTTTAATGTCAGCTGATTGCCCAAGGTTGCCCATCGTTGCCCAATTCTGTCCCGAGCCGTCGGTTCGCTGTCAAATCTGATTGACGCGTGAACCAAGTACACGTATCCTGAGCTTC
>CAIMEY010000036.1 GCA_903840165.1 uncultured Myxococcales bacterium | reverse complement strand
CGCGGATCCCAACGAGATAAGTGCTTCCTACAGTACGATGACCCCTCTGGCCGCGGCAGTGTGTAGCCTTGTGGGGTCGGACCGGCCGGACTTGGTGGCGTTGTTGCTCGAGCGCGGTGCCAACCCCCTTGTGGGCTATCAGGACCCAAGTTCCAACGCCGACGGGCCCCTGAGCTGCTGCGGCAATCGTCCCAAGAGCGCGCAGTTGCTCATTGCGCGGGGAGGGTTGGTCGCCACGCCGCGCGGCCAAGCCTACAGCCTTGTCTTCGCAAAACAGGCAGATATCATTCGAATCATTGCCGATAGGGGGTACGGCCTCAATGCGGTTGACGGCTCTGGCACTTCCGGGCTGCACGCCGCTGTCGAGGCCTGCAACTCGGATGCGGTCGAAGCATTCCTGGAAAAGGGCGCCAATCCGCGAATTAGGAACAAAGACGGCAAGACGCCCGCGGACCTCGTGCGCAACCGACCAACCTGGTGCAGGACGGCAGCGACTTGGAAGCGAAGCAATGTCGAGATGTTGGCACTGTTGGACCGGGCGGCGGCCGGTGCCAAGGACATGGTCGGCAGCAATGACCGCAACGAATTTCTGAAGTTTCGATCGCCCGAGCAGACCGAGATCGACCTAGAACTGCACCCAGAGTGGCTGACCGCCCGCGGCGATTCGAGCACGCTGGACGCGTACGAAATCGCTGTCAACAAAGAGGCCTGGGCGTCTGCCGACGTGATGGAGCGGCGAATCGGCACCACCCATGCCATGCGCCTTGCGGTGCACGCCGGCAAGGTGCAGGCGATGCTGCGACTGCTCGACCGCGGCTACAACCCGGCATCGCCGGAGCCAGACCACTCGTGCCTGCTTTATGAAGTCGAGTCTGCAGCCGCAAAGTGGCCGCGGGAGAAGGATCAGGACCGCTTTGCCCAACTGCTACTGTCCAAGCTGCCGGCTGGGTCGGCGCGGCCCGATGGCGGACCGAAGACCGATTGGTCGGCCGTGGCGGTGACGGCGGCACGTCTTGGTGATGTCGACACGCTGCTGGTGATCGCGCAGAAGCACCCGAAAATCTTAAGCGAACGGGTTGACCACTACGGGTGCCCCATCGAAATCGCGGGCGCTCAAGGGCATTGCGCGGCGGCGGCAAGATTGGTGCAGGCGGGCATCGCGCCGACCCCGGACCTGCTCTGCACGCTCGCCGAGTCTGGGGCCACGCCGGCGGAGATGGAGGTGCTGATCAAGGCAGGCGCACCCATCGACAATCCGGCGCGCACGCCAGCCACGACAGCCTACCCAACGCGCACGCCGCTGGTGGTCGCTGCGCTGCACGGCAATCGCGCCGCGGTGACGTATCTGCTGGCCCACGGCGCGCGGGACCCAGGCAACAGTGCGGCCGTGACGGCGCTCATTGCGTATGGGGACCCAGACGACGCAAGCGCCCTGGCCAAGCGGCAGTTGCTGTATGAGGCCATCGAGCGCAGCGACCTCGACACCATCAAAGCCCTTGCTGCGGGCGGGCTTGACCTGAAACGACGCGCGCCGGATGGTACAAATGCGTATGGGACGGCGCGGCATTACAGCGCTCACCCGTTTTCGCGTGGCACACAGGTACTGGTGTTTCTCGACGAACTCGGCCTTCGGCCAATACAGCTGCCGGTTCCAGCCAGAGCGCGTGACGCGGCAGCAACCGAGGCGCTGCGCAAAGTCTGCGAACAGCATAACGAAGAGGTGCGTCACGGCAGTGCCCTGGCAATCGTTGCGACGCTGCGGGCGGGTGCTGACCCTGATGTCCTCATCGGCGGGATGCCACTACTCCACTGGGCTGTACTTCGCAAGGAATTCAACGTTGCTGCGGCCATTCTGGAGGCGGGAAGCGCAAGCGCCAACACGGTCGCCGCCGATGGCAAACCGCTGCTGGCGACGGCCCAGGACGCCACGTTGGTCGGGGCGCTCATTGCCGGTGGCGCCGACCCGACGGTGCTGAACCCCAATGGCAGACCGGTCCTGTGGGAGGCCTTGGCCAAGGCGGACTGGAACACCGCCCTGCTGCTGGTGCGGGCGAGGGCCTCGGTCGCAGCCGCTGCGCTGGGTCCGGGGATGGATCCGGCTGAGCAAGGCCTGCCCATTGGTCCGTCGGCCCTGCGCCACCTTGCGCAGAACGAGTGGTCGCCAACGGCGCCTATCCCAGCGGAATTGGTAGCGTTGGCCAAAGGGCAGGGCGTCGCACTCAAGAAGTTGCCGGCACTCGACTTTGGCCAATCCGGCGCCTGGTGCCTGTTCCCCCTCAAGACGGGTGCGCGCTGGACATACATCTACCGCAGTCCGTATGTCGGGCCCACGCCTATCATGCGCGAGGTATACGTCTGGTCGGCCGAGCCGAAAATCACAAAGAGTGGCAGTCGCTACTTCCGCACCCTCGAGGTCGACGACGGACGCGGCGGCGATGCCTACCTGGACGACCGCGCCTACTTCGTCGACAGCAAGCGAATCTTCACAGAAACGACGGGTTACGTCAAGCACACCGAGGCTTTCCTGGGCGACCCAGAATTGGGAGGCTGGTCCGGCAGCGACGGGGTGACGGACTGGTCTTCCCATGAAATCAAGGATGTCGAGCGAACGGGCAAGAACATCCTCGACACTTGGAAGGTCGTGGAGAAGTTCGCCAAGCTGACCATCCCGGCGACCAAGTGGTCGACCCCGCGGCGCTACCTCAAGGACGGCGACCCCAACCTGCCGCTGAACCAGCCGAGGTCGGGTACCTCGCCGGAGCGGACCTTCACGATTGCCTACAAGCTCAAGCACTGGCCCCAAGGGCGGGACTTTCCTAACGAAAACAATTTCTCTGAGATTTCCTACTATGTGCCGATGATTGGCCTAGTGCGGCACGAGCGCTACGAGCAGGGCAAGCTAACGGAGGTCTACGAGTTGGTCGACTGGGTTGCGGAAGCGCCGTGAGGGAAAACGGGCGAAGCTGGGGCAGGGCGCCGAGCTAAAGAGTGCAAGCTGAAGGGCAATTGCCGCAGCCCGGCCCACCCAGCCGCCCAGAAACGCCCGCATATGTCGGGTGCGCCAGACCGGCTGAAGTCCGCTTTGCGCAATAGGGCACCAAGTCACGGACACATCGATTTCGCGCAGGCGTTCTTAAAACACTGCAGGCCGACTTGGCAATCCTGCTCGCCGTAGCAAAACGCCCCAACCGGTCCGGGCAGCGCGCACTGATCTTTCAGGCACAGCAGCCCAGGACCGCAATAATTCGCATAGTTGTGGCAGACGCCGCCGACAGGATTCGCCATGCACAAGCCACTGACCGGGTCTACCGCAAAACCGAGGTCGCAGTAACCTTGTGGATTGGCTGTGTTCACCAGCGGCCGGTCGCACATCCTCGGCTCGGGCGTGCACAGGCCACCGCGGCAACTGGCATGAAACAGCTGACACTGGTCGCCATGGACGCAAGGTTCACCGAGGCCGTCGGCCAGGGGCTGGCACAGGGTTGTCGCTGTCGGGTCGAAGGGTTCATCGCTCCAATCCGCGCCTGAGCAGATAAGGCCCTGCTGGCAGTCGCCGCCGTTCATTTGCTCATCGCAAGCAACGCCTTGGCCTCCCCGTGTTGTGCAGGTCGATTGGTCGCCTTGGGGGCAATGGAGGCTGGATTGAAGTCCTTGGGGGTTCTTGCAGTCCGGGCAAAACGTGCCGGGCACGCAGTCATCGCTCGTGACGCACGGCTCGCCGCTGATGCCACTGCCGTGCTTGTAACAGTGCCCTTGGCCTACGCTATTGAAGCGACAAACCAGTCCTGCGCTACAGGCGGCGGCGGTCATGCAGGCGCCGCCGGTGACGACAGAATTCGCCGCGACACAGACCTGGCCGTCACAAACGCCCCCGGGCGCGCACAAGTATGCCAGAGGTGGACACTGGTTGCCGCACGGGGGCTGGAAGATGACGCACGCTTGGCCAAAGCTTGGGAGCGCGGCGCACAGGCCGGGCGTCATATCCGCCAACTGCAGGCCAGGGCAGTAGCCGGATCCGCACTGCCCATCGCTCAAGCAGGTGGCGCCGTTGGGCAGATTCGTCGGTTGATTGGCACCGTAGACCGCGGCGCAACTGCCGCAACCGCTGTCGTCGACGTCGCATTTTGGGTAGTGGCACTCGGCGTCGTTCGTACACGGTGCACCGCCAGGCAAGCCTGCGAAGACTTCCGTGCATGCCGCCGCCAACTCCGGCGTGCCGCTGGGCATAAGCGACTTGATGCAATTGGCGGCTTGCGCAGGGTAATACTGCAGTTTACCGGCCGTGACGAGCGCGGCCCTTGCGGACAGTCCTTCGTCGTAGACGAAGTCCTCGTGCATCTTGTCGGCGACGCAAGGCGCAATGCCCTCAGTATAGAGTGCAGGCGGTACCAAGTCGCGACAACCTGCGGTGAACACGGCTGCTAGGTAGGCCGCCAACGTCGGTGTCTGGGCCTGCGGACCTGCAAAATCGTAGACGTAGACGTCCTCGTAGCCAAACTGCGCATGGCACGCGGCGATGCGCGCCGCCCAATCGCTGTCCGGTCCGCTGTCCTGAGGCGCCTGGGCGTCCCCGTCGGCGGCCAGCGCTTCCAGGCCCTGCAGGTCCGAGTCCTGGGCGTCATTGGCCTGGACTTCCGTGCTCTTAGCGTCGGCGAACCCGGCCACAGGCGCGACCGCGGCCGTCCTGCAGCCGCAAAAGGCCATCGCAATGGTGAAAACGGCGATTGGGCGGTTCAACAATTCCATCTTTTCCTAGTACTGCGGCGCCTCGCACCTTCGCCACCCGTTGCCCCCACCCCGCTGCGCCAGGCCCATGCGCCCGCCGACCTGCGAGGGCACCGGTAAGTCTGGGCGGGTACTGAGCGAGCGTCAAGCGCGACTTCGCAAGGCATTGAGCCCCCGCTGCAGCCCGCACAGACCAAGCGTCGGCGCCAGCCCAGCAGACCGCAGCCATGCCTTATCCAGGAATTTTTCACGGGTTAGACCCCCGGTCACAGCGCCAAGACGCCGCCAAGGGCCCTTGCGCAACCGCCCCTGCCGCCGTACCATGGGTCCAGCTGCCGCGCTCGGCAGTGGGGAAATGCTGCCATGCACCTGCCAAAGCTGAATCGATTGCTGGCCTTGACGCTGTCCATGACCGGCCTGGGCCTAGCCGTGCCTCTGGCGGCTTTTGCGGCGGATTCTCCCGTGCTGGCCCTGGAAGGCGTGCTGCGCAACGTGGCTGGTGGGCCTGCGCCTGATGGGGCGTATGCGTTTGGCATTGCCTTGTATGATTCTGCAGTTGCTGGGCAGTCCGTCTTTGAAGAGACGCTCTTGTCTGTGCCAGTCTCTGGCGGGATCTTCGCCATCGAACTAGGTAATAATAAGGTGAAAATACCAGAGAATGCCTTCGATGCACCGCGTTGGGTTGGCGTGACCATCACCGGCTCACCGGAACTGCCGCGGGTGCGCCTGCATGAGGTGGCCAATGCCGTGCGCGCGCGTAATGCCACGACAGCACTGGGTTTACAGTGCTCTGGCTGCGTCACCAATGACATGCTGGCCGATGGCGCGGTCTCAGCCGCCAAACTCAGCGATGGCGCTGTGATTGCTAGCAAAATCGCCGCCGGAGCCGTGCAGCCGGTGCATGTCGCCTTTGGCTATGCCGCATCGGACGAGAAGGGCGGGGTGGCCAACCAAGCCAAGAATGCCGATACGGCCACTGTGGCGATTTCCGCCAATGTCGCGAGTTCTGCGGGCATTGCTGACAAGGCTTTGGCTTTACAATGCACGGGTTGCGTGACCGCGCCAATGCTGGCAGATACAGTCGCGGCGGACCTGGTGGCGGCCAAGAAGCTGGCTCCAGTCGCCGTTTCTGGCCTGTATGCCGACCTGAAGGGGGGGCCGGACCTCAGCGGCTATGGTGCTTTAGCCAAGGATAACAAGTGGTCTGGGGCACAATGGCTGGCTGGCTCGTCAACGATTGACCAGGCAACGCTGGGCGGACCGCTGAACTTTGCGAAGAATCAAGCGCTTTTGTTTCGCTTTCAGGTGGCCGACAAGGACCCCGTACCCTGCGACAACACGACCCTCGGTCTAGCCTATTATGACACCACGGCGCCCGGCTTACGCATCTGTAATGGCAAGGCTTTTGTCCTGAGCAGCGCGGCTGTCGCCAATGGCACCGCCAACAATCCGGCGCTGTCCTGCAAAGCCATCCTCGATGCCGACGCCAGCTCCGCCGATGGCCTGTACTGGATCGATCCTGATGGCCCCGGCGCCGTCGTAGCTAGCCAATTGTACTGCGATATGAAGGGCGTTGGCACGGCCGATGGCGGCGGCTGGACCCTACTCACCCGCCTCGACACCAACGACGGAGCCTCACGCATCTGGACCGACACGGGATTCTGGAACGCCAGCGCGGACGTAGGCGACGTCAAAGCCACGGGCGACTACATGGCCTTTGCCTACAACAGCCTGCTTTTCACGCAAATTCGCTTGGTTTACAGCTACCAAGGCCCAGCCGTCATTTCCGCCGTCTACACCAACCTCGCCAACACGGACACGTTGCGCAAGAACTTGAACCTGGCGTCGTCCAATGCCAACACCGCTTGGGCCAAGGCGAAAACCGGTGGCGCGGTCGCCGATTCATTCTTTGGTCCCAACCTACGCTTCCAAACCACCGGCAACGGCCCCGGGGGCAGCGGCAATGGCAGCGACCTGGCGCGCATCTGGTACAACTTGGTGCCGGTCGACGCGTGCAATCAGGGCGGATCTATTGGCCAAATCGGCGATTATGGCCAGAACAATTGGACCTGGGAAGTGGCGCGTGGCTCCGACCTGATGCCGGCGGGCTGTCAGCACAATACCTATCAGCTGGGCGTCGGCAGCAATTATGATAAGAAATCATGGGGTACTACGCCCATTGCTCCGCCGGAATTCTATAACCAGGGCGTGATGTCGATTTACGTCAAGTAGGACGTTGGGTTGGGGGTAGGGCCGGTGAGATAGGGCGACGCACTTTAACCTTGGACCGGACTTGGCGATGGACACACAGATTGAGCACGTCGCCGACACGGCCTACCTAGTGGCGCATCACCGCGCCGTCGAGTCGGCTCGTCGTAAGCCATTGTTTATCGACCCGTTTGCCGCGCAGCTGGCGGGTGAGTATGGCCCACACATCGCGGCACAGATGCCTACGTCCGCCATGACGGGGTGGAGCGTGGCGCTGCGTACGGTGATTATTGACGATTTTGTGCTTGAGGCCATCGCGGCGGGAGTGGGCCGCATCCTCAACCTGGGCGCGGGGCTGGATACGCGGCCGTGGCGCATGGAACTGCCACCGGCGTTGCAATGGGTCGAGGTCGACTATCCCCATGTGCTGGCGGCGAAAGCTAAGGTATTGGCCCAGGTTAGGCCCCGTTGTCAGCTTGAATCGGTGCCCCTTGATTTGGCCGACCGGCCGGCGCGGCAGGCGCTTCTGGCCCGCCTGGATAGCGACGAGGTGCCGCTTCTGGTGCTGACCGAAGGCGTCTTGCCCTATCTGACTGTGCCTGCGGTGGGGGAACTGGCCGAAGACCTGCATCGATTGCGGCAGTTGCGCGGCTGGCTGGTGGACTACGTCTCGCCCGAGTCCATTGCCTACCGTCAGCGCGCCGGTGTCACCGATGCGATGCGCAAGACGCCATTTCTCTTTACACCCCCTGATTGGCAAGGATTTTTTGCCAGCCACGCCTTTGATGTGCGCACGCTCAACTACCTGGCCGACGCTGGGCAACGCTTGCACCGCCCGCCACCCCTGCCTTGGCTCGCGCGGGTCGTGCTGGGGCTAGGGCGACGATTGCGTCCAGGGGCTGGCCAGGAGGGATTTCGCCGCTCGATGGGGTACGCGTGGCTGCAGCCGGTGGTGAGGGATAACCCCGCTTGATTGCTCAATAACGTGACGAAGCGGGCGAGCGTGTTTGGGGCGGGATAGGGCTGGGCCCGTACGCGGACAATCGCAGCCTTCAACACCCGTGTACGCTCGTCTACCAAGCCGCCAGCATCTGGACCGTTCGCCAGTTGCGCACCGTCGAGATCGTCTTCAACTTGGCGTCCAGCCACGCGTTCGTTAACTTCGTGCGCGCAAAACCGTTGGGCGTGTAGAGGTAGACTTCCCGGCCGTGTACGTGAAATTCATCGGGCGGCGAGCGCTGCGGATCGAGGCTTGCCACCTGCGCCGGCGATGGCGCATCGCGCAGAAACGCCACGCTCAGCAACGTGGTGTCGCGGTCCGGCCACGGGTTGGCCGCCAGTACCGCTTGTAAATCCAGCGCCGACCGCCGCACGACCGGCACGTGCAGACCCGGCTGCGCGGCAATCGCCGCCTGCAGATCCTGGGCCAAAGACGCTACGCGCTGGGGCGGCACGTCCAGCGCCACATTGCCGCTCTGGATGTACGTCCGCACGTTCTGGCACGCCAACGCCTCGCACATGTGCGTCAACGTCGCCATCGGCAGGACATTCTTGCCGCCGACGTTGATGCCGCGCAGGAGTAGAAGGTGGCGTTCCATGGCAAAACGTCCTAAAGGAAAAGGGCGATATCGGCTTGTTCGATTTTGCCGTCGACGACGTCAAACGGCGGTCCAAGCACCAGCTTGTCCTAGCCGAGCTTGCTCTTGGGCGTGTCCAGTCCCTGAAATTCAATCGCCAATTGCTGGTGACCCAGCGGCGGATTCAGCACTTGCACCGCCGCAAAAACGTGCTCGCCGCCTTGGGCGCCGTTGTGGACGTCAAAAACGTGCGTTGGATCAATGGGCAATGGCGCGCAGGATCTGCAAACGCCATCGGCCGGACACCCGCCACCCTTTTGCTCCACCAGCCCGTGCCATTTTCCGCCCAAACCCACCGCCGACCGTCGGCTGCGGGCCAATCCTCCACCAGCGTCGAACCCACGTCAAGCGAAATTCCCCCTCGCACCGCCAATTCCGTCCCAATTTCCAAAACTGATCTGAAAATCCCTACTTAGGATCAAGTACTTGCACCCAGAAGGTGCGCATGCGAAAAGGCGTCTTCTCAAGGAGGCCCCGTACGCGAAAGAAACGATTGCGCGACCCTGGCATGCTGGATTTTCAGATCGACCCGGAACCGTTGGCCGAATGTCTGACCGCGTTTGGCGGACTTTCCGTGGTCAGCGAGGCGTATCGGGCCTTTGGCGTGCGCGATGCCGTCGTCCGAGAACTGCATGTAAGAGAAAGGAAAAGCGGCAT
>CAIMEY010000035.1 GCA_903840165.1 uncultured Myxococcales bacterium | reverse complement strand
CAGCGGTTTGGCCGAAGCCGACGTGGACGATTAGCGATAGGTTAGCGGTGTCTGGCGGGCTCGGAGGGTGGCGAATTCTCCTTGCGGGGTAGGGGTTTATCTTGCGCAGGCTGCATGGGCCCGATTTCGCTTGACTCGGGCTTGAGCCGGGTGCAGGATCGGCTGCAGCCCACGTTCGGCAGTGGTTTTGGGCGGAAAATGGCACGGACTGGCGGGGCGGATGGTGGCGGATGGCGTTTGCAGATCCTACGCGCCCCGCGTTGACCAAGTTGCCGTCGGTCCAATATCCGGAATCGTAGCTGAAAGTGCCTGAGTTGCCGTCGACTTTGATCGCCAAGGTCCAGCCACGTCCCGCTACCGACATCAAGCAGTACGCTTGGTAGGCTGCGAGGCCGCCATTGCCGAGGGCGGCCAACGCGATGGCCCTGCCGATCGAGCCGGCCCGGCTGCAGAAGCGCATTTACGCTATTGAAGCAATGAGTTCCGTCGGTGTGCCGTGCTCGGCCAACGACCGCCCAGGCCGAGCCGTTTCGCGCGGCCGCCGCCAGCGCACGTTCACTGCCAGGTAAATCTTGACAAGAACACAACAAGAAATACACAGCCTTTCATCCATCCACCGCCCTCATCCGCTGCGCCCCAATTGTTCGCCAAATCGCTGTGGCTTCATGCGCGGTCAGCAGCCCCTTCCCAGTCGCAATTTCGAGCAACCGCCCCCAACTTCCAGCGTTGACAAGGTCCGGCCGGTCCTCAATGAGCGCTCGTTCCAACGCGAACATCCGCGCATGCGCCGCCTCGCTTTCGGCAAGCAAGGCAGCGCCAAGTTCCGCCGCCGCGTCGGGCGTCACCAGCCCCTCTGCCTGCGCCCACTCCAGCGTGCATGGCCACAGGCCTTCGTCCGTGCGCAGCGCGGCGGCAAACGTTTCGGCGCCGGCAAGGCCCAGCCGAATTGCCTCATCGTCAAATCCCTTGATATGGCTATAATTGCTTACGGGAATCGACGGCCGATCGCCAAAAGGGTCAGGATCGAATGGCCAATACGGCAACGGCGGAGCGCCATTGCGTAACGATGCCGCAGTGGCTTCGAGATCGTCGGGGTCATCTGGCTCTGGCAAGGCGCTGTCCTGCTGCAATTCAGCAATCTGACCTGCCAGTTCGATCAGATGCTGGATCCGGACATCAACCGCCCGACAGATGGCATCGAAGGATGTTTCGAGACTTGCAATCATCAGATTTCCTCGTGGCCGCCTGGTGTCGGTTCGACAACCCTAATTTCCCGGCATGGGGACCGTTTCACACAGTTCTGCGCAGCCACCAGCGCCGGGTCACGGTACCAGTCGTGCGGTCGCAGCGGCTCGGGCGGCAGGATCCATGTGTGCGCGATTGGCACGGCGCACTCAAACGACGCGTCGGGGTGCTCGGCGAGCATCTGCTCATGTGGCACGTCGGGGCGGTCGGCATAGAATTCGTGCAAGGCCATCCAATTGCCTTGGTCATCGCAGTCGCGAAGGCTGTCGCCAACGGTGCCTTCCTGGTGCCACTGCGAGATTATCAGGACGTCGCCCATGTTCATGCCTCCTGTGGTTGATGGCTGGATTTGTCGCCTACAGCCGTTTGGGCCACGGGGTTGAAATCTGGCCAAGTGACTTTGCGTACTTGGATTTTCTTGAACGGCCAGGACTTGTCATCGCTCGGCCTCAAGACGACGTACCCCTTTGGCGCAGGCCAGTCGGGCAGCGCCGCGCGCTCAGGCTGTGAAAAATACTTCGCGACTTCGTCGCAAAGTTGGCCGCCCTCTAGCCGATGATCGTCTTTCACGACACCGCACAGGGCGCAAACGATGGCGTCGAACTCGTCGTCGTCGAGCGCGAAGTTAACCTCCTTTGGGCCTTTGAGCCCGAGCCCCTGTGCCAACGTCGCCAATTTCCCGCCGCTCCACCCATTGCCATGCCACTTGCATGATTGGCGTTTGTAGCCATCGCCATCTGCCAAAATGTTCTTCAACGATTGCGCCGGATACGTCTCAAAGACGTTCTGACCGAGCCTGGCGGACTGGCAACGCGCAAGGAGCCGCGCCATCCTCGCCACCGGTGCTCCAAGCCGATCAGCCAGCGGAGCCAATCCACCAAACATGCGGTCGACCGCCCGTTGCGTCAATTGCCAGACATAATCGGCGTTCGCGGGGTTCGGAAGACCTTGAAGGTCAACCGGCACATCGATGAAGAGGCGGCCTTGACGCAGAATCCAGACGAATGCGTCGAGTTCCTGCTTCAGATCGTCATGTTGGAGCGAAGTGGCTCCAAGCACTTTCTTCGCAAACGGGTGACCAAGCACGACGTCTACGTCGATGCTGTCGTTCGCGCCGCCCTTGGCACGTGCCAACGCCGACTTCCCGGTCGAATACCCCGCCAAATCCAACCCATAGCTCCACGTTTCATCTGTGCTACACGTTTCAACCGGCATTTCTCACCTCCTGAACTTGCACGCATTTCTGCGCTGTCGCCACAACTTCTGCCCAAACCTGGCCCACACGGCTCAGGTCGAACGGCGAAAACCCGCCGTACTCAAACAGGGTATACAGCAACTCCGTGACCCTTGCACTGCCGAGAGCCTGACGCACTTCGCCGGGCACCCGCAACGCCCAATGCCGGCCAGCATCCGGCTTGGTCAAGCACACCGTCAGCTTCATCAACTGGTTGTCGTCGTTGTCCAGCCATTTTGGATCGTCGTTGCGCAAGTACAACGTCACCTCCGCTTCCAGTTCGAAATCAGCAAGATGTGGATCGCCAGCTGCCTTGCGTGCCAGGAAGGCTTGGCGCATGGCATCGGCTTCAGCCTCGATCCAGACTTCAATATCGGCCAATTGGCTGTTTAGGCGGGCAATCTGTCCGAGTTCCACCGCAAGCAACGGCCGCGTGCGCCGCCGCCGCAAGCGCAGCGGGATCCGCCAGTGGAATTTGCCTTTAGGTAGAAACATCATGCTTATGCCTCCATCTTATCGATCCGACCAAAGCCAATCTGCCAATGGCCACGTGCGCGAAGATGGCGTTCCTTTTGCCGTGAATGTCGCTACCAGGCTTGCATCATCCAGTCGCAGATTCGCTTGACGCGCACCGCGCTGTGCCACATATCGCGGCAACAAGATCCGCCGTTCCTCGGGTTGGCCGCGATGCACAACAAGCAACGTTTTCGTGTCCACCGTCGCCAGCTCCAACCACCCGCGCGCAATCAGGTAGCGCACCCATGCGTCTTCAATGTGCGCGCGTTTGCGCTCGAACTTGGCCTGTAGCCGCTGCGCCAGCCTCGTAGGCAACGGACCCTGGGGCTCAAAGCACCAGCGCCCATCGCGCTCCAACCGAACGGCAAGACCCATGCGATCCGGAACCATTGCGAATTGGGTGAGATTCATCCACCGCCGCGGGTCAGTCACGATCCCCCAGACATGGCGCTTTGGCACTTCACGAATCAAGATCGCCACGTTTCCCTCCTTTGCAACTCTTCTTGCCTGCCCTGCGCCAGCCCCTCGACGTCAACACCGGTAGGTCATCCAGGTCGCGGTTGGCCATCCGTTGGTTGCGGTCCTGAAAGCTATGCGCGCACCAACCCTCGTTGTCGTGGTGGGGACAGGTAAAATGCTCGAACGTCGTCTCCGTGAAATGGCGGCTTTCGCGGTGACAACAGAGGCCCCAATCGCTGTCGAACGGCGCGAAGAACGAGCAGGCACCGCACTGCATGCCCGAGTCGTAATTCGCTTTGACTGCGCGTTCAGTCGGCCAGCCTGCCAGATAGCGCTGCTGGGAGTCCGCGTTCGAAAACGTCCCCAAGATGATGTGGTTGCGGTTGCCTGGTAGCTGCCGGAACTTGCTGGGCATTGGTTCTTCCTACCGCCTGCGCATTGTGCTGACCGAGCCTGCGGGTCTGCGTCCGTCGTGGGCCGGCAAAATGCCGCATGCTATCTACGTGCAACCTGGGTCCGGATCACCCCCCTGCCGTCGCGCAATGCGACAACTGCTGTCGCATTGCCGCAGATTGTATGGCTACGAGAATTTTTCAGACTACTTCGCGGCAAATCCGAAATTGGTCGAGCAGGTTGGCGAAAAGCCGTGACCAGTAGTCCTCAACGTCCATCGCCGTGTCGGCCACGGTCCACAAGACGCGCCGCGAACGCCGAGAAACCGCGGCTCAGAAGTCGCCACCGCCCAAACACGCCCGTTCAGGCGCCACATCCGCTACCCGTCGTGCAAATCCGGCGCACGCAAATGGCATTCTGGCAAGGCCAGTGGTCCCCGGAACATCAAGCGCGTAGTTACTACCCCGGCGGGCAAACAGGCGACTGTCACGCCGCGTAGCGAACATGCTCCTCTTTGAAGAAATTGGCGACGACATCCGGCGTGGCGGCTCGGCCTTCGAGGTGGCGCGTCGTGTTGGCGATGAGTTCCTCCTTGTTTCAGGCGCGCTTGCGACCGATGGCATTGGCCTTGAGGTCGTGGTTGAGCAACTCGTCCGGATTGAGTTGGGGAGCGTACGACGGGATGAAGAACAGCTCAATTTCATGGACATGCTCCGCGAGCCACGGGTGGAGCGTCTTGGCGTGATGCACGCGCAAGTTGTCGAGAATCAGGAATACCTTTCGGCCGTTGGCGTGCCGGATCAGGCGGATCATGCAATCCAGGAAT
>CAIMEY010000034.1 GCA_903840165.1 uncultured Myxococcales bacterium | reverse complement strand
GGTCTCTAGGGGCAAGGTTAGCTCACCGAAAGCCATCCAAGTCTGGACGGTGCCGGTGAGCAGGAGCTTGGGGCCCAGAAGTGCGCCGTGTACTTCTTGAATATTGGTGCCTTTGCGGACCAGATGCTCGGAGCCAAACAGACCTAGGTGGCGCAGGTCGTTCTCAGTGACTTCCGGCCATTGCAGCGCCGCGCGGTAGTAGGTGGGGTTCATGAACGACCCTCACGGCCAAAAAACCGACGAATGATGGGACGTTCTGAGCTCGGCGCCACCGGCGGCGGCGGCGGGTAGACGGCCTCCACTGCCTTGGTGATCTCGCCGAGCAGCAGGGCCACCCGGCGGGCCTGCGTAGTGGCAGCGATGTGGGCCAGGCGTCCGGGCAGGCTGACACCGTCGCCCAACTTCTCCAGTTGAGTTGTCGTGAGCCGAAGCACCCGACTGTCCATGGAAGCCACGGCGCTCACCACGTGCTCCTGATCGGGAATGGCTGCGCATTCACCAAAAAAATCGCCCGGTCGCACGGGTTCAAGCGGAACCTTGCCCCGCGCCGGGTGCCCCTCAAGCCGTACCATCCCATCGATCAGCACGAACAGGGTATCGGCCTTGTCGTCCGCGTGGTAAATCATCGCATCTTTGCGAAATTGAACTGTATTCGCTGCCTGCGCCAGGACTGGCAAATCTGCGGTCAATTCAGGCGTAAAGGAAGTCCAACCACTTAGATTTGTGCGCAATTCATCCAGCGAAGCCTGAGCTGCCGGTCGTCCAGGCATGGCAGGCGCTGCCGTGGCAACAGGGGGATGGCCCGCGGCATAGTTCAAGGCGTGCTGCGCAGCGGGTGTGAGCATAGCGTGCCGACTAAGGCTTTGATTCGCCGGGTGTTGTTCCCGATCGCTGGCGAGCGTTCCATAGGCTGGCGGTGACATCGGCGGCGTCGAGGCGTGCGTCGGCGTTGGCGCGGCGGGGCGGAATCCAGCCAGCGGATTTTCCGTGCCATGGATAGGGGTCACATCGTCCGCGCGCGTCTGGACAACCCCATAAGCAGATTGAAAATCACTGGTTGACCGCCACGGTCGCCGACCGCCTACGTTGCCTTGGCCTGGCGCAGTTGTGTCCGCTCGCCCGAGCGAGTCTTCCTGTCCGGGCGCAATGCCACGGTTGCTGCGCGCAAAGGGTTCACTGGGCGGATGCGGGTCAAGCCCGGCGGGCCGCGTATATACAGCAGATTGCACGCCTCCGGGCGTCATCGGCCTTTCTGGCGCAGGAGTAGCAGCGTGGCTGTTTGGCCGCGATCCCGTCCAACTGCGTTCTTCGACGGGGGAATGCTCCCTGCCCGCGGGGCCCTGTTCCCGCAATTGCTGGGTACCCTCTCGCCCGCCCGCCGCACCGTACATCCCTGAGATCGGCCGGGGCCTTGGTGGAGCATCGGCGAAAATGCTTTCCTGTTTAATAGATTGGCTGTCCTCCGCAGGTCTGCCTCCCCGCGGCATGCCCCGATGCGGATTCACCCCAGCGGGCCGAACAGACGTTGGCTCGCCTGCAGAAGGCCGTTGCCGCACAAGATCCGAGTCTTTGCGCGGATCTTGGCCCTTCCCCGAATCATCGAACCCCTCAGGCGGGTCGAGACCATTCATGAACGCATTCCTAAACACGGCATCGTGTGGCGGGCATGATGCCCAATCTGGCCAAGCTGGCAAGCTTGGCTGTAGGAGCCTCGCAGGTCCCCGGGTGTCGGCGGCCGTCGGCGCTCAAGTTGGCCTGGAGACTGACCTTCACCCTTGATTCTGCTATGGTTGCGGATGCAGCCGATGTTGCGGTCGCCCTGTGGGACACTGAGATGCCAATTGCCAATGAGCACGAAGGCTTGCGGCGACGCCTCAATCAAGCCTTGTTGCTGATCGTCGGCATGCTGTCGGTCGGAACCGCAGGCTACAAGGTGATCGAAGGCTGGTCGTGGTTCGACAGTTTCTACATGACAGTCATTACCTTAGCTACCATTGGCTTCGGTGAGACCCATGAACTTGGCACCCCAGGTCGTGTCTTTACAATTCTTCTGATCCTCACCGGCGTCGGCACCCTGACGTACACATTAGGCGTGATCACTGAGTTTTTTGCGGTAGGTGGCTGGGAAGCGTACCGGCGGAGGGCGCGCATGGATGCCGTTTTGAAGAACATCCGAGAGCACACAATCATCTGTGGTTATGGACGCTTGGGCAATTCAATCACCCACGTCTTGGTCCAGCAACGCGCGCGCGTGGTGGTCGTGGAGAAGGGCGCGGACGAGGTGCGGCGCCTGCGCGAGCTCGGCATTCCCCATGTTCAGGGAGATGCTAATGATGACGAGGTGTTAAGGGAGGCGGGAATCGATCGCGCCCAGACTTTGGTGGCGGCATTGAATAACGACGCGGCCAATGTGTTCTTGACGCTGACGGCCAAAGTGCTGAACCCGCTGGTCATGGTCTATGGAAAGGCGGACGATCCTGCAACCTTGGTCAAGTTGGAACGTGCTGGTGCCAATGAGGGTTTTAGCCCTTCGACCGTGGCTGGCCACAGGATTGCTTGGCAGATCTTGAGACCGGCAGTGACCGACCTGATCGGCATCGCCACCGATCGAGGGCGGACTGAGTTGGCGATCGAAGAAGTGGCTGCGCGCGATGTGCCCAATATGGTTGGGAAAACGTTGTCAAAGTCAGGCCTTTGGGGCGTGAAGGACGTGATGATTTTGGCGATTGCAACCCATGACCGCGGCTTGGTGTTTCCGCCCCACGCGGACCACTTGTTGGCGGACGGGGACCGCCTCGTCGTGATCGGCAAGGACGAAGCGTTGACGCAGGCCGGCATCGCTCGGGGAGTGCGCATTCATTCCGGCCGAACGATGTGAAATAAAAAGAAATGGCGTGATTGGACGCCTCTCGGCCAAAGGCCAGTCCGCTCGGTGCGGTGTAAACGACCATCCCCGCTGATGGCGAATGAAACCCAACGCCTGCGCAAAGTGCAGGTTCAGGTGCCCGCCCATGCTGGGAAAACTACGCCGTCAGATTCGTCAGGACCGGCAGGAAGCGGCCCAGCCCCCGGGGCCTGGGCTCGATCCGCCGCCTTTGCTGGAGCCAGGGTCCGCCGCCGATTCGCCCGCGGATCCAGACATGGCCAATCCATTGATTATTCAAGCAGAAACTGTGGAGTCGCCCCGGCCTGAAGGTGCCGAGCCTAACCTTTGGGTGCAGGCGGAATTGGCACGGCTGCAGCCCCTGCATCCGCGTCTCCATGCGACGTTGCTGTCTCTGAATCCAGACCAAATCCAGGCAGTTCTCAGTCCTGACAAGGCGCTGCTTCTTCGCGCCCAGGTGGGCAGTGGCAAGACCTCGGTACTGGTCTATCGGATTCTGGTTCTGCTGATTTTGCATGAAGTTCCCTTGCGTTGCATGGCGGTTCTGACCTTCACCCGCAAGGCGGCAGAGGAAATCCGCCATCGAATCATTGCGTTCGCCCCAGATCCCTCGCCTAGCTGGGCTGACTTCTGGCTCTTCGGCACCTTTCACAGCGTCGCAAGAACGCTGCTGCAACGAGCTTTGCCCATTGAGAAAATCGGCCTGACCAAGGAGTTCACCGTCCTTGATGAGTCCGGGCGCCACGCGCTTTGGCAGCAAGTCATTGCCGACCACGGCTTACGCGTGCTGTATCCCAATCGCTTGGCAAACCGCATGCAACAGTGGCAGACAAAGCTCCGACAACAAGAGGAAATTGCCCGCAATGGTGCCGCCATGCCTCTGGCTGCTGGGGCTACCAAGCCCCTGGACGATGACATGCCGACGCTGTATTCGCTCAGTGCGACGGCCAAGATCACGCGAAATACTGCGGACTTTGACGACCTCATCGACTTCTGCGCCCAACTGCTCCCTCTCCCGGAGCCGCCGCGGCACATCCTGGTGGACGAACTGCAGGACTGTGAACCCCGGGAACTAGCGTTATTGCAAGGACTTCGCGGACCACCTGGCCCGCTGCAGAGTCACCTGTTTGCCGTGGGCGATCCCTACCAGACCATCTACACTTGGCGCGGTGGGTCGCCGGCCCTGTTCGCGCAGATCCGTGAGGCCTTTGGCTGCACGGAGCTGACCCTGCCGCTGAACTATCGATCTTCAGGCGCAATTCTTGCGTGCGCCCGCGCCGTCTTGGGGCTACAACCTGACGTGGGCCCGGGGCGCCACAACGGCTTGATGGCTACCCGGGGGCCGGGGCAACCGGTGGTCATTCGTCGCCACCACGATGCCGTGGCCGAGGCGCTCTATCTGCGCGATCAGCTTCTTCATTTGCACGCCTCCGGTGTGCCGTGGAGCCGCATGGCCGTTCTGGCACGCATGAGGCGCCAACTGAGCTTGGCCGCAGAGCAATTGCGCCTAGCGGGCATCGCCGTGCGCGAAGGACATCGGCAGACGCTGGCCGAGAGACCGGCGGCGGCTTGGCTCTTGGCGGTCCTGACCCTGCTGCACGAGCCCGAAGATCTGGCGCGGGCGCGACCCGTTATCACCCACCGTCAGTTTGGCTTTGCCAGTGCAAGGCATTGGCCACGCTCGAAATTTGGGGCTTTCTTGGCCAAGCGTCGGCTCACAGGGCTGGCCGGGCTGGCCGCTTGGTGGCTGTCTGGCGATCAAGCCGAAGCAAAGAGGGCGGGCCTTCTGCTGCAGCGTCTGATCGACTGGTGGGCCGCGGCACCGGCGCATCGCGAAGATTTTGCCGCATGGTCAGAGGCTTTCCTGCCCTTGGCCGATTACCTCATGCCCACTTCGGCGGAGTTTCCCAAGCAATTGCAGGACGCACGCCTAGTTCTGCGGGCAGTGGAGGCTGCATTCGCGCAATCCACTGATGCTGTTGGCATTTTGCTGCAGGCTCTGCTTGACGATATCGCTTTGCACGGACTTGCAGCGCTCAGTGACGCCGCCGACCCTAAGGCAGAAACGGTACAGCTCTTGACCCTGCACGCAGCCAAAGGCTTGGAGTTTCAGCACGTATTCATCTTGACCTGCAACCAAGGGGCCCTTCCCCTGCATAGCACCCAGGGCCAACCCGCGGCCGAGGCTGAGGAAAGACGCCTGCTGTTCGTCGGTCTGACCCGCGCCCGGGATAGCGTCGAGGTCGGTTGGCTGGCTAGACCCGGGTCGTTGCAGATTCAGCCGTCGCCAAGCTCGTATTTGATGGCCATTCCAGCAGGTTATGCGCAATGGGTCGATGTTCCGACGGCTAGGCTTGAACCAGCGACTGCTGGTCCAGGTGCAGGTCCGCACGTGGAAGCCCTGGCCCAAGCTGAGGGACAGGAGCCTAGGGTTATCGAAGGGTTTGCCATTGGATCCTCGGTGCGCCATCCACGCTATGGTGTTGGCACCGTCAGCAGTGCCGACGCTGAACTGATTGTTTGTCAATTTGCCAAGTTTGGTGAACGATCCTTTCCGGCGGCGCTGTGTCCGCTGGCGCCCGTTGTGCAGGTGAATTCCCCGTAACAATGCGTAAATCGCCATCTTGATGCGGTTGCGTAGGGCCCTGGCCCCCTGTAGCCCGGGCCAACGGTCGCCGACTATCCCTGGATTGCCGCCATGTCCTCTGTGATCCCAAAGCCTTCCGCGTCCACCGCGCCCGTCAACAAGGGACTCGCGACCATAAAGAGTCCGTTTGCAGCCGCTGTTTTGGCTGTGATGTTCCTTATTTCTGGGTCAGTTGCCATCTACAGCGGTCGGATCTTGCTCACTGGCGAAGAGACGGACGCGATCTTCAATCGCCTGCCGCAGACGTGCGAGTGGCTTTCGGTCGCCGATCGCCCGGCTCAGACGGGAGCGGTTTGGCAAAAAGCCCTGGAATCCGCGGGATTGCCCGATGACGTGACGCCACTGCTCGGGTCCTTGGGCGGGCGTTGGCTGGCTGTGCAGCAGGCTGGACAAGGACTCTTCGATCCGGCGCAACCGTGGGCTATCTCTGCGCAATCTCAAGGTATTCTGCTGGCTGCGCCCACCCTCGGGCCGGCTGATGTCCCCACACTGACCCGCCTAGCCCATGCCTTGCTGGACGGCGCGTGGCCCGATAGCCAAGGGCACCTAGGGCCAAGCCAAGGTCTGGACGGCGCAACCTGTCGCGTGGAGGCGGACCGTGCCCAATGCCAGGTCGGCGGCCAGGTGCGAATCGCAGGGCAACTGAAGGATAAAACGTGGCTATTCGCGATTCCGTGGCGAAAAGATACTTCAGCCTTGGCGTTCCTGCACCACGCAGAGGCCGAAGCGCAGCGGCTGCCCCTGCAGAAGAACAAGCCAATTCGTGAAGCATTAGAGCGGGTTGGCGGAGGCCAGGGCCATCTGTTCGTCAGCGATGTCACGCTGCGCAACTGGGTCTCAGCGCGAACGAGCAATGACGAAGTTCTTGAAATCAGCCGTCTATCTAGCTGGTTGGCCTTGGCCGTACGGCAAGATGACACGGAAATCGCGGTGCACGCCCATGTCGGCGTTGGCCAAAAGGGGGCCGTCTGGCTCAAAGAACGCCTGGATACGCAAGGAAAATGGGATGCCACGCCCTTGGTGCTGCCACAAGCGTCGGCTTGGCTCCTGACCCGCGTCCATCCGCACGGCCTAGTGCAACACCCTGATCTGCCTGGCGTCAATTCCCTCGCCACGTGGGCGCGCACCTACCTGGAGCTTGACCTGGGCCCGGCACTGGCAGCGACGCAGGGGCATAGCCTTTGGCAATCGTTCCCAGCAGTTGGTGGCAAGACGCCTTGGCTGCTCGTGGCCCCTGCCGGTGCGGGTGCTACTGCAACACAGCTTGGGAAAACGGTTTCTTGGCTGCCCAGCGACACTGGCCCGCTGTGGCTGGCCGCCAGTGATGCGCAGACCCTGGCCCAGGCCAAGGCGGCGTACTCCGGCAAATTGGCGGCCCATGAGTCGCATTTCTCTAGTGGCCAAGCGCGTTTGCTCACGGAGACCCAAGGCCTATGGCTAGCCCCGGGCGCGCTGCTGGGACCCTGGCATGGCCCTGTGCAGGCGGAGTGGCTGTGGCTGGACACGGGGCTGGTTGCCGAACTATCTACCGCCGCACCGGGCGCGAAGCGATAAGGGCCGAACATGCTCGAACCTTATGACGAGATTCTGAATTTCTGCGAGCCCTTCCTCATTGCCAACGCCGGCATTGCCCGCGACCTCAACTTGCGCCCTTGTGGCGTGCCGATCGATCCGGCCAACGTCTATGACCCTCAACAGCGCAAGAATGCTGAGTTCTTGGCGATGTTGCAGCTCATCGATCGCCTGACCTTTGGGCCCTTTGGCATGGAGATGCCTTCTTGGGTCTTCTATGATTGCGCGGTGATGCCCGGTGCCGTCTTTGGGCTGGGCGTACGCGCCAGCCGTCTCGAGCCGTGGGCCCGCGATGCCATGCGCGTGCCTGAGGGCTACGAAGGCCTAGTGCCGGTCTCGCAATTCATCGCAATTCCAACAGCATCAGGCTTTAACGACAGTTCCGATGACGCCCCGCCCGACGCTTGGCTCTTGTACACGCTGGAATCCCTCAACCAAGTCTCGCCCGGCATCGCGCCCGCTGGTACCCTGCGCCTGACCTTGGCACTTGGTCTTTACGTCTTTCCAATCAAGCTTTTGTACGGGATCAGTCAGTGGCGTTCGCCCAAGCTGGAGACCTATGTCGACCTTGCGCCCCTGCGCCTGCTGACCGCCTGGACGCCCGCGCACTCGTTGCCGCACACGCTGAGTTTCTCCATTGATGTCACAAAGGTGCGTGTCGAGACCCTGCTCAGCTCGCCGCGTGTTCATCCCCTTGCGCCGCCGCCCAACCGCCTCCTTAGGGTCGATGACTCGGCGCAACTCCTGGATATGCAAAGACTCTTGGAGCAAGGTGCCGAGGTCTGGCTGGTCGGTCGTGCGGTTGAACACGGCCCCCATGTGCTCATGCCGATCCACGTCCGCACCTCGGGGGAAAACCTATGAGTTCACTGCCATTTCCCATTGCCAATCCCGCGCTCCTGCGGGAGTTCGTCCCCTACTTGGTGGCGACGCCCTTGAACCTGCCTCACCTCAATCTGCAGCCGTTTGGCATCGAGGCCCCGACCGTCATCGACCCATTACGCCTTGAAAGTGAGACGTTTTTGCATCTCTTGCATCGTCTAGATGGTTTGACCTTTGGGCCCGAGGGAATGCCCATGCCGCGCTGGGTGTTCTTTGATTGTTCGGAAATGCCGGGGGCCATCTATGGCCTAGCGCGTCCGGCCTCGACCCTGTGGCCCAAAGCCCGGGAACTATTTAAGTTGCCTGCGGATTACCAAGGGCTGGTGCCGGTTTCCATGTACGTCGCCATTCCCATGCACCGGCGCGGCATGTGGTTTGGTCACAACCTGTCTTCCCTTGCACCCGTGTTCGAGCGCCACGGCGTGACAGACATCGATTTGCGTGGCTTAGGTAGTCTTACCAAGGGGTTGGCGCTGAAATCCTTTGGCGTTACGCAGTTCTGGGGCGCCACGCAATGGCTGTCCAAAGCCCTGCATATTCACGTGAAGTTTGGTGCTCTTGACCTGCAAACGGCCTACACGCCAGCGCACAGTGAACATGAGACCCTGACCTACGGCTTTGCCGTCACCGATGCCAAGCTGCGCGCTTCGATGGGTGATAAAAGCATTGCATTGCCTAAAGTTGAGCCAGAATTTTGGATCGATGCGCGTGACGTCGAGGCGATGATCGCGCTGCAAGATCGCATCGAGGCAGGCCATCGCTACGTGATCGCCCGCGCGCCGGAACGGTCGACGGCCCATGGCGTTCGCGTGCCGATTGCCACTGCGCCGTGATTGTCTCCCCAACGGGGCCGGCGACGCGGCGGGCGGACGGCCGCGCTCAGCCAATGCCATCTGCCGGTCACAGCGCCTGCCGCGAAAGTACGCATGAGAAATAGTCAACCTATCAAGCGGTTGGGGCGCGCGAACTGCCGAGAGCCTTGCGCAAGCCTCGGCTCGGTCCTATCTTTGCCCATCGCATCGGCGCCCGCGGTACTGGTTAGGCCGCCGCCGCTGCCCCAACGCACGCCCACGCGCGCTCAGGTGATTCATCATGGCTGCTCAGCACATCGTCACCGTGACCGAAGGCAACTTTCAAGCCGAGGTCATGGACTCTAAGGTTCCTGTATTTATTGACTTCTGGGCGACCTGGTGTGGTCCGTGCCGCGCCATCGCGCCAATCGTCGAGCAACTGGGCGCGGATTATGCCGGCCGGGCCAAGATCGCCAAGGTGGACGTCGATGCAAATCCGCGTTTGGCAAGTCAGTTTGGCATTTCGTCCATTCCGACCGTGATGGTTTTCAAGGACGGTCGGGTCGTTGAGCAGTTGATGGGTGCCCGCCCCAAGCCGGCTCTGGCGGCGCTGATCGACAAGCACTTGGCCTAGGGCAACGTATTTCGGCGCGTCCCCACGGCCGCCGAAGGTGTCCTGGCACCCACGCAAGGCCAGCGAACTCGAAGTTGTTTCTAGAACTATTTGGAAACGCCTGCTATTCTCCATCGCCACGGGGTTGCAACCTTCTTGGTTTCATGCGCATTTGCAGCCCAAGGGCCAGTTGCAGCACCTGCGGCGTGCTGGCAGACGTCACCATTGAATGGGGCAGATGATGAGCGGAAAGACCATTGGTTTCATATTGTTGGGCCTGCTTGCTGCCGGCACTTTGTGGTTTGTCATCGGCGGTCTGGCTGAGCAGCCCAAGAAACTCGCCGGCGCCAAGGACAAGGATGGCAATGAAGTTGCGGTTCAGGACGGCGAGCCCAATGGTCCGGGCAGCCGCCATGTCGTCAAGCGCGAAGACGGGCTCAAGGCGACAACCAACGAGGAAACCGGCGAAAAGCTTGTGATTCCTGGGCAACTGCCGGCGCTCAAGGGCGTCGTTGAGCCACCGACGGCCCAGCCGACCCAGCCTCACGGCGAGATGGAACTCGAAGGCGACGTGGCCCAGGCGGACGCCGAAAGGGCAGTTCAGGCCGTGTTTCCGGCGATTCGCGATTGCTACAGCGAACTACGGCAGAGGGCCCCGCAGGCGCGCGGGCGAATGCTGATGAAGTTTGCCGTCAAACCAGGCGCTGATGCTGGACAATCGGCCATGGGCGAACTCTTCCTCAAAGAGACGCAGTTCACCGACCCGAAGTATTTGACCTGCGTGCGCGCAGCGATCGACGCCGGTAAGTTCCCGTCCTCCAAGCCTTTAACGGGGGCCGTAACTGTGCCGCTCATCCTGTCACCCGAGGATGCAGCTCCGGTGGCTCCAGCAGCAGGCGCAGCTCCTGCCGCAGCCCCAGTACCGGCTGCCGCGCCGGCTGCCGCGCCGACGCGTTAGTAATCTCCCTGGGTTAACTGGATTTTCGCGCGGTTCCTTAGCCTTCCTTGCCCGGAACCAGGAGCAATGGAATCCCGACGGTCCTGGCCAACCGGTCCGCCACCGAACCGAGCAGCATCGAACCGATCGCCGAGTGACCGTGGCTCCCCAGGACAAGTAAGTCACTGGGATGACTGATTAACCATCGCTCCACTTCCGAGGCGGGATGCCCCATGGCAAGGTGGCCCGTCACCTGTGGCGCACCCAACGTCTCGGCATTCTTGACCCATTGGTCCATGGCAGCATGGGCTGCTTCATCGACCCGGACCAAAGCCTCAGGCGCCGCCACCACAAATCCCTCGGGCAGCACGTAGCCGGGCGTCGGGTAGACGTGCAAAAGGGTCAGCGTCGCGTCAAAGCGCTTGGCCATCGTCACGGCCACCTCAAGGGCCTTGCGTGACGCCAAAGAGAAGTCAATCGCGCATACAATTGCTTGAAACTTCATGGTATTTCCTCCTATGTTTTGGCTGGAACGTCCCGGCTGTGCGCGCCCTACGCCGGCAGAATCGCTTCCCCGCCCCGGCAAACATGCAGTTGGCGCGCCTTTGCTCAATTATCCTAATCTATCAGCAGATTATTGCAACTGACACCGTCCGCGGGGTCACGACCTTCTGGCGATCAGAGCTTTGTATTGGTGACCAGCGGGCTACCGGTTTCAAGCGCTTGCCGCGTCGTCGAGTTGAACACGCGGTCGCTCAAGTCGCCGCTGAGCAACTTCTGTTCCGCAGTTATTTCCTTAGGTTCAGCGTGCATGTCGACGCTAATCTGGTGATGCCGATGCAGTTCGGGCATCGCCTGATCAGGGGCTACGATGCCGTCGATAACCAAGTAGGCTCCGTGATCCTGTGTAATTCCAACGGCCATCGCTTCATCGTCGGAGGTGTCCACCGACCCCGTCAGGTACGCAACGCCTGACCTATCGATGTTCACTTGCACATCGGTCAAGCCCGCATGCTTGAGATCGTCAGTTGTTTCACGAGTTTGTCGATCGCTGGACCTGCTCATGGCCGTCTCCTTCTTACACCGCGGCCGGGATGTGGCTCGGCTGGGGACAAAGTAGCACGCGGTCGGTACCGCTCTTGACCTAGGTCAATTGTCGTTCTGATCGAGGTCAAGAACTTGTGAAACCTACACAATTGTCGCTTTGTTCCCTGCATAGCCTCAGGCCAAGAACCCCTTCACGATCAAACAGTCTAGCTGCACCGACGCGCTTGCCGCACGGTACCAATTCGTTACTGCCCTGTCTTTGCGGCGCTTTTCCCCAGACGCTTATGGGCCAACGCTCCGTCCCCCTTGCCAGCGCCCTCTGCCCCTAGGACAATGCAGGCGATGGGGCAGTCCCATCGCCGCCCGATGGCCGATGCAAAGTTCTGGCGCACAGGCAGATCGAGTCGTCCTTCTCGTGTATAAGGGCGGGGTTAGCTCGCGCGGCGATATCCATCGGGCTTGCTTGGCGGATGTATCCGCACCCGTGTCCGTTGCCCGAAGCGCCGCACCACCCAGCGCTTTTGCGACATTGCGTGGTCCCGCTCGGTCGTCCGGCGGCAGGAAGGTTCATGGAACGATCCTTTAGCCGCGTCACGACCTGCTTCACGTGCCAGGGACGAGCCCGCTCCGAGTGGTGCTCCTTGGAAGGGCCGGACCTTCAGCACCTCAATTCGGCCCGCGTCACCAACGTCTATCAGCCCGGTCAAGTCATCTTTTATCAAGGAAATCCCTGCCTTGGCATCTACTGCGTCGAGACGGGCACCGTCGCGATTCGCCGCCACGACATCAACGGCAACAGCGTCATTGTGCGCATGGCCTCTGGCGGTGATACCCTTGGATATCGCGCGTTTTTTGCGGGTGAACCATATCGCGCAAGCTCGGACGCCCTTGAGCCAAGCCGGATCTGTTTTATCGACAAGAATGCCGTTCGCCAGCTGTTGGATCGTAACCCGGCGCTAGGTCATGCCTTTCTCCGCCGCATGGCCACAGACCTCGACGGTGCGGAAGAGGCCAAGCTGCACGCCTCGTCGCTGTCGGTGCGGGCCCGGTTGTCGCACCTGCTGCTGGTTCTCAAGGACCGCTTTGGCAACGTAGGCGATGATGGCGCCTTGGAAATTACCTTGCCGCTGTCGCGCCAAGACATGGCGGCGATGGTCGGGACCCGGCCAGAGACCATTGCCCGGGCGGTGAGGGCGTTGGAAATCGATGGTGTGGCCAGTTTTGACGGCCGTCGGGTCGTAGTGCCAGACTTGGACGACCTGCTCGATGAGATCGAGGCCGAATAGCCAACAGATATCGCCACTTGTCCAGTACCCTACTGGCTCCAAGTACGCGCGCTGCGGCCAACGTCCCGAGGACGGCAGGAACAAGACGGACCTTCTCGCCTCATGCGTGCTAAGCGAATGAATTTCCAACAAAATACCGGCAGTAGGCTGACCTTGCGCCCCTTGTTTCGCCTTGGCTTGGCCCTTGTCGCGGCGCTCTGCGCATGGACCCTTGGGCTTGGAGTCGCACAGGCGGTTCCGCATTATGAGACCAAGAATGCCTATTATATCCATAAGAAAGGCAACGCTCTGCTGGCCTGGCTGATCCACGACCAACTCAGTTCCGCCGCCAAGCAAGGGCAGGGCGTCGTACTGATGTTCACGGCGGATTGGTGCTCGCCTTGCAAAGCGATCAAGCAGATGGCCGTCGGCAGCGCAGTGGTGCGCAAGTCCTTGACAAAGGGGCGTTTGCTCTACATTGACGTCGACGAGTGGCGCGGTCCTGCCCAAGCGCTGCTGCCCGGCGTGGATGTCTCCAAACTGCCGACCTTGGTTCATGTAGACAGCGATCTCAAAGCGGGCATCAAGTGTTACGGGACGGACCTCGGGCTGCTTTCCGAGGACGCCGTGGCCCACAATCTCGAGCGGTTGCTGGCCAACCAAGCTCCGGAAAAGCCGTTTTATACGGACAAGCCCGACGTTGAACGGCAACTGATTCTCAAACAAGGCGAGGCGCAGACGGCCCAGGCCAAAGGTGTCGCGGAGTTAGAGGTTCGTCCCGCCAAGGGCAATTCGGTGGCTCCGGGCGTGCACCAGTTGCAGGTGGTGATTCGCAATCAAGATGGTCCGCGTCGGTGGTACCTCGTCCCCACGCGCCTGGACGTTGCGATGAGCGAGGCCCCTACGGTTCGCAGTTGGCAAGCGCTGCGGTGGACGGAACACGTGCGCGCTGACTTTCTGAAATTCACTGCAAATCCGGACTTTTATGCGGTTCCGGTGGCCGGGTACGGATCTGTCGAACTGGCCCAATGGCCCGTGCAGGGAAAGGCCAAGGACGGCAAATTTACGGTATGGGAACTCGACCGTTTGGCGGTTGACGGCCAGGAACAGCAGTTCCAGATGAAATTGCCCTATGATTTGCGGATCGAGCACGTCGACCAGTCTGCCCAAGAGAAGGGGGGCGCCGCCGCCAAGGTCGAGTTCAAGGTGCGCAAAAAACACACTGTTTCTATTGGGAAATAACTGTAGTCGTGGCCGATCGCTCAGTTGGCGAGGCGAGACGCCCGACGGACCAATCTACGCATAGCCATTTTTGGCACAGCCATTTCTCCCATGATTTCAGAGGATTGCTTGCCTGCGCGGCTAGGACTTGCGCCGGCGCTTGGGTTTGTCGCTCCCGGCATCGCCGTCGTCGCCCCCCCCTACACCGATAGGCGAGCTCACTTCCTTGTAAGCCTGAGCACTTGCGGCAAGGACGTCGTCGTAGCCAATTGCCGCGTACCCTGGGCCTGCTCGTAACAGTGCAACGTCACGCCAGTTTTCCTCGTGCAAAGCCGTCTGAAGCGCCGGCGTCGCCTGCACCAGGTCGATCAGGCTCTGCACCTGCGCCGCCGGATTGCCCTGCAGCTGCTGCATCATGGCGTCCGCATCGGTAAAGCCGGCTTGCTGGGCCTCCAGCCCACTGACCTGGCCTAGCCCCATGCGCGTGCACGCCAACGCGGCCTCGGGGTCCACGGCGCGCGCTTCGGCAAAGGCTCGGTATTCCGCCGCCTGATCCTTGTGCGTGGCGATTAGCCAGCGGCCAGTGGCCTGGAAGAAGGCGTAGGGCTCAAAGCGCACGGGCATCCGTTCATCGACAGCGGGTGCGGCAAACTGGCCTTCCGCAAGCAGAATCGCGGCAGCTGCTGGAGGCGTTACGCCGGCCCGCTCCGCGCCCTCGGCTAAGGATGCGCCATGATCGCGGAGCAAATCCGCCGCTGCGGCATGTAGGGCACTCGCGGGCTGGGTAGGAGTCGGCGCAAGCTCTGATTTCTCAAGAGTTTGCATGGCCGTGCCGGTCGCGTATCGATGTCCGGCCAGGGCAGCCCCTGCCGCGGGAGTTCGCGCCACAGCTGGTCCCTGGCGAGCAGAATTGCGCGCAGTGGGCGGGGCTTGGCGGTTGTCGTGTTTCATATTGTCAGCAGGACCCTTGATCTTACACAACCTTGGTTTTGCCACGGTCGCCGCCTGGGTGCAAATCGGGCTGTGCGGCCAAACGGCCCGAGTTCCGCGTAAACCCTTGATTGCCCTACAAGGTATCCAATCCTGCTGCCGGGACCGGGAGCCCCCACCCTGTCGGGCTGCAGGGGCCCAAGTCCCCGGCGGTTGAGCCCCTGACACCGCCATTGCCTCGTGGTACGCTAGCCACGATCCGCGTTTGCAGTCGGCGGATTTCTCCGAATTCTAGGGGGTTTGCCTGCTCGCCGCGCCCACAGTTGTCCTGTTTGACATCGATGGCACCCTGCTGTCCACGGCCGGCGTCGGGCGGCGGGCAATGGAAGACGCCTTTGCGCAGTTGCACGCAAGACCAGATGCGTGCAATGGTTTTTCGATGGCCGGCATGACCGATCGCCTGATTGCCCGGCTGGGCCTGGAGGCCATTGGTGTTGCCGTCGATGATGGGTCGATCCAGGCCATTCTAAAGACCTATTTGCAGGCCCTGGGCCCGGGACTGCAGGCCAGCGACGCCGTTCGCGCCTTGCCTGGTGCCCAACGAATCCTCCAACATCTTCAGCAAATCCAAGGACTTGCTCTGGGCCTTGGCACGGGGAATCTGCAGGACGGCGCGATGCTCAAGCTGGCCCGCGTCGGCTTGGCGGCTCCCTTTACCTTTGGTGGCTACGGGAGTGATAGCGAAGATCGCCGTGATTTGGTGCGAATTGGCGCGATTCGCGGTGCTGAGCGCTTGGGGCACGCCCTCGAGCAGACGCATGTGTACGTCGTTGGCGATACGCCCCGCGACATGCAGGCCGCCCACAGTCTGCGTCGCCATGCTGCAGCGGTGTTCGCTATCGGTGTGGCGACAGGTCCCTATCCTATTGAAGTGTTGCAGCAGGCCGGGGCGGACCAAGTCTTGGCCGACCTGACCGATCTTGCCTGGTGCGCTGGCTGGTTGGCTGGCGCCTAGCCCTGATCCGCGTCCCCGGTTCTACCGGTTGCCGGCAAACGCTACCCATGCCAGAATAGGGCCAAATACGGCAGCGGCGCGCTAGGCATCGGGCCCAGCTGTCTTGCAACCGCGTATGGACTAAGCCAAAGCGCGCCATGGCGGACCGATGCCTGCGATGGGTGACTGCGCTGCAAGAAGGCGCGTGTTGGCGGAACAAGACAATTCGTGCCGGAGATTTGCAGAGCAGTTCTGCCGCGCTTCCGGTCTAAAGACGCCCGCGCCAAGCCAGTTGCGGGTGCGGCGGCGTTGCAGACGACAGGGCGCAAAGGGGCGGGGATGATCCTCAACATTATTGCGGATTTCTTCAAGAACCTCGGCCAAGCCCGCGTCGACAACGTCATGAACTCGGCCAACGCCAAGAAGATGGGCGCCATTACCAAGGCGAAGGCCGGCGCCGCCAAGCAGTTCAACAAAGTCGTCGATGCGCCGGGCAAGGCCGCCAAAGAGGCCCTGGCAAAACGCGGTGGCGATCAGAAAGCAGAACAAAAACAAGAGAAAAAGGACGGAGGCGACATGGGTTGGTTTGGCCGCAAGAAGCCTGATCCGCAGTACAATGAGCCGCAAAGTGGCTTTGCTGAGTCGGAAAAGACTGTCGCCATCGATCTCAACGCCATCAACCGCGGTACTTTCAAGCCGTGCGTCGGTTGGGTCGTTGTTCTCAATGGGGAATTGCGCGGGCGCGACTTTCGCCTAGTCGACGGCAAGAACACCATGGGCACCGCGGCGGACTGCGACGTCGTCCTGACCGACCCGTACCTCTCGTCCAAGCATTCGGTGATCCGCTTTGAAAATGGGACCTTCACGCTGGTTGACCTGGACTCGACCAACGGCACCTTTCTCAATGAGCGGCGCATGACCAAGGACGATTTGATCGACAACGACAAGATCCGCCTAGGCCGCACCGAACTCAAGTTCAAGTCTTTAGAATAACACTACTTCAGCTATTTCCCTCGAGTCGGTGGCCGCGCCTCAGGTTGCGCACTCACTGCCCAGGAAAGCCGTCCGACCTTCGTGCCCCCGAACAGGAGCCGCCGATGAACCCGCAATTGCATCGAATTTTCGCCTTGGTCCAAGGCCGTCGCCCTCATCGCTCGCCGCGTCGACCGGGGACCTTCACGTCCTGGACCCTGCTGAGCCTGATCGCGCTGCTGCTGCCCCTGGGCGTGTGGGCGGACAATGAAAATCGCGTGCTGATCGATGGTGTCGAATTTGATGCCAAAGAGATGCAACTCACGATTCATGCTGATATTTTGGACGTCAAGGGCGTCGCGCTCGAAGGGCTGCAGGCCGGCGATTTGCAGATCATGGCCGGTGGCAAGCCGCTGAAGTTCACCGAGGCGGGGATTACCCTGCAAACGGCTGAAAAGGCGCAAGAACCCGTAGCCATTGTGATTCTCATCAACGAATCGCGCGCCTACATGGTTGCCAGCGAAGCAGAGAAACACTCGACTTTTGAACAGGAAAAGGAAGGCGCCGCCCAGTTCATTCAGCGACTGTCCGGCAATGACATGGTGGCCGTGATCGTTTACCGCGAAGGCACTCCGCACGAGGTGCTCTACTCTTTTGCCGGTGATTTCAAGCAGGCCCGCGAGGCGGTGATGAATGCCGTGCCGCCCGCCGTCGAGGAGCAGCCGGCGACCAACCTTGGCGCCCAGCAAGCCCCGCAGGATCTGCATCCCGAGTCGGTACGAGCCATCGATAAAGCCTTGAATTACTTCGTGGAAAACCTCGACAAGTCCGACAAAATCAAGGCCGCCCGCCGGCGCTTCTTGGTGGTGATGTCGGACGGCAAGGATCGCGAGACCCGTAAGGACAAGCTGACAGCCAAGACCACGAAAATGCTGGAGAAGTACACGGACTACAAGATCCGCGTCCACAGCATTGGCTACTCGCAGGACGACGAGCAATACCTGAGCAATTTGCAGACGGTAGCGAATTCGACGGGCGGTTCCTACTACTACATCGCCAACAAGGACGGCCTGGGCTTTATTCCTTCGTACTTCGACAATATCGCCGGTCGCATCAAGAAACAGTATGTGATTTCAGGGAAATTGGCCGAACTGCCGGACTGGGGCGAGATCATCCAGGGCAAAGATGAGATGAACTATGCGGTTCAGCTCAAGGTCAAGACCAAGGACGGCGCGACCCTTGAGGCGGCGTACAACGATGTGCACATCGCCAAGCCAAGCCTGAACTGGCTGAAGTACCTGAAACTAGCGGGAATGGGCTTGGGCGCGCTGCTCGGCGTTGGCCTGCTCATCGCCCTCATCATCTTCCTCATCAAGCGCAAGCCGGCTGAGGCTGCGCCGCAAAGTGGCGGTCAGCAGCAGCAGTATGATGGTCCGTCGCGCGGTAAACTCACTGTTCTGCAAGGGCCTTTGGCCGGACAGATCTTCCCGCTGGTCGATGACGTCACGACCATCGGCAAGATGAAGGGCAACACGATCATCATTGAGGATGAGACCGTTTCCCGTCGCCATGCGGCCATCAAGATCGATCAAATGCGCTTTGAAATTGCGGACATGAACTCAGCCAACGGTGTGCTTGTCAACGGGCAGAAGATCCACAAGATCTTCCTGCGCGATGGCGACCGCATTCAGATTGGCAACACCGAGATTGCTTTTACACTCAAGTAGTTGTTGAGGTGCTGCCGGCCGCCGCAGAATTCGCGCCCACAGCCTCACGTCGCACCTACTTAGCGAATTCCCTTCCTGATCGTCCAGTTGACGCTACGAAGGTAGGTGGGGCCCTTGCCCGGAGCCTGCCACGTCACGCAGGGGTGTCGTCGCTCGACCCAGGCTGCGTAGACGCCGATCCAAGCCATGCCTTCGACTCTTCAAGGCAAAATGGCTTGCCCGGAGCAACTCGGCATGGGTGCCACAATCGAACCAGTGGCCATCAGGCTCAAGAAACCGCACCATTTCGCCCTGTTCCATGGCCGGCAGCAGCCCGTGGCTGACAAGGCCCGAGACCTTGGCCGCCGGCAGCCAATCGAGCAGGCGCGTCGAATACACCGCGACGCCCGTATAGATGCCCAGGAACTCAGCAACCGCCTCTGGTCGCGGTTTGCCCGCAATATGAACGACTTGGCCACTGCGAAGGTCGTCACGCCAGCAGCCGACGTTGTGCAGTTCCGGTCGATGGTCGCAGCGATGAACCACCATCGTTGCAAGGGCTCGCGCCGCGTGTCCTTGGAGAATCGCGCTCAGGTCAAAATCGTGCCACACGTCGGCATTGGCCAAGACAAAGCGGTCGCCGCCATCGCGCAAGAATCCTTCGGCATTCTTCAGCCCGCCGCCGGTACCCAGGACCGTCGGTTGCTCATCGAAGTAGGTCAGCGCCACGCCGTAGCGCCGACCATCGCCTAGGAATTCTTGAATCAGATGCCCAAGATGAAAGAGGTTGATGCCAATCTCGTCCACGCCCGCGTCGCGCATCTGCAGCAGCGCCCGGAGCACCAACGGCACGCCTGCAACCGGCACCAGGGGCTTGGGCAGGCGCTCTGTCAGGGGCCTCAGACGGGTCCCAAGCCCCGCCGCCAAGATGAAACCGCGCATGACCTGCTCCCTGTGCGCGCCAGCGCGGCGAGAAACCCGGGCAACCACGCCCAATTGCTGCCGTAGCGCCCGTTGACTCTACCGCGCTGGCTAGGGCGCGCAAGAAAGCGGTCCGCACGGCACAATCGCTGTAGGGCACCGAAGTACGCTCCGGTGGACTTTTCGCAGGCTTGACCGCACGATGCGTAGAGCGCGCCGGCGCACGTCAAGACGAGGACCATGGCCTGCTACGCAATTGGCGATATTCAAGGGTGTTTTGAGACGTTTGGCCGTCTGCTGCAGCGCGTGCAATTCGACCCCGCGCAGGACCGTCTGTGGCTCGTCGGCGATTTGGTCAACCGAGGTCCTGATTCCTTAGGCGTTTTGCGGTGGGTTCAGGCCCATGACGCGCAAACGGTGGCGGTGCTCGGCAACCACGACTTGCACCTGCTGGCGCGGGCTGCCGGCGTGAGTGGGCCCAAACGCCGCGATACTTTGGAAGATGTCCTAAGGGCGCCGGATTTGCCTGAGCTCGTGGATTGGCTGCGCTGGCGGCCCCTGGTGCACCGCGAAGACCCCTTTTTATTGTTTCACGCCGGGGTGTTGCCCCAGTGGACACCTGGTCAGGTGGTTCGCCAAGCGCGGGCGGTCGAAAGCGTCCTGCGCTCGCCGACGTGGAGACGCCTTCTGGCAGCGATGCAGCCGGGTGCCCAAGACCCGGAAATGGCCCCGCACGTCGATTTTATCAGTGTGATCACGCGGATACGCACATGTAATCGGCAGGGCGAAGCGCTGTCGGCATTTTCAGGGCCCCCCGAGGAAGCGCCCAACGGTTACCTGCCTTGGTTCGCGCACTTGGGTCGCAAGACGGCGATGCAGACTTGCGTCTTTGGGCACTGGGCCGCCCTCGACCTGTACCTGCAACCCGGCATTATGGGGCTGGATTCAGGCTGTGTCTGGGGCAAAAAGCTGACCGCAGTACGCCTGGACGATGGCGCCGTCTTTCAGGTCGACGCTGAACGCATCCCCGGGTAATTCTGTCAGAAACTCGCCCGCAATTACTTGAGGCGCCCTAACTGTCGCAGCGTCTTGGGCTCGTAGACAGCCACCAAGCGCGCAGTATCACTGTGCAATTTCGCCTCAACGACAACAAGGCCCGCCTTCTTGACGCCCGTGACGGCGCGCGGGATGCCCAAAAGACGGGCCACAATCAGATCGAGATGCGGCGAATGCCCGATACACAAAGCACTTTCCACTTCCAGGTTGCGCAGGATGGGCAGCAAGGCTTCCGGGTCAGCCTCAGGAAGCAACGCTGGATGGACCTCGATGGCGAGCTTGGGAACGCCAAGAGCTTGTCCAAGAAGATCAGCTGTTTGCACGGCGCGAACCAGAGGACTGCTGAGGATCGCGTCGATGCTCATGCCCAGCGTGACCATGCCATGGGCGGAAAGCCGGGTTCTCTCGATGCCCTCGGCCGTTAGGGGCCGCGATTCGTCGTCGATCACCGCGGGATCATGGCGATCTTGGGCCACGCCATGGCGCATCAGGTACACTCGCATCGCAGACTCCGGCCCGGGCCGATGCTTCGGCAGGACGCGCAGGGTAACCGTCCTGGGCCGCTGGGATCAAGGCATCGCCGAGAAATGACCCAACTCCAGCTATTCTCACAGCTTACTCGGGTGTCTCTTGGACATACACCGGCGTCTGGCCGACTTGGACCGTCAGATGGCCTTGGGCATCAAGTGCAACCGGGGCCCAAGCCGTTACATCCTCTGGCGGATCAAGCGCTTCTGCCATGCGATACGAGTGCGCCGAACGCGGCCAAAACATCGCAGGCTTTGGCGAGGCAGCCGTCTCATCCCACAGGACGTGGACGCGGTCCGGCCCGTCGGGGCGCGCAAAGACCAAATGATGACGGGCAGATGAACGCCCAGCCAGCGATTCCGCGAAGCCATAGGCGCCCAGAACGCGGTGCATGGCCCTCAGCGCCAGCGCAGCCGGCTTAGGCTGCGGCAGGGAGCCATCGCTAACGTCGGTGTCGAAGCTATACAAACCAAACGATTTTTCCCACGGATAGTTGTCGTTGCTCGGGTCCTGGTCCATGATCGTGTACCAGCACAGCGCCTGCACGTCTCGACTCAGTGCCAGCGCCCACGACCGCAGCAGATACTGCGCGATCTGCTGGGCCGTATTGGTATCCTCGGTCTGGGGCCAGCCAACCTCAGTAATCCACAGGGGAAGTGTGTGGCCAAGGCTGTTTTGAAGTACGCCCTGCAGTCGATCGGCCGTCTGATCCAGAGGCACCGCCATGGCCGGCACACCGGGCGTGGTGGGCGAAGCTTCTGGAGGCAAATGAGGGGGATACACAGCATAGGGGTGATAGGCCAGGGCATCGATGTGGTCACCCAGGGTTGGCTCAGCCGCCAACGCTTGTTGCGTGAACACCTCGGCGCCGATAATCGCCTGGGGCAAATAGAACAAACCACCAAAGGCTACGCGGGCTTGGGGCGCTACCTCGTGGATGCTCTTGCCCGTTGCGAGCAGCAGGGCCGCATAGGTCTTGGGATTGCCCGAAGGCAAGGTCTTCGGGTCTTTCCAGAAGCGATACCCGGCGTTCTGCTCGTTCCAGACCTCCCAATCGTCCAATTGCCCTGCATAACGCGCGGCGGCGGCGGCAGCAAAATCGGCAAAATCCTGAGGATTATCCGGAGGAACCATGGTGTCATTCTGAGCGGCCGCGTACTTACTCGCCCATAGATTGCCGTAGCCAAGTAGGCCAATGCCTCGAATCTGATGCGCTTTTAGGGCGGCCACCGTCTCATCTTCCGCCGTCCAGCTAAACTGTCCTTGAACTGGCTCAATTTGCGCCCAAATCACGTCGTGACGCACCACTCTGACGCCTAAAGCCTCGACTTCATTCCACATCCAGGCGCGCCACGCTTGAGTCTTGGCGTCGGTGCCATGGGGCACATCGATGGATAATCCAAGCCTTAGGCCCACGACCGGTAGTAGCGGGCTTGCAGGCGTTTGCTGGTCCAGGCAATGGCTGCACGTCGCATCCCAAGCGCCGCCCAAATCGCAGGGCACCTTGCAGCCTTGGCAGTCCACCATGCCAGAAGGGCAGGCCGTTTGTGACGCAGTATCGCTGAGTTCCGGCCCCATGTCGCCAGAGTCGACCAGCGGCGTCCCGTCGCCACTACCGACATCTGGCGTCGTAGATGTGCCGGAAGTCTTTGAACGTGTGCAGGAATTGACCAGCGTCACAGACAGTGTCAAGACAAGCACGGACCAGACGACGCGGTTCATCCGGACTCCTGCAGTTGCACGGTGTTGCGCTAAAGAGGAAAACCTCTGTTATCTCAAGCAGTAGTGGCAAATCAGCGGCCCGAGGCCTAGGGCAAACCGCACGAAGCCTTGAATGTGCCACTTGGGTCCGTACCGCACGATTGGCCTTGGGCAAAGCTGGTGATCTTGAGCCCGTCCATGCTGCAATTACAGGTAGTTCCGTCGCATGTGAGCTTGTAGGTCGAGCCGCTACACACGGCCTCACAGCCACAGGTCGTCGGGCCGCCGCTGCTGGCCGAGCCGCTGCAGGTCGGCACGTTGCAACTGCCACTGGCCGACACGACGGCTGTGCAGGATTTGGCTGCATTGACAACGTCTTGACAGGCACTTGGTTTGGTCTTGCCGTCCGAGCCGCAACTGATCGAAGCCGTGGCTCCACACTCAAGGACGGCCGCGTATTCCGCTGTGCAGCCCGCCGACAAGGCAACCATGACGTTGCAGTCCGAAAGGCATTGCGCAATCGGGTCTTCATTGGGGCACTTTGCCGTGGCCAAGTTGTCGCAGAAGGCTTGGCATTGCTTGGGCCCATCGATGCTTACGTCGAACGGGACCGAGTCGGCGACGCTGCCGGTATCGGCGGCGCTATCGCTGCCTGCGTCGGTCGTATCGGTGGCCGTCGCAGTGTCCAGAAGGTCTGCCGTATCCGCTGGTTGTGCATCAAGCGTTGCTGTTGCGTCGGCCGCCGCAGGGACATCGGCCACCGTCTGGTCGCTGCCGCCGCCTATGCTGTCCGCAGCGACATCGCTAGCGTCCTTGGTGCCGCCAACATCCTGGGATTGCGCGTCTAACGCCGCAGCATCGCTTGTCCCGGTCGTGGCTGGTGTCTTGCTCGCAGAACTGCAGCCGAGCGCTAGTATTGTGAAAAAACACAGTAAACTCAGAACCTTAACTTGCGAATTCATGAAGACTCCCAGGTCAGAGCAGCGCCACCCAAAGCCGCTCCAACTGCGGGGCAGTGTAGGACGCTGTTGAGCGACCTGCAAATGCCGATTGCCCGGCGCGGCCCCTTGGCCTGCGAGCAGCCGACACAGACAGCCAAAAACCTATCCCATGGGCGAATTTCGGCGTAACCTTGCGCGCAACTCGACCAACCTGGTCGTCCGGAGTTCCGAATGTATCGTATAGTTGCCAAGTATTCTCAAGCTCTTACCTCGCTCGCCTTGATCGCCGTGCCCGCATTTGGCGCACAGGCCTGCGGCGGAGCCCAAAAAGTAGAAAATAGACCAGTGGTTCAAGCCGAGGCCCTGCCCGCCGAAGCGATCTGCCCCGTCATGGGCAAGAAGTTCGCGCCAACCGCTCAGAGTGACAAGACCGTCTACCAGGGCAAGACGCTGTACTTCTGCTGTGGTGGCTGCAAAGAGAAATTCGAAAAGAATCCAAGTGCCTACATTCGTCCCGATGGCTCTCTGATCGCAGCGGATGCGGCCCCGACTGCCCCGAGCGCCCCAGTAGCAGTGGTCCCTGCTCCAGCAGCAGCCCTCCCGGTTGCCGCGACGGCTACGGTTGCAGACGCTCCAGCTGCCAAGGCCGGCGAATTGGTTTGCCCGGTCAGCGGCGAGCACTTCGTGCCCAAGGCCAATGCGCCCAAGAGCGAGTACAAAGGGAAAACTTATGTATTCTGCTGCCCTGGCTGCAAGAAGAAGTTTGACGCCGCGCCCGAGAAGTACCTCACGGTCGCTGTTGCCAAGCCCGGCGAAATCGTCTGCCCGGTCAGTGGCGAGCATTTCGTGCCCAAGGCCGATGCACCCAAGAGCGAGTACAAAGGGAAAACCTATGTATTCTGCTGCCATGGCTGCAAGAAGAAGTTCGATGCCGCGCCTGAGAAGTTCTTGGCCCAAGGCGCCAAGGCCGACTGCGGTGGCGACTGCGACGACGATAAGGGCGAACACAAAGGGGAACATCACGGTGAGCACCATGGTGACCACAAGGGCGAACATCACGGTGATCACAAAGGCGAAGGCAAGCACGAGGATGCGGCCCAGCCAGCGGGCGGCAAGTAGTCGCTAGCCAGTCGCCACGGCCGTGGCCCGTCAGAAGGAAAGCCTTTCTTTTCGCATTCCTTGACGACCGCCGGTGCCTGGCTGCTGGCCGCACTTTCGCAGCACCTTCCCCGCGCAGCCCTATCCCATTGCCGGCCTGGATGCAGCGAAGGAATTTGCACCTAAAAGCAATGGATTAATCGTCTCTGACTCGGCCCCTTTGCCCGATGCCGCCGCCGCGGAGGCGCACAGATATCCGCACCAAGCGCAACTATTGCGGTCAGACTTGGCGCAATTGCAGCGAGTTCAGCCCGCCAGCATCGATTCAAGGTGTCTTGGTCGGCGCCGTGGCCTTCTCTTGCACCCCGCTGCCCTCCAGCACGAACTGCACGCGCCGATTGGCCTGCTTGTTCTGCTTGCTATCATTGGCAACCAGCGGCTTGTCCGGGCCATAGCCCTTTGCGGTCAAGCGTGTAGGCGCAATCCCCTTGTTCGCCAGATAGGCCATGACGGCGTCGGCGCGGCTCTGCGACAGCGTCAGGTTGTGGGCGGCCTCGCCATCGTTGTCGGTGTGGCCTTGCACCTCAACATGTCCAATCTCATTGTGTTCCTTGAGGATTTTGATCACGGCATCCAAGATCGCGTAGCTCTTGGGTGAGATTACAGCCTTGTCGACGGCGAACTCGACGCGCTCGTAAATGACGATTTCGCCACCCACGCGCGCTGCCTTGCAGGTATTGGTCGGATCGTCGGGACATTTGTCGTCTGGATCCAAGATCTTGTCCTGATCGTTGTCGGGATCGGGGCAACCATCGTCGTCCTCAAAGCCGTCTTTATCCTCAGGATCATTGGGACATTTGTCCTTGACGTCGGGGATGCCGTCCTTGTCGTTGTCCGGGTCGGGGCAGCCATCTGCATCCTCAAAGCCGTCTTTGTCCTCAGGATCATTGGGGCATTTGTCCTTGACGTCGGGGATGCCGTCTTTGTCGTTGTCCGGGTCGGGGCAGCCATCTGCATCCTCAAAGCCATCCTTATCCTCAGGATCATTGGGGCATTTGTCCTTAACGTCCGGGATGCCGTCCTTGTCATTGTCCGGATCCGGGCAGCCATCGTCATCCTCAAATCCGTCTTTGTCCTCGGGATCATTGGGGCATTTGTCCTTGACGTCCGGAATTCCGTCTTTGTCGTTGTCCGGGTCGGGGCAACCGTCGTCATCCTCGAAGCCGTCTTTGTCCTCGGGATCATTGGGGCATTTATCGAGTTCATCGTCGATGCCGTCATGGTCGTGGTCGTGTTCCTTGTCGGCCGCCCAGCCGAGCTGTAGCACCACGCGGGCCACTGGGGAGCCCACCGCCGAGTTTAGGCCGGCGCCAGCGGCGATCGTGGCAACCAAGCGGCCCGGATTGCAGGCCACGCCGGCCAGTGCCTCAGCCGGACTATTGTTTCCATTGTATGTTAGCTGGGTTGCGTTGAGTGGGTCGATTTGCTTGGCCGACTGCAGGGCACCTTGTACCGTCAGCAGCCAGTCCACAGATTTGCCCATCAAAGGGCCTGAAAACAGGAACGAATAGCGAAAAGCGTCGCCGTTGACCAAGTGGTCGATCTGTGTTTGTTTGCGAAACAGCCAGCCGAGGTTGGCCGCGGCATACCAGCGGTTCTTGCGCCAATCGCCGCTCAGCATGGGCTCGACACGCGGGCTGGATTCACCTTGAAAAGCAGCAGCATTACCGGTCGGAAGCCAAGTGACCACGCGCAGGCCCAGGCCCCAACCCTGTTCATCGTGGGGCGCATGCAAGCCGAGCAAATGGCCAAGGTCGATGCCGGCTGAAATCCGAATATCGCCAAGGGTATGCGCCGACAAGTCGCTGAGGGACCGCCCGGCAATCGCCAAATCGCTCGAGCCTACGGACTGTGTGTAGGGCAGCGCAAGCGTCACGTCCGCCCAGCGTCCCAAGCCCAAACGTCCTAGCAATTCAAGGCGGTACAGACCCGGTACCACTGCTCCAACGGGCCGCGTGTCACCTGGCAGAAGGCGCACAAGTTGCAAGGGCCGATAGGCGTAATGCGTCGAAAGACCCAGGTCCATTTGCAAATTGCCGGGCGAACGCGTTCCCCAGGTCGAAAGGGTTCCCGCCCCCGGCACCGCTGCGTCAAACTGCTCGACGTCAACACTGCCCTGGGTCGCAAAAGCGGGGCAGGGCAGGGCGCCCAGCGCAAGCACCCCGATGACCACCAGGTACCTGGAAGAATTCAGGATTTGCGCGCCACGGTTCAGCGAGCGTCGCCTTTGCGACCTCGCAGTGACCGGCCGAGCCAGTCTACCCGCAGATTGTGAAGGACTGCGCTCCGCTAACCGCACGGAAAGCCGTTGCTTGCGCCACACAAGCAGCGCCATTGCGCCGAGTAAGAGCGCCGCAAGCCCGCCCACACCGTGGTTGGAAGTCGGTGTCGATGTGCAACCGCCTGCAAGCGTAAGGCCTTGATACTTGGCGTCCTTTGTCTCGTTGCCGTCATTGTAGTCGCACAAGTCGCCGATTCCATCCTTATCGCTGTCGGCTTGGTCCGGGTTCTTAAGGAAGGGGCAGTTGTCCTTGGCATCGGGCACGCCGTCGCCATCTGCATCGCCAACCACGGGCTTGTCGTCCGCCGGGTTGTTCGGATCGGTCTCACCCGCATCGATGCGCCCATTATGATTGGCATCTTCGGTTCCGTCCGGTACCGTGCCCCCGTCGGTATCGGGGTTATTGGGGTTGGTCGTTGTCGCTGGATCGGCGTCGCCGACAAAGGTGCCCGCCGTGCCCGCATACGCCTTGCCGCTCTTGCTCTTGCCGCCGGCAATGCCCTTGGTTACGCCGGCTTCCAAGCCGTCCGATAGGCCATCGCTGTCGCTGTCCGGATTGAGCGGATTGGTCTTGCCCTTGCCAGCCAGGGGGCCCGTGCCATTGGCTTCGTCGCCGTCGCTCAAGCCGTCCTCGTCGCTGTCGGCATCCAGAGGATTGGTATCCACTGATTTGTCATAAGCATTCGGGTCGCCCTTGGCGATTTCCGCGCTGTCGCTCAGGCCGTCGTGGTCGCTGTCCGGGTCGAGCGGGTCGGTGCCAAGGCTGACTTCAAGGCCATCCTTGAGCCCGTCGCCGTCCGTGTCGGCCTTGGTCGGGTCGGTGCCGATGATGGCTTCCTGGTCGTCGGTCAGGCCGTCGCCGTCTGTGTCCTTGGGGCCTGGCACGTCATCGGCCGGATTGTTCGGGTCGGTTTCTCCCGGGTCGATTTTGCCATTGCCATTCTTGTCTTCCGTGCCATCGCCGACGCTACCGCCATCGGTATCGACCTTGTTCGGGTCGGTGGTCGTTGTTGGGTCTGCATCCGCAATAAATCCAGCAGGATCCGTGCCGAGGTAGACAATGCCGCTCGCACTCTTTCCGTTAGGAATACCCTTGCTTACGCCAGCTTCCACGCCGTCGCGCAGTCCGTCGCCGTCGCTGTCCTTGGCCAATGGATTGGTCGGGGCTTTGCCAGCCAAGGGGCCCGTGCCGAGCACTTCGTCGCCATCGCTAATCCCGTCATCGTCGGTATCCGCATCAAGGGGCGAAGTTTCCTTTCCAGGTTCAAAGGCTTTGGGGTCGCCGCTGGCCACTTCGACACTGTCACTGAGCCCATCGTGGTCGGTGTCCGGGTCATTGGGGTCGGTGCCGAGCTTCTTCTCTTCCAAGTCCGACAAACCATCGCTGTCGCTGTCCAGCAACGCGCAGGTCAGGCCGTCGCCCTTGTATCCGTCCTTGCACACGCAAATGAAGCTGCCCAAGGTGTTGCTGCAGTCGGCGGCAAGATCGCAACCGCCGTTATTTACAGCGCATTCATTGACATCGTCGCACGTTGCACCATTGCCCGTGTAGCCAGGCTTGCAGGTGCAGAGGTAGCTGCCGACCGTGTTGCTGCAATCGGCCGAAAGGCTGCAACCGGCTGTTCCTGAAGCACATTCGTCGATATCGCTGCAGGTCACACCGTCGCCCGTGTAGCCAGCCGGGCAGTTGCCACACTGGTAGCTACCCGGGGCGTTGGTGCACGGGACATCGCTGCCGCAGCCCCCATTGTTCGTCGCGCATTCGTCAATGTCAGTGCAGACTTTGCCGTCGCCGGTGTATCCCTTCTGGCAAGTGCACGTGTTGCTGCCAATGGTGTTGCTGCAGTCGGCGGCCAAGTCGCAACCGCCTGTGCCAGCAGCACATTCGTCGATATCGCCGCAGGTGATGCCGTCGCCCGCAAAGCCGGGCTTGCAGGTGCAGACGTAACTGCCAGCGGTATTGCTGCAATCGGCGGACAGGGCGCAACCGCCGTTGTCCGTCGCACATTCGTTGACATCGGTGCAGGTAAACCCGTTGCCGAGGTAGCCGGCCTGGCAGTTGCAGGTAAAGCTGCCCACGGTGTTGGTGCAATCTGCGGCGATGTCGCAACCCGCGGTACCGGAAGCGCATTCATCGATGTCGGTGCAAACGACGCCGTCGCCCGTGTAGCCGGCCGGGCAGTCGCCGCACTTGTAACTGCCCGCCGTGTTGGTGCAGATGACGCCGGCACCGCAACCGCCGTTGCCGGTTTCGCACTCGTTGACGTCTTGGCAGGTCAAGCCGTCGCCGACGTAACCCTTCTTGCAGGCGCAGGTATTGCTGCCGACGGTGTTCTGGCAGTCGGCGGCAGGATCGCAGCCACCATTGTTTGTCAGGCATTCGTCAATATCGGTGCAGACTTTGCCGTCACCGCTGAAGCCAGGCTTGCACGTGCAGGTAAAGCTGCCAGCACTATTGCTGCAGTTGGCATCGGCCGCGCAACCCGCTGTACCGTTTTGGCATTCGTCGATGTCGGCGCAGCCAAGCAGGCCGCTACCGCTATAGCCGCTGGGGCAAGGTCCACAACCAAAGGAGCCGGGCGTATTGATGCAGACGGTCAGGCCGTCGCAACCGCCATTATTTACGGCGCATTCGTTAATGTCGGTACAGGTTTTGCCGTCCCCGTTGTAGCCCGCCTTGCACGCGCAGGTGTAACTGCCCACCGCGTTGCTGCAGTCGGCGGCCAAGTCGCAAATGGCTGTTCCTGTCTGGCATTCATTGACATCGCTGCAGGTCGGTGGCGTCCCGTAGTTGTTCGCGCAGGACCACGCCGCCGTGGCGCCGCAGTTGCCGTTGTCGGTGGCGCATTCGTCGATGTCGGTGCACGTCGCAGCAGCGCCCAAGTTATTGGCGCAGATGACGAATTGCGGATTGCCACAGCCGCCGTTGTCGGAGGCACACTCGTTGATGTCCGCGCAGGTCGGCGCTGCTCCGTAGTTGTTGGCGCATGTATAGTATGTCGGGTCGCCGCAGTTGCCGTTGGCCGTGAGGCATTCATTGACATCCGTGCAGGTCGGCTGGGCGCCAATATTGTTGGTGCAAATCACATACTTGGCATCGCCGCAGCCGCCGTTGTTGAGCAGGCACTCGTCAATGTCCGTCTTGACGTCGCTGCCATCGCACGTGTAACCGTCAGGGCACGTTACACAGGTGTCGGTCACGTCATTGGCCAGTAAATACCCTGGATTGCACTTGGCGCATTGACTGTCGCTGTTGCCAGTGCAGGTCGGTTGCGTGCCACACTGGTCGACGGCCGTGCAGAACGTGCACTGCGTATCGACGGTGGCCGAACAGGCTTGGCTTTGGTACTTTCCGGCCGCGCAAACGCTGCAACCGCTGCAAGTGTCGGCAGTTCCGTCGACCAAGAAGGTGCCGGCCGCGCAACTGCTGCACTGCGAGTCATTGGCGTCCGTGCAACTCAGGTTGGACGTACATCCAGCTACGGCGGTGCAGGCAGAACAGGTGTTTCCGTCGCCGAAGTAGCCGGAATTACAGGCACAAGTGTGACTGCCGACGGTGTTGGTGCAAGTGGCATTGGCGCTGCAACCGCCGTTGTTCACAAGGCATTCGTTGACGTCCGTCTTGGTGTTGCTGCCATCGCAGGTGTAGCCAGCGGGGCAGGCGGTGCAGGTGTCCACCACGCCGTCCACGAGCAATGTACCGCTCTTGCACTGGGCGCACTGGGCATTTTGCGGCACAGAACACGTTGTTGTTCCTGCGCAATCAGCCACTGCAGGGCATGCGCTGCATTGGGTGTCAGCGGTGGGGGCGCAGGCTTGGGTTTGATAAGTGCCAGCAGCGCAACTGCCGCAACTCACGCAAGAATCTGGCGGTCCCTTGAGTAAGAACTTGCCGGCCGCGCAGGTGGAACACTTCGAGTCACTGGCCGAGGAACAAGTCACCGCGGTCGTGCAGCCAGCAACAGCCGTGCATCCAGTGCAGGTGAGACCGTTGCCGAAGTACCCAGAATCACAGGAACATAGCCTGCTGCCCGGTGTGTTGGTACAGGTGGCATTGGCGCTGCAACCGCCGTTACTCACGAGGCATTCGTTGATGTCGGTCTTGGTGTTGCTGCCATCGCAGGTGTAGCCCGCGGGGCAGGACGTGCACGTATCGACGACGCCATCTGTGAGTAAATACCCATTGTTACAGACGCTACACTGGCTGTTGCCGGCGCTGCTGCAGGTCGGTGTGGTGCTGCATTGGGCGATATCGCCGCAGCCCGTGCACTGGGTGTCAGCAATGGCGGTGCAGGCCTGAGCCTGGAAAGTGCCGGCCGCGCAACTGCTGCAACTTGCACAGGTATCGGCGACGCCGTTGACCAGGTACTTGCCCGCGCCACAGGTGGTGCACTGCGAATCATTGGCGCTGGTGCAGCTCAGGCTGGAGGTACAACCGGCGACGACGCTGCAGGCCGAACAGGTGACGCCATCCCCGAAGTAGCCGGCATTACAGCCACATGTGTGACTGCCGATGGTATTGGTGCAGGTGGCATTGGCGCTGCAACCGCCGTTATTCACGAGGCATTCGTTGATGTCGGTCTTGGTGTTGCTGCCATCGCAGGTGTAGCCCGCGGGGCAGGACGTGCACGTGT
>CAIMEY010000033.1 GCA_903840165.1 uncultured Myxococcales bacterium | reverse complement strand
TCTGGATCAAGCCTTGCGGCGTGCAAGCAGTCGCGTTTGCAGTGCATTTATCGCTGCAATTTGGCCCGATTGCCTGACAAATGCCATTGCCTGTGCATTTTGTCCCGGCTGGGCATGGCGCCTCGCTGGGTGCAAGGCAGCCATTTGCGCCCTTAATGCAAATCAGGAAGCCGTTGCCGCTGGTGCAAGATGACGCACCGCCAGCCGTGCAACTGTCCGTGCATGACCCTTTGTTTCCGTTGGTATTATCGACTACGCATACGCCGTTCTTGCAGGTCAGCGGGGCAGCGCAGTCGGAAGGCAGTTGGCAGGACACGACGGCATCTTGCCCGCCGACCGGCACGCCACCGCCTGCACTACCCGTGCCCGGCGAGCTGGCACAAGCACCTAATAGAAATAGAGAAACTGTTGTAATTGTGTAACGCATTGGCGACTCCCATGGTAGCTGGTGGCGGTCAAGCCATTCGATGAAGCTATACCGGAAAGGTCGGCGGCTTGGTTGGCAAAACTCAACAGGCATTGGCCGCGAGGATGTCCTTTTGCCGTCGCCGCATGCAGTTGGTCAACGTGAACTGGCGGCAGCGGGCGCGGCGCGGTCAGATTCTGACAAGCGGCCCAACCGTTCAACGCGTACCGCCCCTTGGCCTGGCACAGCAGGCACCCAGTCCGAATGGTGCTTGAGTTCTTGAAATTCAGCGCACTTGGCAGTGTTGGAATAGCCGTACCATGCCGATAGGCCCCAGAGCCCAGCCCCAAGCAAACTGCTAAGCCGGGCCGTTGAGTCGCTCGTCTGCACGGCCCCGATCACTCCGGAGGCAGCGAAGATCGTATCCAAGACTGGGGCGACTTTGCTGTCGGAGCATTCCGCCCAACCGACGCGTGGCCAGACATCCTGAGGCGGCGGCGGCTTGACGAAGATCCACGAGCAGCCGCTGGCCGCGACTAGGGTCAAGAAGACTGCGAATTTGAAAATGAATTGAGTTCTCATGCGATTTTCCCCAATGGTGGGTGTTCATAACCCATTGATTATCAGAAGGCTCAGGATTTTACACCGAGTCGAACTGGATTTTACGCACACGCACGGATGCTTTGCAAGGGCTACCTTTCGCCGTCGTCGGCCTGTCTGCCCGCGCGAGGCAAAGTGTGGAAGACTTAGAGCGAAATCTAGGAAGGCGCGTGGCCACACTGCGGCACGTCACCGGGTTGACACAGATGCAACTGGCGGAAAGCGCCGACACAACACTCGACACGATCAGTCGATTGGAACGTGGCGCGTCAATGCCGGGCGTGCGCAGATTGGCATCGGTCGCCAAGGCATTGAACGTTCCACTTTGGCAGGTGTTTCAGGAAGATACGCCCACGCCTGAGTCTGCCGTGATCCTGGCAGCGTTGGGCACGATCCTGGCAGAATGCGATGGTGAAACTGCGCAAATAATTCTTGATGTTGCGATACGGATTGCACGACGGAGATGATCTGCAACGCGAGCCGGCTGGCGATAACATGCCTTCTGTCGCGGTGTTAGCCGTACTGGCGGAGCGGCTAGGCGTTGGACTGGTCGATCTTGTGGCGGTTGACCTGACTGATCCGATCGCGCGGCTGGTTGTTGCAGCGCGGGCTCGCGATCGGGATGCGACTCTGGATTGTTTGGGTCGGATAAGTACAGGCGCCAAGTCTCTGTGATTCGAGCTTAAATAGAACGGAACCGCTGCCGAGGTCGCCGCAAGGCTGTCAATCGCTTGACCAGCGCGCGGCTGCGGCGCAAAGTTTGCATCGCGGGAAATAAGGGCCCGTGCAAAAACGAGTCGATCGATTGCGACCCCACAGTCAACTCCTCAATCTGGAAGGATTGTATAGTTCCACTCACCGTGAAACTCGTCTCTGGCAATGCGGACGCTACGCAGCTGCTTGGCGGTGACGACGC
>CAIMEY010000032.1 GCA_903840165.1 uncultured Myxococcales bacterium | reverse complement strand
TTGTCCATCAGGTGCTTTTTGACCAGCGCGGTCTTCTGCTCGGCGGTAAACTGGCGACGGGGACGACGGGACATGGAAACCTCCTGGCCGTGTGAATAGCACAGCCGCTGGGTCTGTCACGTTTCGGCTGGGGCGGGACACATCGCCTTGAGCACCAGATTACGCTGATTGAACCATGTCGCCCGAATGCGCACCGTATGCGGCGCAACTTGTTGGATTTGCACCGGACGCCAGTGGGACCAAGCTGTCCAATCCAACTGAGGGTAGTCTGGAAACGGCGCGGCGCCCGTATTCGTGTTCAAGGGATTTTCAACGGAATCATAGCGCCACGTCGGGCACATCGCAGGCAAGTTGGGGCAATCAACGGCCCCAAGGTCGGGCGAAACCGCTTCAGGCAACGCGACTTCGGCAGCATCTCCGCCCAACAGGTCAGAACTGGCAGATGCATCGGCGTCAACTTCGCCAAGTGAATCCGGACTGTCGAATTCAGGGGCATCCTGAGGCGGCGTCTCCAGGTCAGCATCGAGCAATATCATTGAATCTACTTCTGTTTCAATGGCTTGTGATGCATCGGGCGGCGCCTTGCCGTTGTCCACGAGTGCGCTGTCTGGCGCGTCCATGGCGTCAAAACGAATCTTGGATTCGGTTGGGGCGGAACATGCCAATAAGCCGAAAATCACAGGACAAAACCAAGGTAGTGCCAGGATTGACGAACTTAGGGCTGCGATCTTTGCCTGCACAATCATTGCAAATCGCCGTCGCCCATGGCGGGGATCAGGGTTTAGTCTGCGCTGCGGAAGAGTCTGCTGCAATCGCTATTTTACCCTCAACCCGTGCAATGGCGCAAAGCAGTGAAACAAAGGCAGGAAATCCAGGACGCGTAGGGCGCGTAGATCCTATGCCCACCCCCACCGCCAACCGGCGGCCTACGCGTCCGGGGCGCCAAAGGCCTCGCCGGCCTTTGGAATCCGCGGGGGATGCCAAGCAAACCGCAGGCGACGCCCTGGCGCCCACAGCCAAGGTTGAACATGCGGTGGCTTCTGGGCCAAGCTGGTCCCAACGCGCGGTCTGGACGGCCGCGTTGGCTCCGTAACTTTCTATTTCTAAGGAGTTTTCCATGAACCAGAGACCACCTGCACCGATTTTAGCCGAAACAACCGCGCCTTGTACATCGCCATCGACATGGGCCGTGATTCCTGGCAGTTGGCGATAGGCGCGGATGGCAGCAAGTCCCGGCGCGACGTCAAGATCGTCCGAACGGAGCTCAGTTCCGGCAAGGCCGACTTGCTCGCCGAAGTCAAGAAATCGAAAGCGCATTTCGGCCTGTCCCAGGACGCACCCGTTCACACCCTGTACGAGGCCGGTCGCGACGGCTTCTGGTTCGCGCGCTGGCTACAGGACCGCGGTTTCTCCTGTATTGTCATTGACCCTGCCAGCATCCTCGTCGACCGAAAGGCCAAGCACCGCAAGACCGACGCCATCGACGCCCGCGCTCTTCTTGGTTGCTGCCGCGCCTGCCCTTGAACCAGTGGCGGGCAGGCTTGACTGTTCGTCACGTGACTGGCGATCGCGTCTTGCAGCCGGTGGCGATTCCGCCGATAGAGGCAGAAGACGCGCGTGAAATCGGGCGGTTATTGCACACGCTTGGTCGGCACCGTCGCGGCCTGGCTGCGCGCGTTCAGTCGCTGCTGTGGCGCCACGGCATCGATGCCTGCTATCGCACTGACCTTGCAGCCCAATTGGACCACATGCGCACCGGCGATGAACGCCCTTTGCCGCCGAGCCTGCGCTAGGAACTCGACATCCTGTGCCGCCAACTCGAAGCCATCGACCGCGACATCTTGCGGCTGGAACAGCAACGAATTGTGCAGTTGCAAAACCCCAAGACGCCCAGCCAGCAAGTAGCCCACGATCTCCAAGGGTTAGTCGGCATTGGCCCGATTGGCGCCTGCACCTTGGCCTTTGAACCCTTTGGCTGGCGGACCTTCCAGAACGGCAAGAAAGTCAGCGCCTTTGTCGGCTTGGCGCCTACGCCGTTTGCCAGCGGCACCCTGGAGCGAGATCGGCAAGGCCAACCAGCGCGAATACTTGGAGCGCTGTGCAGTTGGCCGCGGCAGTACTGGCGGTGCAAGGCAGGCTCCGGCCCGATCCGCTCACTCATCAGCCGTGCTGGTTCTGCCGCGCCCGCCGCGATTTCGCCTCCAAGTATTCGGCGAAGGCGGGCTTGCCGGGATTGGCTCCGGTACCAGCCGGATAGCGCGTTGCTGTTTCTGCCGCGCCAGCCCCTTGAAGCAGTGCCGGGGCAGGCTTGCCGGTTTCGCAGTCGATACGCTGAAACAACCATGCGTTCCAGGCGGGTCGGTATCGTCGCTGTCGCGCGAAAACTCCTTGCTCAATTGTTCCAGCCTTCTGGCGCTGCCAGTGCAGAAGTTCGCCGCCGTCGCTGTCAAAGTCGTTGGTCACCACGGCGAAGTACTTCTCTGTACTGCCATCGGCGAACAACTCGCCCTGGCGATTGCGAATTCGCAGGCCGATGTAGCGTTCGCTCACGCCATCCCGCTTGGTCGAGCCCGCCATCGACACAAAGTTCAGGTCGACCCAGTGTCGCTCGATGTCGGCATCGCACGCCCGCACTTCGCCACCCGGACGAACATAGCGTTTCCACTTGTCTTTTGGCTCCTGCTCGCTCGCCTGCTTGAGCGCAGCCGACATCGGTGCGCTCACCGCAAAGCGGATCTCCACCTGCTGCAACGGCTCAGAAGGCGACGGCACGAACGCAAGCGTGTTCTGCGGCCTCGCCTCGACGAGCTTAGGGTCATGGAAACGATACGGGAAATTCAGAGCGACATCCGGCGTAGCGAGTTCAAAGCCCGCCGTCGCCGCAAGCCCTTGATCCTGGCGCAGCTGGGCCAGATCCTCGAGCCGGTCACCGCCGGCCGCAAACAACAGAAGCAGCTATTCGACGACTTCCGCCTCCGCCATGCCGCTTTTCCTTTCTCTTACATGCAGTTATCGGACGACGGCATCGCGCACGCCAAAGGCCCGATACGCCTCGCTGACTACGGAAAGTCCGCCAACCGCGGTCAGACATTCGGCCAACGGTTCCGGGTCGATCTGAAAATCCAGCACGCCAGGGTCGCGCAATCGTTTCTTTCGCATACGGGGCCTCCTTGAGAAGACGCCTTTTCGCATGCGCACCTTCTGGG
>CAIMEY010000031.1 GCA_903840165.1 uncultured Myxococcales bacterium | reverse complement strand
GTGTCCAAGATGAGCATGAACATCTACGCCGGCTCGTGGCAGGGCGCGGTTAATGGCATGGATTCCTGCAAGTTCTGCCACAATGACAAGGCCGCCGCCGACAAGTTCACGCCCTGGCTCAAGACCGACCACTACGTCGATTCCGTCGCCAAGTTCAACGGGCAGTTGGGCGCGCCCGCGTTCGGTGAAGCGTGCCTGGGCTGCCACACGGTTGGCTACAATAAGTTCGCGAAAAATGGTGGTTTTGACGACCTGGAGTCCAGCTACAACAACTGGACCTTAATCGCGGGCCCGGGCGTTTGGGACGACCTCATCAAGAACAAGCCGCAGCTCGGCAAACTCGCTGCCGTGCAATGCGAAAACTGCCATGGTCCCAATAGTTCCGCCGGCCACTCGGCCACGGTGGCCAACCTCAATGACCCGGCCGTGAAGTTGGAGGTCAAGCAGTCACGCGTGTCCTATTCCGCCCAAGTTTGCATGAGTTGCCACCAGCAAGCGCCGGATTACAGCCACGGCAGTCAGTGGAGCGCCAGCCTGCACAGCGACACGAGCTTGACGGCCCGCGCCCTGGGCACCAACCACTGCGCGCGTTGCCACTCAGCCCAAGGCTTCAACGTCTATACCAAGCAGCTCAAGGCCGGGAATTCCGGATTGATTCTGCGTGCCGATGGTTCGGCCATGCCCTCGCCCCTGGCCCAGCAAGACCTCGACTACTTGGCCAGCCTTGGCCTGACGCAAAACCTTGTTGAGCCGCAAACTTGCGCTAGCTGCCACGATCCGCATGACACCACCAACCCGGTTCAGTTGCGGGTCTATGATGCTGTGGCCTCTTTGCCCAACGGGCTTTCCGGCATTACCGGCGCTGGTTCTGGTTTGATTTGCATGACTTGCCACAATACTCGCAATGGCGAGCACACCGACTTTGTCGCCGCGTCGGCGTCGACCTCCGGACCGCACACGCCAGCGCAGACCGACGTCCTGTACGGCTTTAACGCCTACTTCATGCCGCGCTTTACGCCGAGCAAGCACTTGGCGGTGGCCGATACCTGCGCGACTTGCCACGTGAAAATCCCGACAGCGGCCCAGGTGGCAGCCAAGCAGACCTCCAACCACACCTTTAAGCCCGACGAGACCCTGTGCGCCTCGTGCCATAGCGACAAGGTCAATGGCAAGGGCCTGCAGGCGGCAATCACTATGGAAATCAATGACCTAGGCGATTCGATTGGTAAGGCCGTCCTGGTGCTGGTCGACCAAGCCATCACCGCCAACGGCAAGCTCACCGTGCGCGCTGAAAACGCTGCGGGCCTGTACTCGTCCTCGTCGAGTTCGAGCTACAACGTCGATGTGCCAGACGTGCCCAGCAGCATCAGCGTGAAGTTCATCAACAATAGCTTCACCTTCTGGTTGGTCATGCCCAAGACCTACACCATCACCTGGACCGATGGCAGCAAGACGACCAGCGCGGAATTCGGCGTATCTTTCAGCGGTTTACAAACCCCCGTTGCGGGCAAGGCGACGCCGGTCATCACCGCCGGCAGCACCGTCTTCAAGGGCTATTGGAACTTCATGCTGCTGCACAACGACGGAACCTTGGGTATACACAACCCAACGTTCTACGAAAACACCATCGCCGCCACCAAAGCCGCGATGGCTACAGTCAAGTAGTTTGCACGCTAGAGGCCGCGGCAAGCCCGCACCAGCCTTCCGTTTTTTAGCGATCAGCGACCCCCTGGTTCCACCGCGTCCTGCGTCGGCAACCGGGGGGTCGCGTTTTTGCTTGGCGGTGCCAAGCGCTGAATTCGCCTTGAATACGCCCGATGCACTGCGAGGCCTCGATAGGGGCAAAAGGTCATAAATACGATGGAATCTTCGCAGAAAACCTTGCCCAAATCTGTCCAGTTGCAGGCCACCTCTCTGCTACGCAAGGGAGACCGCCGCCTGGTGCCGCTGCGCTACCGCCAGGTCGCCGATGCGTGGCTGATCAGCAATGACTTTGGCGGCCACATCTTTGTCGACAACGACGCCTTCGAGCGCCTGCAAAACGGCACGTTGCAGACCGACGAGCCCACCTGGGCGGCGCTGCAGGCCCAAGACTTTGTGGTGGCGGACCTGCGACGCAAGGAACTGTCCGACGAGCTCAAGCACAAGCGTCGTTTCCTTTTTAGCGGTCCGAACTTGCACATCTTCGTGGTGACCCTTCGCTGCAACCATACCTGCCAGTATTGCCATGCGTCGCGAGCGCCGATGAACCGCATCGACACCGACATGAGCGTGGAAACGGCTGAACGCAGTGTAGATTTTGCCTTTGAGTCGCCGTCGCCTGGCCTGACGATCGAGTTCCAGGGCGGCGAGCCTCTGGCGAACTGGGAAGTGGTGCAGCACATCATCGAGTATTCATTGCAAAAGAATGCTTTAGCGCGCAAATCCGTGATGTTCGCCTTGGTGACCAACCTCAGCCTGATGGACCAAGAGAAGCTGGATTACTTGATCGACCGGCGCGTGCAGATCTGCACCTCGCTCGATGGACCCGCCGATGTCCATGATGCCGTTCGCCTTTGGAGCGAAGGCTCCTCGCACGCGACTGTGACGGGCTGGATGAACCGGATCAACCAGCGTTACACCACCCTGGGTCTCGAGGAAAACCTCTATAAAGTAGAAGCTTTACCGACTGTTACCCGGCCCCTGTTGGCGCAGGCCGAACGCCTCATCGATCATTACGCCGAGTTGGGCTGTCGCAGCATTTTCCTGCGCCACCTCGATCCCTTTGGCTGGGCGGCGACGACCAAGGCCAAACTCGGCTATAGCATGGCTGAATTCCTAGAGTTTTATCAGAGGGCGTATTTCCGCGTCATCGAACTCAACCGCAACGGCACCGATTTTGTCGAACGCACCGCGGCCTTGATGGTCAGCAAGATTCTTGGCCGCCAAGAGCCGAATTTCTTGGACTTGCGCAGCCCGTGCGGCGCCGGAATTGGCCAAATTGCCTACAATTACGATGGCCGTCTGTTCACCTGCGACGAAGGGCGGATGATCGATCGCAACGGCGACGACACGTTCTGCCTGGGCCATGTCGACGAGTCCCAATACCGCGAAACCATTAGTGGTCCTTCGGTTCGCGCCATGGTGCTGGCCTCAACCCTGGAAGGTCAGCCCCACTGCGCCAGTTGCGTGTACAAGCCTTGGTGCGGCGTTTGCCCGGTGCACAATTACAGCGAGCAGGGGAGCCTGCACGGGCGCATGGCCGATTCGACATGGTGCCAGAAATACATGGGATTGTTCGATTTTCTCATGAGCCGGGTTCGCCTGGGCGATGAATTCGAACGCGGGGTGCTGCAACGCTGGGCGACGCCGCGTTCCCAGGAGCATTTTCTTCAGCAAGCACCGGGACCTGATGCGGTGTAACATCAGGGCCGCGGGGACCGTGCCATGCGCCTAACGCTGCACCGGCCAAACCATACGGAACCGTGGGGCTTTGCTGCAGTGCGCGACGACACGGTGACGGTCGCGCTGCCCGAACGCGTTGTCCAAACATGGGATTGCGCAGGTCGCTGGCTGGGAGGCACCCGCGGTGGCTGGCAATGGCGGCGCAGCTATGACGGAAAGCTGGCCGGCGCGCCCACGGGACAACCGCTGCTGGGCTGCGCGGGGCAGGCCCAAGCCCTTGGGGTTCATCAAGAGTCTCTCAATGATGCTAGGCAGTTACACCAGGATCTGAGCATCGGTGCGCTGCGGCTTGAGCCCGATGAAACGGCGGGCCGCGCGACCCTGCTGTCCGTGCTCGAGAGAGCCATCCACTGGAATCTGCAACAAGCTCAATTAGATGCAATAGCCTTTACCCGTCTGTATCGCGGCGGTATTGCCGTGCTGCCTGAAGACTTGCGCCGGGCCTTGTACCTGCAACTCAGTGAAGGTTGCGCGTGGAATCGCTGTCAATACTGCACGTTGTACGCCGATCTGCCGCACAGATCACCCACCATTTCGCAGTTGCGCCAGCAGGTTGAGTCCGTCATCGCCTGGCACGGCGCCTCCATGGGTCTGCGCCGTTCCTTGTTCCTGGGCGATGCAGACATTCTTGGCGAAGGGCCAAGCTATCTTCTGGCGCAATTTCAACTGCTTGCTGAGTTCTTCGCCCTGCCCGCACCCGCCAAACCTCAAGGCACGACGTCCGCTGGACTCTACCCTCTGGACGCCGCCGACGGCTTTGCCACGGCTCGCTCGATCTTGGCCTGCAAACCGGCTGAACTTGAAGCATTACAAGCCCATGGCCTACGCCGACTCTACATCGGCGTTGAGACGGGGCACCCGCCTTTGCACCACGCGATGCATCGCCGCGACCCGCTAACTGCCCTGCCTGGCGCGACAAAACTGTGTCATGACGCGGGATTACAGGTGGCTCTGACGGTGATCGTTGGGCTCGGCGGGCAGCACTATGCCGGCGGCCATCTGCGCGATACGACTGAGCTTCTTGAGCAGCTTAACCTGCGGCGCGGCGATCAAGTCAGCCTTTCACCGCTGGTGATTGAGGATGGCTCTCCCTACGCTCAGGCAGCCCAACAGCGCAATGAAATAGGGTTTTTGCCCGACGAGCTAGCCCGCGAAGTGCGCAGATTCCATGACACCTTGAGCCAGGCCCTTGGGCCGGGGCCGAGGGTGGCTCCCTACCAAATCGGCATGTCGCCTTGGTAGCAAACGGTCAAAACTGCTGCGTTTTCTGGGCGCTGGGCAAGCAACTGGGCGAGCAACTGGGCTGAGCAGAGTGCGGCGATGAGCAAAGTGCGGCGCTGAGCAGAGTGCGGCGCTGCGAACCTCTAGAACTTCTGCCGCACGAAAAACGAGAACGGCTGCAAGTTGGTCACTTTGATCGTCGTGTCGCCCACGGTCACCGTCGTTAGGTTGCGCAGGTCTGGCTGGCGCTCAATGGCCGACTGCCCCGCCTCAAAGCTTTCCGCAGATTCTGTACAAATTCCGCACTGTACATGGGCCAAGTGCGCTGCCCATGGGTGGTCATGGGTGCGTTCAGCCAGGGCGATCCGGCCGCGATGCTGGTCGCGCCACACCCCTTCGGTTTGCACGGGCGATGTCATTGGCGCCGGGGCTCGCACCATCGCCAAAGTGGCCGGGCGGCGCTGGGCAGTGCCGTGACGAGGCCGTGGCTGGGCAGGTCGCGCGGGTAGCAATTCTTTAGAATCAGTTTCTTTTTCCGCTAATTGATGAAGCGATCTCTGCTCCATAGACCCACGAACGCTGCCCGACATCGACTGGGGCAAAGCCTCGGGCCACGACAGCCAGAACCACGCCGGCGTGCCTGTGGCGGCCGCTAGCGTCAAAGCCAACGCCTGTCCGGTCATGGCACGGCGGGCATCCGTAGCGTGCCCTTGCGCAGAGGCCAGCGTCACAACGGCCACGATCGTGCCCATGAGGCCGTGCCGAAGCCGGTTGAGGCACCTGCCAACTACTAGTTGGGACCATGACAGCATCGTTGGCTGACCCCTTCACAGAACGAAACGTCGTTGCGCCCGCGGCCTAGCGCCCTCGAGCGGCTGCGCCTAGACGGGCAAAGCCCTCAAGACGGCGCGGTGCGTACAGGCCTGATTCTCAGCATACGCCCGCCCGAAACCTTGGCAAGGCGCTTTTTTGCAATTCTTCACAGTTGCGCCACGCTCCGACGCCATAGCAGGACGGCCAGCACACACAGCCAAGGCCATGTAATCGCAACGTTTGGAATGAATCCAGCCTGACACCCGCCACCGCCTTGAGGGGCCTTGGCCACCGCCGTTGGCGCGCATGTACTTGCATATACATGGCAAATGCCGGCCTGGTCGTCCTCATGCACCACGCATTTGTCCGTCTGGCCCACCGAAGCGGTCGGTGCCAAGGTCGCGCCCGGAACCTGACTGTGGTCGAGGCCAAAGAAGTGGCCTATTTCATGGGTAATTGTGTTGCAAAGCGCATTGCCGTCGCAGGGTGACAGACAAAAGGTATGGCTGGCCGCATTCATAAGAATGTCAGCATCAACAATTATTCCATCGACTTGGCTATAGGTAATCACGGTCAGGCCGTAGACGGTACTGCTCTGCCCGGACTGGTCCTGCCACTGCTGCAAATCTGTGAAAAACTCAATATTATTGCCGTTGCTTGAGGCCTTGACGCATTGACCCGTCTTGGGATTCGAGCGAACGCAGGTCCCTCCCACGGGGCCGGGCGCCACCAAGCCCACGAGGGTGACATCGACCGCCAAAGGATGTGGAGCGCACGCAACAGGCGTACTTCCCGGATCGTTGGCCGGGCAAAGGCTGCAGGAAACGCTGAGCCACTGGTCAAATCCAGACTGTACCGTGGTCACCACGTCGGCCAGCGAAAGGCCAGGTAGCCCTTTGGCATCAATCTGATAGGGAATCTGCACGCCCGGCGGCCAGCGCAAGCCGCAGCCACAGTCTTGGGCGGCGCTCAAGCAGGCTGCCGTGCCGTCGTCGACATGGTATTGACGCCAACCGCTCAGTATTGCGCCGCAAAAGAGCACAACTGCAAGAATTATTGTCGCTTTGGGCCCTGCCAATCTCATGCCCCACAGCATACTTGACCCGCGCGCCCGGGCCAACCAGACTGCGCTGCGCACCGTGGCTGAGCAAGGATGACGTAAACAATGGAAACGACAGGGCAACGCCAACCCAGAATTGCTGTGTTCGATTCCGGCGTCGGCGGCTTGACCGTGGTCGCTGCGGCGCACGCGGCGTTACCGGGCCTGCATGTGCGCTTCCTCGGTGACACGGCCCGTCTGCCTTACGGTAGCAAAAGTGCTTCCACAGTCGAGCGTTACGCGCTTCAGGCGACGGCCCATCTGGCCCGGGGCGACATCGATGCCCTGGTGGTCGCCTGCAATACGGCCAGTGCGTGCGCCTTGCCGGCCCTACGCGCAATGTACCCGTTTCCCGTGCTGGGCGTGATCGATCCTGGCGCCCAACAGGCTGTTTTAGCCAGTGTTTCTGGACATATCGGCGTGATCGGCACCGAACGTACGGTGGCCTCCGGGGCCTATGCCGAAGCGATCGCCAAGCTCAGACCTGACGCGGTCGTTCATGCTAAGGCCACGCCATTGCTGGTGAGTTTGGCCGAAGAAGGCTGGTTCGATCACCCGGCGACCGAGGCAGCCCTGCAGACCTACCTGGGCCCCTTTCTCTCTGACCCCGACGTCAGCAAAATCGATACTTTGGTGCTGGGTTGCACGCATTATCCGGTCTTTAAGCCGCTGCTGAGCCAGGTGTTGCGCCAAGCCCTGGGCCGGGACATCGCCCTGGTGGACTCCGCCCAAGCCGTGACCCAACAACTCATTGATTTATTTCCACAAGCTCAGCAGGGTCAGGGGCAAATCGAGTTGTACGCCACCGATTCGCTCGATCGTTTTGCCCGTGTCGGCGGTCTGTTCTTCCCGGTGTACCGCGCTCAGCTGGGCCTAGTCGATCTGTAATACGTCAAACCCGAAGTTGCTTGCGGGTTCGACTCTACAATTTACCTTCTGATTCATAGGCTTCAATCAACCGAGTTGCGTCGATGGCGGCCATGCAGCCCATGCCTGCAGCGGAAATGGCTTGGCGATAGCGGTGGTCGGCGACGTCGCCGGCAGCAAAGACACCCGTGGCGCTGGTCTGGGTATGATCACGCCAGACGATGTAGCCTTCCGCATCGAGATCAATTTTTCCCTTGAATACTGCGGTATTGGGCGAGTGCCCGATGGCCATGAACACGCCACCACAGGCCAACTCACGGGTCGTTGCGTCGACCGTGTTGCGCAGCGTAACGCCCGTGGCCTTGGAACCATTGCCAAGAATCTCAATGATTTCAGAGTTCCACACCACCTTGATCTTGGGGTTGGCCTGGGCGCGATCGGCCATGATCTTCGAGGCGCGAAAGCTATCGCGGCGATGGACGATGGTGACGGTCTTGCAGTAGCGGGTCAGGAAGTTGGCCTCTTCCATGGCGGTATCGCCGCCGCCGACGACAAGGACGTCCAACTCCTTGTAGAAGGCGCCATCGCACGTCGCACAGGCTGAAACGCCTCGATTCATATAGGTTTGTTCGCCCGGCACGTTCAGCCAACGGGCGTTGGCCCCGGTTGCAATGATGAGGGTCGCCGTCTCCAGCCACTCGCCCGATCCCGTCTTGAGACGCAGGGGAAAGCCAGAGAAATCAACTTCATCAATGACGTCGTCGCGGTGTTCCGTGCCAAATCGCTGCGATTGGCGGCGGCAGCGGTCGACTAGTTCGGGGCCGGTAATTCCTTCAGGAAACCCTGGGAAATTCTCCACTTCTGTCGTGATCATCAGTTGCCCGCCCGGCGTCATCAAGTCGCCGGTATGCAGGAAACCGCCTTCAAAGACGATGGGGGCCAAGTTGGCGCGGGCCGTGTAGATGGCTGCTGTCTGCCCGGCAGGACCCGAGCCGATGATCACAACTTTGTGCATGGTGAATGACATCCATATGAAAGAAAAGGGAAAATAGCGCAAGGCGCGTCAGACCCGTCAGGCCCGACCTCTCGCTTGCGAGTTCATGGCAGAAAGGCTGAGCGCCGTCAACGCGGCCCAAGGCAACTGCGTGCACAGGCATGTTTTCTTGCTACTTGACTGGCCCGGGCCCCCGCCGTCACGGGGTTTGGCGCAACTGACCTGGGGCGACCAGCAAGGCAAACACCCCATCTTTGTCACTGGAAGTCGAGGCGAGCAAATGATTTTCAGCGTTGGCGCCAGCTGAATTGTAGGCCGTGGGTTGGTTCCGATCGGCAGACGCGGCCAGTTTGTCGTCCAGAGGCTTGGCTTCCGCAATCGCAATGACTTCTACCAAGACGTCGGCCAACGGCACGCCAGCGCTGGTGGCAATTTGACCGGCCAGCACGGTAGGTGGGGGCAGGACTAGGTTCAGTGAATCCGCAATCGGTTGTTCTGCAATCGATTTTACTTCCACCGCGCTCGCCAAGACCCGAGCCAAGCCCGACTTGCTGCTAGGCTCGACCCAGACGTGGTAAGTGCCGGGATCGAGGTGGACGTGAAAGGAACCATCTGAACCTACAGTATTTTCAAGCGCGAAATCCGATCCATCGCCCGTGGCCTGGGTGCCCTGACCCACACGCTGCACCGTGACTCGAGCATTGCCCAAGGGATTGCCAACAAAATCACGAACCATACCAGATAGTTGTGGACGGACCGAGGCGACAATGACAATAGGTCCGCCTGCGAAATCACCGCTGAACTGGCCCTGCCCGTCGACGGCATTGGCGACTGGCGTGACGGAAATTTGCAAAGGTCCCTTGGGCATCGCGGTGTTGAACTGCCCTGCAGCGTCGGTGTAGCCAACGACAGACCAAGAGACTTCATGGCCCGCCGGTCCGTCATCGCGCCCATCGGTCCCATCATCGCGCACGACCTGGACGCTGGCTCCGGCGACGGGCTTGCCGGCCGCATTGACCACGGAAATCGCTAGGGGTGCCGAATCCCCCAGGGTATTGACATTCATCTTCCCAAGATCAATCAGCTTTGCTGGACCAAAGTCCTTGGCATGAACTTGTCCCCAATGGCCCTGCGGCATCGCGACTGCATTGGTCGTCGCTTCAAAACGAACGGTAGCCGGCGGCAGTCCTGGCTCTGCCAGAATCTCAAAGGCACCGTTAGCATCGGTCTCGGCGGTAGTAGAGACGACGCGCCCCTGGTCGTCACGCAAGGAAATACGCAGTCCAACCAATGGATTATCACCCAACACCATCCGCCCGCGCACGTGGAGCAGGTCGGCGTCTGCGGGCAGCTTGAGCTTCCAATCCTTCTGATCGCCCGTAACGGTAATTGTCGAATAATGAGGCGGAATGGTCTTGGCGTCAGGCCAGAAGACGAGGTCATAGGTCGCGCTCTTGGCCGGAATATGCAGGGCAAAGCCGTAGAACCCGTCATCGCCGGCAAAGCGCTTGGGCGTGGCCATCGACATCGCTGAAAAGCTAAGAATCTTGCCATCTACCACCTGATTGTCCAGGGTAGCGGGCGTCGAAGCGATGAGCGTTCCAGGTACCGAAGGCAGCCAAGCATTGTCTTGCTGCACGATAGTGCCGAGCACGACAGCGGGCGGGGCCGTCATTAAATGCAAGGGCTGCTTTACCGTGGAACCATCTAGATTTACTTTAAATTGTTCAACCAGATACCCCGAACTGGCCGCTGGCGTCAGGCGCACGATGACCGGCGTGGCGGCGAACTGGGTTGTGACGCACATGCTCTGCTGATAGCAAACAAGTCCTAACTTTGCGCAATCACTGTCTTGTTGGCACATACCGGTGGGTGTGGGTTGATCCGCAGCGCAGCCCACCAGCGGCAACGCCAGGGCAAGCCATAGCCAGGCCATGGGCCGAGCGATCGTGAAACTCAATTTGAGGATCAATGGCTTGTACATTCGGTCCTGAGACGGCGCGCACTCCGGCGAGCGATTCCGCCTATGCAGTCGGGCCTAGGGGCAAGCCCCGGTAAGAGAAATCGACCACTTCACGACGTCGTAGTGGGTACCTGTTGGAAAATCAAAGGGACTTTGCATCGGTTCATTGCTGTCATTGAGTCGCTTGTCGCTCACTACCGCCATAATCACGTGGTCTGGGTTGGTCTTGTCACTCAGGTCGCAGGGAAACCACGGACAACTGTTTGATTTTGTTGGACAAATCGTTGCGTGAGCTGTCGGAATCTGGGGGTCATAATCGTAGTACCAGAAGTACTGCAAACCTTCTGGGTCCAAGCCAGACGTCACCACTGTGTAGCTGAACACCTTGCTGAGGTTGGTGCGGTCAAACTTGAACAACGTCGCCATGTCTGGGTCAGCGTTGTTCTGATCGATCTGCAGTTGCACCACAGTGGGCGTTGGACTCGTCGTCGCCGTTGGCGGCACGATGCAACCCGGCAACAGCATCACCCCGAGCCCAGCCAAGGTCGCAAATGCGCTGAGCAATTGCCGAATCCTGGCCTCATTTCGTAGCCCGAGGGGCGCCTCCACACCTGGGCGCAGCGACGCCCCTCGGTGCACCATGGGCGTTGCCAAAACCGTGCCAAGGCGCCAAAGATCGCTCAGGGGCTGCCTGTCGGTCAATAAACCTCTTGTTTTTGCAAGGCAATGCCGGATCATCGTGCCGATTCCAAGGCGGGCCCAAACCAATGCCGTAGTCACCAAGCATGACATCACTGTCAGGGGACGCCAGAAAGCGCAACGCAAGTGCGTCCCAGGGCGGGCCAATCGGTCCCAGCGGGCATGCACACAATACCTTGAAATAGAAGTGTTTTCTTGCGAAATCTTCAGGACAGAGCCAGAGACTCTCGTCGCGATCGTGGCCGTGATCCGGATGTCAGGCACCGCGCTGCCGCCTCGCCTTGAGCTGCACGACTACTGGTTGCCGCTTTCCGAAGCCAATTCCTGCTCGGCAATCTTCAACAAGTTCTTGTAGTTGGCATTGCTCGGTTCGAGCTGCACGGCCTTCTTGAGGTATAGAACCTTGAGCTTGGCCTTGGCGGCGCTGCGTGCTAAACTCGCCATCTTTTCAGCCTCTTGGTGTGCCTCACTGGCCTCGTCGCCGCCTTTGCGTCCCTCGTCGCCGGCAATGGGCGGCTTCTTGGCTACGGGTGCCTTCTTCTCTTCCGGAGCAGCCTTCTTTTCGGCGGCCTTGCGGTCATCGGCGGCCTTTTTCTCTGCAGATTTGCGTTCTTCTGCTGCCTTCCGATCGGCAGCAGCACGTTCAGCGGCCGCTTTCTTCTCAGCCGCAGCCTGAGCCGCCGCCGCCTTGCGCTCCTCCGCTTTGCCGGAATCCTGGTTCTTCTTGGAGGATTCGGCCTTTTTGGCTTCGTCCGCCTTTTTGGCTTCGTCCGCCTTCTTGGCTTCTTCGGCCTTGTGAGCTTCGTCCGCTTTCTTGGCTTCTTCTGCGGCCTTAGCAGCTTCTGCAGCCTTTGCCGCTTCGGTTGCTTTGGTGGCTTGCGCCGCTGATAGGTCGGCAGCAGCCTTGACCGCCACGGCTACCTTGACTTCAGCTTCCCGCTTGAGCAGCCCTGCGGGCGCATGACCGGGATTGAGAAGCAGGGCTGCCTCTGCTTTCTCCAATGCCACCTTGGGGTTGGCTTCCAGGGCGGCTTGGCCCTCGACGACCAGTTTCTCCACCTGGGCCACCTTGGGATCGACGCCGGGCTCGGACCCCGCATCGACCGCCACCGCTGCGACTCCGGCATCGGCAGCCGGCACGGGAGGTGCGACGGGCGCGGGTGCAGCCACCGTGACTGGAGCGGGTGGTGGAACAGGTTGTTCCGCGGGCTTTTCCGCCGGTGCAGCTGCAGCTGGTTCCTCTTGACCCAAGGCGGGTTCTGGAGGCACTTCACGCCGATTGGCGACCATGTACGCAGCCACTGCGATCATCGCCACGACAAAGACAAGCACGCCGCCAAGCAAACGCTTGTTGACCGGTTGGACCACAGGCGTCGGCGGGGCTTGTTCGTGCAACTCTTTGGAAACAGGCTCTTTATGGTCCTCCGTAAAGAACATGCCCTCGGCCATTTCCACGCGAAGGGTGCGGTCGGTCATCGGCCGTTTGACGCTAGAGGACGGCTTGGCCTCGCTCCTTGCCGCATCAGACTTAACCGCTTGACCTTTAGCCAGTTCCGCTTTGCTGGGCTCGGACTTGACTGGCTCGGACTTGACTGGCTCGGACTTGCCGAGTGTCACCTTGGCCGGTTCGGTCTTGCTCGGTTCGGACTTGGCCGCAAGTTGCGCGGGATCGACGCGAAAAACCTCAGTCTTTACTTCATCTTGGGCACCCACAGCCGTCTTGACCGCGCCTGGCTGCGCACCTGATTGTGCGGGCGCTGGCGCAACGGTCTGCGCCGCCACGGCTGCGGGCGAGAGAGTCTGCCTATCTCGTCTATTCTTCTTGCCTTTCTTGCCCTTACGACCACGATCGGCCGCGGCAGAACCGGCGGCGGGCGCGTCGTCCTCATCGTCATCGCCGTCTTCTTCGTCCGTTGCGGTCGCGGCGGGTGCGGGCGCTGCTGCCTGTGCTCCCGGTGCTTGGGCCGGTGCGGGTGCGGCAGGTGCGACGGCTGCAGCAGCGGTTGCGGCGGGGGCTGGTGACACCACATGGGGCACAGCAGCCTGTTGGGCTTTGGCAATCGCCTCTTGGACCGCCGTGGCAGAAATCTTCAGGGTGGCATCGGCCTGGGAACGGCTGTCAAAGCCGTCTCGGGGCAGCGTGCCATCGCCCACAGCTGGGGCCTGGGCAACGACCACAGCTGGAGACTCGGCTGCCGGCTGAACGACCGCGGCTGGCTGAGGGTCAACTGCTGGCGCAGGCGTTGGTTCCTTTTTGATCTCAGGTTCTTTCGTAAGCTCGACGGGCGCTGCCGATGCTGCTGCCTGAACCGGTGCTGCTGCCTGAACGGGTACCGCTGCCTGAACGGGTGCGGCGGCTGGTGTCGGCGCCGCAGCACCAAACAGCGGGGCCCGCCGGCTGGGGATCGTCGCAGCGCGGGCAGCTAGATCAGGAGCAAAAGCACCTAGTTGGGTCTGAATCGCTTGGACCCACGCTTCGGCGGCCGGGCGCTTGCTGGGATCCTTCTCCAAGGCATCGGCGAGCAGGGCTTGCACGTCCTTGACACCCTTGAGAGCCGGCTTGACCAAGTCCAAACGCAAAGGTTTTTCAACGGCTTGGCGCTTGAGCGTCATCGCTGGCTGGGCCGACGTGAACGGCGGTTTGCCCGCCGCCAAAGCCCAAACGCTCAGGGCGGCCGAATAAACATCGGCACCAGGGGCTGGGGCCAGACCCTTGCAGATCTCGGCGGCCATGTATTCGGGCATACCGTAGGAACTATCTGGATTTGCTCCATTTTGCCAGGCAGGGAGCAGACGCCACCAGCCCACGCCAAACAGCCGCACGGCGCCGCCATCGGTTGCGCTGACCGCATCAAGGCCACCGCCACTCACCCACAAGCGATGGGGGCCGAGATCCAGATGCTGCACGCCAGCTTGGGCCATCGATAGGCAGCCCTTGCTCAGCGCCCCGGCGAGGTGAAGCAGCTGATTGAGCTCTATTTTGTCTTTGCGTTTGATGACTTCATCGAGCAGGCAACCGCCGACTTCGCCCTCGCTGCCGCCCGGGTTCTCGCTGGCCAGCCACACGCCATCGTCGCCACGGCCGGCGGCGTAGGTCACTAAAATAGCTGGACTTTCAAGGATTTTGCGGTTGTCATCGAGGATGGCCTGCAGGCCCGCATCGTCAATGGCCACCTGGGGGGACGCAAGCAGCAAGAGCGCTGGCTGGGCGGCCGCTTCGTCGTAAACCGACAGCAACGTACCGAGCTTGCCTTGTTCCAGCGTGCTCAGGACAACAAAACGTTGATCGATGCGTTGTTGCGTCATGGGGGACGGCCTCGTGCGGGGGTGGACCTGATCGCCTTGAGATCTGCCAAGTTGGCACATCCAAGCAATCCCTATCGCGGGGCCGCCACGCCTGGAGACCCGACAACCGGCGCGCTATCATAGGCTGGGGGACAGTGCGGGGGCAAGCGCTCAGAAACCCGCGGAGTTGCCTAGGTCTCAGGGCCTGAGTGCGGGGCCGTCTCGGCGTCTGGACGCCTAGGCGCTAATCGTCTGGAAAGACTCAGGGTTTCCCTCTTTCAAGCGCAGCGCGGTCGCCCCGGTTGGGCCGACAATGGCGGTCCTGCTGGGCTCCTGTTGCGGGCGGCTCGGGACGGTAGACTGCGGCTTAGGCTGTTCTTTGACCTTGATCTGTAAAGGGAAAATGCGAGAGACCCACACGATTGCCCTCGGGATCGCGCACATAGAGCGTCCAGGGGCTCTCAAACAGCACCTCCACGCCGCAATGCTGCAGGTGCCCACGCCACACTTCCCGATTTTGCCATGGAATTTCAACGGCTAGCAGGTGCAGCCCCGCGCGATCGCTTTGCCACGGTTGCGGCTCCGGTACCGCCTGACACTGTTCGAGCGCCAGGACGCTGGTGCCTAGGCGTAGCCACACGCTGCGATCGCGGCCTTGCTCGTCTGGGTGTTCCGAGGGCCAGCGTCGCTCGATCCGCAGACGCAGCACCCGTTCATAGAAACGAACCATGGCTGGTAAGTCTTTGCATTGAATCGCTAAATGGTGAACACCAAAGGGAGCAATCGGGGGAACGGCCATGGTGAAGAGCTCCAGGGAACCCGGCAAGGACGGCCCGGGACGCTGCAGGATTGGTCAGGGGTGGCGAGAATGTCAAAAATGGTGAACACGCTGCCGCTGAGCCGGGCGGACTCCGCGGAGGTCCGGGGGTCGCTCGACACCGATTCCCCTGTAAGCTAGTCTCGGGCGTGGCCGGTGTCCCGCCGCGCTGTGCCAACCGCCCGTCTGTGAACCGGTGGTGATCTACCGAAACAGGTCAGGGGCTCGATGGAACTGCCTGAGCTTCCTACGGAACTGCCTATGCTTGCGACCATCCTTGCGCACGCCCGTCTTGACTGTTTGACCAGCCAACGCGCCACTGGGGTCGCGTTGCGTCGAGCCACTGCCTGCCGGGCTCTGCGCGTCAGCCTAAGCAGCCTACCGCTGCCGTTGACCGTCTTGGCCATGGTTTGCGTAGTCAGCATGGCTGGTTGCACGAGTCCCGAAGTCGATGCAGTGCGCCAATACAAGGAGTTCTTGGTCAAGGCCAAGCCGTCCCTGACCGGGATGAACACGGCCAGACAGGAACTGTACGATCTCAGCGATCTAGGCCAGATGTTGCCGATCTTTGAGAAGAAACTGCTGCCCGAGATCGATTCCCTCAAGCAGATTGCCGATGCGCAACCCAAGCCGACGGTCGCCAAGCTCGGTGCGATTCACGAGGCGTTGCAGGCAACCCTAAAGAAATACGACGAAAGTACCCACGAACTGGTCAAGGCGCTGCAAAAGAACGGCGACGATCAGGACAAGGCGATCTTGGCCTGGGGCGTGGACGATCAGAAGTTTGGCAAGGAAATGACGTCTTTGGTCAATGACTTGTCAAAGTTCCTCGACGAGCTGCGCAAGTAGGTCGAACGGCGACCAACGCTCCCTAGGGGCAATTCGCAAACAGTAGTGCGGCAAGAAGAGTTGCGCAGAAGGACTGCCGGCCAGCCAAAAGCTCGCCCAGGTGCCGTTTGATCGCCCGCCATGCAACGCGAGACCCAAACGATTGGGTCCGACCTGAAGGGAACAATACTATAGGAAATTCAATAGCTAACGGCGGCGACGGCGGCGACGATCGCCACCACCTCCCTCAGCGCCGTCGGCCCGATCCGCCTGGCGATCTGGACCCCGATCGCTCGGCGGCGATTCGTTTGCATTGGCAAGGGCTTCCTGCGCCAGCATCTGCGCGTGCAGGGCCGTGGGCAGAATCAGCAAGCGACGGCGCTCGCCTGTGCCAACGGCGTGCACAGCAATGCCCGGTGAACGACTGAACTGCGCGGTTAGAAAGCGCAAATCGCCTTGGCCCAAAGGTCCAATCGCCAGCGGTCGGTCCAGATGCAGCACCTTGGCCGCCAGGGCCGCCGCGACTTTGTCCAAACCTTCGGGCCGGCGGCGACGAAACCCGTCTGCATCCAAGGACAACCGCGTCCGACGCAGCGCCATGCGGTTGATCGCCTTGTTGAGGATGAACTGCACCGACTCGAGGACCCGGGTATCGCCTGGGGGACAGAGAATCGGGTCCAAATCGGCAAGGCCGACAACCACTTGCTCGTCTTCCGCCCGACACTGCACGCTGGGCTGCCGACCGCCGAGCAGGCCAAAAAGGTGCTGGGCCGTTTCCAGCGCAATCACAACCTTTTCTTCCATGGTGATGTTCAGGCGCGGCCCGCCGGAGCCTTCATCGTCGTCACCGCCGTCTTCCTGCGCCTGAGTGCTGAGCAATTCTTGATCGGACATGTCATTTCTCCGGGAGTAGGGCGCACGCAAATCAGTTCGCTTGTTCGCCTCGGCCCATTTGCTGCTTTGTGGGTCGCAAGTACTTGTCCTTAAAGGCCGACTTGCCGCTTCGTTAGCTGGCAGATGCAAGTCCTGCGATCCGCCCAGTTCTGCTGGGCGCCCTTACACGCGCACCGAGCGGTTGGTGTACAGCGTTTGGGCAATGCCAAGCAAGGTGTTGGTCAGGATGTACAAGGTCAAACCAGACGGCAACTGCAGCATCATTAAGGTGAAAATGCCGGGCATGAAATACAGCATCATCTTTTGCTGGGCCGGATCGCCCCCCGCCTGCGGCGTGATCTTCTGCTGTACAAACATCACAGCCCCTAGAATCAAAGGCAAAACGTAGAAAGGGTCTTTCTGCGTCAAGTCCGTGATCCAACCAAACAGCGGCTGATTGTACAGACCAACCGAGGACTGGATGGTCCGATAAAGAGCAATATACACAGGCAGTTGCAAGACCATAGGCAGACAGCCGCCCAGGGGATTGACTTTGTGCTTCTTGTACAGCTCAAAGGTCAAGCGGTTGACTTCATTGGCATCGGCCTTGTCCTGCCCCGCCTTTTTGGCCTTGGCCTCCTGCTCGGCCTTCATCTTGTCGAGTTCGGGCTTGATCAACTGCATCGCCCGCATCGAGCGCATGCTCTTAGCCGTGATCGGCCAGAGCAACGCCTTGACCAGCAGGGTCAGCATCAGGATCGCCAGGGGCCAAGACGTAGTTAAGTCATGGGCTTGATTGAGAATCCATAGCATCGGCCGACCGATAAGACCAAACCAGCCAAAGTCGACGGCGCTCTGCAAGTTGTGGCCAACCGCCTTGAGTTCATCGAGATCCTTTGGACCTGCGTATAATTCTTGGGAAAAGCGCTGAACGGACCGGGCGCGAAGGCGAGACACGGCGGCGGCATCACCGGTCGCGCCGTTAGGTAACACCGCATTTTCTGCAATGTTCTGCCCTGCCGCATGGAGGTCATCGGCGCAAGAGGTGCCTCCCCAGGCGCTGGCAAACCAACTTGGGACGCAAGCAGCTGAAGCGCTTGGCAAATTCTGCACACTAGTGGTCAGGTTGGCCATGACAACGCCGTTGGCCAAGTGCAAAAGGCGGACCTGACTGCTGGGCGTAAAGCCTTGGGTGGGCACCGAAGCCAGGAGAAAGTAACGCGCATCGACGCCAAACCAGTCGATCAGGCCGGCTTTGTTATGATCATCAGAAGGCTTTTCCAGCGCCGTGGTGTCAAAGTGCGCGGCCTCTTCAGCGACAGAAACGCCCGCGCCTTTGTGTTCCGGCGGGCCAGCGAACATGGCGAGAAAACCGCCGCCCGATTGCTGACTGGGGTCTTGAAAGGTCGTAATTTCATGGCTTAACCGGAAGCTCGCACTGCCTGGCGCGACGTTCCAAACAGCGAGGTCGACGCGGAGATTGAACGGGTGATCGGCAGCGGCCAAAGTGAAGCGTTTCCACAAGTAAATCGGGCTACGCACGCGGCTTGGATCGGGCCACACCAGCTCAATGCTGCTCGGCGATTGCGCAACCACGGCCCACAGGGGATCGCGTTGGGCATAGGCTGCCAGCGACGGTACGCTGAGCGCGCTGACCGTTTGTCCTTGACGTACAGAGAGTTGCAGTTCAGCGGTCTTGGACTCGCCGATTTTGACGTCCAGCAGTTCGTCGCGGAAGGGGTCCCAGCGGGCATCCCAGGTTTCAACCAGGTCAAGGGGGCCGGCGGCAAACTTGCTAGCTGCCCAAGGCGCGATTGCTGCAGGCGCATTTCGCTTTTCAACCCGGAATTGCGGGGCCAAGAGGACGACGTCCTGCACACCGCCGCGACACAGCGAAATGTGCCAACGCGCCTTGGCATTTTGCAGAATTAGCGGCGAAGCGGCCTGACGGCAGACGACCGGCTTGTCCGGCGCTGCAGCCATGGGCGGCGCAGATGCGGAAGGCGTCGGCGAATTGGCAACAGCAATGCTAGGTTGTACCGCGGTCGGCGAGGCATGAGTGGGCGCGGCGAGGGCGCTTGGATCCGCAGCCAAGGGGGTTTCCGCACGAGCAGGGCCCCACCAGGCTGCCGCCGCAACAAACGCAACGAGGACCGAAGCACCAGGGGATGGAATATGGGAAAAGCGAGGAAAGTTCATGAGCTCTTTGATAGCGAATCGCTAGTGCAAGGTTGGCCCGAAGGACTCAACGCCGGCGGCAAGGGCACGGGATCGAACCCCGCGGCGGAAAATGGCTGACACCGCAAAAGGCGCCAGAGAATCAGGCCCAAAGCCCTGGGAACAGCGTGCCAATGTAGGGCTTGTACGGCGTAATGGGAACACGATGGGTAGAAACGACACGCTGGCGGCAAAATCGGCGAAATCCTGCGCTGATAGCCACCGACGAGCCAGAGCAAGCCTTTGGCCAGAACGCTCGGTCGCGGCATAGCTCCATGTTCTTGCAAGCCAATTGCAGCCTCGTGCGTGTCTTGATCAAGCTGACGGGGCGTTTGGGTCATGCCATGGCCAACAGCCGCAGACGGCGACACTGATCGAGCAGATCTTCTGTGACATCACGAAGGGTTGCACGTGGCCACGGCTGACGCATCAGCACGACCAGGTCCACAGCCTTTGTCAGCAACGTGCGAACGGCGCGAAATGCCTCACGTAAGAGCCGTCGCATGCGGGCCCGGTCGGGCGCGTGCCCCGTGGCCTTGGCGATCGCCAAACCGAGGCGCGGTTTGCTGCCCACGGAAGGCGCTGCAGCCAATAGGAAATGGGCACCTTGGCTTCGGCGGCCTCGGCGCAGAACGGCGCGGAATTCGCGTTGCAGACCCAAGCGGTCACTTCGGCCAAAGCGCCCTTGAGGCGTTGGCAGTAGCGAAAAGCCTTGATCCTTGGGCTGTTCCATGCGTTGACCCACGAGCAGCGATGGGGTACCCGTGTCTAGCGCCCCTGGACGCTGTGGCCCTTGACGCAGTGCCAAGGGTTTGAGCTTGCCGCCCGGCGGCGAATGATGCCTTTGGTCGAAGAGAAACGCAGTAGGATCAAGCCCTTAGCGAATCTATCCTCTGGCCGATGCGCCGACCGTCAGTGGATGCTGCCGGGACGAGAAAGCCGCTGTCCTGTGGACCAGGGGCCGCGCGCCGGTGCAAAGAGGAGCACGCGGTTTGGGCCCATGGCGACGCGCCTTATGGCACGTAGCACGGCGATCACAGAGCGGCGTGGCTATCCTGAAACGACGCAGCCATCCTAGAGCCGCAGCCATGACCGGCCACCTGTCCACACCGTGCCTCGCCGTCTAGGCGTTGCGACGGCACTGGGCGTTACGTCGTTGGCGGTTGCGTCTATCGGGTCGAAACCGTCAGGCGCAGGCGGCCTTTGGCGCGTCGGCGATTGATCACGGCGCGGCCATTCTTGGTAGCCATACGCGCACGAAAGCCGTGCGTACGCACACGACTGGTGTTGCTTGGATTGCGAAGTCCTTTCTTCACGACTAGTTCCTCCATGGTGCCGGGCGCCATGGGCACCGAGCGGGCGCAACATGCTACCCGAAGCAGGAACATTGCACAAGCTTGCGCGCGGATTGCGCTCGGCCGGCGGATGACCAATTGGCTAGTTCACGGCGCTTGCTTGACCAATCCTCGTGCCGCAAGCCGTCGTCCTAGGCCACGACCGCCGATCGCTTCGACTGATTTGCCTCGACCAACCGCCACGGCCTGAGCGGCTGTCAGGCATCTAATCCGCAGATCTTGTTTGCAAATTGCTCAAATGAACCTCAAACTCGGAAAGGCCCGCGATTGGGGCCCCGCGAAAGCAGCGGCCGGCAAGTTCGGTGCGACCTTGGCGAAGACCACGCCGGGCCTAGCCACTTTTGGTGAACGATTCAGCCCGCCCAGGCCAATCCCGATGCAATCTTGAGGCGGGCACCACGAATCGCTCATGCGTAACACTTCTGATCTGCTCGCAATACTGCAAAACGGGTCCTCGCGGATCGTCGCTTGATTCACCTCTGCGCCCAGCAGGATCGTGCAGCCGGACTGTGCGGCAACAGGGGGTTTGACCAGTGATCAAGTGCTTGACAGGGGTCTTGCCCGGCGATCCCGCGAAAGGCCAGTCCGTGAGTCCCTTCTGCAGATATCTATAATAACTGTGCTTTTTGCAACATCAGCGGTTAAGCAAGGTTGGCCCCTACCGGCCCAGTTTCTGCGCGGGCATGGTGAGTTGCTCACCTCCCTAACAAGAGAGGCTGTCCAGCCCTCAAGATGCTGTCTCGATCATGGGTCTATACCCTACTGAAAGATTTGATATTTGCCCGATGACTGCTCGCTTGGCCCTTGTCAGGCGGCACCGGCCGGCGGTACTCCTACACCCACATAGCACGCGGCGCGGCACGGTGGCGCGCCAGAATCAATGGACCCATCGGCCATGGGTGCGGTGTCGTTGTCGATCTTTGCGATCTCAACGTTATTCTTACTGATTGAGCCTGCCGCGGTGCCTTGCGCTGCCCAGATGCAAACGCGACTGACGCGGTGGATGAAACGCTGGCTGCGCCCAGTGCTGCGTCAGGTCGCTGGGTCAAGCTGCACGGCTCTTGCTTTCTAGCTGGTGGTCTCAGCCGTTGCCGGCCCCTGCTCGGCAGCCCGATCGGTCTTGCCACATCAGCCCTGCTTACCGTTCTGCAAAGTGATCGAAACGTGATGAATCTTTGGACTCAAGCTGTCTTACATTTGCGTGCCCGCAGCGCGTCTGAGTCCAATTCGGGCGATGGCATCGCCGATTCAGGCCGTGATTCAGCAAACCCCGATCCGACAAGCAAACCTGCGACGCGGGCCTCCAGCTCCCGTCCGCCGGTGTTTGCTGGGCGTGCAAGTCTGCTCTCAGAACATCCTGATTTTATGGCTGAACGGACCAATTGGACCGACAAGGTTGGGCTATTTAGTACGGGTGATCGCACCGTTCAACTCAGTGTGCCTGACGATCACCTGCGTGATTACCTGGAATCACATTGGATTGAGGATATTCGTCACGCTGTCGCCACGGTGCTGCAGCGCACGGTGGACATCGAATTGGTCGTCCTGCCGGACGGTCGTCCTCAGTTGCGCCCCGCACAAGTATCTGACAGGCCTGCATTTTTTCTGGATGACGAGCAGTCCTCAGCGCCTAGCCTTCAGGTGAGCGATCGCTTCGGCCTGCCCGAGTCCGAGTCAACGCTGACTGGGCTTGCAACCGCGAATTCGAGTCAGATTCTTGGGGCAGGACAGGGCGTCTTAGGCTTTGTGGAACCCCGCTTCGTTGATGATGTTTCGGCGGTCGACGCCAACACAAACAGGCTGCCCTTTTCCAGTCAGGACGTGATCGATCCGCTGGCCCAGCGATTTACCTTCGACAGCTTTGTCGTCGGTCGCGCCAACGAAGTCGCTGTTTCGGCTGCCTATCAGGTGGTGCTCAATCCCGGACGGTCCTATAACCCGTTGTTTCTTCACGGTGGTGTCGGCATCGGCAAGAGTCACTTGCTGCACGCCATCGGGCACGCCATCAGCAATCGGCCCCAAGGCAACGCCAACCTGCGCGTGCGCTATGTTGCGGCCGAGACGTACATCGACGATTTGCACAGCGCCTGGCGATCCAAGGATGGCGGTGCCCGTAACGACGTTCGCAATCATTACCGTAATCAAATTGATGTGTTGCTAGTCGACGACATTCAGTTCCTCCAGGGACGCGAGAAGGTTCAAGAAGAGTTCTTTCACCTTTTCAATGCTTTGCACCACGCCGGCAAGCAAATCGTCATCAGCTGTGATCGCTATCCCGCTGAATTGCAACAGTTCCACGATCGGCTGCGTTCGCGGTTCGACTGGGGCCTGGTTGTGGAAATCACGCCGCCCGATCGGGACCTGCGCATCGCGATCTTGCGCAAGAAGGCCCAGGACCTGCTGCAGGACCTACCCCTGGACGTCATCTACTATCTTGCGGATCATTTGCACAATAATGTTCGCGAATTGGAAGGCGCTCTCAACAAGCTCATGCTGCACGCGCGCATCGGTAACCGCCGCATTGACCTCGCTTTGGCGCGCAGTGTCCTTGGACCGATGATCGAGTTGCCCAACCGGAACTTGACGGTGGAAGTCATTCAACGAGTCACCTGCCAACATTTCAACTTGAAAATTGCTGACTTGAAAGGTGCCAAGCGCAACCGTGGCGTGGTGGTGCCGCGGATGATTGCGATGTTCCTGACGCGCAAGCTGACCCAGTTGTCCTTTCCCGACATTGGCCGGGCCTTTGGCGATCGGGATCACTCCACCGTCATGCACGCTTGCCGCAAGATCGAGTTCGACCTGACCCATGACCTCACGGCACAGTCAGATGTTCAAGCTATTGAAATCGTTCTTGGAAAATAGCTGACCTCCGCCTCTTGTCCATGCAACATCAACGCGTTTTGGCTCCGACGACCCTTGGGTCCCAGGCTCGCGGCCCGCCAAGGCCGACTACGCCAAGGCCGACTACGCCGCTCTACGGCAACGCTGGTCTTCTTGATTCCATCGTTTTGTACCTGCATGGCGCCATGAGGAGTTCTTCTGGCGCCTATTTTCAGCCATGTCGTCATGTCCAAGCCTTTGCACCGCAGCTGTCACGGTCAAGGCAAGACCTGCCGACGTGGCGTTGTGCGCACCCCGTTCTGTCCCAGCGGTACCTGTGAACGGCCTGTGGATAAGCTGTTGGCGGGGCTGGGGATTGCTGTGCATGGTTCAAACATCGGACCCGGCCCTCTGCTGGCCTTGTGGATGACATCGGCCCTTGTCCACAGTTGAGCCCCCTTTAGCTCCACAGGACGATCGTCGCCAATTAGTGAAAAAATGGCCGCTTTTCCGCTTGTCCACAGCGTCCACACCCCTGCGTCTTCAACCCTACCTAGAATTTCATTCAATCCCTGGCCCAGAGCAGCGCCTCTATAGCGTCAAGACCCATCCCTGAGACAGCCCGAGGTCATGGGCGAAAAAATGAAGCATAAGTCGGCTCAGCTGATAGCGTTTTCAGTTTGGCTGCTGGAGCCCTAGGCAAAACGGCATGCAAAAGGTACAACATCGCCGCGTGCAAGCCTTTCGGATCGCCCGCCGATCCTTAGACCATGAGCGCGGCCCCCGGCAGGAGTCCTGACACGCGTCGCGGACCACAGCTGAACCGGGTTATCCAGGATGGGCAGGAACAAAGGGCAAAAAGGCCAAACGAGTCAAATCTATCGGAGCTCATGGGGCAATTGACTCGTCCAGTGTTGTGCAAACAGAGGTGTGCAAGTGAAGGTTCGCATTGATAAAGCATCGCTTCTAGTTCCCCTCTACCGCGCCCAAGGCGTAGTGGACCGCAAGAACACGACCAATGTGGCCGCCTGCGTGCACATCGCCGCCGATGACGTTGGGCTGAGCTTTTCAGCGACCGATTACGAAGTTGCGGTACAAACGGAAGTGGCCGCTGAGGTCATTGATGCCGGTGCTGCGCTGGTCCACGGCCGGGCCTTGTACGACATCGTGCGCGGCCTGCCCGATGGCAGTACGGTGCTCCTTTCGACCGATGCCAATCATCGGTTGCGCATTGAAGCCGGACGCGCCTACTACCACCTCAATGGCATTGGACCTGAGGAATTTCCGCCGGATGCCATTGCTGACACCGCTGGTGCTCGCGGCTTGGTGTGCGACAAGAGCCAGATCGAGTCGATGCTCAAGCGGACCTTGTTCTCCGTTTCAAGCGATGAAAGCCGGCCGGCCCTCAATGGTGTTCTCCTCGAAATTGAACCGGAATCGACCGGGCAGGTTCGCCTGCGGATGGTCTCGACCGATGGCCATCGCTTGAGCAAAGTCGAGCGCACAGTCGCCGCCAGCGACTACGACGGTCAGCGGCATCGCTGCATCGTGCACCGGCGCGGCGCTCAAGAATTGCTAAGAATTTTGGAAGGTTCTGATCCTTCCGTGCGCATCGAGTTCATTGGCCAAAACGCCATCTTCTCGAGCGATAAGGCGCGTCTACAAGTCCGCCGTATTGAAGAGAATTTCCCGGATTATGCCCGTGTCATCCCCGATCGCGGCGATACCTCGGTGACCATTCCCACGGCAGCCCTGCTCGGGGCGATTCGCCGCGTCTCGAACCTGGGAACTGTCAAGGATCCGTTGCTGCGCGTGGACTTGGACGATGGTCGCATCGCCTTGGAAATGCACTACACCGACTTTGGCGAAGCCCACGAAGAAATTGAGCTGCCAGATTGGACGGGACCCAAGCTCAAAGTTGGCTTTAATCCTAAGTACTTGCAGGACGTATGCAATGTGCTTGGCACAGAGTCGATCACCATCGAGATGTCGGACCAGTTCTCGCCTTGCTTGGTGCACGCCGATGAGGACCCAGGCGCCGTATTCGTCGTCATGCCAATGCGCCTGTAATCATTCAGTTTTCTACTGATACAGGTAGGCCCCCGTGTACCTCGAGCGGCTTTATGCCAGTCACTTCCGCAACTTGGAGGAGTTGGACTGGCGGCCCCACCGCCATTTCAACCTATTGACCGGGGCCAATGGTCAGGGCAAGACCAATGTGCTCGAGGCGCTCTTCGTGATCGCTGGCCTGCGCAGTTTTCGCGCAACGCGGCTGGCTGAGTGCATTCAATTTGGCGAAAATACAGCCACTTTGGCAGCAACTTATCGCCGCCGTGGCGATCGCGGGGATCTAGGGCTCCAAGTCCAGACCAAGGGTCGCAAGACTACGGTGGATGGCAAGGCAGTCAGCAGTGCCGTGGATTACTTGGGTAAACTGGTCGTGGTGCTGTTCGCGCCGGCCGATCTGGCCCTGCCGCACGCTCAACCCGCCGATCGACGCCGATGGCTCGACCGTGTCGTGTTTAACCATGAGCCGCAGCATCTCTTAGAACTGCGCGATTATGAAAAAGTTTTGACCTCGCGCAATGTGATTCTCAAGCAAGGCCAGCGCGGCAGCATCGATCCCCACCTGATCGACGTGTACGACGCCCTGCTGGTGCGTCATGGCGCAGCGGTTATTCGTAGGCGTTTAGCGGTGTTAGCGCGTTTTGCACCCATTGTCTCAGACGTTTTTGCCGCCATTGCCGCGCCGGGCTTGCACCTGGACGTGGTATGTCCGGGCCGCCAAGACGACGGGCAGTTGGAAAAAAAACTTCTTGAATTATTGCGCGAATGTAGACAGCGTGATCAGATTCTCGGCTACACCACGCGCGGGCCGCACCGCGATGATGTGCAGTTCCTGCTGCAAGGTCGGCCGGCGGCGGTACACGCCAGTCAGGGGCAGTGTCGGGCCCTGGTCCTAGCCCTCAAGATTGCTGAAATTCGTAGTCTCGAAGCGACATTGGGTGAGCCACCGGTCTTGCTGATGGACGATGTTTCCAGCGAACTCGATCAGCAGCGCAATGCCGCGCTGATGCGTTATCTCGACGATTTGGGCGGGCAAGTTATCCTCACCACCACCGCGTCCGACCACATTCGCGCTCGGGCACCGCGCCAGATTTTTTCCATGTTCCAAGGCCAGTTACAGCCTGGTGCTCTGTTTGAGCGCCAGGAGATACCGCCTGGGGAGGCAGCCGATGAGCCTATTTCGCATTGAAGGGGGCGTTCCTTTGTCAGGAACAGTCCGCGTGTCAGGCAATAAGAACGAAGCATTACCGGCACTTGCAGCCGTACTGCTCACTGATGAACCGGTGATCCTGCACAACATGCCCGACATTCTCGATGTCCGCGTGATGTGTGACATTTTGCGGGCTTTGGGCAGTGAAGTGACCTGGCTCGGCGAACACAGCCTGCGCATCACCACGCCTGAGCTCAAGACGACAACCTTGCCCGAGAACCTGGGCCGCCATGTGCGTGCGTCAATTCTATTTGCAGGTCCGCTGCTTGGCCGAGCATTGCGCTGTGAACTGCCGCCGCCGGGTGGCGATGTCATTGGCCGTCGTCGCCTCGATACGCACTTTGAAGGCTTTGTTGGCCTAGGTGCCACGCTGCAAGTCGGCGAAACATTTGTTCTTCAAGCCAAGGAACTCCGCGGCGCTGACCTGATGCTGGACGAAGCGTCGGTCACCGCGACAGAGAACTTACTGATGGCCGCGTCCGTCGCCAAAGGCACGACTATCATCAACAATTCCGCGTGTGAACCGCATGTTCAGGGCATTGCTCGCCTGCTTGTGGCCATGGGCGCGCAGATTGAAGGCATTGGCAGCAATCGCCTGGTCATCCATGGCGTCGATCGTCTGCATGGCGCAGAATTCACCATTGGTCCCGACTACTTAGAAGTCGGCAGCTTTATCGGTCTGGCAGCTGTCACGGGCGGCGAACTGCGCATTCAAGACGCGGCGCCTGAGCACCTCCGGATGATTCGATTAGTTTTCAAGCGGTTGGGCGTTGAAACTCTGGTCGATGGCCAAGACATCGTCGTGCCCGGTGGCCAGACCCTGCGCGTGCGTGCGGACCTCAATGGCGGAATTCCCCGCGTCGATGATTCGATTTGGCCCCAGTTTCCCACGGATTTGATGTCGATCGCCATTACCGTGGCCACGCAATCCCAGGGAACTGTGCTGTTTTTTGAAAAGATGTTTGAAGGTCGCATGTTCTTTGTCGACCACCTGATCGGCATGGGCGCGCAGATCATCCTTTGCGATCCGCACCGGGCGGTGGTGGTCGGGCCTTCGCGCCTAGTCGGTCAGCGCGTGCAGAGTCCGGACGTTCGCGCCGGAATGGCCTTGCTGATTGCAGCCTTGTGCGCAAACGGAACCACGACGATCCACAACATTCGCCAGATCGACCGCGGCTACGAACGCATCGACAAGAAGTTGCAAGCCCTGGGTGCGCGCATTGAACGCATTGAGGATGCTCCGTGAATGCTGAGCAAATTGTTGAGCTTCGCAATCGCCTAGCCTGCAGCCGTCGCGTTGTCGTCAAGGTCGGATCGCAGGTGCTCTGCCGGGCCGATGGCAGCTTAGACGACGCCGTTTTGGTCCAGCTGTGCCGCGATTTGGCCCGCTGTCTCGATGCCGGCTGCGAAGTGGTGCTGGTTTCCTCAGGCGCCGTCGCTTCCGGCCGCAGTGCAGCGGCTGAATATCCTCAAGCAAATCAACTAGGTAAGCAGGCGCTCGCCGCCATTGGTCAACCTTTGCTGATGGCGCGTTATCGGCAGTTGTTTGGGGCCCATGGTCGTCTAGTGGCGCAATTGCTCTTGACCCATGCAGATTTGGCAGATCGCAGCCGCTTTCTCCATGCGCGCCGGGTCATAGCCGAGCTGATGAGCGGTGGCGTTCTGGCAATCGTCAATGAAAACGACACGATTGCTGTGGAAGAACTCCGCTTTGGCGACAACGATGCCCTCGCCGCCCAGGTCGCCCATGTCGTGTCGGCCGATGCCCTGTTGCTGCTGACCGAAGTCGATGGCCTGTGCACCGCCGATCCGCGTCTAGACCCAACAGCTGTGCGAATTCAAGCTGTTGCTTTGGATGATGCCGCCGAACGGTACGTGTCAGTCGCCAGCACCTCAAGCCTTGGCACCGGCGGCATGGGGTCTAAGTTGGCCGCGGCGCGTCGGGCGGGATCGGTCGGCTGCGTGGCGGCGATAGCAAAGGGAAAACTCCCCGGCGTTATAGGGCTTTTGCTGAGCGGAGCCGATGTTGGCACCATCGTTGAGCCAACGCACAAGCGCCTGACCGGCAAGCGTTCCTGGTTGGCAACCTCAGTGCGTACAAGGGGTTGCCTTCATCTGGACGCGGGCGCGGTTGCAGCCCTTACTGGCGCTGGTCGGTCTTTGTTGCCCATCGGTGTCACGGCGATCACGGGCGAATTCTCCGTGGGCGATGCCGTTCAACTGCTTGGACCTACAGGTGAAACGATTGGCAAGGGCTTGATCCGTTACGACAGTGCCGATGCCCGCCGCGCTCAAGGCAAACGCAGCGATTGGCTGGCGGACCATTGTCCATGGCTGCCGGCCGAAATCGTGCACCGCGATGACTTGGCGCTCAAGTAGAACTCGCACAAAATCAAAACGATTACCGGTGGTTGCCTTGCAAACACTGCCGGTCGCACGTCACGCCGCCGGGCTGCAGAGAACAGCGCATGACTTGCTGCTGACCGTGGTGATCCCACGGGAATCGCTTGCGTTCTTCGATGACAAGCTCAGCGTCGATCAGCCGATCTGGACACTGCACCCGCCGCCTCAGCACATAGCGCAGCGAGACAATGGCGATGCCCAGGAGCAGAAGAAAAAAAGTTACTGAAACAATAGAGAAAAATGGCGCCATCGATCCTGTCATAGGGACCTCCGTGCCCACCAATTGCCCCTTCCAAAAGCGGTGCGCTTGGCCACGGTAGGCCCGCGGTCTGGTAAAAGCAATGGCGAAATGGCGGGTTTGTAGCAGCCGCCCTAGTACCTCAAGCCCGAAGTTCCTTGCAGGTTCGAGGTACAGTGTTTGCCTTTAGTTTCAGGGGGGCGGCGATCTCCACGTTCGCCGTGCCAGACTTTGCACGGCTCATGCGCTACGCGCACCGTGGAGTCCTCTCCTCGCCCGCGCTCGCGGGTTCACCCCAGCGTTCGGCCGGGTCCCCGGCTGCAAAGTCCACAACGCCGCGAGCTTTCCGGCAACCCGCAAAGCACTTAGGGTTACGTGTACTAGGCGCGACAAACCTGAGGTCAGTCCAAGGACTGCAAGGGACCAGAAACCACAGAATTACCAGCACAATGAGCGACTTTTTCGACCAGCACCTGCAGCGCCAGTGCCCGCCACAGGGGCAACTGGTGACCCGGCTGGGCCTCGGGCAGGACGCGAATTTCCAGCACTTGGCCCAATTTTGGATCGAAAAGCACAGCTAAAGACTTGTCTTCTATCCAGAATTGCGCGCCACTTTGCTGCAACTGGTACTGTACGCCTTGCATACGACCGATGGCCTTGGTCGGGGAAAGTACAACAATGCCATCGAGTTCAGGTGATGCAGCCAAAGTTGCTTCACTGCCAAAGAAGCGCGGCTTGACCTTGTAGGGCCCGCCGACCTCTGGACAGAACACGTCGCAGTTGCCGCACTCATTGCAACTATCGGCAAAGTTAGCGAATTGTCGGGCAACACCGATCTTGACGGTGGGACCGACGCGTTGATGGGCTTGGCCGCTGGCATCGACCTCAATGACGGTTCCAGGCAGGGTCAAAGGTTCGACTTGCAAAGAGAAATTAGCATTGTTGGGGCAGACCGGGATGCATTTGCCGCAATCGACGCAATCGAAAAACCGCAACGACTTGTCTAAACGCCTTGGAATGGAGGCATTTTTTGCCGAAGCATAACGGGGATCAGCGCAGGCCTTGGGCGCATAATCATCGAGATTGATTTGCCAATCGGGCCGCGCGTCCGCGGTAGGGCCGAGTCGGGCGGCGCGCGCGTGCACGAAGCTGGCGATGTCGGTGCACTGGAGCGCCGCCATTTCCTTAGATAAACGCGTTAAATACTTAGGCAATCGTCCGTAACCACCGACGCGCAGTAGGTCGGTGCAGACCGTGATCGGCACAAAGCCGCAAGCCACCGCTTCGGCGAAGTTCTGCGCATCAATGCCGGCCGAAAACGAAATCGGTACAAGGCCTTGTGTAGCCTTGGCCACCTCTTGACCCAGCAGGGTCGAAAGGACATGCAGGGGTTGTCCCGAGAGGTACATCACTTTTTCACTGGCTGGAAAGAATTGCTTGTGATTTTGCACAACTAACGTGTTGGACACCTTGACGCCCAAGGTGCGCCCGGCCCGATCAGCCACGGTTCGCAGCCGTCCGATCATCGAAAGGGCGTCATTCCAGCCCAAATCGTGGTCGAAGTCCTCGCGGCGAATGCGAATTTCGTCGTAACCCATCACGTCGTGCAGCAAGTGATCGACGCGGTCGTAGCCCAGCAGCGTCGGGTTGAGCTTAAGGACGACATGCAGGTGGTGATGGGTCAGCAAGTGCTCAGCAATACGTTCAATTTCGTCGGCCGGACAGCCGTGGAAGGTCGAAAGCGTCAGGCTATCAGCCACCGAGGTCGGCACGTCAATATCGACCATTTCCTCAAGCTCAGAAGGGACTTGCGCACGAGCCTGGGCCAGCAACGTGCGGGCATCGCGCAAACTGTCGATCCAGCGAGCGACCCGCGGCTGCCGGACTCCATCTAGGGAATAGCCGACTGAAAGGTCAAAAATCGTGTCTTTTTCGTGGCTTTTCAGATTCAGGGGGTTCCAAGCCCCGAGCGCATGGACCAGCAGCCAACCCTTGGCATATTCCAGGGCCGATTGCTCTAGGCTTAGTTCCTGGGACCACTCGACATTGAAGCCGACGTTCTGAACGTCAATACATGGCCTTGGAATAACTAGCTTATCATTGATTTGAACGGTCTTGAGTTCCATCACCCGCGCGCCGCCCAGCCAGGCCATGGCTAGGTTCTGCGCCAACTGACTGTGTGGGCCCGCTGCCGGCCCAACCGGCGTTGCTGCTCGATGCCCTTGAAATTGAACCGAAAGATCGCGATCACTGCCTGACCACCACTGCGCCGCGGGCAGGTCGAACAGCATTTGCCGCCTGAGCCACTCGCCGCGCAAGCGTCCCAGAAGCTGGCCTAAGGATTGTGGAATCAGCTCAGCCATGGTGGGCCTCAGCGACGCGGCGAACAAGTTCGTCCGCAGTGGGTACCGCTGCCAAAGGGGCCATGGTCGCCCACAATTGATCAGCAATCACTTGGGCTTGTGGATAAAAAGCACTTCGATCGATGGCAATCGTCCGGCCATCCACCTGAACCTCGCGAACCGTCGGCGCGCCAAACAGCAAATGGCCTGTCCAATTGGTCTGCTGCATCGGTGTAGGCGCTAGGTACTCAAGCACCGTCACATCGGCTACTTCGCCAAAAAGCCCTTTGACAATGCGCTGTCCCGTGGCCAATCGCCCCAGGACATCCACGGGTGCATGGGCGACCGACGCGTGCTGCAGCAGGCCTCGCCCTTCGGCCAGCATGTCGCCGTCTAGGCCATCGGTGCCCAGGGCAACGCGATCGCCGGCTGCCTGTAATTGGGCAAAACCAACGGCATTGAGGGCATTGGACCGGGCGTTTTGCACCCACCAGACGCCCGCTTCGGCCGCCAGGGCAACCTCGGCTGGGTCAATATGCACGCCATGGGCGAAGACCGAGCCCGGGACCAGGGCATCGGCGGCGGCCAAACGCTGCAGGGCGTCGCGATCCAAAGCGTCTTCGCCGACATGGACGTGCAAACCCACGCCAAGGTCACGGGCGACCTGAGCCGCCTGCCGCAAAGCCTTGTCCGGCAACGTGAAACACGCATGCAGACCGACTAGGCCGCGCACCAGGGGGCGCCGATTGTGCTGCAGAAAGCGGCGGTTTTCGGCCAGGCCTTGGCGCCATTCAGCGTCGCCAAAATTGCGCGCCGTGATGCCGTACGTGACCACACCACGCACGCCAAAATCCTGGAATGCATCGGCAATGAGGTCCAGGCTACCGTCTATGCACAGCGGCGACTCATGGTGATCGATGAGGCAAGTGGCACCGCTGGCCACCGCTTCGGCTATCCCCACCCGTGCCGACATGGCGATCGACTGCGCATCCAAGGCGCGATCCAGACGCCACCAGACATTTTGCAAGATAGACAGGAAGTTGGCTGGCGTCGTCGCCGGCGGCGGCATCCCCCGCGCCAAGGCCGAATACAGGTGGGTGTGCGCGACCACCAAGCCACCGGGTACAATCAAGCAATTCGCAGGCGGCTGGCCCATGTGGGCCACCTCGATGCGCAGGGTCATGACTACCTCTGGATCGCGGTGCGGAGCCCAGGGCTATCCGGCAAGCGCCACGAATTTATGGGGGAAAGCCGCCAGGACGCCGATGGCGTGCTGCAGTTCACGCAGGTCGACGCATTCGCCAATCTTGTGCGTGTTTTGCTCGATGCCCGGCCCGATGCCAAACATCGCAGGATGCTTGAAGGATCCAGCGACAACCCAGTTCTTGCGCCCGGGCACGGCGATGGTCGTGTCGGTGGTCGGAATCGGGAAGCCGACGCCGTCGGTGGAGAAAATCCAACGATCAATACGCGGTTGACGGCGCAGGGCACCCTTTTCTTCCACCGGCGTCGTGACATGGGGTGTCACCACACCGAGGTAGGCCGCCTTGGCCGCTTGAATCGCTGGATGCGCTTCAGGCGTGGCCCAACCCATGTAAATCTGCGGATTGCCAAGGACATAGCCGCGCCAGCTTGGCTCGTCATAGGTCGGCACGGTGATTTCCACCTGCAGCCCGGCCTGACGCGCACGGGCCACGGCGGGCAGAATTTCCACTTGCTGAACAGCATGTTCGGGCGTCTCGCCTACCGTCAGGCGGCGATCGAAGCGGAACGTGAACCGGTCAGGCACGGCGCAATCGCTCGGCGTGTCCAACTGCGCCCAACTGGCGGTGCGGGTGCCGTGGCCGAGGAACGGATCGTCGAGAAAGCCGTCCCTTTGCTCGTACTGCGTGGCCGCGTCGGTGAGGATCGCGCCAGCATACTCAAGCGGATTGAGGCCTTCCCAGGGCATGGACCCGTGGCAAGAGCGGCCGGTGACCACGACCTGAATCTGCATGCGCCCGCGTTGGCCGCGGTAGATGCCCAAGGCACCCTTGTTGGCGTCGCCCGTTCCTTCTGTCAAAATCACGACATCGGGGACCAATTCTGCACCAGCGCCGGGCAGGACTTTGCGCATGACAAAGGCGGGGCCAGCGCCGTCATTGTCCTCCTCGCAGGCGGTGGCGTACGCACGAATGATCGCACCGCGCAGGGCACCTTCTCCCGCTAATTCTAAAAGGATTTTCGTGGAAACGACTTCGGCAACCACGCCGCCCAATTGGTCCGCCGAGCCGCGGCCAAAAAGCAGATGGTTCCACTCAGCGTCGGGGGGCAGGTGGCCGAGTTCCCGTTTGAGGAATTCCTTATCAATACTTGCAGGTTCAACAATCCCGTCATAGGAATCAATGCCGCCGATCTTCTTACGCCAGGTCGGGCGAAGTGCGCGCACGGTGTCGCTGTGGCCGTCGAAGTAGATAACTCTTTTGTCTTTTGCCGCAATCCCGTCATTTGGGTCTTGCACGGTCCAGACCAGGTTGCCAAAGTCGTCAAAGCCGACGTCAGCCGCGTCGCGCACAGCACCGATTTCAATAATCGTTTTGCGCAGGTACTCCAGGCGCGGCTGTTCGTGGTTGGACAGGCCGCACAGCGGGTCTCCCCCTGCCTCTACGGACTTGTCGACATAATCAGCAGGAATCCTCACAACTTCCGCGAGGATCTTCGCGGCTAGGGGACGGTATTGCGCGGCGAGTTGGGCAATTCGGGTATCGAGGTCGGACACGGCTTGACTCCTTGGGCCCTTTGCGGACTCCGATCAGCTAGCAGGGGCCGTAGAATAGGCCCCTTTGCCCCCGCGGTCCAGAACCACGCACGCCCCAACGGTTCATCAAAAAAAGCTTGGAATCACAAGGTATTGCCTGAAGTCATCCGCCGCGATTGCTTGACCCACTGGGCCAGCACCGCCACCATAGCGGCGTCCGGCAGGTCTTGCTCGGGCCGGAAGCGGTGACTGTGAACGATTCCTCTTTGTCCAAGCCCGAGTTGCTCGCGCCCGCGGGAGACCTGCAATCCCTAAGGGCGGCGCTGCAAGCAGGCGCAGATGCTGTCTATTTCGGCCTTGACGACGGCTTTAACGCCCGCGCTCGTGCTGAAAACTTTTCCCTGCACAACTTGGCCCAGACAGTGCAGACCCTGCATCGCGGCGGAGCCAAGGCTTACCTGACGCTGAACACCCTGTTATTTGAACCAGAATTGCCCATCCTGAAGGCGATTTTGCAGCAGGCGGCGGCGGCGGGTGTGGACGCGATTATTGTTCAAGATCCAGCCGTAGCCTTGCTTGCGCGGGCCATGGTGCCGACGCTGGCGGTTCACGCTTCGACCCAGATGACGATCTCATCGCCAGAAGCCGCTGCTTTTGCAGAGGATTTGGGCTGCACGCGTGTCGTCTTGCCGCGAGAGCTGTCCCTGGAAGAAATCCGCCAGTTTGTCGAGAAATCCCGCATAGAGACAGAAGTTTTCGTCCATGGGGCCTTGTGCGTGTCCTGGAGCGGTCAATGCCTGACCAGTGAAGCCTGGGGAGGCCGCAGCGCCAACCGCGGTCAGTGCGCCCAATCTTGCAGAATGCCTTATGATTTGCTGATCGATGGTGAAAAGCGTGACCTTGGCGATGTGCGTTATCTGCTGAGTCCGCTGGACCTCGCGGCCTTGCCCGACCTCACGGCGTTGACGGCGATGGGGGTGCACGGCGTCAAGATCGAAGGAAGGCAGAAGGGACCGCAGTACGTCAGCACCGCTGTTTCGGCCTACCGCCGGCAGCTCGATGCGCCCAATCCCCAGTTGATTCCTAGTGATTTGACGTCGATGGCCTTGAGCTACAGCCGCGGCTTTTCGCCCGGCTTTCTGCGCGGCTGTGACCACCAACACCTGGTCGAAGGTCGTTTTCCTAAGCACCGCGGGCTCTTGCTGGGCGTCATCGCCGAAGTCTTGGGTCAGCGCGTACGCGTGGTCGCGGGCGGTCGTACCGGCAGCGGCGGCCTAGCGATCGCCGAGCAAAATCCTGAAACAGCAGAGGTTTTTCCGACCGAACCGCGCAATGGTCAAGGCGTTGTCATTGACGCCGGCCGGCCCGAAGACCCCGACGAGATCGGTGGGCCTCTCTATGGCGTTGCCCGCACGGACGACGGCTGGTGGCTGAGTTTTGCTAGTAGTGGACCTAGTTTACGCGGTGTGGCCGTGGGTAGCCGGGTCTGGTTGTCGGGAGACCCGCACCTAGGGCTCGCGGCTGACAAGCAGGTGCAGGCGACACCGCCAAGTGGGCGAATTGTTGTGGATCTTGACGTATCTGGGCGTCCCGGACAGGTGCTGCAGGCGCGACTGTCGCTGACGATTCGCCGAGGCGAACCGAGCCAAAAGCATTTGGTCATAGAGGCTTGTACGACCACGCCTTTGCAGGCAGCGCAGGGCCAGGGGCTTGGCGCCGTGGTGCTGCGCGACAAACTCGGCGCGATGGGCAACACCCCGTATTGCTTGGGTGAACTGCGACTCGACCTGGGCGACACGCCCCTGCACGGCCCGGTGTCTGAGCTCAAGGCGCTGCGGCGGACCTTGCAGGCCGAACTCGATGCCCGCCTTGAGACCGCCTACGCGCATCGCCTGAATCTTCTGGCTTCGTGGCAGGACTTGGTGCCGCGGGCCAACGATTTGCAATCGTATGAAAATAAACCGCAATTGCGAGTGCTGTGCCGCACCGATGCCCAACTTGAAGCGGTGATCGACAGTGGGCTTGGCGCCGTGGAACTGGACTGGATGGACCTAACGGGCCTGACCCGGGCGGTGGACAAGGCCAAGGCGGCTGGGCTGGGCGTGACCATCGCGACCGTGCGGGTGCAAAAGCCTGGAGAAGATTGTTTTGACAGGCGGTTTGCGCGATTACAGCCCGATGGCGTTCTCGTCAGGCATTGGGGTGCCCTGCAGCACTTTTCGCAGTTGCCGACGGAGCAAAGACCGGAGATACACGGAGATTTCTCGCTTAACGTCTGCAATTCCGTGACGGCCAACCATTTGCTAGGCCTAGGCCTTACGACGATTACCGCGGCCCATGACCTCGATGCGACGCAACTGACGGCTTTACTTGAACATGTGCCGGCGCAGCGTGTGGTCGTGACGGTACAGCACCACATGGCGACGTTTCACACCGAGCACTGTCTGTTCGCTCACCTGTTATCTACCGGAAAGGATTACAAAACATGTGGTCGTCCGTGTGAGCATCACACCCTGGCCCTGCGCGATCACCAAGGCTTGGCCCATCCCGTCGTTGTGGATGTAGGCTGTCGCAATACGGTTTTCAATGCCCAGGCCCAATCGGCGGCCTTTGCCGTGCCGGCCCTGCTGCAACGCGGCGTGCGGCAGTTTCGCCTGGAATTTGTCAGTGAATCCAAAGAAATAGCGGCCAATGTCGTGGGTGCTTGGCAGGCTCTGCTCGCGGGTGAGGGATCGCCGCAGGCCGCTCAAGCTGCAGCCTCGGCTCACGAACAGTTCGGTGTGACGCGGGGAACCATGCGGGTTCTCAGGTCGTTGAACGTCGATGCACCGGCCTAGCCGTGTCTGCCCGCAGCGCCCATCTGTGCGACGTTGTCTTGAGCCAAGACTTGATCAGGGCAGCGTCGCGCAGGGCTTAGCTCGGGCTCACCTGAAGAATCCGCAGATTTTCAGCGATTTGCAGGGGCGCCCCAGTGAGCGCAATCACGGCCTCTACGGTGGTGTCCGAGGCAATCTCGCGCAGCACTAGACCCGTGTCCGTAACGTCGATCACCGCAAGATCAGTGACGATTCGATTGACGCAGCGCAGGCCTGTCAACGGAAGTGTGCAATTTTGCAAGATCTTCGGCTCGCCGCCCTTTTCCGTATGGGTCATCGTGACGATGACGCGGCGGGCTCCAGCGACCAAATCCATTGCGCCGCCCATGCCTTTGACCATCTTGCCCGGCACCATCCAGTTGGCGAGGTCGCCTTGGGCCGAGACCTGTAGGGCGCCTAGGACGGTCATGTCGACGTGGCCACCGCGGATCATGGCAAAGGATTCGGCCGAGCTAAAGTAGGAAGTGCCCGCAATTTCGCTGACTGTCTGTTTGCCGGCATTGATCAGGTCGGGGTCTTCATCGCCTTCATAGGGAAAGGGTCCGACTCCTAACATCCCATTTTCACTCTGTAAAATGACGTCCATGCCGGGCGCGATGTAGTTGGCCACCAAGGTGGGAATGCCAATGCCCAAGTTGACGTAGAAGCCATCCTGGAGTTCTTCGGCAACACGCGCTGCTAAGTCATTGCGAGTTAAAGGCATTTCTTAGGTTCCTCAGGCAACCATTGTGCCGGCCAAAGTGTAGGCCGCACGGGCCAAAATGGCCAGCCACAGGGCGTAGTCACCCGGCCCCAGGGCCGCTCTTGTCCTTGCCTTTGCCGCGCCCGGCCATTAGCCTGCCGCTATGAAGACCTTTTCCCTACTTTGCGGTGTCTTTTGTGCCCTAACCCTGGCCTGCAGTTCGCCCTCCACAGGGACTGGCGGCACGGGCCAAAGCGGCGGCGATGGCATGGTGTTCAATGGCTTGGACGGCACGAGCAGCGACGTGCTCTGGCCCGATGGCCAAGGTCCAACCGGCGATGGCGTCAGCGATGTCCTCACCAATGTCTCTGATTCTGTAGGGAAAGATGGCCCTATTTCCGTCGTTCCGGTCGATACCGGCAATGGCGGCGGGCAGGACGTGGGGCTCACGGACGTCGACCCGGGACAGCAGGACAATGGCACGCCGCCGCTGACGGACACGGATAATCCCAGTGATCTTCTGGACCCTGTGGACACTGGCATCGATGTGCAGCCCGATGTCCCCACGGGCCCGCCTCCAGGTTGTCTCGGTGCCAATCTGCCCTTCGATGGTTTTAATACCCTGCAAATTAGCGGTCCTGCGACGCAGAAGGCGGCCTGGGGAGCCCAGCCGACCGTCCAGTTTAGTGCGGAGGGTGTTCTGCCTTCTGGACAAACCCAAGTAACGTCAGCCACTTGGCAGGTAGATCCTGTCGGCGCGGGAACCTTTGACGCCACGGGCGGCCTTCACTTGAGTGGCAATTGGGCCGGCACCGCGCAGATCTACGCGCACCATGGCACCTTGTGCACGTCGACATCGCTCACCATTACATTGAATTACGTTGATTCCAGCGCTGAACCACAGTTGGGCCTCGGGGCCAATTTCGCTGGGACTGCGGTCTCGGGCGCTCCCGTGGCGCTCGACCTCGTCTATCCGCCCGATGGTGCCTTGGTGCCTAAGGATTTTGCGCCAATCACCTTCCAATGGCTGGCCAGCGGCGGAGCCAATGCCTTCGATCTGCGTTTCACCAGTCAGGTCGCGCAGATCGACGTGGTCGGCGGTGCCAACTGGGCCAAGGGACCGGGCTATGTGGTCACCATCCCCGCGGCTACCTGGGCAAAATTGTTCGCGTTAGACCAGGTGGATGCCTGGACGGTCCAAGTTCTGCAAACCAGTGCTAGTGGAGGCAAGGCGGGCGCGGTCAGCGGTGGCAAGACACAAGTCCTTAAAGTCACACAGCAAATGGTCGGTGGCGCCCTCTACTACTGGAACACGTCGTATCAGGCGGTCCGCGTCCTGGAATCTGGCCAAACCAGTGCGAAATCGCTGTCGACGGCCGGTGGCATGTGCCCCGGTTGCCACAGCATCAGCCCCGATGGCTCCACCGTGGCGGTCAGTTTCATGACCGGTTCAGGTTTTTCCTCGATGTCGATGGCCTTGTTCACGGCCAAGAGCGGGCAAACACCGCCGTGGCTGCATCCCAATGCGGCTAGTAAGCTTGCGGCATCGTTCACGATTTCCGCGGCCTTTAGCAAGGCGCATTTCACGGCGACGGACAAACGCCTGGTGGTTCCGTCGAGCGGCAGTTTCTTGCCGATCACACCGACCAAGTTGCAAGTGGTTGATTTGCTGCTAGGAACTGGCAATCCATTGGTGCAGGGCGGCGACCTCGGCCAACAGGCCTGGCCCACTTGGTCCTCCGATGGCACTAAAATTGTTTACGTTTCTGGCAAGAGCGTCGGCCAAGGCTTTTCAGCCTCCGAGAAGACGCAGCTGTACTCCGTGCCCTTCAACAATGGCTCGGGCGGCAATGCCACAGAGCTCTCGGGTGCCAACGACCCGGCCTACGCGCAATTTTACCCAGTGTTTTCGCCCGATGGTGCCTATGTCGTGTACAACCGCGCCGCTGACGGAGCCAACAACTGCGCGCAAAATGCCGGCAACACCGGAGCCAATGGCGGGCCAAATACATCTGATAATTCATACACTTATGACAATTGCCACTCGGAACTGTGGGCTGTCCCAGCCGCTGGTGGCAAAGCAGTCCGCCTTGATGCCGCCAATGCCGGCACGGACCAGACCAACTCGTGGCCAACCTTTGGCAATGTGGTGGGGCAACACCACTGGTTAGGCTTTAGTTCGCGTCGTAACTACGGATTTTTGCACACGGGTTCGCCGGCCGCGCCGCAGATCTGGATCTCAGCGATGGACCCCGCGGCGACGCAGACCGGGGCCGATGGCTCCTTTCCCGCCTTGTGGTTGCCCGGCCAGGACATCGATGCCGGCTGTCACTTGGCGCGTTGGAGCGAGACGCCGCGCGACAAGTAAGACTGGCAGAATGCAGAGTTGCCTGGGGCCGACCGAAAGGGCACGCTTGGCTTGAAGCGCTCAGACGCCGCCCGTCGCCAAGGGCCAGAGCACTTTGTGCAGCTGAATCTGTAGGCGACCTGCGGGCTTATCTCGCAAGAGCCATGCGGCCAACTGCGTGGGGGGTAGGACCTCGGCTACGGCCGACCACAGCACCTTGGCCTGCAACCCGGTCAATTCGCTGGTCAGTCGCGCCAAGGCCCAAGCGTAATCGGCCTCATCGGCCACGACGATCTTGAGTTCGTCCTGAGGGCGAAGGGCCTGTAACGCCAGCCAAAGATTGCGTTTTTCTTCGCCCGAACCCGGGCATTTCAGGTCAGCGATCACCACAGCGCGTGGGTCCAAGTGGGCAAAGGCAAAGGCCCCACTGGTCTCGACCAAGACTTCGAACCCCGCATCGCACAAGGCTTCAATCAGTGCCGGCGCTTGGGGCCAAGCCAAGGGCTCGCCACCGGTGACCTCGACTAGGCCTAGGCCAAGAGCCTGAACTGTCTGAACAATCGCTGCAATCGAGAGACGTTGGCCCGCGGCAAAGCTGTATTCCGTGTCGCACCAACGGCAGCGCAGGGGGCAGCCGCTCAGCCGGACAAAGGTGCACAAACGGCCGGCGTGGCTGGATTCGCCTTGGACCGAAGCGTAGATTTCCGTAATGCCTAAGCGAGGTTCGTTGTCTTCGCTGCGGTCCTCACCCATGGTCCGGCTCCCCGCGGCGCAGCACTAGGCGCTCGGGCGGGTGATCGCGGCCGGTTTTGGCTCGCTCGGCCGCATCGTCGCGGTTGCGCTCATAGACCATGCGCAAGCCGTCCAGGGTCAGAAATTCAGAAACGGAATCAATGCATTGCGTCTCGCCAGCGATCAGCGGCGCTAGGCCTCCGGTCGCGACCACAGCGCAAGGTTCAGCCAGAGCCACTTGCAGGCGCTGCACTAGCCCTTCAACCAAGGCCACATAGCCAAAAACCAGACCCGATTGAATGGCTTGCAGCGTGCTTTTGCCAATGACTTGGGGAGGTCGGACGATCTCGACGCGCGGCAACTTGGCGGCCCGGGCAAACAAGGCGTCGGCGCTGATGCCGATACCGGGCACGATCACGCCGCCGAGGTACTGACCTTTGCCGTTGACGACGTCAAAGGTCGTGGCGGTGCCAAAGTCTACGACAATACAGCCTTTTTTGTAGCATTCATAGGCGGCGATGGCGTTGACGATGCGATCGGCACCGACCTCCTTGGGATTGTCGACCAGGATCGGCATCCCGGTCTTGACGCCAGGCCCGACCAGCACAGGGGGCTTGCCAATGCCACGCCGGCAAACTTCTTCAAATACCGAGGTTAGGGGCGGCACGACCGAGCCGATCACCGCCTGCTCGAGGTCCGAGAACGCAAAGCCGCGTTGGTGCAGCAGGAGATGCACCAAGGCCGAGTACTCATCAGCTGTGGAATTACGCCGACTTTCGATGCGCAAATGGTCCAGCAAGTCCAGGCCACGGTAGATGCCCAGGACGGTGTTGGTATTGCCGATGTCGATGGCCAGCAGCAGGGCAGGTTGGGGGCCAGGTGGTGTAAAGGGTTGCGTCATCACAGCGCTTTTGCGCGGCAAGGCTGCCGCAGGGGCCAGTATTGTAGCGCAGACCGCGGGCTGTGTCGTCGACCGGGCGGCTTGACGCGCCACCGGGGCAGGAAGAACGCGGTCGGCCGCGGGGGCGACTAGGCAAAAAACCGTTGTAATACACGGAGCGCGATGTTGCTGAGCGCATGATGCACGGCACTGGCCCAGACCGCGCGACTGCGCTCAGCCAGCCAAGCGAACAGTAAGGCAGGAAAAAAGACAAGCAATCTAGCTGGTTCCGGCACTGCCACCAAGTGGATCAGGGCAAAAAGAGCTGCACTGGCCACGTGCGCGACGCCAAAAGGCACGCCCAGCAGTCGGCGTCGGGCCGGCCACAATTGTCGTAAGCGAGCTAGGATAAAGCCCCGAAAAAAGGCTTCTTCCGGCAACGCAATCGCCAAGAACTGCGCCAGGGCAAAGGGCAGGAGCCACTGCCAGTCCCACGGGACCTCGACCGGTTGACTCAGGGCCTCGCCACTGGCGGCCAGGGCCGGTTCGGGCAAGGGCTGACCACTGGGCAGTTGCAGTCTAAAGCCTTGAAGGATTTGGCGATCAAGAGAACGGCGCGCTCCTGCTGGCACCGCGATCGCCGGTCGACCCTGGGGCAGCACAGCGATGGCGTACGCCGTGGCATTGGTGACTACGAGGCCTTTGCCCATTTCATCAACAATAACATGGTGATTACTCGCCACGCTGGGTTGCTGAAAGGTCAGCGGTGGCCCTTGCATACCCGGGCCAGCGCCTAGGTTGCTGTGGAGAAACTGCGTCTCCCGCAAGAAGAAACCAATTGAAAATAAAGGTAATATGCAGAGGCTCGCCAGCAGACCCAGGCCCACGCCTCGGCGCAGGGGTCCGGCTAGGCCCAGGCGGTCGGTCAAGGTCCAAGGGGTCGGAAGGGGCAGCAGATGCTCGG
>CAIMEY010000030.1 GCA_903840165.1 uncultured Myxococcales bacterium | reverse complement strand
CCCGCTGGGGTCCAGGGACAAAGAGTCCCTGGCGCCGGCCGCGTAGGCCATTGCGCTCATCGACTGGAGTCAGTATCCTGCGGACTCCGTCTGTACGGTTTGCGCTGGGGCGGCACAATCGGAGCCACGGTGGATGTCAAAATTTCTTGCTTTCCGGTTGTGCGACGCCGAAACTATCAGTAGTATCTCAAACCCGCGCCGTCACTAGATCACGGCGCTATTACGCAACGGCGTTCGCCAAGTGCCGTTGCGTGAACAACTTTCTGCTTGGCTACGAGGCTGCCATGAATGTGCAAACCGCATCCCAGGAGGAACTGGAGAAGATGCTGGAGAATTTTGAGTCGCAACTCGCGGCGTCAAATCCCGGCATCAACGAAGTAATGCGCTTGTACGCCGAAGCTGACACGGCAGTCAGGAATGCGAACGCGTACTTCGCGCAACTCGATAACGCGCCGATCGTCTCCAACTCGAACGCGGTCGGGGCCTGAAATGGCAACTTGGGGTGGCCTCATCACGGAACTCCAGCAGGCGCAACAGAATCTTCCGCCGGGCATCAGCCATTTCGACGTAGTTCGGCGCAAGTACCTCGGCGCGATGGCGAAGCATACCGGCCGCAACGCGATCCTGTACTCAACTCGCTGGGCGCAGGGTGGCGGAGATCCAGACCAGACCAGCATTACCGCTGAGGACATGCACGGTTTCATGGAGGTCGTGAATGGGCTTGAAGGGTCGTCACTTGACCTGATCCTGCATTCACCTGGCGGCTCACCGGAGGCAACGGAAGCGCTCGTGACCTATCTGCGTTCCAAGTTCACCGACATCCGTGTTTTCGTTCCGCACGCAGCGATGTCGGCTGCAACGATGTTGGCGTGCTCGGCAAATAGCATCGTGATGGGTAAGCACTCGTTTCTTGGGCCTATTGATCCACAGTTCATCATGCAGACGGAACTCGGCAGGCGCGCGGTTCCAGCGCACGCGATTCAGGAGCAATTTCAGATTGCGCAAGACGAATGCAGCAAAGATCCAACGAAGTTGCCATCATGGCTACCAATTCTGCGCCAGTACGGCCCTGCGCTGATCGTCCAATGCCGTCTCGCGCAAGCTCTATCGCAGTCGCTCGTGGCGAAATGGCTAGAAAGCTACATGTTTGCTGGCACTTCCGACGCCAAGGCGAAGGCGTCCAGCATTGCGGGGGACCTAGCGAACCACGCGAAATTCCTTAGCCATGGTCGGTTCATCGGACGCGACCAAGCACGAGCCCTGGGGTTGAAGGTTGAGGATCTTGAAGCAAACCAGACGCTGCAAGATAACGTGCTTTCCGTATTCCACGTGACATCTCATGTGTTTTCTGGAACGGCGTGCGCGAAAATTGTGGAAAATCATCACGGTAAGGCGTTCATCAAGACCGGCCAGCAACAGCAGCAGATTATTCAGATCCCCCAGCAGCTTTTGCGGCAAGTTCCCATTGTGCTTCCTCCTGGTCCTTCGTAAGGTTCCGCCATCGCTTTGCCGCAGCATCCCGTGCAATTTCGGCCCGCCGCTCGGGTGACAACTTCTCGGCCCGCGCCTTACCGCCCTTCTTCCCGCCAAGCCGTCCAAGCGCGACCGCAGCCGGGTTCTTCTCGGGCGGCGCTGGCTCGACAGGTTCGGGCGGCAGATCGCCAGTTGCGGAATCGACGATGAACCGGGCAAGCTGGTTCAGGTCGGCGGGGCGTTTCTTGCTTGAGCGGGTAGGCATACCGCCAGCGTGCCACGAAATGCAGCCTGAATCAAGGATTGCGCTAACAGATGGAAATTCGGAAGCAACTTGGCAAGGCCGGTAGTGGAGCACTCAGCGCCGTCCTGACGATCGCGTTTGGCCTGATTGGCTCATTGGCAATAGGAATAGCACTGTACCTCGTCGGCATGCTGCTGGCGTTATTCGAGTTGATTCTCAAATTTGTCGGCGACGCCTTGGCGTGGCTCGGTCGAGTTGGTCACGACCTGCTGTATTGGATTGGTGATCTGCCTCACAAAATCGCCGGTTGGCTCTTCGCGGGCGGCGAAGCCTACTTCAACCGTGTATTTATCATGGGCTTTCTCGTAGCGACGGGATGGATTATCCACGCGACGTGGGAGGGGAAGATCCAGAAATGGCTTGGTTTCGCTGCATGTTCCGGCGCTGCCGTGCTGCAAGTCCTTGCCTGGGTTGGCGTCGTGCCAGGTCTTCCTGACGAGACAAGGGATATCGTCGTGAAGGCGGGCGCGGGCGTGCTGATCTTGCTCTGGCTATTGCTACGCAAATGATTTTCAAACTAGCCCACTACCGTCCGGTTGCTGGTCTTGCCTGGCCGTGCGCAAACCGGTAATCTTTTGACAGGTTGGTGTCACTTGGCGAGGGGCAATGGCGATTCAAGAGTCGAGGATCATGAGCAGAATCAAATTATTGCGTCTAATCAGCGCCACAGATTTGCGGCAAGGTCTTTTGTCGGGTCTTGTCCTCCTGAGCGCGGCTTGTGGTAGCAAAGAGGCGACGCCAAACCCAGCAGATGCGCTGGCTGATTCGTCTGCCGTGACAGCGAGTTCCGTGGCCACCAACACCGCTGCCGCCTATGCGGCATCCACCGGGCAGTCCATCGACTGCGCAGGCAAAAGCCAATCGGTATCGATGACTTCCTGTTTGATTGACGACGATGCGTCGACTCCAGCCGACCTTGGCACGGGGGCTGTCGACGCCGCAGCGACGGCCGAGGACGCCACCGCCGCTAGTGCTGGTGGTGCCGGCGCTGAATACGGCCCTACCCAATCGGGATCACAGGGAAATGACGATGACTGCAAGTACCATGTCACCTGGGAATCCACCCCAGTGGCCCAGGGGCAGGACCTCACGTTCAAGGTAACCCTGACAACGTTGTCAGATGGCAAACCCAATGGATCTGCGCCCATTTTTGCTGAGGTCTTCCTCGACGACAAGCATGGCGCGCCGGACACCAAGCAGAGTTCCCGGGAGACGACGACGCCCGGCACGTACCTAGTTGGCCCGGTCCGCGTGGATCAAGCTGGGCAGTGGACGGTGCGCTTCCATGTGCATGGCGAATGCAGTGATTTGGCGGATGATTCGCCACACGGGCACGCCGCCTTTTTCTTCAAGGTGCCGTAGGCGCACTGCGCAATTGCGCCTTTTTTCTTCTCGCAATCATGCGGCCTTTCTCGTTGGTGAATCGCTGCTCCGGGCCGTGACCGTTGCGCCGGAACCTTCCGGCGTGCATAGTGCGCGGGCGCGTGGGCTGCCTCGGCCCGACCCGCCCGGCGCGTGAGGCGCGCATTCCCATGCCTGTCCAGAACCGCAAGAAAGCACTGCTCTTTCTCTTCTTCACCTTGCTCATCGATATCATCGGCCTTGGCATCATCATCCCGGTGACGCCCAAGCTGGTCATGGCGCTGACCCATCAGCCAATCAGCGAAGCGTCCACGTGGTCCGGTTGGTTGCTCTTCGTTTACGCGGGGATGCAGTTCCTGTGCGCGCCAATTGCTGGGGCCTTGAGTGATCGATTCGGCCGTCGCCCCGTGCTGCTCCTGTCCCTGCTCGCCTTTGGCCTGGATTCCCTTCTGACTGGATTTGCGCCTAAGATTTCATGGCTTTTCATCGGTCGCGCCTTAGCCGGCTCCTTTGGCGCTGCCTATGCCCCTGCGTCGGCCTACATCGCCGACGTCAGCCCGCCCGAGGAACGCGCGCAAAACTTTGGCTTTCTTGGGGCCGCCTTTGGCTTGGGCTTCATCATCGGCCCGGTGCTCGGCGGCTTGTTGGGGCAATATGGTCCGCGGGTTCCGTTCTTCGCCGCTGCTGGCCTTGCCTTTGCCAATGCGACCTACGGCTACTTTGTGCTGCCCGAGTCCTTGCCCCTGGACAGAAGGCGCCCCTTCTCCTGGCGGCGGGCAAATACCCTAGGATCCTTGGTGCAATTGGCGCAAAAGCCGATGCTCCTGTCGCTCGGTATCATCGCATTTCTGCACCAGCTGGCCCATCAGGTGCTGCCGTGCACGTGGTCCTTCTTTGGCATGGCGCGCTTTGGCTGGACGGAGCGCGAAGTCGGCTACTCCCTTGGCGCTATTGGCCTTTCCATCGCCTTGGTCCAGGGTGGCTTGATGCGGCGTGTCATCCCCAAACTCGGTCCAGCCCGCTCAGCCAGCGTCGGGCTCGTGTTCGCGATCATCGCCTACACCGGCTACGCCTTTGCCGACAGCGAACGGATGGTCTACGTCTTCATGCTGCCGATGGCCCTGGGCGGTCTGGTCGGTCCCTCGATTCAGGGCTGGATGTCGTCGCGGACAGAAGCCAATGCGCAGGGCGAGTTGCAGGGTGCCTTGTCGAGCTTGTCAGGGCTGACCGCGATCCTCGGCCCGCCCCTGATGACGCAACTCTTCGGCCGGTTCAACGCAGCCGATGCGCCAGTGCATTTCCCAGGAGCTGCGTTTGCTGCAGCAAGTATTTTGGAATTATTCGCATTATTTGGATTGCTTCACCTGCTGCTCCGCCCAGGGTCTGCGCAAGGTGCCGCGCCCGTGACCACCATTGCGCAGTAGTGCGTGGGAGCCACTTGGCCCGTATTTAGCTAGAATTTTGCCGCCTTGCGTCGCGCAGAAGGAGGCTCCATGTCGACCCGTCCCGCCGTCCATGCCGGTCGTTTCTATCCTGCCCAGGCCGAGGCGCTGCGGGAAAGCCTACAGGCGTGCTGGCTCGGTCGCGTCTCCAGCCGTCTGCCACCGCCCAAGGCCCTGATCGTGCCTCACGCAGGCCTGCGCTACAGCGGTCCCATTGCAGCCTCCGCCTACGCCACCGTGGCGGCCTTACGCGGCCAGATCCAGCGCGTTGTGCTCTTGGGGCCGAGCCATCGCCACGCGCTGGTCGGTTGCGCCGTTCCGGAAGCGACGGTCTGGTCGACTCCTTTGGGTGATATTCCAATTGATTCAGAAGCTTTGCGCATCGCTAGCGGATTTGACTTCGTGCATGTTTCGGACACCGCCCACGCGCCTGAGCACAGTGTGGAAGTGCAACTTCCCTTTTTGCAATCGGTTCTGGGGAATTTTCAGTTGCTGCCCGTCCTTGTCGGCACGCTGCGTCCGGAGGATGGGGCGGATCTGCTCGATGCCTTGTGGGGCGGCCCAGAAACGCTGATCGTTGTCAGCACGGACCTATCGCATGACCTGGACCAGGAGCGTGCCGAACGTGTAGATGCTGAATCGATTGCAAGTTTTGAGCGCATGGACCCCGCAGAAGCGCTCGGCGCGGACGCTTGCGGTCGCCAGGCCGTGGCGGCCTTGTTAGCGGCGGCTCGGCGGCGGGGGATGCGCATTCAGACGCTCGATGCGCGCAATTCGGCCCAAACCGCGGGAACGCCGGAGCGGGTTGTGGGCTACGCGGCGCTGCTTCTGTGGCCGGCTGACCAGGCCCCGGCCTCGAGCTTAGGGCCACTGGCGGTCGCATCTGCGCCTTCTGACACCGAGCCCACGTTGGCTCCAGCGCCTCAGTTCGCCGTTGGGCAGCGACGATTGTTGTGTGATTTAGCGTGGGCCGCCCTGCGTTCCCACCTGTCTGGCAATGCGATCGCCCTGCCGGATGCTGCCTGGTTACGGCAGCCATCGGCGACGTTCGTGACCCTGGATCTGGATGGCCATCTTCGCGGATGTATTGGTAATTTGTCGCCACACCTGCCATTGGCGCGCAGCGTCGTCCAACACGCGCACGCGGCGGCCTTTGCAGATTCGCGGTTTCCCAAGCTGCAGTCGCATGAACTCAAGGGGCTTACCTTGTCGATTTCAGTGCTTAGCCCGCTGCAACCGCTCAATGTCTCGAGCTATGACCATTTGCTGTTGGCCCTGCGTCCCGGCGTGGATGGATTGTGCCTGCACACACAGCACCACCAGGAGACGTTCTTGCCATCGGTGTGGGAGCAACTGCCCGGAGCGACAGACTTTGTTGCTGCATTGTGGCGCAAGGCAGGGCTCGAGCCCCAGCAGTGGCCGGGCGATCTGAAGCTAGAGACGTACAGCGCGGAGACGTGGTCCGATGCGGAAACCAATGAAACAATGAGTGTTTAGCTAGCGCCTTCGCGTCGCAAAGCGGGCATAGGGTCCTCATTGGTCGCGCCCGGCAAAGGGGAGAATCGATGGAACTAAGTGGCCAAGGAGTTGCCGTTTTCTGCGGGGCAAGTGCCGGTGATGACCCAGCTTTTCGTGCTGCGGCCCACGCGCTGGGGCACCACCTAGCGGTAGCTGGCGCGACACTTGTCTACGGCGGAGCCTCGGTGGGTACCATGGGGGCTCTGGCCCAAGGCGCGCTTGGCGCTGGTGGCCGGGTGATTGGTGTTATTCCGCAGCCTTTGGTCGATCGGGAACTGGCACACCGCGGGCTCAGCGAACTGTGCATCGTTGCCAGCATGCACGAGAGAAAGGCTTTAATGTCAGCCCGTTGCTCGGCCTACGTCGTATTGCCTGGTGGATTCGGCACTTTGGACGAACTCTTTGAAGTCCTGACCTGGCGGCAGCTGGGACTGCACCACAAGCCCGTGATCCTTGCGAACTTACGGGGATTTTGGGCCCCTCTGCTCGGGCAATTGGAGTTGGCCAATGCCGCGGGTTTTGTGCGCAGTGATGCCCGTCGACACCTGATCGAAGCGCGCGATGTTGATGAAATTATGTCGCATCTTCGTTCGTGGCAGCCCCCTCGCGACTTGACCAAGGCTGTGGCTCACGCGCCCGACTAGTACCTCATACCCGAAGGTCCTTGCGGGCTGGAGGGACCGCCGCCGCACCGCTCAGGACGCCGGAGGTTATTTCAGAAACTGATCAGGGACTTTGCCGCCATGGGCCGGGTCATACTTGCTCAGGAACCCGTCATAACGGCCGCGCATCTTGCGGGTCTGCCGTCTCAAGCCGGCCAAGGTGTCTACGGGGAGGCGCCGCGTCGACATTTTGTTCAACCAATCTGGCAACATCCCGCCTGGATCGGCGTCGATCTGGTAGGTGACGCGGGTGTGCCCTTCGTCGAGGGCCTGCAGGCGATAGTAGCCGCGCAGACGAGGCATCCGCACCACGCCATCGACCACGGCGGCGCCAGCGCTGTTGACCTGCTGGAATCGACTCCAGACTTCTCTTTTCGCCACGCTGCCTTCCACGGTTGCGGCGATGACAACGTCGCGATCGGAAACCGGCCACGGTGCATCGGTCCGGTTGTAGAGGATACGATCAAATTCATTGACTTGTTTGATGATTTTCGAGGTCATGCAACTCTTCATCCATTCGGTGTGACGACTGGTGTCATCGAGGACCGCGAGAATCTCGTAGAGGCCTGAGTCTAAGGTGCTAACTCCTCGAAATATAGGCAGGTTGCGGCCGGGCTCCTCGTGCAGAAACACCGTCACGCCATCCTCGGTCGCGTCGCGCTGCCAGCCCGATTCTTCATCGCCCAAGCCGCTTTGACAGACACAGAGCGCCAAGAGCAACGCCGGCCAGAAGGTGCGCCAATGCAATGAACCAAGAGGGAGTCGCATATTTTACACCGATAACAAGGAGATAGGGCGGGCATTCCAGGGCGGCGCGTCGCGGAGGTGCCAGCAACGGCCACGGCTCCTCTTGACGGTAGCCAGCGTAGCAAATATGGCCGGCTTTGTCTGGCCAAGGCTTTGCCGCAGGGAAGGTGTTCACGCCCAGCGCCCGGCTCTTTGGCAGGGTTCGTTTGGGTGTAACATTTTATATTTTATGGGTATTTCTGGCCGGCTGACGGAGCGTTGGCCCAGGGGAACGTGGCCAAGCCCTTGACGCGCTCAAGCACCGTGGCGGTCTTAACCCTGCAGCTTGGCGACCAACTTCTCCATGCCGTCCTTGGCGTCGGCAAAGAGCATGCGCGTATTCTCATGATAGAACAGCGGGTTATCTACGCCTGCATAGCCTGAGGCGCGCGACCGCTTGAGCACGACGGTGCGCTTGGCCTTCCACACTTCCAGCACCGGCATGCCGGCGATGGGGCTGCTTGGGTCGGTCTGGGCGCTAGGGTTGACGATGTCATTGGCACCGATGACCAGAACCACGTCAGTTTTGGGGAAATCCTCGTTAATTTCATCCATTTCCATGACGATGTCGTATGGCACGCTGGCCTCAGCCAGGAGCACATTCATGTGACCGGGCAAGCGCCCAGCGACCGGGTGAATGGCGAAACGCGTGCGAATTCCCTTGGCCTTGAGCACGTCGACCAGTTGGCGCACGGCGTGTTGGGCGCGGGCCACGGCCATGCCATAGCCAGGAACAATAATCACTTCGCGGGATTCGTTGATTTCGGCGGCAAGTTCTTCGATCGAAGTGGCAACAACTTCGCCTTCTGGGACCTGCGCTGGGCCACTGCTTGCGACAGGGGCTGCGCCGAAGCCACCAAAGATCACGCTGACTAGGCTACGGTTCATCGCCTTGCACATGATGTACGAGAGGATGGCACCCGAGGAGCCGACCAGGGCACCCGTGATGATGAGCAGGTTGTTATTCAACATGAAACCGGCGGCCGATGCGGTCCAGCCTGAGTAGCTGTTGAGCATGGAGACCACCACGGGCATGTCCGCGCCGCCGATGGCTGCAACCAAGTGGATACCTTGTAAGCCCGCGAGAACGGTCATGATCAGCAGGAACGGCAGACCCGCAGTCCCTTCAGCCATGACAAAAGGCACGCAGAGGGCCAGACTCGCCAGAAAGACGAGCAAGTTCAGGGCATGACGACCCGGCAGCAGCAGGGGCCGGCCAGACATGGTGCCGCGCAGCTTGAAGAAGGCGATGATCGAGCCGGTAAAGGTGATCGCGCCGATGAGGACGTCGATCCAGATCTCGATACTGTGCGCCATGCCAGCGTGGCCTTGGGGCGGATCGAGGTAGGCTGCTAGGCCGACAAGCACGGCCGCCAAACCGACAAAGCTATGTAAAATCGCGACCATCTCAGGCATGGCCGTCATGGCGACGCGTTGGGCCATGACGCCGCCAACCGTTGCGCCGATCACCAGGGCGCCCACCAGGGGGACTAAGTTTTCGGCGACGCCTGACAGCAAGATGGCGGCAATGCCGATCACCATGCCGGCGACGCCGTAACCGTTGCCGCGCCTAGCGGTTTCTTGGTGCGCAAGGCCGCGCAAAGAGCTGATAAACAGGACGCCGGCAATGACCCAGGCCAGGGTTAGAAAAGTCTCCACGGCTGCTTGCCTCCAGCTATCGAATCAAACCTGCAAAGAAAAACAAAGCGAAATCAGATGGGTACTGGGATCGCCTCAATCGCGACGGAACATCCGCAACATGCGGCGCGTGACCAGAAAGCCACCGCCGATGTTGATGGTGGCGAACAAGACCGCCCCGAGCGCCAAGAGCGCGGCAGGATTGGTCAAATCGCCCTTGAGGTGGAGAATGCCGCCGACCACGATGATGCCGGAAATGGCGTTGGTGACGCTCATCAGCGGTGTGTGCAGGGCGGGCGCGACGCTCCAGATCACCTGGAAACCGACAAAGCACGACAGCGCAAAGATGGTCAATTGCTGGGCAAATTGCAGCGCACCGCTGGAATCGCCGCCGCGCAGGGCCAGCCACGCAATCGCGAGCACTGCCACGGAAATCCAGGTCAAGGGTGCCACCGAGGCTGAACCACTGGGCTTGCCTGGCGCACCGCCACCGTGACCGCCAGACTTGGCTGGGGTCGCTGCCGGCTTTGCTGCAACAATTTCAGCTGGTTTTGCGGCTTGGGCGCTAGCAACGGGCGCTGCGACCTTGGGCGGTGGCCACAACACCTCGCCAGCATGGGTGATGATGGAGCCGCGGGTGACTTCGTTGGCAAAGTCGATCTTGAACTCAGCGCCGCCGAGATCCGTCAAGAAATGCACAAGGTTTTGCGCGTACAGTTGGCTCGCCGTCGTGGCCAGTTGGCTCGGCAAGTCGGTCGGGCCCAGGACGATGACGCCCTGGTGAACCACGACCTGATCGGCCAGCGTCACATCGCAGTTGCCGCCGGATTCAGCGGCCAAATCGACAATAACCGAGCCGGGTTTCATCAGCTCGACCATGTCGCGCAGCCACAGCTTGGGCGCCGGGCGTCCCGGGATCAGCGCTGTGGTGATGACGATGTCGACTTCGCGGGCTTGTTGGCGAAACAGTTCCATTTCCGCGGCGATAAAGGCTGGGCTCATTTCCTTGGCGTAGCCGCCACCGCCCTCGCCGTCTTCTTCGATCTTGACTTCGAGGAACTCGCCGCCCAGGGACTTGATCTGGTCACGCACCGCAGCGCGGGTGTCAAAAGCGCGGACGATGGCGCCCATGCCCTTGGCAGCGCCCAAAGCGGCGAGTCCGGCGACGCCAGCACCAATGATGAGTACCTTGGCAGGAGCGACTTTGCCGGCTGCTGTCATCTGGCCGCAGAAAAATGAGCCAAAATGCGCAGCTGCTTCCACCACGGCGCGATAGCCGGAGATGTTGGCCATGGATGACAATGCGTCCATTTTCTGCGCCCGACTGATGCGCGGCACCTGATCCATGCCAAAGGCCGTAATATTGCGGGCCTTTAGTCGATCGGTCAGTTCACCGTTCTTGGCCGGCCAATAAAAGCTGATGAGGCGCGAGCCCTCATTTAGCAAATCGGCTTCGTGTACGCCATCTTGGCGCAACTGGGGCGGGCGAACTTTGAGAATCAAATCAGCGATAGACCACGGATCATCGACGATTTCCGCACCGGCCGCGGCAAAAGCCTCGTCGGTGTAACAAGCCTGCGTTCCCGCTCCGCGTTGCACGGATACGGAAAAGCCGAGGGAAATCAGCTTCTTGATACTTTCCGGTGAGGCGGCGACTCGCCGTTCGCCAGGGTGGCTTTCGCGCGGGATACAAACGCGCATGGGCGGCTCCGGACGCGCACACGGCGCGAGCGGGCGGCATTTCACGCTGCACAGGCCCTTGTGTCAAACACTTGGGGCTCCATACGGCCACACGATTGTCACGGCTCTGGTGAAATAGCGTATTTTCAGAAGGTTGGGGCGTTGGTCAGCGAGCGCTCAGTGAAACCAGTCACTTGGGTCGACGGGCTGACCGTTATGCCTGATCTCAAAGTACAAAAACCGCCCTTTGATCGAGCCAGAACCGCCGACGTCGGCAATTCGCGTCCGGGCCGCCACCACATCGCCGACAACGGCGCGAATGTTCTCCAAGTGCGCATAGACCGTATGCCAGCCGCGGCCATGGTCGAGAATAAGCGTGTCGCCATAGCCTGTTAGCCAGCCGACATAGGCGACTCGTCCCCAAAACACCGCGCGGACCGGCGCATTTTGGCCCGTCACCCGGTAATCTAGGCCCCGGTGCAGTGTAACCGTGCCAAAACGTTGATGCTTGACCTCGCCGTAGCCCACTTCCACGCGACCAGAACAGGGCGGGAGCAGCTTGCCTTCGGTGGCGGCAAAGGTGTACTTGCGCTCCTGCCATTCCTGCAGCGTTGCAATCTGCGCCGTGAGCTGGCGATGGGCGGCATCGGCATCTTTCACAAGCCGATCATGGTACTTGCGGTCCTCGTCCAGCTGCTGGACCAGGGCGATTTTGTCCCGCCTTTCCTGTTCGCCGCGCTGCCTTTGTTCATGCAGTTGCAGATCCAGGGCCACAAGTTTCTGCAAGTCCTGGTCGCGCTGCTGGGTCAACCTCGCCAAATCACTGAGACGTTGCCGGTATTCCTCGAGCCGTTGTTTGTCAGCCGCAAGCACCGTGCGCAGCAGGTGATCCTTGACCACCGATCGTTCAAAGTCGTCGGGCGATAAGGCGAATTTTAGGGCCGGCATGGCGCGAACGCGAAGCAGCGCCCGCAGTCGCGCTTGGACGGCATTGCGCATGGCTGCCAACTCGCTCTGGGCTTTGGCGCGCTGTAGCTCGGCTTGCTGAAGCGTATCAGTCGCTTTAGCGCGGTCGATCGACATATGGACCAGTTGGGCATCGATGTCGACAGCGTCGCGGTCGAGTTGGTCCAAGGCTTTGAGCAAGCCAAGCTCGGTCTCTAGCGCCTTGCCGTAGCGGGCGTTGAGCGCTGTTTTGTCAGAGTCATCCAGTGCTTGCACAGGGGAGGCGCACAAAAGCAGGGCCACGCTCAGTAGCCACGCGCCGCACAGGTCCTTAGGCCCAGCAAGTCGCGCCGGTAACCGGGAGGTCGCGCCATCACCCCGGACGTGTTCGCGGATCAAGGTCGTGGTGGTTACTGCGTCAACCACGCCTACACCTTCAGGTATCGGCCGACGCTGACGGCAGCAGCGGCTAGGCCAACCAGCGGACCACCCAGGACTAGCCAAACGATCATGCCCGGAGGTAGCAGCGTGGCGGACAGATTCAGCATGTGTACATCGCGAATCAATCCAAGCAGTTCCAAGTGTAGCAGGCCGAGAAGGCCAGCGGCCAAGAGAGAGCCGCACAGCCCCTGAAGCACGCCTTCGACCAGAAAGGGCACGCGAATGAACACGGGCGTCGCGCCGACCAGGGCCAGGATCTCGATTTCCTCTTTGCGCGAGAACACGCTCAGGCGAATCGTTGAAAACACAAAGAACATCGCGCTGGCCAGCAGGACAAAGGTCAACACCAAGCCGATGGTTCGCGCAATCTCGACAAAGGCGAACAAGAGCCGTAGCTTTTCAGCACCAAATTCAGCATCTTCAACGGATTGCACGGCTTTGAGTGACTTGCACCAGGCGCTCAAGGTATCGACGTCGGCGCGGGAACCGAGGTCGGCATTGAGATCAACTTCAATCACCGGCTGTCCCGGAATCGCTGCTTCATCAAGCCCTTGCAGCAGTTCGGCCGGCAGCAACTTGGTATTGCGGGTGCGATCTTGATCGGCCGTCAGAACCCGCACGCCTTTGACACCGGCATGGGTGCGCACTTTGGCTTGGACGGCTGCGATGTCGGTATCTAGCGCATTTTCGCGCAGATACACGGTCAAGGTCAGAGAGCGGCCCAAGTCATGCAGCAATTGCGAAGCGTTGAATAGCACCATGGCAAAGACGCCGACCAGGGCCAGGGCCAGGGCAATCGTCAACGACGACACGGCGGCGAGCCACGGCGAAGCACGGACCAGTAACCAGGCTTGGCGCAAGACATAATCAGGGCGGGGCGGTCGTTTCATGGCGCCTCCACGGCGTCCGGATCTGCAGCACTCGCCAGCGAACTTTCTGCAGCTGCGACAGGAGGTTGCATGGCCAAGGGCGAACCATAGACCAGCGGCGACGGCGGCGGGCGCACATCCTGCCCAGGCCGGACCGAAACGCGCGGGCGATCTTCGAGCAGCTTGCCCTTGTGCAACACCAGGGTTCTTAGGCCATAATGCTCAATCATATAAGCATCATGGGTCGCGACGGCTACGGTTGTGCCACGGCGGTTGATGTCGATCAAAAGCTGCATGATGTCATGGCCCAGCTCGGGATCGAGGTTTCCCGTCGGCTCATCGGCAAGTAAGATCGCGGGTTCATTGACCAAAGCGCGGGCAATGGCCACTCGCTGCTGCTCACCGCCGGACAAGTCGGTCACGGGCGAATGGGCCCTCTGAATGAGGCGCAGTCCCTCTAGCAACTGGTTGACACGACGCTCAATTTCTTTGCGACCCAGCCCCATGATCTCCAGAGCGATGGCTACATTCTCAAAGACCGTTCGATTCTTGATCAGGCGGAAATCTTGAAAGACCACGCCGATGTTGCGGCGCAAGAACGGCACGCTGGAATCACGCAGGACGTGGATATTGCGGCCGCCAATGAGGATTTGCCCTTCGGTGGCTCTCTCCATCACCAGCAGCAAGCGCAAAAGCGTCGACTTGCCGGCCCCGGAGGCCCCCGTGAGAAAGACGAATTCCCCTTCGCGAATGCGCAGGGTCACGTCATTCAAGGCGTCGCAACCATTGGGATATCGTTTAGAAACGTGATAGAGCTGGATCATGGAATTCGCAAGGTACCACGAACGTCGGCGCGGTGCCATGGCTGCGCTGCTGTTCATAAAACCCAACAAGTTCAGAGATAGGCCACAGCGCCGGCCAGTCTGTGCATCGAAACTGCTTGAAATTACGGTAGGCCCTGGACAGGGCCACGGACCGCAGCGGGCGGCGTTGCCCCAGAACGCGCACCGTCCCAGTGCGTGCGAAAAATCATCTAAAAGTCCATGGGTTGACTGGCCTGCGTACGAACTTGACGCCTGCGCCAGGGGCGCGAAACTGCGATGCGGGCGGTAGACTTTTGTTTGCCGCGGTCTTGTGCTAAACGGCTGCGCCCGTTGCCCGACCCGGGGGCTTTGGGGAGTCCGCAGGGAGGTTACCCTGGGGCTGCCCTGCCGGGGGGGCAAGCGGTTGTCACGTCAGGTGCGTGGCAGTAGACCCTAGCAATAGTGAGAAAAACCAAGGGTTTACGTCGGACTAACCGACGTCATTGCCCTGGGTGCGGAGTTCGCAATTTCCGGGCAGCGCCGCAACGGCTCATTGACCCGGGACACCAAGCGGCCAGCTGGCCTGCAGGAGATCGTGGACATGAAGAAACACAACAAGACTGCGCTGGTTAAGGCGCTGGGTCTGGCTGGCGCGAGCCTGCTGGCAGCCGCACCGGCGCTGGCAACAGAAACCCGTATCAACAGCTTGTCGGCTGGCGGCTCCACGTTTGGCGGCTCTGGCGCGATCTTCAATGAGAAGTCGGTCACCATCCAGGACAGCAGCAACATCAACTCGTTGCCGCAGTATTTGCCCAAGTACAAGAACAGCGTCGATACCGATGCGACCCAAGGTGCCAAGTACGGCTCGATGAGCGTGCGCTACGCGCTTTCGGACGAAGCAGTCCTTTTGCTGTACGGCAAAAGTTCGGCTTGGGCTCCCGTTGCGACTTCCAAGTCCATCGGCGGCGGCGATGCAGCAACGGCAGCGGGTTACAGCCCGTCTGGCCAGGGCATCAAGGACCCGACCAACCACCAGTTCGGCGTTGGTTTCGGTATGAAGGCGGGCGAAAACCTACGCTTTGGCGCGCGCCTGGACATCGGTGGCAGCCGCAATGACCTCGACACCAACAAGCTCGACAGCAACACCTTGATCGATTTCAACGCCGGCGTCGGCTTTGATCTCAATGAAACCAATAACTTGGACTTTGGCTTGAACATCCGCGTCGGCAGCTTTGTCAACCAGGACAACAAGTCGGGTTCGGCGCTCGATCGCTACGTTGGCGACGGCCTGTTCGGCGTTGGCCTGCTAGCCAAGGGCGAATTCCAGGTGCACCAGATTGCCAAGCTCGTGCCGTATTTCCGCTTTGGCTATGATGCTCGCGGCGTTGCCCACTTCGCCCGCAGTGACGAGCAGGGCACCGGCAACGAGCAGAAGCGCGGTCACTTGACCGACACGCAGATCAACCTCGGTGCCGACCTCGCGATTTCGCCGGTGGAAGGCGTGCTGATTCAGCCGGGCGTCGGCTTGGCCTTCCGCAGCACCAGCTTGGCGGGCAACGATCAGCCGGGACCGCAGGGTTCCAATATCTCGGAGCATGACCTCGAGAAGGCCCGGCAGATGCTGCCCTTCTACGGTTTTGCCGCAGAAGCAAAAGCCTTTGATTGGATGGTGTTGCGCCTGGCTGCCCGTCAGACCATCATCAAGACCGACACGGACAACGTCGCCCAGCAGGGCAAGCAGACCACCGAATTCCACGCCTCGGACGTAACCAACGTGGTGTCCACGGGCGTTGGCCTCAAGTTGATGGGCTGGAAGCTCGACCTCAACGTCGCGCCGGCCTTCTTCAACAACGGCATCTACGCCGTTTCCGGCGGCACCGGCACCACGCCGTTCGCCATCGATTGGGCCCTCGGCTACGACTGGTGAGTCACGCGGCGTGGCGGTCAAGGGCTAGCAAAGGCCTAGAACCTTTGCAAAATCCTTGAACACTGGGCCACGGAAGCGACAACGCATGACAACGCCTCGGTTCCTTCACGGGTTCCGGGGCGTTGTCGTTTTTGCGGCTGTTTCAGCGGGTCGGGACCTGGCTCGGTGCCAAGGCCAAGCAGCAGAACCATCGGAATATCGCAGGGACTAGCCCGGTTCCGCCTCAAGCCTTTGGCGAGAAACGCGGCCATTGCGCAGCGCTTGGCGGTCGGCTTCCGTTTCCTCAGGTACCGCAAGTCCTGGATCGACATCGAGTTCGTCGTCGGACGGGTGCCAGTCATGAGCCGTCGGGTCGTCATGGCGCCGGGGGTCTGAGGTCGGCTGCACTAAACGCTCGCCGGTTGGGGCCTGCACCTTGCCCGGGCGAAATTCCGCCGATTTGCCCTGATGCGCACTGGGAACTGTGGCCAGATTCTTGAATTTCTCAAGGCGCCATGCGGGGTCAGACTGCAAGTCTTGGACGATGCGGGCGACAATCGGTCGAGCGTCAAGAAACACAGGGCTTAATTCCGCAGGATCGTAAGCATTTCCCCGATCAAATAGACCGCCGCAGATCGCGCGCAGGCTGCAGGACTCGCAAATGTCGGCGTAGAGGTGTCCCCATTCGGTCTGGCGAACGGTGCCCTTGTTGTCGAGGAAATGCACGATTCGCTCTTCGCTTTTGACGATCTTGCGGGTTTCCGTCGAGCAATGGGCAAACTCGGTCATGTAGCATAGCGGCACGCGCTCGACACGGAAACTTCGCCCCGTTTCATGGAGTTTGCGCATCGCCTTGGCCAAGCTGACTTCTATGTCCTGCAGCTTGGCGGTGAAGTAGTTGTTGGTCGTGGCGCGGCCGATCGAAGGGTCGAGGTTGTTCCAGACAAAGTGGCGGATGAAGGGAAAATTGGTGATGAACCAGTCGATATTCTCATGCAAGTGGTCGCAATTATAGCGATTAATCACGGTGTTGATGTTGACGGTGATGTCGGTCTGCCCAAGGTTGGTCAGCGCTTGCTCGGCCCATTGCAGGGAACCCGGCGTTCCCGTTAGGAAATCCTCAAGCTTGTGCTTGTGGCTGTGGATGCTGACGTGGACGTGTTGCAGCCCGGCCTGCCAGACCTTTTCACAGTAGGCACCGTCGGCCAACTTCTGGCCATTGGTAATCATGCGAACATGCAGGCCTTTTTCACGGGCGTAGGCAATGGCTTCGGGCAGAATCGGACTCAGGGTCGGCTCGCCGCCGGTGAGGATGACGCCAAAGTAGTCGCGGGTGACAAAGTCATCAACAATCTGGCGAATCTGGTCAAGATCATGAAAGAACGGCGTTTCTGGATTGGAACAGAAGCCGCAATTCTGATTGCAATGGCGCACCATCTGGATGTAGCCGATGTTAGCCATCTGCTTGCTTCTCCTCAGAAATCAGGGCCTGTCGCCAATTGCCAGATCGGCCACGGCGCGGACAACGGGCTTGTGCAGGCCGACAACTTTTTGCTGTTCTCGCTTGCTGCGCGCGGCATTGGCTGCTTTGAGCCGGTCGGCAAGCTGCTCGAAGCTAGCGCCATCGGTCAAGGCCTGGCCCTGATCGTCCAAGGGATGCATGATAGCAAACCCATGATTACGCAGGTAATTGATGTGAATTCCCTGGCACTGATCCGCCGCTGAGCACAGGCCACAGCGAATCGATTTGGCGTAGTAGGCGTGCTTGACATAGTGGTGAACGTAGCGGTCGAGGTCTAAAGCCCCCGATCCGTCAAGCATTTTCGCGTCCAGCCACAGGAGCCTACCGGCTTCCGTCGGCGCTCCCGCCACGCAGGGCGGCACATTCTTGAGGCGAACGCCCGCCTCGGCCAGCTGCCGCAACTGCGCCGGAGTCGGGTCAATATCCCGAGATTCACTCAGATATTCGTGGTTCGGCAAGGCGGCCACCAGCCTATCCCCCAGCGCCTGGATGATCTGCGACTGCGTGATCAGCCAACTAGCGATTTGTGCATCCAAAGCCAGCTCAACCACCAAGGTAGCCGGCACGGCTTCGGGCCGTTGCAGCAGGCGCTGAGCGTCACCTAAGGTCCTGATCTGTAAACGCTGAATCGGCTGCGTGGCACCGGGCTCCAGGCACTGGCGCAGCAGGGGCTCAAAGTCCGCACCCGGGTCCAGGGCAACGGTTCTGCTCGCCGTGTCGTGACCTAGGGTCGCTGCGCAGGCCAAAGCCTCCTGGGCCGTGCGCGCCGTGACGACCACTTCGCTGGCCGCTTGCCGATCAAAAACAGCTTTGGCTTGAGGGCCTTGCCATACGTGCTGGCTGTCAATCGCCACCTCGGCAAAGGTGCCCTGTTCGAGGTGTTCGCGGTACGGAAACATGGTCTGGCGGCAGGGCCCATCTAAGAAGCAGAAATCACAGCGTTCGCCGTGGCAGTCGGGCTTGATGCCGCGCTTGAGGTAGCTCTCAAAGTTGTGGCGACCACCGTCGAATTCGCTCATCAATTTATGGGGATCTTGAATCAGCCGCTCAAATCCCTCCAAGTACGTCACGGGCAGGCGATTGGTCCAGAGGTAGACGCCCTCGCGCTTGGACCACTCGAAAGCCTTGCGAAAATAGGGGACAGCGTCGTTGAGGTCGAAAAACAGGGAATGCCGATGTTCGTCAAAGCCGCGACCAAAGGGAATGATGTGCAGCAGATCGAACTCGCGGATGCCCATGTTGTAGTAATATTCAATGATATCAGGGAGAAAGCGGTAGTTCTGCTTGTTGATCACCACGTCAATGTTGACCACAACCTTGCCGGTGGCCTGCAAGTTCTGCATCCCCTTGACACCAGTAACAAAAGCGCCGGGCGTGCCGGTCAGCTTGTCCTGCAACTGACTGGTATGTCCGTGCATGGAGACGGTCGCTTCGTCGAGGCCCGCATCGGCAGCGGCCTGGGCAAAGCGCTTGTAACTAAACATCATTCCATTGGTGATGGTCTGGACCCATTCATAGCCGACCTGCTTGCCGTAGCGGATGAGCTCGATATATGCGGGGTGGACGCTGGCCTCACCGCCCGACAAAATCAAGCGTTCCCGTCCTAACTTACGCCCTAGCAGGATGTAGGCCTTGAGCGAATCGACGTCGACATAGGTGCCGTCCTGATTCATCGAATCCAAGCAGAACGTGCAGCGCTGATTGCACAATCGCGTCACGCGCACCCAATGCCGCTTGTGCTTGGTCGCCGATTCTTTGACCTCGTCCTTGTCAACGCTGTCGCCACTGGAGGTAGGCAAGGCCTCCTGGCGCAACTGGTCCGCCGCCTGGGCCGCCACCAGCGCCTGGGCTTCGTCGCGGTTGAGCAGGCCATCGCGCACCAACTGGTCGATATCGATGGTAATATCGAGGTCAAGTTCGTTTGATTGCATGGGCTTGCCTGTCATTGGTTTCCCTAGTTCGGTGGCCTGACTCGGTTCGCACCACGGGCGCGTCAGGGGCACTGGATTGTCGTCAGTGGGTGGCTTGAACGGCCGGGCAGTGTCACCGTCAGGATTGTTGCAGATGCGGCGGCTTTGGGCACGCTAAGTCTCCTTAAGCGCCTCACTTTACTTTGGAATTGCCGGCTCTATCCCCACCCAGCCGTGACGCTGAACAGCCTGCAGACCCAAGCCGCGGCAGGTGGGCCGGGCCGGGCAGGTCAGGCAAGGTTTGCCAAAAGCGTATTGTTCTTCGCGGCTTTTGACAGCATCGGCCCGGTCATCGTGGTCCAGCACGGGCCCATCCAGGGGCAGAATGCATAAGGGCACATCGACGACGCGCACCTGCAAACGGCCGGCCTGCGCAACCTGAACCGCGGCGTGCAGCGCCAGACTCACCAAAGGCAGCGGAACTGTGAGTGGATGCGGGGCGCGATCCTGCCCGAGCGGCGCCGAGCAAACCACGCCGGAGATGCCCAAGGGAATCGACTTCTGTATCAGTTGCGGAAGGTTACGGTAGGTTGGTCTCAAGATCGGTGCGAGCAGCAAGGTCTGGGCCCCGGCCGCGTGCGCCCGCTTGAAACCCAGCAGCGACCGTTGAAAGTGTCCCGGAATTCCGGCAATATAATCATGTGCTTGACTGGTATCGCCATACAGTGCGGTGGCCATTCGGTCGGCACCCGCGCGCAGAGCAGCTTGCGCCACGCCGGGCTGGGCCAAAACGGGCCCTTGGCTGTGCAAGGTAATCTGAGAAAATCCTAAGGTCTTTGCGTGCTGCAAAAGCTCCAGCGCTTCCCGGCGGAGCAGCAAATCGCCATCAGTTAGTGTCAGTTGTGTAGCACCCGCGTCCCGCAATTTCTCAAAGGTCTCCGCGACCGCCTCTGCCGGGGCCAAGGCCTCAGGTCGGCCGCTATTGCCGTCGCCGCGGCAAACGGGACAGGCAACGGCATCGAACTTGTGCGGGCACGGACTGCCAGTCCAAACAACAACATGCACGGCAAAGACCCACGTCCCGCAGGGCGGCGGGGGCACCAAGCCTAACCGGCTGTTCCTGCCAGGGCAAACGGCGGTCGGGGCATTGATCCATTTGGTGGTGTATAACCATTCAATACTATTTGTATTTTACCTTTGGCTTATCTTGGAGGACCGACCGTCCCAACCCAGCCACATCTGTCTCTTCGCAGCACGGCATGCCCGCTCGTGCGGGCACCTGCTTGCTATCCATCTGGCAGCCCTTGGCCAGGGCGGCACATTCGCTTCCTTTTCAAGGTCTATCGTGGTCGTACGACCTGGCCCCCAAGAAAATTACGGCAGACGGGCACAAATCGACGGTCCCGGGCGTTGTCCACCGTGGCAAGGAGCGCGCGGGCCGAGGCAGCCATGGCCCGGGGTCCTTTTGAGGACCCAAGCAAAATTGCCGCAATTGACGCATGGGCGCCACGACCTTACAGTCCGGCGCCCCCGGCAATTGCCAATGCCCGGCCTTCTTGGGAGAGCGTCTATGCCAAACACCACCTTGTCGCGGAGCCTCTTGTTTGGCTTGGCTATTCTCACCTTGGTCTTGGACCTTGGCTCCAAAGGTTGGGTTATCGGCGCCCTGGCCAGCGGTGCACATCCTATGGTGGTGTCGCCGGCCCAAGCGCCCACCGTGGTCGCTGCCTTTGCCGCTCGGTCGGTCACGGCCGAAGAGCTCAAACGCGCTGCTACCGATGGACTCTTGCGTCGTTACACGCCCGTTCACGATTTGCGCGCCGATCAGGTCGTCACTGCCGCCGAAGTAGGCATGGACCTCGTCGCCACCGAGGGCACCGGGCTCGCAGCACCGCGGCGTACTCGCATCGGTGGGCACGACCTGGGCAAGACCTTAGGCAGCGTCGTTGCCGAAGCTTGGCGGGTAGAACCAGATAAAATTCAAGGTGTTCTAGATCACTTCGTGCTTCGCGGCGCGGGCTTGGTGGCCGACGTTGATCGCGCGTTGCCCGGTGACGCGATGGTCGCCCTGGAAGAGCGATCGGTGCCCGTGATTGACCGTTTTTGCACGTTGGTCTACGCCGAAAACTTTGGCGCTGCATGGAGTTTTCTGGCCACAGCCCCCGCCATGGTGCGGCACGTTCTGTTCGTGACCATTACCACGCTGGCCTGCCTTGCCATGGCCTGGGTGCTGTGGACGCGGCGCATGGCGACCAACGCCTCGGCCATCGCGTTGGCGGCAATTCTCGGCGGCGCGCTGGGCAACCTTTACGACCGGCTACGCTTTCATGCTGTCATCGACTTTGTCCTCAATTTCGCGGTGTTCGATGGCCGTACCGTCTCCTGGCCTGTGTACAATGTCGCCGACATTGGCATCACGGTGGGGGTGATCGCGATCATCCTGGAGTCGTTCCTGCGCAAACCCCCACTGCCGGCGCCTCAAGCCGCCGCCAAGGCCTAGATGCATCCGGTCTTTGACCTTGGATTCACCGAGTTGCCGGCGTATTTCACGCTGCTAATGGTGGGCTTTACCCTGGCGATCCTCTGGGCCCATGCGGAGGGCGTTAAGCACGGCCTGGATGGCAACACCATCTTAGATCTTGGTTTGCTCATGCTGGCTTGCGGCCTGATCGGCTCCCGAGCGCTCCACATCCTGGCGGACGGACAATTCTGGGATTACGTGCACTTGTGCACCGCTCCCGAGCAGGTTTCCTCCCTGTCCCTGGGGCCTGGCCTGCGCTGCGCCGTCGATCGCCAGTGTGAACTGGCAGGCCTAGGCGATCTGTGCGACACAGCCACGGGCCTGTGCCGGCAAAACCGCGATTGTCTGCGGGTTTTTAAGATTTGGTACGGCGGGTATGCCTACTACGGCGGCTTCTTGTTGGCGGTGCCAGTTGGCCTGTGGTTTCTCAATCGACGCAAGGTTTCCATTTGGAAAGTCGCCGACTTAGCTGGGTATGGCATTCCCCTAGGCCTAGTCTTTGGCCGCACCGGTTGCCTGCTTGCCGGGTGTTGCTTTGGCGATCCCACCGCTTCGGTCACTGGCTTGGCCTTTCCGGCCCACTCGCCCGCCTGGGACAAACACCTCGCTGCTCACCTGATTTCCCCTTTGGCATCAAGCTCTTTACCTGTTCACCCTACGCAACTGTACGAGGCCGTCGCCTGCGCCCTTATCTTTGCCTTGTGCCTGTGGCGCTACCGCCGCGGCGTTCGCTTTGACGGCCAAGTCTTCTTTCAATTCATGTTCTTGTACGGCCTCTTTCGCTTCGGTGTCGAGTTCCTCCGCGCCGATGACCGGGGCCTTTGGCTAGGCGGTCTGTTGTCGACGTCGCAACTCATCAGCCTGCCCCTCATCGCCTGGTCGGTCTGGGTCTTTGCCCGCGGCCGCGCCTGGCCGAATCCGCGAGCCTCCGATTCGCCTGCTCCTGCCGGAGGTTCCACATGACTTTGGATCCTTTGCCGATTGGTGCGTCGCAGCCCCTGCGCGAGGCCTGGCAACTGGGCAATTCCGGTCGTTTGCCGCGCCACGTCGCCATCATCATGGACGGCAACGGACGTTGGGCGCAGCGGCGGGGTGAATCACGCAGTGCCGGTCATCAGGCCGGTGCCGACTCGGTGCGGGCTGTGACGCGAACGGCCCGGCGGTTGGGGCTGCAAGCGTTGACTTTGTATGCATTTTCCGAGCAGAACTGGTCCCGGCCTCAGGATGAGGTGCAGTCCCTGCTGCGTCTGCTGGTACAATACCTTGCCTCCGAACTGTCTGAAATGCGGCGTAGTGACATTCGCTTGCGTGCCTTGGGCAACCTCGCTCGGCTCCCGGCCCCGGTGCGGATGGCTCTGGATGCGACACTTCAGGCAACGCAGGGCCACTGCAGCATGACCCTGTCGCTGGCGCTGTCCTATGGCGGGCGGGAGGAAATCCTTCATGCTGCTAGGCACTTAGCGCAGCAAGTGGCCGACGGTACCTTGGACGTCGCTGAAATCGACGAAGCGCGGCTGCAACGCGCCCTGTGGACAGCGGATCTGCCATCGCCGGACCTCATCATCCGCACGTCCGGCGAGCAGCGCCTGTCCAATTTTCTCCTTTGGCAATCGGCGTATGCAGAGCTATACTTCACCCCGGTGGATTGGCCCGATTTCCGCGATGACGCCTTTGCCCAGGCCCTGGTCGATTTTACGACGCGGCAACGACGCTTTGGCGGCATCGAGCCGAAGTGAGGGCCCGGGAAGGAATAAACTGCTGCAAGAAAGCTGAGTTGCCTTGTCCCGGAACCGCGGGCCACGTGTCGACGACTAGGTCTCAAGCCCCGCACGCGCCGCTTGGGTCGATTGGCAAAACCGACATGGCCTTGCCCAGACCCGCTGCGTTCGCCCGCGCGCTGCCAGCAGTGGTCTTGCGACGTCGGGCCGCTCAAGCCATAGTTGCCGCGACCTGGGCCATTGCGCTCGTCGGAGGTCCCGTGGTTGCTCGAATCCTCACAGGTCTGGTTCTCGCCCCGCTGCTCATTTACGCGGTCTTGGTGGCACCCAAGGCTGTGATGATTGCCGTTCTGGTGCTGGCCGCGGCGCGCGCTGTCGATGAATTGCTGCGCATGTACAAGGAATTACGAGTCGGCGATCGTGCCTTCGCAGCCCTGCTGGCCACCGGCGTCGCTGCCGCACCTTTGCTCGGCGCGCATTCCTTTGTCGCGATCATAGGTTTGGTGCCCGTACTCTGGCTGGCTGGCTGTCTGTGGCGACCGGGCGACGTCGAAACAGCGTCGCGTCGTGCTGCGCTAGGGCTGCTCGGTATCAGCTATATTGGCGTTTTGATTGCTATGCTTGTCGCCATCCTGCTGCATCGACCGCTGGCCCCCTTGGCGCAGTCTCCCTGGGGCGCCGTGGACACCGGGCGCGGCGCGCTGATGGCGACGTTCCTCATTGTTTTTGCTGGCGATACAGGTGCTTATTTCAGCGGACGTGCCTTCGGTGGTCCTAAGCTCTATGAGCTGATTAGCCCCAAGAAGACAGTTTCCGGCGCGGTCGGAGGTCTAACCGCGTCGATGCTTAGCGGTTGGCTGGTCGGTCATTGGCTGCTGCCGCTGCCGCTGCCGTCCTCCCTGCTCCTCGGCGCAGCCTGCGGAATGACAGGCCAAATCGGCGATCTGTGCGAATCCTTGTTCAAGAGGGCCACCGGCACCAAGGATTCTGGCTCGCTGCTGCCCGGGCACGGCGGCCTGCTGGACCGCGTCGATGGCGTCCTTTTTGCCGCGCCCGTGGTCTTTGCTTGGCTCCAATGGATGCAGCCATAAGGACTTGTAGTCCAAGTCTAATTGCTGCCACCTTTGCTCCGCATCCAGGCGGCTTCATGTCATCGCTTTCCCGCTCAAACGCCGCTGACCCTGCTCCAGACGCGAGAAATTGCGCGCCTTTGGCTCCGCCCACTGCCGACGATCGCCCGGATGAACCGCCTCGGCGATCGCCATGGGCCGACCTGCAGGTTCGCTGGCTTGGGGCGCTTGCCGTGCAAGACGCGATCGCGGAGAACCTCGCCGTGAGCGCCGCTGTGGCCCAAGGCCAGGCGCCACAACTGCTTTTGTTCGAGCCTATCGCTCCCGTTTACACCTTAGGCCTCAGGGCCCAGACCCCGGCGGGACGAGATAGCCTTCTGCAAACATTGGCATTTTGTCGCTCTCGTGGCGTTGACATCCTCGATGTTGAGCGAGGTGGTCTAGGCACCCTGCACGCGCCCGGGCAACTTGTGGTCTTCTGCGCGGTGCCGGCCCATCGCACAGAACTTCGCAGAATTGTAGCTCGTCTGCTCGAAACCGCCGCGCAGATCGCTGTGCCCCTAGGATTGGAGGCCCGAGCGGATCTCGAGCGCGATGTCGGCCTCTGGTCTCCCCGCGGCAAGCTGGCCAGCCTGGGCTTGTGGCACGCCCAGGGCGTAGTTCGTCATGGCATGTCCTTGAATCTTCATGTGGATTTGAGTCTTACGCCCGGCCTTGTCCTGTGCGGGAGCCAACAGACCAGGCTCGCCAACTTGGGCGATGCCCCTGGCGCTCGCGAAATGCCCGTGCGTGAACTCGCTGCTCAATTCAGCCAGTTGGCCTTGCTCTGGCCCTGATCGTTACGCGCGGCCCATGTTGCCGCTGCTGCTGCCATGGCCGAACCGCCGCGTAAGCTTCTGCTTGCCTTCCTGACCTTGCTTTGTTACCGTGTACGTTCAAGGCCTGCCCCAGGCATTGCGTATGCCCCGGGGATGGTCGGTGATGCTGAGTTATTCCAATCAGTTGGGTGCTCGGTCGAGACAAGTCCGACCAACATCAGTGCTGCATCCATTGCGGATCGCGGCGCTGTTTTCCCGTGCCATCCGTAGGGGCGGCTCCGGGAAAGACACTTGTCCCGTACTGAAGTGTTCCGATTGCGGTTTGATTCCATCAAGGTTGGTTCGAGTCTGATCCGCTCGGCCGACATTGCGTCACCAGCCCCATCGTTTTTCGCCCAAGCGCCTGAAATTCATGGGATGTTCTTGCAAGGGTTCCCCCGCCCAAGCCTTGATCGAGCCAGCCCGCCTCCTCAGCGGTTCTGGGTCAAGCGCAAGTTTGATCGAGTTCCCGCGTCAGGATGCGAGCGGCCCCTGCGTTGCAAGCCCGGATAGTGCTTGTGCCAAAGGGCGTTAGCGTGAGTTTTGAGCCATGCGCCGGTTGCGCTTGGTGACCAAGGCCGCCTAAGACGATCGATGCCGTTCGATATCTTCACGGCAGCCATGGCCCATATGTTGGGTCCTGGCCGTTGCGATCCCCTGCAACAGTGCCGAAGTCATGGCGTTTTCTGTGCGGAACGCGAAACGTGGCACGATATTTCCTGGGCAAGGGTCGGCTGGTGCCGGTCCTGGTCGGGTGGCCAAGCAGGTCGCCAGACTCAGTCCGTTGGACTGTGGCCCGTCGCTCGGAGGCGCCTCTCTTAGAGGAGCGTCGCTGGGTTGTGCGGTGCTCGGTTGCGCGGTACTCGGTTGTGCGGCGCTCGGAGGCAGACGTTTGGAAGCGCAATTTGGGGCCCCAGGAACCCACCGCAGTTCACTGCGCAGTCGCCTGGTCCTAAGCTTGCCGCTCCTAAGTGGCTGTTTCTTAGCCCGCAGATCCTTGGTCGCGGCTTCCAAGCCCGCCTTTGCCTTGCCCGTTGACCCGTAGCCGTGGGTGGCTGCAGGTTGACCCAGGAAGAGTTCGGATGCGGTCATTGCTTTTCGAAGCGATCAACCGCGCAGAACGACTCCTGAATTCGTTCGGCGTTCGATCCAGCGCCAACGTTCGCACCACCGCTCGTGTTGCCGCCTTGGAGCGCCACCCGTCAAGAGGATTGTGATGCGGAACCAGCACCTTGCACACGCAACGCGCGCAGGTCTGCTGCTTGCTCTCGCCGTCATTGGCGCCTGTACGGACGCAACGTCCAATAAGGCACCGGCTGACAAAGCAAGCGACGGACTGCAGGCCGATTTTGCCCAGGGCGTCGATGCCGAATTTGGCGTTGAATCCTTTGCACTTTCTGCGCCAACGCTGACCATTACCTCGCCCACCGCCTACCAGCAATTTGGTGTGGCTGCAGCGGCGTCCGCCACCATCGGTGTGCAATTCACCACGGCCAACTATGCGCCGGGCGTGATCCGTTGCTACCTCGACGGCGTGTACGACGGGGCTACCGCCGCTTCACCCTACACCTTCGCCGCCGTGCCTAAAGGTGTTCATAACCTAGCCTGCGTCTTGGCTTCCGGTGCCAATCCGGTCGAATTGACCAATCCCGAAGCGCGCGCCACCGTCTTTGTCAAAGTCACGCCACCCTGCAAGGTTGTTGGCGACTGCGACGACAAAAACGCTTGCTCTCAGGACACTTGCTCCTTCGGTCAGTGCTCGTACGGCCTAATCAACACCTGCTGCACCTCCGGGATGGACTGCGCCGTCGGCTCGGTCTGTACCAACCCCAACACCGCTCAGGCCCAGTGCACCTCGTGCACCAAAGACGCGGATTGTGACGACAAAGACACCTGCACCGCCGACAAATGCGACCTCAGCGGCGCCGTCGGCAAGTGCACCAACGTCAAGGCCGACCCTACCTGCTGCTCGAGTGCCAATGACAAGTGCGACGATTATCAGTCCTGCACGGTGGACACGTGCGAACTCGCCGTCGGCAAATGCAAGCACGTGCAGCCTCCGGGCGTCTGCTGCTCCAACGCCGAGTGTGGTTCCAGTGACCCTTGCAAAATCGGCACTTGCGTAGACAACGCCTGCCGCTACGGCCTAGACAACTTCAAGCCGGAGTGCTGCTCGCCAACCACCAACGCGGCCTGCGACGACAAGAACTTCTGTACCGACGACTTCTGCAACCAAGCGCAGGCCGGGGGCTGGACCAAGTGCAGCCATGCGCCCAAGAAGGACCCCAAGGATCCGACCAAGCCTCTCAAAGACTGCTGTGATATCACAGGGTATACTGCTGCGGACGGCACCAAGGTCGGCACCGCCCAATGCGACGACTCGCAGCCCTGCACGCAGGATATTTGCCAAGGTTACAGCTGCTTGCACGTCAAGGTGGGCGCTTGCTGCGTCAACAACCTCGACTGCGACGACAATAAGGTTTGCACAACCGAGACTTGCAACGTCGTTCAGGGCGCTGCGGCCGGTACCTGCGCCTACAACCAGGTGCCCAACTGCTGCGAGCAGCCAGCCGACTGCAATGACAACAAGTTCTGCACCAGCGACACGTGCAACCTTGCAACTTTGCAGTGTTCTTACAACAAGACGGATGCCTCTTGCTGCGATACCAACGCCGACTGCGACGACGGCAAGTACTGCACGGCCAAGGCCTGCATCAACCACTATTGCGTGTTCGGTCAGGACGCCAACAAGCCTAACTGCTGCGACAGCAACGCCAATTGCAACGATTACAAGCCCTGCACCGTCGACACGTGCGACGTCGGCACCCACCAGTGCTCCTTTGCCGGCAATGGCGATCCGTTGTGCTGCAATAACCAAGCGGATTGCGACGATAAAGACTGCACGACCGACGACTATTGCGACGCCACCAACAAGTGCCAGCACAAGCCCGCCTATGAAAAGTGCAAGGTCGATGGCGACTGCGACGACGGCTTGGCCTGCACTCAGGATTCGTGCAGCATTGTCGATGGTTGCGGCACATGCAAGCACGACGCCGCCGCGGGCTGCTGCACCTCGGACCAGCAGTGCGACGACTCCAAGCCGATCGGCAACACGCCCGCCAATCCCAAGGCGGTCTGCACCACCGATACCTGTGTCAATTCAACATGTCAGCACCTTGCCGTGGCCCAGTGCTGCCTTGACGACACCGACGCCCTGACTTCCTGCGACGACAGTAACTCCTGCACCCAGGACTACTGCACCAACAACCAGTGCCGCCACACCGCGCCCAAGGGCGGCTGCTGCATGACGCTTGGCGATTGCGACGACGGCGACAAGTGCACCACCGACACCTGCAGCGCCAGTGGCGGCAAGTCCGGCACCTGCGGTCACGCCAAGGTAGCCGTTTGTTCCAGTTGCACCGCAGCGGCCGTCTTTGCCGGAACCGCCTGCAATGACAACAACGCCTGCACCACCGATTCCTGCGACGCCAGCGGCGCTTGCCAGCACACCAACATCGGTGGTTGCTGCCTGGACAAGTTCGACTGCAACGACAACTTACCTTGCACTTCAGACGTCTGCGTGCAGAACGAGTGCTTGCACTTCAACAGCATCGGCGGCGTTTCCGTCTGCTGCGATCCGGCAACCGAAGCCGTGGATTGCGCCAACCTCAACACCGATTGCGCCGTGGGCAAGTGCTTGCCTCAGCCTGATGGCACCTTGGCCTGCACCGCCAAACAGAAGCCGGCTTGCACGGTCAACATCAGCTACTGCCAGGACTTCTCCGGCACCAATGGCCTAGACGCCATGGGCTGGAATCCGACCAACGTCAGCGGCACTGCAGCTGCCAACTGGGGCGTCGCGACCAGCGGACCCTTGGGCCCGGATCAATACGCGCGGCTCAACTGGTCGCAGGTCAAGACTAATTACGAGACCTGCTTGGCTTCGCCAGTCTTCCAAGCGGCCGGCGTGCAAACGATCTCGATGCAGTATGACCGCAGCCACATCCCCAACGGCAATGGCGGCACCACGGCCATCAGCGTCAAGGGCTCCGTCAACGGTGCCAATACCGATTGGAGCACCGCGCTAACCTTCGATAGTTACGCCGGAAACTCCGTTCTCGGCCCCGACACGCTCATCGCCCAGATTCCGGCCGAACTGTCCGGGTCCAACGGCCTGCGCATCGCCTTCTGCGTCAAGGGTGCATCTACCTTTGATCTCAGCGAGTTCGCAGTGGACAACGTCTGCGTCGTCAAGGGCACCGCGCCGACCTACACCAAGTGCGGCAGCAACCAGACCATCGAGCTCGGCAGCCAGGCCTTCGTACCCCTTAAGGCCAAGGACGCTGACTCCAGCGACACCCTGACCTTCAGCATCGTTAAGAGCCCGAAATTCATCAGCTTGTCGACTTCCCTCTACTACTGGCTGGACAACAGCTGGAACGCCACTTTGGTGGTCAATCCACTCAACACCAATGACGTCGGCGAATACGACGTCACGGTCAAGGTAAGCGACGGATACCTGTATCAACTCTGCACGTTCCACATCACCGTCACCTATCATGGCGGCGTGCTGATCTGGAAGCCGATCGAGGTGCCCACGGCCCAAGCGACGTCCATCAAGGATGCGCTGACCAAGCAAAGCAAGCTGGCGCAGATTCAGACCAGCTTGGCCGTGTACCCAGACCTGTCGAAATTCGAATCGATCTTCATCACCTTGGGCGTCTATCCGGACAACCACGTGTTGGCGGAGAATGAGGTCGCCCTGCTCAAGTCCTACGTGTCGGCGGGTGGCAAGCTGTACATGGAAGGTGGTGATACCTGGGTGTTCGATACGCCGACATCGCTGCACTCCTTCTTTAAGATCAACGGTGTTCTTGACTCGTCGCCCAATGGCGTGGGCCCAGGCCTCAAGGGCTACACCAACGTTTACACCGACTCGTCGACCAATCCGCCGACGAATTATGGCTTTACCTTCAGTCAGGACTTGGCCTACAACAACGGCATCGACGAAATCAGCGGCAATGCTTCTGTCGCTAAGACCAAGGATTTGTTGAAGAATGACGGCGTTGAGGTCTACACCGTTCAGGTCGGCCACGACGATGTCGCGGCGGGCTACCGCACGTTGGGTTCGTCCATTCCCTTTGCAGGCGTCACGGCGGGCACGCAGAGCCCCGATGCGATGATGAAAGCGATCTTGCTGTTCTTTACCAACGGCTTTGTTGACTGCAAGAACAACGCCGACTGCGATGACGGCAACAGTTGCACCACCGACACCTGCAGTGCTGGTAGTTGTGTGAATGATTCTACGTGCTTGTGTGCCGCTTCGACCACCCTGGCCTGCGCGCAGACGATCACCAAAAACGTCACCAACAGTGGCGACTCGACCAACTCAGTGGTCACTTATGCTTGCGATCCGGGTACTTACCTGGGTAAAGAGCACAGCTACAAGTACACCAGCAACCAATCCAAGCCGGTGACGGTCACCCTGAGCAATTTAACCAATCCGGACGCCAAGTTGTTCATCTTGCACGCCTCGGCCAAGGGCTGCGATCCCACCGGCTGTATTGCCATGGGCACCACGCAGAAGGACGGCTCGATCGTCGCCAACTTCCCCGCCGGCAAGGGAGAAACCTACTTCTTGACCGTGGACGTGCCCGGCAAGAATGACAGCGCCCAGTACGACATGGCCGTCACTTGCGGCAACGGCGAAGATTGCGCTAACGGCATCGACGACAACGGCAACAACTTGGTGGACTGCGTCGACACAGCTTCTTGCTGCGGTGATGCCGCGTGTCAGACCGAAATCTGCAATGGTATCGACGACAACTGCAATGGTCAGGTCGACGAAGGTTGCGACAAGGACGGCGATCAGTACTGCGATTCGACCTTTGTGGTCGTCGGCAAGCCGTCGAGCTGCCCCAAGGGCACGGGCGACTGCAATGACGCCGATCCGACGGTCAATCCTGGCCAGCCAGAAGTCTGCGCCAACAAGAAGGATGACAACTGCAACGGCGTTCAGGACGAAGAAAATGCCAATGGTTGCCTCAAGTACTACACCGATCTTGACAGCGACCAGTTCGGCGTTGGTTCGGCCAAATGCTTGTGTTCGGCCTCGGGCGCGTTCAAGGCGCTCAAGAACGGCGACTGCAATGATGCGGATTTGAACATCAATCCGGGCGTACAAGAGACGTGCGATACGGTCGCCGACGACAACTGCGACGGCTCCAATAACGACATCAACGCCTTGAATTGCATCAACTTCTATACCGACGTCGATACCGACACGTACGGCACCACGCCGTTTAAGTGCGTTTGCACCGCCACCGGTCTGACGACCTCCAAGAAGCCGGGCGACTGCAACGATGCCAATGCGGCCATCAACCCAGGCGCGACGGAAATCTGCGACAATATTGACAATGATTGCAATGGCTTGACGGATGAAGGTTGCGACGACGACAAGGATGGCTACTGCGACGCCAACATGACCTACGTGTCGCCGCCGACCCCGGCCGTCTGCCCCAACGGGCCTGGCGATACCGACGACACCGACCCGAAGATCAACCCGGCTGGCCAGGAAATCTGCGACAATAAGGATAATAATTCCAACGGCCAAACCGATGAAGGTTGTGACGACGACAAGGACGGCTACTGCGATGCCAGCATGTACACCTCCGGCAAGCCGACCATCTGCCCGGGTGGAGGCGGCGACTGCGTCGACACCGACAAGTTGATCAATCCCGGCATGCAGGAAAGCTGTGACACCGTGGTTGACGATAACTGCAACGGTTCAACTAATGATATCAACGCGATCGACTGCACGCCCTTCTTCTCCGACACCGACGGCGACAAGTGGGGCACTTCCTCGGTGAAATGCTTCTGCCTGCCGGTGGGCCAGTTCAACGCCATCAACCCTGGCGATTGCAATGATTCCAACAAGGCGATTAATCCTGCAGCGGTCGAGATTTGCGACGACATCGACAACAACTGCGATGGCCAGACCGATGAAGGCTGCGATGTGGACGGCGACGGCTACTGCGACGCGACCAAGGTCGTGCTCGGTGTGCCCAAGATCTGCTTGTCCGGTCCTGGCGACTGCGACGACAGTGATGCCCAGGTCAATCCGGGCAAGGCCGAAGTCTGCGGCAACGGCAAGGACGACAACTGCAATGGCACGCAAAACGACATCAATGCCATTGGTTGCGTGATCTTCTACGCCGACAGCGATGGCGACAACTACGGCTTTGATACGTCCAAGAAGTGCTTGTGCGTCGGTGCGGGTGCTTTCAGTGCCACGACCGGCGGCGATTGCAATGACAACGACAAGACCATCAACCCGGCCGCCATCGAAGCTTGCAACGGCAAGGACGACAACTGCAACGGCCAAACCGATGAAATCTGTGACAAAGACAAGGACGGCCAGTGCGATGCCACTTTGGCGATCAGCAATCCGCCCCCAGCGGCCTGCCCCAACGGCGGCGGCGACTGCAATGACAACAACGCTCAGGTCTACAAAGGCAAGGCCGCAGAAACCTGCGACAATATCGATGACGACTGCAGCGGTGTGACGGACAACGGCTGCGACGACGACAAGGACGGCTACTGCGATGCGGCCTTGACGACGACCAATCCGCCGCCACCGATCTGCCCCAAGGGTCCAGGCGACTGCGACGACACTGATAACACAGTGTATCCGGGTGCGATTGAAGTGTGCGGGAACGGCAAGGATGATAACTGCAACGGCTCGCAAAACGATGAAGGCGCTGCAGGTTGCACCAACCTGTACTTCGACGGTGATGCCGATACGTATGGCCTAGCCCTCAAGAAGTGCCTGTGCTTTGCCGCCGGTGCCTACAGCGCGACCAACAACCTGGACTGCGACGACAGCAAGGCAGCCGTCAAGCCCGGGGCGATTGAGGTTTGCAATGGTTACGACGACAACTGCAACGCCTTGATCGATGAGGCTGGCGCCACGGGTTGCAGCACGTTCTACTTGGACCAGGACCAGGACGGCTACGGCCTGAGTCTGTCGCAATGCTTGTGCGTGCCAGCCAACTTGTACACGGCCACGCAGAAGGGCGATTGCAACGATTCAAGCAAGGCGGCGAACCCCGGCGCAGCCGAAATCTGCGACAACATCGACAACAACTGCAACAACCAAGTCGACGAGTCCTGCAACAAGGACGGCGACATGTTCTGCGACAAGAACATGACGGTCATCGGCACGCCGCTGGTATGCACCTTGGGCGGCGGCGACTGCGTCGATACGGACGCGGCAGTTAGCCCGATTGCGACCGAAGTCTGCAATGGTAAAGATGATAACTGCGATGGCAAGACCGATGAAGGCTGCGACGACGATGCAGACGGGTACTGCGACGCCAATATGACCACGGTCGGTAACCCGGCTGTGTGCGTCAAGGGCGGCGGCGACTGCTCCGATACCGATCCGTCGATCAACCCGGGCAAGCCTGAACTCTGCGGCAACACCATCGATGAGAACTGCAACGGCAGCTATAACGATGTCGGCGCCGTGGGTTGCAAGAACTTCTATCCCGACTACGACGGTGACACCTACGGCAAGGGCGGCACGTCCTTCCAGTTCTTGGTGATCAACGAAGTTCGGCGCAACTCCAACGGTCTGACAGGACCGACCGGCAATGAATACGTGGAGTTCTTGGTCACCACGGACATGGCTCCGGCCGATTACAACACCATCGTCTTTGGCGATTCTACTGCGGCTGGCGACGTCAAGTTCGGCGCTTACAAGCTCAATCTCGCGAGCTTGAACCTCGGCACCCTCAAGGCTGGCACCATTATCACCGTCGGTGGTACCTCCGCTGTGACGCCGGACATCACCTATGATCCCGCCAACAGCAACTGGGACCTGACCTTTGTCACCGATGGCGCCTACATCACCAACGTGGGTGGCGTCAATGCAGGCGATTTCGCAGTCAGCGATGTCGCTTGGGTGGACACGTCGAGTCTCGGCACCAGTTCCATCGACTCGATTCGCTGGGGCAGCGCAAGCGGTGCCTTGGGCGCGGCTGCCAAGGTCGTGACGGCCAGCGCACCGAGCAACGGCGCCACCGGCGTGATCTTGTTCACGGGCGACATGACCACCATCGATCAGGCGGCGAGCTACGCCATCGACGGAACGGCCTCGCCCGGTCTGCCCAATGGCGGCGCCAACACCAAGCTGGTCACCTTCTTGAGGTCCGTGTCCCTGGGCGGCGATACCAAGTGCATGTGCGTCGCGGATGCCACCTACACCACCACCAAGGGTGGCGACTGCAACGATAACAATAACTTGGTTTACAGCGGTGCGACGGAAATCTGCGATGGCGTCGACAACAACTGCAACGGCGTGGTCGATGAAGGCTGCGACGTCGACAACGACGGCTATTGCACCTCGGCCAAAGTCACCGTGGGCACACCGATTTCCTGCCCCAATGGCGGCGGCGACTGCAACGACCAGAACGCAGCGATCAACCCGGGAGCCACGGAAATCTGCGGCAACAATGTGGATGAGAACTGCGATGGTTCGCTGAGCGCCGCTGGCGGAGCCGGCTGCACCAACTTCTTCTACGACGGTGACGGCGACGGCTGGGGCGTCAACGCGACACAGTGCTTGTGCGGACCTGGCGGTGGCTTCACGGCGACCAAGGCCGGCGACTGCGATGACACCAAGGCTGCGGTCAATCCGACCGCCGCGGAAATCTGCGGCAACGGCATTGACGACAACTGCAACGGCACGCAAAACGATGTTGGCGCAACGGGTTGCACCAACTTCTACACCGACGTGGACAAAGACGGCTACGGCGTTGGCGTGGCGCAATGCCAGTGCACTGCCCAGGGCGCATACATCGCTTCGGCCGCTGGCGACTGCAACGATGCGGATGCGACGGTCAACCCCGGTCAGACGGAAATCTGCGACAACAAGGACAACAACTGCAATGGTTTGGGCGCGCCCGTGGCGGATCAGTCCAATGCGACCGTTGGCACCAGCAGCTCGCTGGCCAGTTGGTTTGCCCAAGAAGTCATCGTTGGGGCCACAGGTACCTTTGACAGCGTCGACGTGTGGCTGACCTACAACGTTGCGGGTACTTCCACGCAGACGGTGCAGATGTGGATCTACGCCAACGGCTTGCCAGGCGCGGGCGGCACGCAGTTGGACTTGGTTTCCAAGGCCGTGACGGTCAGCAATGGCGCCTTCACCAAGACGACGTTTAGCTCGAGCGCCAAGCCGGCCTTCACCGCCGGTCAAAAGATTGTGCTGGTGTGGAAGGCGTCCGGAACCAGCCTGTTTATTCAGGAAAGCTCGGGCAATGCCTATCCGGCCGGGGCGGCTTGGTTCAACGCATCGGGGTTGACCGCGGCTTATGCTCAGTTGGGCGGCGGCAACACGGACGCGACCTTCATGACGCACATGATCCTGAACGGCTTGACCATCGATGAAGGCTGCGACGATGACGGCGATAAGTATTGCGACTCCAACCTGCCCAAGATCGCTGGCCCGGTAACGGTTTGCGCGAACGGCGGCGGTGACTGCAATGACAACCTCGCCGCAGTCAATCCGGGCGCAGTCGAAGCCTGCGACGCATTGGACAACAACTGCAACGGCACCACCGACGAAGCCTGCGACGCCGACCTTGACGGTTACTGCGCCACGGGCAAGACCGTGGTCGGCAACCCGCCGGTTTGCAGCAAGGGCACCGGCGACTGCGATGACAGCAACAACCAAGTCTACCCGGGCAAGACGGAAATCTGCGACAACGCTGACAACAACTGCAACGGCGTGACCGATGAGAGCTGCGATGCGGACTTGGACAAGTACTGCTCGTCGCTCAAGGCCGTCGTCGGCGTGCCGCTGGTGTGTGTCTTGGGTGGCGGCGACTGCAATGACAACAACGCCAGCGTCAATCCTGGCGCGACGGAAATCTGCAATGGTATTGACGATAACTGCGCGGGCGGCACCGACGAAGTCTGCAACGACAACGATGGTGACGGCTACTGCGGCGGCATTCAGCCCGTCAGCGCCTATTGCCCCAAGGGCGGCGGCGACTGCGACGACACCAACAAGAACGTCAATCCCGGCGCGACGGAAACCTGCGCCACGGCGTATGACGATAACTGCAACGGCCTGAACAATGAAGTCAATGCAACCGCTTGCACCAACTTCTACCAGGACGTTGATGGTGACGGATACGGCGGCGGCGTGGCCCAGTGCACTTGCATGCAACTCGGCGCATACACGGCACCTTCTGGTGGCGACTGCAATGACGCGGTCAAGGCCATCAACCCGGGTGCTGTGGAATGGTGCGATGGCCTGGACAACAACTGCGTAGGCGGCGTGGACGACGGTTGCGACGGCGATGCGGACAAGTACTGCAATAACACCAAGATCGTCTTGTTCGGTGCCACGTGCACCAAGTCCAAGATTCCGGCCAACGGCGCCGCGGGCATCAAGGGCGATGACTGCGACGACACGCAGGCCAGCGTCAACTTGGGCGCGGCAGAACTCTGCGACAACTTGGACAATAACTGCAACTTGACGGTGGACGAAGGCTGCGACGACGACAATGACAACTATTGCGACTCGACGATGACCATCCCGGGAGGCGTCGTGCCTGCGACGTGCACGGCCCTGGGCGGCGACTGCAATGATGACCTTTCCGCCGTCAATCCAGGCGCTAAGGAGAACTGCACCACCGCAGTGGATGACAACTGCGACGGTTCCTTGGACGCCCTCAACGCCATCGGCTGCACGACGTACTACTACGACAACGACGGTGACGGATACGGCGTCACCGCCAACTTCCAGTGCCGCTGCGTGGTCAATGGCAAGTACAACGCCTTGGTGGGCGGTGACTGCGACGACAATGATCCGACCAGTTACAGCGTGTTGGCGGTCGAAATCTGCGACGGCAAGGACAATAACTGCAATGGCAAGACCGACGAAACCTGCGACAAGGACGGCGACGGCTATTGCGACAAGACCTTGACCGTGAGCTCGACGGCTGCGTGCCCCAAGACCGTGATCAGTGGCGGCAAAGGCGATGACTGCGATGACAACTCCAAGTCCCTGAACCCTGCGGCGAAGGAACTTTGCGATGGCGTCGACAATAACTGCAACGCGGTGGTCGATGAAAGCTGCGATAAGGACGGCGATAAGTACTGCGATGCCCTACTGACAACAGTGGGCACGCCGGCCGTCTGCCCCAACGGCGGTGGCGACTGCGCCGACGGCAATGCGGCGGTCAACCCGGGAACGGTCGAGAAGTGCGATGGCATTGACAATAACTGCAACCTGCTGATCGACGAAGCGGGTGCAACTGGCTGTGCCAACTACTACTACGACGGCGACCAGGACAAGTACGGAACGGCGTCGACCCAGTGCTTGTGCACGGCGAGCGGCTTCTTCAACGCCACGCAAACTGGCGATTGCAATGACGCCTGCCCGACTTGCGCCCCGGGCAAGGCGGAACTGTGCGACGGCTTGGACAACAACTGCAACGGCCAGGTCGATGAAGGCTGCAACGCCGACGGCGATGGCTACTGCACCTCGGCCATGACCACCGTCGGCAACCCGGCGATCTGCACCAAGGGCGGTGGCGACTGCAATGACGGCAACGCCAGCATCTACCCGACAGCGCAGGAGTTGTGCAACAACGCCGACGACAACTGCAACGGTATCATCGACGAGAACGCCAACGCTGGCTGCACGTTGGTGCCCAATGCCAATGTGGCTTGCGTTGCGGGTAGTTGCAAGGTGACTGGCTGCTCGACCGGCTTCTATGACAAGAACGGTTCCTACGGCGACGGCTGCGAGTGCAATGGCAACGATCTCAATGAGCCCAACGACACGTGCGCCACGGCGACCGTCCTCGATTCGGCCCTGTGGGATACGGGAGGCAAGGACATTGTCGAAGGTCGGACGGTGATTCCGGGCGATGACGACTGGTTTGCCTTCTACGCCGTGGACGGTGCTGACGGCGGCTATGGCGCCTGCGATGCCTACAACGTGCGCGTGACCTTTCTGAACAACCCGGGTGGCGCGGCGTTTGACATCAGCCGAGGCGGTTGCCCCAACGGCGCCAACAACGTCTGCTGCGGTCAGACGGACTTCAACTGGTTCACCAACTTCAAGACGGGCGGCAATCCCTCCGGCTTGTGGTCGGAATACGGCGAGTGCCCGTGCCAGACCAACTTGGGCTTTGACCAGTCCAATACCGGTTGGAGCGTTCCGCCGGGCTACCCGGGTGGCGGCGGACCGTACTGCATGAACTACAACAGCGGCTATGTTTGCATACCGACTGGTTATTACATGACGTACTGCAACGATGAGTCGGCCTGGTACTACGTGCGCGTGTACAACACCGGCGCTGCTCCGTCGACCTGCGCGGGCTACAAGATTGAGATTTCCAACGGCTTGTACGGACAGCCTGGCACCGGCGGCGGCAAGAATTACTAAGCGTTGTCCTGGCCCTAGTGCCTCAAACCCGAAGATCCTTGCGGGTTTGAGCTACTGCGTGTGCTGCTAGTTTCCTAGAGGCCCGCCGCTCCGTCAGCCCGTTAGCCGCGCGTGCGGGCTCACCCCTGCGTTCGGCCGTGTCCCCAGCTGCAAGGTCTACAACGCCGAGTCTTTTCCGGTAACCCCGAAAGGACTTAGGGTTATGTCGACTCGTGGTTGGGCGGGTCGCTAGTGGCGCCCTCGTGGCCCGAGTGACGATCGCTACGGGGTCGGGCTGCAAGCCTTGAGATCGCAGCGCTGGCCTACATCTGGCCGGTTAGCCTTGACGGCGGGCGAGGGAATGCAGCACACTGCGCCGCGCGCGGGGAGTAGCGCAGTCTGGTAGCGCGCCTGCTTTGGGAGCAGGATGTCGCAGGTTCAAATCCTGTCTCCCCGACCAACCATGGCCCATCCGCGTGCAGGCAACCTTCTGCGCTGATTGGCGAAGTTCCGTAACTGCTGTCCACGCGTGGCGGCTCCAGGGTGCGGCCAAGGACCTTCAATGGCGGCCCGCGAACTCACTGACATGACTCATGATGTGCTGCCTGGAGCCTCGGCCGATGGTCGAGTGCGTCGGGCGCGGGCGCGTCGTGATGCGACCCGACGGGCTTTGGTCGCTGCTTCTGCACGGGTTTTTGCTCGGGTCGGTTACTTAGCGACCTCGCCACAGGTGATTGCCGAAGAGGCGGGCGTCACGCGAGCGACGTTCTATCAGCATTTTGCGGCGAAAGCGGATGCATTTTCAGCAGTTCTAGACGATGTCGTCGATCGCCTGCAGACGGCCGTGCTCGGCGTGGATCTGGGGCCCCAAGCACCAACTCCCCTGCAGCAGCTGACCAATAACCTCTTACGCGTACTGGATATTTTGCTGGGCGATCGCGACTTGGCGCGCCTGCTCTTGACCGAAGCTGCGGCGGCCGAGCCGCAAGTGCAGTTGCGGGCTGAGGGTTTCTTTGGCTCGGTGCGGGCGATGATCCGCGATGCCCTGCTCGACGGCCGCGAAGTGGACCTGGTCCGGCCGGTTCATGCAGATTTGTGTGCCCATGCCCTGCTCGGCGCAGTCAAGGCGGTGCTGATCGCGCGCCTGGAGGAAGCGGATGGGCAGGCAGATGGGCAGGTTCAGTCAGCTTTGGCTAGAGAATTACTAGCATTTTGCCTTTGCGGCGTGGCTTCCGATGCGCTTAGGGCCGCCGTTCTTGCTCCGGTTGGTCAAGGGTAGTCCGGGCAGAAATTCCCCAGAATTCCCGCCAATGTGCTGCATCGCGTCCGCACCAAGCTTGAGTCTGGCGTCGCGCTCTGATCTTGGGCACACTGCTGGACAATGGGCGGCCATCAGGCTGAACCGGGGGCGATCGTGCGACGTTCGATGTACTTGATTCGACGCTATTTCTTGCTGGCTGGGGCCCTGGCGCTGGCGTCGGTCCTGGCGGCCCCTGCAGCCCAGGCGGACACACTGACGGATGTGCTGGCCTGCGAGCGAATTGACTTTGACAGCTGTGCGGCACTTCTACAGGCGGAAGCCGAGAAAACAAAGCTGGAACAGGGACTTGTGGCTGTACTGGTAGATGCGAGTCAGCCGGCGGCTCGACGCGTTAAGGTGGCCCAGGTGCTGGCGGCGATTGACGTGCGCAGTGCGTCGGAAGTCTTGATTTCGTCAGCGCAAACCTTACAGGGCAAACCTGAACGAGTCGATCTGCTGCAGGCGGCGGCTCGCCTCGGTAATGCCAAGGTGGCTCCACAACTGTTAGACATTGTTGAACATGACGGCGATGTCCGCGCTTGCACCCTGGCCGCAGGGGCTTTGGGAATTCTCCACGAGAAGAAGGCCGTGGCGGCGCTGATTCGCTTGGTCGGGCGGGATGACGCGCCGCGCCTGCAGGCAGAGGCTGCCCATGCTCTTGGAATGCTTGGTGATCCGCAGGCGATTGCTCCCCTGTTGGCACTGGCGTCCCGGCCTCAGGTGTATGTGCCGGCTAGGGTTCAGGCCGTCGACGCATTGGCGGCGCTACACTCGGCGCAAGCTGTTGTTCTCGCCACGCAATTGGTGGATGCGCCCACCCGGGATATTGGCCGCGCGGCCTTGAGGGTGCTGCAGGCCGTCCCGACCGCATGGACAGAGCCCGCTGTGCGTTTTGCCTTGGAAACTCCCGGGTTGCGTGGTGAAGCGGCGCGGGCTGTGCAGGCCATGCAACTCAGCGGCTGCGGCGCTTTGCTTTTGCAGGCAATGGCCGCACCAGACTTGGATGTGCAGGAAAGACCATGGGTTTTGCACGCGATCGGCAAGCTGCAAACGCCGGGTGCCGGGCCGGCCTTGCTCAAACAACTGCAGGTGGCGACAGCGGAACCTGAGAAGATCCTCCTGCTGCACGCGATGCCCGAAGTGGGCGACAAGACTGTGGTTCCGGAGTTGGTGTTGATCCTGCAAACAGCGCAGAAGCCCTTGAACAATCATATTATTTTCGCGCTTGAGAATTTGACTGGTCAGCGCCTTGGTCCCGACGTGGTGGCCTGGCGCAAGTTGGCGGGGCTGGATAAGCCTTGAGATCACAGGCAGTGGCCAAAGTTGCGGAGGGTTCAGATGTTTGAGACGGCGGAAGTAGGCCATAGTATTGATAAAGAGACCTTTGGACAACTAGAGCCGGCGTTGCGCAAAGCTTTGCTGGATGCACAGTTTGAGCTCATGCAGGGAAAGAAGTGCCAAGTTGTTGTGATCATTGGCGGGGTTGATGGGGCAGGTAAGGGCGAAACGGTTAATGCCCTGACTTCATGGATGGATCCGCGACACATTGAGGTGCGTGGTTTTGGCGAACCTACCGACGAGGAACGCGCGCATCCGCCGATGTGGCGCTTCTGGAGGGCCCTGCCGCCTCGTGGGAAAATAGGTATATTTTTCGGAAGTTGGTACACCCAGCCCATTGTCGATCGCGTGACCGGGCAGTGCGGAGAAGCTGAGTTTGTCGGCGATCTTGTGGCGATCAATCACTTTGAACGGATGCTAGCGGACGAAGGGGCATTGGTGCTCAAGTTCTGGCTGCACCTCTCGCACAAGGCGCAAAGGAAGAGGCTGCACAAGCTGGAAGATGACCCGAGCACGCGTTGGCGAGTGACCAAGAGGGATTGGAAGAACTTTAAACATTACAACGAGTTCAAAGAGATTTCGGCCAGGGCCCTGCGCGAGACGGACCGGGCCTATGCGCCCTGGGTGATCGTGGAAGGACAGGACGCGCGCTATCGCAACTTGACCGTCGGCCAAACTTTGCTCAACGCGCTCAACGCGAGAATGGCTTTGGATACGGTGCCTTCATCGGTGCACGCAGCGCTGCCCCTGCCTTCCCTGGACCACAAGCACCTGCTGGGGCAAGTGGACCTGCAGCAGAAACTGGCCAAGGCGGACTATGAGCGCGAGCTCGAGCACTGGCAGGGACGACTGGCTCTGCTTACCCGGCGTGCCGAGTTCAAGAAACGTTGTCTTGTCGCGGTCTTTGAAGGGTGGGATGCGGCTGGCAAGGGCGGCGCGATTCGGCGGCTGACCCCGGGCTTGGACGCGCGGCACTACGACATCTCGCCAATAGCTGCCCCGACTGAGGAGGAGCGGTTGCAACCGTATTTATGGCGGTTTTGGCGGCGTTTGCCGGCATTAGGCCGCGTCGGGATCTTTGACCGCAGTTGGTACGGCCGGGTGCTGGTCGAGCGGGTTGAAGGGTTTTGCTCCGAGGCGGATTGGCTGAGGGCCTACAGTGAAATCAACGACTTTGAGGAGCAGATGGTGTCCTTTGGCACCGTGGTCTGTAAGTTCTGGTTGCACTTGAGTCCAGAGGAGCAGTTGCGGCGCTTTGAGGAACGAAAGAGTTTAGATTTCAAGCAGTTTAAGATCACTGAGGAAGACTGGCGTAACCGCGACCGATGGCCGGCCTACGAGCAGGCGGTGTGCGACATGGTGGATCGCACCAGCACGGAAATCGCGCCTTGGACTTTGGTGGCGGCGCAGGATAAGTACTTCGCGCGCATCAAGATTTTGCAGACCTTGTGCGAACAGCTGGAGCGGTCGCTTGGCTAGGTCTGCTGAGCCTTGGTTCGGAGCCCTCGGCGTTGCAATTGGTTTGCTGAGGGATGAATTCTGCGTTGAGCTGCCGGCCGATCCGGTTGGAGCTAGGGACTGGTAGCATTATGAAACAAGAGTGGATTCTGCACCTTGCCCTGGCATCGCTGTGGGCCGTGGCGTGCAGCAGTGACCCGACCCTGCAGCCGACCCTGCTGACTGGGTCTGTGGTCAAAGATGGCGGCGGGACCCTAGCCGATGCGGGAACCAACCCAAGCGATCTAGATGGAAATCCTGGAGAATTGGGTGAGGCGACCGGCGACGCTGGCCAGGGCGACGGCAGCGTTCCGCCCGCGGATGCCGGCGATAGTGGTCAATTGAGCGATGACTCAGCGGGTTTGGACGTGCCGCCAGTGGCTGATGTGGTGCCGACCGATGGTGGACCTGACGATGTTCTTCCTGAAATTGCTCAGGATATCGATGCCGGTAGCGCCGATTCGATCGATACGGGCGGCGAGCCTGATACGGGACCGACAGGGCCGGTCTGCGGCGACGGAATCTGCCAATTTCCTATCGAAAATCCCGGGAGTTGCGCGGTGGATTGCCCGCCGGTTTGCGGCGATGGCCTGTGTCAGGCCCCCAAGGAATCGGTGGCGACGTGCGCAGCAGATTGCCCGCCAGTGTGCGGCGATGGTGTGTGCCAAGCGCCAACCGAGGGCCCGGCCAACTGCAGCGCCGACTGTGGCCCGGTCTGCGGCGATGGGGTGTGTCAAGCGCCTACGGAGTCGCCCTACACCTGCGCGCTGGATTGCGGCCAACCGCCGGCCGACCTAAGTAGCTGTTTGGCCAGCAAATGTGCCGCCAGCTGGAATGCCTGCGCAGGCAACGCAGCGTGTAAGGGCGCGGCTGTTTGCGCCGGTAAGTGCGCCGACGTGCCCTGCCTGGTTAGCTGCGCTAAGAGCGCCGATTGGGCGACCGTGCAGGGCCTCTTGCAGCCCTTGAGCATCTGCGCTGTGCAGACCAAATGCCTCGCTGCCGCGACTAAGAGTTCAGGAAGTCCAGCGGGTTGCGGAGACGGTGCTTGCAACAACAACGAGACCTACCTGACCTGCAGCCTGGACTGCCTGTGGCCCGTTTCGGCCAACGAATGGTGCCAAACCCAAGCCTGCACAGCGAGTTATCAGGCCTGCCTGGGGGATGCGCAGTGCATTGGCGCGGCGGCGTGCTACAACCAAGGGAAACCTGTGCAGTTTTGCACGTCGTCTTCTCAAGCGGCCAATGAATTGGCGGCGTTAGTGCAGTGCATCCAGACCATGAGCTGCCCCGGCCAAGGCGGCGGCGGTGACGGGGGCACTCCGGCGGGTAGTTGCCAGGGAAAATGCGGCCAGTGGTCGGACAAGTGGAGCTGCAACTGCGACAGCAAGTGCGCCAGCTATTCGGATTGCTGCGCCGACAAGGTCGCCTTGTGCGGGCAATAGCGCAAAGGAAGAATCGTGTTGAAATTCATGCGATTGATTGGGCTTGTTGCTGCCTTTGGCTGCGCACAGAACAGTACCGCGGCACCTGATGTCGGGGCCGCCACTGACGTTGCTGGGCTAGCCGATGCCGCCACGGGTTTCGATGCGGCGGCGGAGACGTTTGCATCAGATGTTGCGGGAGATTCAGCGGGTTCAGGGGATGAAGCTTCGCCGACTGACGTCGGACCTGGGGCTGGGACGGTGGTCTGTCAGGCGACAACCAAGGCCTTGGGGACGGCTGAGGTCCAATGTTGCGGCAGCTCAGCGGCCGGTAGTGCGCTCGGGCTGGATTGTGCAACGCTGAAGGCACCTTGGGCGGCCATTGTTGCTGCGGCCGATCAGGGCTTGGCGCAGCAGGATTTGGCGGCCGAGGCCAGTTGCACTGCGGCTATAGGGGCTTTGGGCAAGGATTGCAGCGAAAAAACCTTACAAAACGCGATGCTGTGGTGCTTCTATCAGTGGACGGACACCGCCAAGTTGGGCGAACTATGTCAGGCCGGGGCACCACTGTCCTGCGCCAAAGGGCAAGGCCGCTGCATGTTGGTCGAGCCGCCCGACGGGTATTCCTGCGTCGCTTGGCACGGAAATGGAGAATCGTGTGGTGGCACGCAGCCTTGCGCGATTGGTCTGACCTGCTTGGAAGGAACACTGACCCGGGCCAAGACCTGCGGCTTGCCCAATAGTTCCTGCAATCTTTCCGATAGTTGCTGGCCGGGCAGCCATTGCAGCCAGGGCAAGTGCGAGGACGACCCGCCGTCCGTAAAGCCGGTGATTTGCGGCAGTTTGTGAGCCGAGCATCGAAAGACTAAGCCTCTTGGGCATTCTGGCTGTCCTTGAGCGCTGGAGGACGACGCCAGCGGCGCAACGCATCGACCAGCACCGTGACCACACAAGCCATCATGGCTACAGTGAGTATCGTGTTGAGAATCCCTTTAAATTCAGAGCCTTGTTTGTGGGCCATCGGCAAGAACAACTGCGTGATGCTGGCCCAGCCGGCGCTGAGCGTGATGACGGCCAACACCGCCATCGGCCCCTGGGTGACCCACCGGTAGCGCGCTTTGCCCGCGTTGCGCAGGACGGTGGTGCCAATGGCTAACCCGATCACGGCAAGTAGCTGATTAGCAATGCCAAACATCGGCCAGAGGGTGTCGATGCTGCCGCCGTAAAGCAGACTCGCCCAGGCCAGCACGACTACGGCTGTGGACAACAGCGTGCCCGGGAGCCAGTCCGTCCTGGCCATGGGACGCCAAAATCGGCCTATAAATTCTTGGACTTGAAAGCGGGCGACGCGGGTGCCGGTGTCGATGGTCGTCAGAATGAATACCGCCTCAAACAAGATAGCGAAGTGGTACCAGTAGCTCATCAGGCCGCGCATCCCTGGGAGTTTGCTGAAGATCTGGGCCATGCCAACGGCCAAAGAGACGGCGCCGCCGGGCCGGCCGACGATGGCTTCACCGACTTGTGCCTGTAATTCTTTGAGGTTGACCATAGAGATGCCCATGCCGGCGAATTTTTGCGCAGTGGTGTTGATGGCGTAGTAGTCGCCGGGGTGCAGGGACGCGGCTGCGAGCAGGGCGGTCAGACCAACCAAGCCTTCCAAGAGCATGGCGCCGTAACCGATTGATCGGGCGTGTGTTTCGCGATCGAGCATCTTGGGCGTCGTGCCCGTAGCGACCAGGCCATGGAAGCCGCTGATGGCTCCGCAGGCGATTGTGATGAAAAGAAAGGGGAAAAGACTGCCGGGGACGATGGGCCCCCCGCCTGCCGCGAACTGCGACAAGGCGGGCGCGTGCAAGGGCGGGTTTACGACCAGCACGCCGATGATGAGCGCACCAATGGTTCCCAGTTTCATGAATGAACTCAGGTAGTCGCGTGGGCACAAAAGCAGCCAGACTGGCAAGACAGATGCTGCAAACCCGTAAAGAGCAATGGCGGCAGTGACTTGGCTGCGTGTCCAGTGAAACCAGGGACCGTAGCTCGATAGGGCGACGTCGCGGCCAAAGACCACGGCCGCCACCATGCCGATGACGCCCAGGGTGGTGGCCTCCAAGATCCTATTTTTGCGCCAAAAATGCAGGTATAGGCCCATGCCGAGGGCCAAAGGCATCGACATTGCAATGGTAAAGACGCCCCAAGCGCTTTCCGCTAGTGCGTTGACCACGGCGACGCCCAGGCCGGCCAGGGCAATTACGACGATGAAGAGGATGGCGACGGACGAGACCATCCCAGAAACAGGGCCAATTTCGGCGCGTGCAATCTCAGCCAGGGAGCGGCCTTGGTGGCGGACGGAGGCGGTGAGCAGGACGAAATCGTGTACAGCGCCGCCGAGGACGACGCCAAAGAGGATCCAGAGAAAGCCAGGGGCAAAGCCAAACTGCGTCGCCAGAACCGGGCCAATCAAGGGGCCAGCACCGGTTATTGCCGCGAAATGATGGCCAAAAAGCACAAAGCGATGGGTGGGGTGGAAGTTGTGACCGTCCTCCTGCGTGTGGGCGGGCGTGATGCGCGTGTCGTCCAGGGTCAGGACGCGAGCGGCAAGAAAAGCGGAGTAATAACGATAGGCAATCGCCAGGATGGCCAGGGCGGGCAGCAAAAGAGGTGCGGCGGTCATCGGCAAGGCACTCCAGGGCGGCAGCGCCCCCGGCGTCAGCATGGCAGAAACAGTGAAGGGCCGGAAGTCGCCGGGAAAATGCAATGAAAACAGAGATAATGGGTCATGCGTTGGCGGATGTTGGCTGGCGCCTGATCGTCAGGACCGGGCAGAAATGGACGGCTATCGACCTTGGGGCCCGGCCATGGGCCCTCTTGGCGCAAACGGCTGGAGAGATCGATCCAGTGGCAATCCATTGATTCTGTTTGTTAATTGGTTGGATCGCTGGACGCATGCGGTGACCAGTGCATCGCGCTTGAGGCGGCGTGGGTTAGCCGGCGGCGTGGGTTGGCGGGTAACTTGCGCGAGCTTGAAAGCTCAATGCGTTTGCGGTATTGGGCCTCGCTAGGGGATGGGGCACCCGCGCCGGATGTCAACGGCTCAAGGGCCGCTTCAACAGAAGTACAGCCTCGGCCATCAGGTTCGGTGACCGGCCCTCAGCCACGAGTTTTACCTTCATTGAGGCTATGTTGCAGGGCAACACCGGCCCAAACTCGGTTCAACCCTCGCCCTGCTCCTCCGGAGCTACGCCCGCAAACACGTCCACGCATTGCCAGCCGGTCTCGGGCTCGCCGTCGATCACAAACACTGCGCAATGATTCTGCGCTGGTACGCGCTGGTCCCGCGCCCATGTTCGCTCGATGAAATCCTGCGTTGGCTGGTGGCCAACGAGCAGTACCGTCGCATCGGCCCCCAGGCGGGTAGTCAACTCCGCCGCAAGCCGGTCCCAGCGCACGGGATTATTGGCCATGCCACTGCGCGGCGGTAGCACCGCGCAGCCTGACGGCGCGGCCTGCGCCACGGCCAGCGCGCCGGTGCCAATGGCCCGCTGCGTCTCGGTGGTCTGCAGGTGTGTGGGCCGATAGCCCTGATCGCGCAGCCAGATGCCAGCCAGCGTTGCTTGGCGACACCCGTGATCGGTCAGCGCGCCGTCGCGTCCGTCGTGGACCCTGGCACCATGGCGCAGGAAAATGAGCCGCATCGTGTTCTCCCTATCTTGTCTAAGCATTCAAGTACATGCCGGCGACAACCACTGCCACCCTTTGTCCGCGAACCCTCGCTCTGATCCTCTGCCGCGCATACCTGCCCATGCACTGGGCCTGCCCCTGCGAGCCGTCCACGCTGCGGTCCTGCATCCTCTGGGCTAGCCATGCCATTTGAAATCAAAGTGGAAGCGCATCTCGTCGCAGAGCTGGCGGTCCCGTGGCCCGCTCGAGCGCCGCCATGATCACGCCCTACCGTTGCGGCGAATACAAGCGCATCATCGCCATCGGTTCGACCCGCGGCCAGTCCTCGCAATGACTCGATGGCCTGTCGATCCCCAATCAGGCGCAGCGACGGCCCGGCGGCTGTTCGTGCGCGCCATGCACCCTGGAGGCCTCATGAACTCAGCCCTGTTCGACGGCGTGCTTACCATTCGCCGGCCGTTTTTCTCTTTTCTAGATCGGACCTTCCGCGTGAACGATTCCGCCGGCAACTTGGTCGCCTTTGTGCGCCATCCATTGCTCAAGCTGCGCGAGCAGTTCAAGGTCTTTGCCGACGAAGCCATGGCCTCCCCTCTGGCAACCATCCAAGCGCGCCAAATGATTGCGATTAACTTTGCCTACGACGTGCGCGATCCGCTCAGCGACGCTTGGCTCGGGACGCTGCGCTCGCGCGGACTCAAGTCGATCATCCGCGACACTTGGGACCTGCTCGATCAGGCCGAGCAACCCATTGGCACAATGGAAGAAACGGGCCATTCGCTGCTGCGGCGTCTGCTGCCGATTCTGCCGGGGCACTGGGCTGTGGTGGTCGGTGGCGTGGAAGTGGCGCGAATTGACCAAGTGTTTCGCTTTTTTGTCAAAGAGTACCAATTGACCATCGCGGCGCAGGGCCAACATGTCGACCGCCGCTACCTGCTGGCCTGCGCGCTACTGGCGCTGATGCGGGAGAATCGCCGCGAAGAGCGTAATTAGCGGTCATTTCAAGAAGAAAGCATCGGGGCGCCCAAGCCTTCTTGTCGATCTGAAACTACGCCAGTTCCGTGACGAACCGTGCAGTAGGCTGGCGCACCTTCTTTTGCGCCACGAGCCAGTCGCCCGCTGCGTCGCGGTAGCCCAGGGGCAGCAACGTCACGCTGCGTAGACCTCGTTGGCGAAGGCCAAGAATTGCATCGATTTTATCGGGATCGAAGCCTTCCATCGGCGTGCTATCGACGCCCTCAGCCGCCGCCGCCACCAGCGCGACGCCCAGTGCGATGTAGGTCTGCTTGGCGGTATGCACGAAGTTGACGTCGGCACCGCGGGCAGGATAGGTGGCAAGCAGGCGATTTCGATAGGTTTCCCAGCCTTCGTTGCTGCCGCCGCGCTCGGCCACGGTCAGGTCGAAGACCTGGTTGATCCGCTCTGGGGTGTAGTCATCCCAGGCGGCGAAGACCAGAAGGTGTGAGCAATCGGTGACTTGGCTCTGGCCCCAGGCCGCACCTTTGAGCTGGTCGCGCAAGGCGGGATTGGTGACGACTAGCAATTCATAGGGTTGTAGGCCGCTTGACGTGGGGGCGAGGCGAATGGCCTCCACGATGCGCGCGACCGTCGCCTCAGCAACAGCGCGGGTCGGGTCCATTTTCTTGGTGGCGTAGCGCCAGTTGAGTAGTTCAATGATGTCCATGGCGGATAGCTCCTTGGGGAGGGTAGGATTGTGTCGGGGAGGTGCGGTGCAGTGCGCGCCGGCGGGGAAGACCACGGTAGGATGCGCAGCACGGTGGGCAAGGTGCGGTGCCGTGGATTGACCCTTGGCCCGTTGGCGCGTTGACCACGACGATGCTGACCGGTAGCCTGCCCAGGTGCCAAAACCACCTGCCAGCGCTCTGCAAATCGACCCCTACCAGCCCGAACGCGACCGCGAGCAGGTTGAACAGCTGTGGTTACGGGTATTTGGCCGCGCCAAAGGGGGGCAGACGCCGGAGTGGCTGTTTCGGCCGGCGCCTATGTGTGCCGCTCCGCGTGTGGTAATTCGCGATGATAATCAGGTGATTGCTCACGCTGGGGCTATGCCGGTGCGCCTGCTGGCTGGGGATCAGCAGTTGCTGGCCGGCTGGTCGGTGGGTGCCATGACCGACCCGAGTTGGCGCGGCCAAGGGCTGTTCGTGCGCGCAGGGCAGGCTTTGTACCAGTACATGGATGAGCAAGGATTTGATCTGGTTGGTGGTTTCTCAAATGCCCAGTCGGCGAGCCTGCACGTGGGTCCGCTGCAGCGCACGCCGGTGCGGCCGTTCCCTTGGTGCGCCAAACCACTGCTGCCGCGCCATCTTGGACTGCGCTCCCTTGGGACGAACTGGCCGTTGCGGCTAGGTGTGGAGATTTCGGCTGTGGCGCCGGGCGACCCGCGCATCGATTTGATTTGGCAAAATCGTGAAAAAGGAAAAGGAATCACAGCAGTTCGCGATGCAGCATGGACCCTGTGGCGCTATCAGGGCCGCCCCGATGCTGACTATCGCCTAGCTGTGGCGAGTGTGGCTGGTGTACCCGCGGCGTGGATTGCGGTGCGGGCATTGCAAGTGGCTAAGGTTCCAGGATTTTTTATCGTCGATCTGCAGTGTACGGCCTCCGGGATGGCTGCGGCGACGCAACTACTCAAAAGTGCAGAACAAATGGCCGCGTCGGCGGGTTGTGTGCTGGCGAGCGCCTTGCTGCCCGGCTGGGGGTCACTGCGGTCGGTGCTGCTGCGGCGTGCCTATGTGCCGGTGCCTGAACGACTCCATCCCCAGAAGATTATGCTGTCTGTACGGGCGCTTGATGCAAAGGTGCCTTGGGGCGACCTGGGGAACCCGCGTCAGTGGTGGTTGGCTTGGTCGGACACCGACGTTGTTTAGTAACTCCTTGGAACTGCGATAAATACTTATGACAACGGCCGGCAGTTCGGTCTTCAGCAGCGCCCCCAACGCGTCAGCACCGCGTCGCCATCTTAGGGGGCGGCCTTGCCGGCCTGAGCTGTTCGCGCCATCTCAGCCGTCTGGGCGTGCAACACTGCTGAATTGAACAGAATCTGCGACGTGACCACCTTGGCCATGGCTTCATCTTGCTGCAAGAAGGGAGACAGGCGCTCGCCGCGTTGGGGGTTCAGGGTGGATTGTTCACAGCGTCGGTCGATGCGGCCGGCGCTACCCTCAAGGTGCTGCCCGTGGATCCCGACACAGGCGCCCTGGATCTGAAGTCATTGCAACGGATTGTGACCCCGCTGACCCGCTTGCTGGGCGTGCTAACCCGCATTACCCTGGGAATCGCCGTCGTCGTTGGTCTACAGTTTGCCTGCATTTCCCTTGGGTTGACGTTCAGTTGCGGCGTCACCACCAGCGACACCGTCTACTGCTGAGGAATGAACAACATCGGCCAGTTGGCCGACGGAAGCACCGACGACTCGGCCGTGCCCGTCAAGATCATGGGCCAGCCCTAGCGGTGAGGGGCGCGAGCGCTCTCAAGTTTCTCCGGTGACAGTCCACGACCCCGTCTAGCTCGCTGCCGCTGCCTCAACCTGACCGAGCACCCGTTGCACTTGCTCCGGCGCTGATGTGAAGCGTACGGTAAAAGAATCTTTAGTTTCATCGCTTTCACAGACCTTTCCGTAGAGATCACCTGCCAGCCCAGCACCATCGCGGGCAAACTGCATCTTGATATTGGTGAACCTCGGCACACTGCCCACGGCCGAAATGTCCGCACTTGTTGGACAAAGGTGTAGGACTTGGCCCCTGGTAGCCCGGGACGAGCCTGCAGGCGTGCTGCCTGGAGCGTCCTTGTCCGGGACTTCCGTGAACTGCACCTGTAGGGCCGCAACAGGCGGTGATTGCGGGCTAACATGAATCGGCAGCCCGAGTTCCGGGCGCCCACGGAGCCCGATCACTAGGTGCAGGGTGATGGGCACGCTGATGCCCTTGGGCTCGACCACAATGGGCGGTTCGCTGATCGCAAGGTCAGCAATGGCGTCAAAAGTCGATTGTGAAATCATGACTTGGCCGCCTGTGGTATAGGATTCGATCCGCGCCGTCAGGTTCACAGCACTGCCCAGCGCCCCGTACTTGGCCCTCTGTGCCGAGCCAATGTTGCCAATGACCACCTCGCCGGTATGCAGGCCGATGCCCATCTCGACAACCGGCAGCCCCATTTCTACATTGATTTTGTTCACTTTTTCCATGGCCAACTGCATCGCTAGGGCACAGGAGACGGCGCGCTCGGCATCGTCCGGTCGCTGGGTCGGCGCACCAAAGAGCCCAAGGAGCCCGTCACCAGTGAATCCGTCGATCGTTCCGCCATAACTAAGCATAATCTCAACCATTTTGTCGAGGAAGTTGTTGACGATTTGACCGACCTTGGCGGGAGGCAGGTTCTCCGATAGGGACGTAAAGCCGCGCAAATCCGCCATAATCAACGTGACGATGTGGGTGTGCGCGCCCAGCTTGACCGCCTCTGGCGCTTCCAGTAGGCGTTCCATAATCTCTTCAGAGAGATAGCGGCCAAAGGTCTCGCAGATAAAGCGATTGCGTAACTCGACCTTCTTGATGTGGTTGCTCAGTTCCTTATGCAGCAAGCGCACTTCCAGAAAGTTGCGGACCCGCATCAGCACTTCGGCCAAGTCAAACGGTTTGCTGATGAAATCCCGCGCGCCGCACTTCAACGCCCGTAGCACATGGCCGGGTTGGGCGGTGATCACCAGCACCGGCAGGTAGGAATCCACCTCCAGCGCCTGCAGTCCCGCCATGACTTCAAAGCCGTCCATCCCCGGCATGTGCAAGTCTAGTAATATGAGATCGTAGTGGTTTTCCTTGTGCAAGGCGCAGACCTGGCGGGGATCCTGGGTGTGGCTGTGGTTGGTGTAGCCGTCGCGGTGCAGGATCCCTTTGAGCAGGGCGATGTTGGGCTCCATGTCGTCGACGACGAGAATGCTCGCAGCGTGGATCTGGCTGGACGTAATCATGAATCCTCCCTAGCGGCTGTCTTTGGCGCGTCATGGATGGGCTGCGGGGGAAGGGGCCGGCCTAGCTCAGCGAATTCCAGCGCTTCGGTCAGCGTGGACATGAAGCCGGCTACGTGGATGGGTTTGGTCAAATAGCGGAAAAAGCCTGCCTCCAGGCCCTTTTGCACGTCGTTGGCGCGTGCATTGGCGCTCAAGGCGATGACCGGGATGTGCTGGGTCAGGGGATCTTTGAGGAGAACCCCAAGCGCCTGCACGCCGCTCATGCCCGGAAGGTTGATGTCCATCAGAATCACGTCGGGCATCTGGGTGCGCGCAAGCTCGATGCCGCGGATGGCCTCCGTCGCGGTTAGCAGCCTTAGGTCGGGACGGCGCGCAATGAGCCGCTCGACCAGGGTCAGGTTCGCCGGGTTATCTTCGATATAGAGCAAGGTGTGCATCTGCAGGCCACCGACCTGTGGCAATGGCGTGATCATCGTTGGGGCGATTTCTCGCCCCGCCAAACCCTGATCCGCGGACGCCTGGAACTCGATCCAAAAGACGCTGCCGGATCCAACCACGCTCCGGGCGCCAATGGTGCCACCCATCAACTCCACCAGTTGCTTGGACACCATCAGGCCGATGCCGGTGCCCTCCTCCGGGCCGTGTTCCTGGCCAAGGCGATTGAAGGCCTCGAACAACTGTCCGACTTTCTCCTCCGACAATCCCACCCCCGTGTCGGCGACGCTGATGCGAATTGCGCCATTGCCGGTCATCTCGCAGGTGACCTCGACCCTGCCATCTAGTTGGTTGTACTTGATCGCATTGGACAAGAGATTGATGATGACCTGCTTAAGCCGAGTCCGGTCGACTGTGACAAACATCGACGCCGCGGCCTGCGGAAACACCATCTTGATCCCGCGCCGCTGGGCTTGCGGTTCAATCATGGTCTGGCATTCATTCAAGACTGGTGCAAGGTCCACCGGCTCTGTCGATAGCGAGATCTTGCCCGATTCAATCACGGCGAGGTCTAGGATTTCATTGATTAGCTTGAGCAAGTACCAACCGGCGTGGAGAATCTGGTCGATGCTCGCCTTGGCGGATTCGGTCGGCGGCGGGGTGTCCGATTCCATGAACTGCGCAAAGCCGAGGATCGCATTCAATGGGCTGCGCAACTCATGGCTCATGCTTGAGAGAAAATCCGACTTCGCTAGGTTGGCTTTGTCGGCCGCCGCCTTGGAACGCCCTAGCTCCACATGCTTCTCCTGCAGCGCCAGCAGCGAGTCGCGCAGGCGTTCATCCAGGCTCAGGCGCTCGGCCTCAATCTGCTTGCGCGCCGTGTTGTCGGTGCCAATCAGCAGGTAGCCGATGATGGCGCTCTGGGCGTCACGCAGCGCCGTGACCGAGACGACCGCGGGAAACCGGCTGCCGTCCTTGCGGATATAGGTCAGTTCGTAAATGTCCTCGATGCCCCGCGATGCCTTGAAGACCAGCGCGTCAAAGCCCGGCGTGATCGGTGTGCCTAGCTCAACGCTCAATGCCTCGGCGCGGGCGACAAGTTCCTGAGGGTCCGAGATGGCCGCGGGCGTGATCTTGTTCATCACATCGGCCGCCGCGTAGCCCAGCATGTGCTCCGCCCCGACGTTGAAGATTTGGATGACGCCATGCGCATCTGTGGCGATGCTCGAGAAGTTGGCACTGTTGAAGATCGCGCTTTGCAACGCGCCAGCCTGCAAAAGCGTTTCTTCCTGCAGCTTGTGGGCCGAGATGTCGCGTATGACGCCGACGAAATGCCGCGTGTCTGCGAGCCACATCTCGTTAACCATGAGATCAATGGGAAAACTTGTACCGTTCCTGTGCTGCCCAGCGAATTCGCGGCCAGGGTCGCTGATACGTCTTTCGCCTGTGGTCATGAAATGCTGCAGGTACTTGTCGTGCGCATCACCATAGGCCGGCGGCATCAGCATCCTGAGGTTCTGGCCGACGAGTTCTTCGCTCGAGTAGCCAAACAGCCGCTCAGCCGCCCGATTGACCGCCTCTATCTTGCCCTGCTCATCGATGGTAATCAGGCCATCGGCGACGGTATTGAAGATCGCCTGCACCACCGCCGCACCGTCGCGCAGGGCCTGCTGCACGGCGTATTCCTCCGTCACGTCGCGAAAAACAAGCACAGCACCGACTACTTGGCCGTCGTGGTCGCGTATGGGCGCGCAACTGTCGGCAATGTCTCGCTCGCCGCCGTCCACGGCGATCAGCACCGTGTGGTTGGCCAGCCCCTGGATGGTTCCGTGCGCCAATGCGTCGATGACCGGGATTAGCGATGGCTTTCGCGTCTCCTTGTTGATGATGCGGAAGACCTCGTCGACCGGATGGCCCATCGCGGCGGCCTGCGTCCATCCGGTCAGCGCTTCAGCCAGCGGATTGAGCAACGTCACGCGCGCATCGGCATCGGTGGTCATCACCGCGTCGCCAATGGAAAACAGCGTAACTGCGAGCTTTTCTTGGCTGACCTGCAGTGTGGCGTTGGCCTCGTGCAGAAGCGCGCTGGTCTCTTTCTGGATAGCGAGCAGACGCTCGGTTTCACGATGCGCTAGGCCGTCCAGCCGGTGCTGACGATCGCGATGCATGAGCCACGCGAACGCCAAGGCCAGCACCACCATGATCAGGCTAACCAGCCCGATCAGGACGAACAGGCGCACCATGGCCGACTGGAACACCGCTTCGTGCTGCTGCAGTGCCCGTTCCTGGGTCTGGCCAAAGGCGGCCATCTCCACGCGAATTGAGTCCATCAACTGTTTGCCGCGCCCGCCGCTGATGGCTGCGAGTACGCCCGGCTGGTCATTGTTGCGTCGCATTTTGATAAGTTCTGACATTTCCATGAGTTTAGCGTCGACCAGAGGCGCGACGGTGTCCAGACGACCGACGTCGGCACTGTTCGCTGCCAGGAGCCGCAGCGCCTGGAGGTGTTCGGGAATCGTACCGCGAACAGCAGAATACGGTTGCAGAAACGCTTCATTGCCGGTGATCAGAAAGCCACGCTGTCCGGTCTCGGCGTCCTTGAGTTCGGACAGGAACACCACGGCGTCGTTGACGATGGCCCGCATCGCTTGCCGCGTTTCTGCAGCTGCCTCGAATTGGCGCAACGCCGCGTAGGATGCCGCCGTCAGCAGCAGGCTCGCGATGATAGCTCCGCCCAGCACAACAAGAATCCGGGGACTGTACTTCAAGATTTTGGTCCTTTCGCACTGATCTGATCAGCGCCTCGGCCCAGCAAGCCCATGTCACGATGGCCAGGCGTCTAGCTGCAGGAAGATCGGAACCTAACGCGCCTGTTTGGCGTGGCGACGTTGGTGGCGGGACAAGCGTGCAGGGCGTGTCAGGCGAGATAGCAACGGCACCTGGGCGGAGACTGCAGGTGTCGAAACGCGGAACTCGATCCGGGTCGCAGCCAACAGTGAGCGCGTCTTTATTTGCGAGGTCAAGGAGTTTCTTGCACCGGACGATCGCAAGCCCGCTAAGGCGCGGTAACGTTGACCAATCGGTCCGTATTGCCGCGATGCCTTGGGCAGACTGCTGAGCTCGTCGCTCCTAGGACTGAGGCTACAACGGCAACATCCTGATTTTGTTTGGCAATTCGTCGTAGGCTTGATGGGCGTGCCAGCCGAAGTCCGGGCCGAGCGTCAAAAGCTGGTCCTGAAATTACAAGTCATCACAGGGAGTTCCCAGCCGCTTGCCCAGGTACACGCCGAGTTCTGCGTAGATCATCCGCGCATTGTCTTCCACCGGCAGCAGCGTCAGGGGCAAATCCTTGGTACCGGCGTGCCAAACCGACACCTTCTGGTCGAGAATCAGCCTTAAGTTTCCCGACTTGGTCGAGAACACATCCCCCGCCGAATCACTGACAACGTTGACCATCGCCAGCGGCTGCAGACTGCCGCGCGGCCCAGCATACAAGCGAAATTGTTTTTCCATATCAGGGCGATTGCCCGTGTCCACATAATAGTACGTTCCAGTTTGGTCGCGGGCCAAGGCGTAGGCGCGACGGGACCAGAGGTGGTCAAAGAACTTGGCCTGACTAAGAATTTTCTCGGCTTCCGTGGCGGGCATCGGCGTCAGCACGGTCTGGCGGTCTTCGCATTGAACTGTGTACTTGCCGTCGCGAAAGCCGATGCCGGCCTGCCAGCGGGCTTTGGCGCGCGGGTCCCAGAATACGCGGTCAAAGGCCGTGTCGCCTTGGCTGCCACCGCCAAAGACCCGTTGCGCATAAAACGCTTTGCCATCACCGTAGTACAGGTGGGTCGAAATGTCCCCGAACGGCACGAGCACCAGGTAGTGATTTTTGCCGTCGTGCAGTACCTTGAGCTTGTCGCGCACGGCGCCAATGTCCGCAGACGGCGGCGGGGGTTCCGCGAATTGCACCGGCGCCACGGCCTTGGGCTTGGCGATCGTCGGCAGCGGCAGGCTCGTCAGGGCCAGCAGCAGCAAGAGAGTGCCTACTCGCGATAACTGCTTGATTGTCAGATAGCTATTCACTGCATTCACCTTTGTCGCCTGATGGTCGACCTGCCTATGGAACAACAGCCTAAATCCGTCGCCGCGGGACAGCAAGGCGTTGCCAATCTGGCGCCGGGTCAATTGATTGCTGGGTCCTATGAAGTGCAACGCCTTTTGGGCCAAGGCGGCATGGGCGCTGTGTGGTTAGCCCAGCATTTACGCTTAAAAAACAGGCAAGTTGCGATCAAGGTGCTGCACAACACGGCGGCCCAGGGTGAGGCCTATCATCGCTTTGCCCGCGAGGCTGAGATCGCGGCGCGCATCGGCCATCCCAACATCGTCGACGTCCTGGATTTTGACCGCCTGCCGACCGGAGAACCCTTTATTGTCCTGGAGTTCCTTCAAGGCGAGACCTTGCGCGACCGCCTTGTGCGCGGGCCCTTGCCGGTGGCCACGACCTTTGACCTGGTGCGGCAGATGGCTGCAGCGCTGCAGGCTGCGCACGCCTGTGACGTGGTTCACCGCGATCTGAAACCAGAAAACATCTTCTTGGTGCCGACGGATTCGGCAGGTGAAATTGGCGAGCGGGTCAAGATTCTCGATTTTGGCATCTCTAAGTTGCGGACTTCACAGACGTTACAGACCCAAGAAGCCACCGTGCTGGGCACGCCGCAGTACATGGCCCCTGAGCAGGCCGCGGGTCGTAATTCGGAAGTAGATGGAAGAACGGATGAATTTGCCCTAGCAACCATCGTTTACGAAATGCTGACGGGCACGCCGCCCTTTACGGCCGACACGCCGCTGGGCGTCATGTTCAAGGTCGTGTACGAGCCGACGCCGCCACTTGCGCCCAAACTCCCTACTTTGTCGGCGGAATCTGTCGCGGCCCTGGAGAAGGCGCTGCGCAAGGACCAAAACGAACGCTTTGCCGACGTGGCCACCTTTGTGACCGCACTGACTGGCAAGCCCATGCAGGTATTGGCTTCTCGCTCGGGCAAGACCCATTCATCCGTCCTGCAGGTGGGGCCCACGGTCAATCAAGCCGCCGAGACAGCGCGGGACGTCCTGCTCGACACCGCAGTAGCAGACCTGCCCGCCGTGGCGACCGCAGATGTGGCTCAAACGCCTGAAATGCATGCGGAAACTTGGTTTGCGGCCCCAGTGGTGACGGCACCAACGCCGAGCGCCCTGGTCGTGGTGGCCGATGGCCCGCGCGGACCGGTTGCTCAACATGCAGAGACTTGGGCAGGGTCTACATCATCACTGCCTGTCTCGCCCTTGCCTGCAATGGCCCCAGAGCCATCCGCATCGGTTGCCTTGGCTGGAAAATCGCTTGAAATCAAAGATGTTGAAGTGGACTCACCCGCCGCTGCATTATCCGCGGCGCGCCCCGGGCCTGCCGACGGGGTAGCCCAAGGCGTCGCCTCGACACCAGCACGACCGTCGAATTCCCGTGTTCACGCAGTCCTTTGGGCGGGGCTGATCGGTGTGGCTGCCGTCGGTGCCTGGCTGGCTTTGCGTCCAGCCTCGGGGCCGCCGCCTGTGCCTCCCGCCGTGCCAACCGCTGCCGTTACTGCGGCTCAGGGACCCGCGGCTGTGGAGGTCAAGGCAGCAGTTGTGGCCGTTGCGCCGGCCCTGGCAGCCTCACCTGTGACGCAACCAGCTGTAGGGACAGTGGATGTTGCTGCGTCACCACCGGCAGTCGTTGGGGCAGCCGCTCAGCATGAGGCAGCGCCAGCCCAGCATGACCCACCAGCCCAGCATGACGCGGCACGACGCGCCGAACACCCGGTTGCGTCCCTGCCTGAAGCCGCCGCAGCCGACCTCCAAGCCGCCCATGCGGCACTTGCGACCGACCAGCGAAACGCCTTGCGTTTGGGTAGTCGCGCCCTCACGGTCAGCAAGGATGTGCGGATTTATGCTGTGATGTTAATGGCTTATTGTAAGTTAGGCGATCTTGGCGGCGCGCGCTCCGTCCTGAGCCACGTCACCGGCAATGAGCGCCGGTCTGCCCTGCGCGCTTGTGCCAGCGGTGGCCTGGACCTGTAGCCACGGGGTGGTTCGAGACAGCAGCTTTCCTTGTTAGACCGGCTACTTAGCAGCGCCATGGGCGTGCAGCGCCGTAATGGCTGTCAGTTGCACCAGGCCTTCGACCGTGCACGCGGGCGGAATAACCGTCACTGGGCGACGTAAGCCTAGAAGAACAGGCCCGATTTCGTCGACTCCGCCGAGGCGAGACAGCATCTGGTAAGCGATGTTCGAAGCGCCTAAGTTCGGGAATACAAAGACGTTTGCGTCATCGTTGAGCTGGGCGTGCGGCCATGAAGCCTTGCGCACAGCGGCATCGAGGGCCACTTGGGCCTGCATTTCGCCTTCAATTTGAAGGGTTGGCTCGCGCTCGCGGACCAAACGAACAGCGGCGGCGACCTTCTGCGCTTCGGGGTGCTGCGACGCGCCAAAGTTGGCGTACGACAGCATCGCGACGCTTGGAGTGACGCCCATTTCTGAGGCAAAACGCGCAGTTGCGATAGCGATGTCGGCCAATTCCTCGGCGTTGGGTTGGATGTTCACCGTGGTGTCCGCAAAGAACAGAGGACCCTTGCCGGTGATCATCATGTGCACGCCGGTGGCGACGCGATTGCCGGCTTCCAAGCCAACCAACTGCAATGCCAAGCGAATCGTCTCCGGATAGCCGTGGTGCAAGCCAGCCACCAAGCCATCGGCAAGACCAGCGCGGACGAGCAAAAGTCCAAGCGTTGTCGGGTCTTGGCTCACTTGCGCCAGGGCCGCCTGGGCGGTCAAGCCGCGTCGGCCGCGCAGTTCGAGCAGGGTGGCCACGTGCTGGGCGATAAGTTCCTTGGTCGGGGCGAGGAACTGCACACCGCCTAGGTGAATCCCTAGCGATTCTGCACGCTCACGCAGGGTTGCTTCATCACCAATAAGCACGGGCTTGGCGATGCCGTCCTCGACCAAGCGGGTCATGACGCGCAACACCCGCTCATCATTGGCTTCTGGGAAGATGATGCGCTTTGGATCGTGCTTGACGCGGCCGATAATCTGGCGCACTAGCGAGCGCGCGGGGCCCAGGCGCCTCTCCAGGCTGTCGCGATAAGTATCTAGATCGATTTGCTTTCTCGCGACGCCCGTGTCAATCGCCGCCTTGGCGACGGCCGGGGCCACCCACAGCAACACCCGCTCATCCAAGGGCTTGGGCAGGATGTAGTCGGGGCCAAAGCGCAGCACTTCATCGCCGTAAGCCGCGCGGACGCGATCAGGCACATCTTCGCGTGCCAACTGGGCAATTGCCTGGGCGGCGGCGAGTTTCATCTCGTCATTCACCCGGCGCGCACCGACATCGAGGGCGCCGCGGAAGATGAATGGGAACCCCAGCACGTTGTTGACTTGGTTGGGGTAATCGCTCCGGCCTGTGCCGACGATCGCGTCCGGACGGGCCGCTTTGGCCTCTGGGTACGGAATCTCGGGATCGGGATTGGCCAAGGGAAAGATGATAGGTTTGGGGGCCATCTGCGCGATCATCGCCGCATTGACCGTGCCGCCCTTGGACAGGCCGATCAGCACGTCGGCTCCGACCAAGGCCTCGGTTAGCGTCCGCGCCGGGGTATCGCGCAAGTACGCTTCTTTGCTGGCATCCACGTGGCCGCGTCGACCTTCGTGCAGCACGCCGGCCGAATCGCACATCAGGATGTTCTCCAGACGCACGCCGAGCTTCTGCCATAAATTCATGCAAGAAATGGCGCTTGCCCCGGCACCTGAGCAGACGACTTTTAGGTCCGCCAACTCCTTGCCCTGCACCTTGGCGGCATTGAGCAAACCGGCGGCCGTGATGATCGCCGTGCCATGTTGATCGTCATGGAACACCGGGATTTGCATCCGTTCTTTGAGTTCCGCTTCGATCTGGAAGCACTCGGGAGCCTTGATGTCCTCGAGGTTGATGCCGCCGAAGGTGGGCTCTAAAGACGCAATAATATCGATGAGTTTAGCGGGATCTTTTTCGTTGATCTCGATGTCAAAGACGTCGATGTCCGCAAACTTCTTGAAAAGAACGCCCTTTCCTTCCATCACCGGCTTGCCGGCCAAGGCACCAATGTTGCCCAGGCCCAGGACCGCCGTGCCGTTGGAGACCACCGCGACCAGGTTGCCCTTGGCGGTGTACTCAAACACGCTGTCCGGATTGCGGAAAATCTCCATGCACGGCTCAGCGACGCCAGGGCTATACGCCAGCGACAAATCGCGTTGAGTCAAGCAGGGTTTGGTAGCAATGACCTCGATTTTACCGGGTCGGCCTTGGGAATGGTAGCGGAGGGCGTCTGTACTCATGCGCAGAAACGTAGTCCAACTGCGCGCGCCTGTCACCTCCCCAAGTTGCACGGGCAAGGGCGGAGGCTAGTTGCCCTGGTAGACGTGTTCGCTCTGTTCGGCCGTTGGCAATAAGTGCATGCCTAGGTACGTAAAGGAAATCGTCGCAAAGCCGATCACCGTCAGGATCGCAGCCGCCCGTTCTGAGAAGGCCTTGGTCAGGCGCAGGTGCAGATAAATGGCAAAGACCAGCCAGCTAATAAGCGCCCAATTTTCCTTGGGATCCCAAACCCAGTAATCGCCCCAGGCCGTCTTGGCCCAGATCGCGCCGATGATCAAGCCGGCGGTCAGCAGCACAAAGGCCAACAGAATCGTCTTGTGCATGAAGCCGGCAAAAGTCATCTGCTGGGTCTGGCCGTCGCTGGTGCGTAAGGTCACGACTTGCTGAGGTTTGATCAGGTGCAGCGCCGCCGCGACGAAGGCGAGAAAGACCGCGGAGTAGCCAAAGAAGTAGACCACCACGTGGGGCACAAACCAGCCGCTCTGTAGTGCTGCAGGAAGATTGATGATCTCGGCATCTGCTTTGGAAACCGCATAGCCCAGGACACCGACGCCCATGGCCGAAGTGGCGCAGCCGAGCCAAGCGATGCGGTACCAGCGTTCGACCGAGACGTATAGAATCGACATGCAAGCTGTGAATAGCATAAGCGATTCGTACAGAGACTTGAACGGAGGACGGCCAGCCTCAAGCCAGCGGCTGGCGATGAAGCCCAGAGACAGCAGGGCGGCTGCACCGAAGACCCACGATGCCGCAGAGTGCAGTCGATCCGCGTGGTTGCGCCACAGCACGGTGGCATAGAGAACAGTGGCGACGCCAAATAGCGTCAACGCCCCGAGAAACCAGGCGTTTTGCCGCAAGAGGATTTCAAAAAGCTCATTCATGCCACACCTCCGACGCCACCGGCGGTAGCGACGCTGCTCGGTAACTGCGGACGTTTCCATGGCATCCGGCGATTGCGCAGGGCCACGGCGTGCAAAGTGCCGAGCATGAGGATCCAGAAGCCGGCGTTGACCAAGGGCAATCCCGGGTCGCGGACGATTTCCAAACCACTGTAGTTGGGGTTCTTGGGGTCGTAATTGGCTTGGTAGACGGAAATCCCTTCAAATACCAGAGGATCGTTGACCTTGATCACCCGCGTCAGCAAGGCGCGGCCATTGCGCATGACCGAAATGGTGCTCTGGTAGTTCTTGACCATATTGGGTTTTTCGCCGTAGACCAGCATGCGGCCTGAGCCAAGGTCGATTGGCTCTTCATCGGCAGCGACGAGCACGAGCTTCTGGGCGGCATGGCCCGCGCGGCGCACTTCCACCTCAATGGCAGGATTGCTTTGTCCGACCATCCCTTCGGTCCAGGCCGAGGCCAACTTGCCATCCGCGGAGGCCTGCAAGCTGTAGGTCAGGCCGGTTTCATCCGGGTGGCCATTGCCGGCCATCATGTCGCGCATATCCTCGCGCGCAAACAGGTATTGCGGATGGGCATCCTTGAGATCAGCGCCCGGGAGCGCCGTGCGCACAGCCAAGGTCGGATTGCGCGGCACGTTGGACCGCGACGTCGCTTTGTGCGAGGCCATGTCAAAGGTGAAGTCCGGGAAGTAGCCATCGACCGCGACCTGCAGGCCATTTGGCATCGTGTAATTCTGGCCGAGCACAACGGTTTTGCTGCCCCCGCTAAAGGTCAGCACGTGGGTGCCACCCGCTTGAGCGGTCGGCGTGGCGTTGTTGAGGATGCGCGTGATCCGCAACTCCGTGTCCGTCCCCGGTGCCGGCGCACCAACGCGGGCCCCTAAGGCTGCGTGATCGGAGGCCAGGACCTTGTACTTGCCGTTCTCATCCTTGGAATAGGTGTAGACGTTGAATTCCTGCTGGTATTTGTCGAGCTCAAAGCGGTCCAGGCGCAGGGCAAAGCCCATGGGCTCGGCCTTCTCGCTGCCACTTCTGGGGGTCTTGGCGAGGAATTCTTCTTTACTCTCACCTACTTGCAGGTGAACCATGCCCTTCTTGGCGCTCAGGTAACCAATGAGGCCGCCGCCGAGCACCACCAGGATCGACACGTGGGTTGCCAGTAACCCTACATTTTTCCAACGCATCAGCGTGTGCCAGCGGCGAATGACGCTCACGGCCGAGGCCGCTGCACAGAGGAAAAGCAGGGTCATGAAGGCCAGGCTGTGGAACACGTCGTCGAGGAACAGGGCGTTGAGGACAGGGGCTGCCGCGCCGTAATGTTCCGAAAACTCTTTATTTGATAGGCCTTGCAGCACCATCGTGCCCATCACTGTGCCCAGGAGCACCGTGCCGAGCAAGACCACCGAGGCCTGCACCGTGCTCAGGTAGTGGTACACCGTCCGGCCCCGCCACTGCAGCGCTAGGCCCACCGCGATCACGACCCCGGAGCCGATCGTTGCTCGGAAAGCGAGCGCGTGGTCGCTGCGCACCGCCAAATCCAGGCCCGTCTGTACGGCGGAAGCGACGCCGAGGATTAGTAAAAGTCCAATCATTTGCGTAGTATAGCTGAGCCGGTGCCACGGGAGGTGTCGATCACCCGTTGGGGACTCTGCGGTGACTTTGGACGCTGCGGTCGAACCAGGGCCCGCGGTCGCTGCGGCTGAAGGGCCGCTGTGGTCATCATTTCTTTTGGTTTTCATGTCGGAACTCCAAGCCATGGGCTGCGATGCGTTGGGGCACCGCGTCCTGTTGGGTAGCAACTTCCGTGCCATTGCGCTGTGAAAACGGCAAACAATGTTCGTTTTTCTCTAGTATAATCAAGGCGTTAATTGCAATTATCGGACCCTTGCGCCTAGGCCCCCCCATTGCGTCCACGGCCCATTTGGCACGATGTTTGCTGATTGACGGTGTGGGATTGGCCGCGCACCCTCCGGTGGCAATGCGGCAGCCTGAGAGGCTCTCATGGGCAAGTTTCGATTCTTACTCAGTTCTATCGCTGGTTTGGCCGTTCTGACGGCTGCTGGATGCGACACAGCCCGCACGGCCGTGACGCCCGTGGCCGCCGATGCGGTTGTGGAAAAAGACGCAGCGCCTGCGGAATGTCACGCATGCCATGGCAGTTCCGACTCGCCGGCACCGCCTAACGGTGTGAAAGGCAACACGGATCCGTCGGACCCTGGCGTCGGTGCCCACCGCGTTCACGTCATGGCCAGCCCCGATCACTTGGCTTATGGCTGTGAAACCTGCCACGTCGTGCCGTCGACGCCTTTTGACCCCGGCCACATGGATAATCCCAATGGCCGAGCCAAGTTGGTGTTCGGCGGCATGGCCCTGGCCGCTGGAGCGACGCCGACCTACGATTACGACGAAAAAGCGCCCACGTGCAGCAATACCTATTGCCACGGTGCAAAACTCAAGGCGCCAGGCGCACATACGCAGCCGCAATGGAATAAGGTCGACGGCACGCAGCGGACCTGTGGCTCCTGCCATGGTGCGCCGCCGCCCGCCCCGCACCCAAAGGCGACGGAATGCGCAGGATGTCATGCAGATACGGCTGGTCCCGGTGGTCGAATTGCCAAGCCTGAGAACCACATCAACGGCAAGGTCGACGTCAAACTAGGGCCCTCGGTGGACTGCGCCGGCTGCCACGGCGCGCCGCCGATCAGCGACAAGCACCCGGCCCAAGACAAATGCAGCACCTGCCACGCCAACACCGTCGATGCGGACCGCAAGATCCTCAGTGGCGGCCTGCACATGAATGGCAAGATCGATGTGGTCCTGGGCGTCGGCGTGAACTGCGGCGGCTGCCATGGTGCCCCGCCAGCCGTAGCCGGCGTTGATAAGAAGCCGCACCCGCAAGTCAAGGAATGCTGGGGCTGCCACAACACCACGATCGACCAAAATCTGCAGCCGATTCCAGGTGGTACGCACATGGACGGCAAGGTGGAAGTGGCCCTCGACGCCAAGGTCAACTGCGCAGGATGCCACGGCAATCCGCCGGTTACGTACGTGCGCCAGGGCGTGACCAAGGTGCACCCCACGGACGAAAAATGCTGGACCTGCCACGCGGCGACGATCGACAGCAACAAGCAGCCCATCGTCGGCGGCAAGCACATGAATGGACAGGTGGAAGTGCTGCTCGGGCCTGGGGTGGATTGCAAAGGCTGTCACGCGGCGCCGCCCTGGGAATACACCGACAAGGCGGGCGTTAAGCAGCCCCATCCGCAAAAAGATGCGTGCGGCGGGTGCCACGCCACGACCGTCGATGAAAACAAGAATCCGCTTGCCGGTGGCACGCATATGGACGGCTTGGTGCAGGTCGCCCTCGGCCCGACGACGGCGTGCCCCAACTGCCAGGCTGACTGCGCTGGCTGTCACGCGGCACCTCCGCAAAATTACAGTGATAAGGGCGTCCTTAAGCCCCACCCCAAGCAGGACAAGTGCTGGACTTGCCACGCAGCCTCGATCGATGCGCAAAAGCACGAGATTCCAGGTGGTAAGCACCGGGATGGCCAGGTGCAAGTGCTGCTCGGGCCTGGGGTGGACTGCACCGGGTGCCACAGCGCGCCGCCCAAGTATTACAACGACAACGGCGTGCAAAAGCCGCATCCGCAACAAGATGGTTGCTCGGGCTGCCACGCCACGACGGTGGACGACGCCAAGAACCCGATTCCAGGGGGAACGCACCTCGATGGCAAGGTCGAAGTGGTCCTAGGGAGCAACGCGGTTTGCACCGGCTGCCACGAGGCGCCGCCCAAGTTCTACAACGACAAGGGCGTGCAGAAGCCCCATCCGCAACAGGACAAATGCTGGACTTGCCATGCTGCATCGATCGACAGCAACAAGCAGCCGATTCCCGGTGGCAAGCACATGGACGGGCAGGTGGAAGTCGTTCTTGGGCCGGACGTCAACTGCAGCGGTTGCCACGAAGCGCCGCCGACTACCGCCAAGCATCCGCAGATCTACAATGATAAGTGCTGGTTGTGTCACTCTGAGACCGTCGATCTCAACAAGCAGCCGATAGCTGGCGGCAAGCACATGAACGGCCAGATCGACGTGCTCCTGCCGACGCAGGGCTGTGACCAATGCCACGGCGCGCCACCTAAGGACGCGGAAAAAGGCACAAAGCCTCACCCCGCGGCGACGCTTTGCGGCAATTGCCACAGTACCACGGTCAGCGTCAGCGGTCAGATGGTGGCCCAGGGCACCCACGCCAATGGCAAGGTTGATGTGCTGCTGCCGACGGCTAACTGCTATACCTGCCACGGTAATCAGGCCAGTCAGGGCGCGCCGGCTCCGGACGTCAATGGCAAGTCGGACCCGACGCTCAAGACGGTGGGCGCTCACGCTGCCCACCTCAATGGCAAGCAATTTAGCAAGGGTGGCATCGCATGTTCGGCCTGCCACGCCCTGCCAGCGGCGGTGGACGCGCCGGGACACATGTTCGGCCAGAACACGGTCCTATTCCCGGCTGGCAATGCCAACCTCGCGGGACTCAAGCCGAATTTCGACCAGGCGACGCAGACTTGCAGTTCGGTCTACTGCCATGGCGGAGCCGAGATCGGTGGGGCCCTGCCGCAGCCCGTGTGGACGATGACCGATATTAAGTGTGATTCCTGCCACATGCTGCCGCCGCCGGTGGTGATGGGCCACGTGCAGACCGACCCGACCCTGGGCACCAAGGCGTGCAACCAGTGCCATAGCAAGACGGTCAAGCCAGATGGAACGTTAGATATTCAAGGCGGTTACCACATCAATGGCTGGGTGGACCCATGATCACACAACACCGCTGCGGTACAAAGGCTGCGGCCTCGCCCTTGGCGTGGCGCTGGGTCGGCTTGGCGATGGCGACCCTTTTGCTGGGTCCAAGTGCTTGGGCAGATGAGGATATTCGCGCCTCTGTTCGCACCCTTGGCTTGGTCACCGGGGAACTGCGCCCCGGAACGACGCCGGCGACCGACGTCCACGCGCCGACCCTAGAACTGCTAACGGTCGATGCGCGCAATGTCGGAGGAACAGGCGTTTTTGGCGGCATGTACGGCTTTTTGGGCCAACAACTGGGGCAGGGAGCGTCCGGCCGCGGTGCCGACCTGATTCAGGGCCATGTCGGTTGGGAAGGCTTTGACAGTCGTCTGCGCATTCAGGCTGGACGCATTGGCGTCTTTGCCGGCGCGCCGAGCTATGTCTACCTGGACGGGGCCTCGGTCGTGGCGCGTCTGCCGCAAAACCTGCGCCTGGATGCCTATGGTGGTACGGGCGTGTACGAGACGTTTCAGCATGGTTTTCAGGCACCTGTCTATGGCGGCCGCCTAGCTTGGCAGCCCTGGAAGTACGGCCACATCGGTCTTGCGGCGCAGGCAGTGGACGATATTCCTAATGGCACCGATACGGCTTCAGCCGCGCGGCGTTCCGTGGGCATTGATGCCGCCTTTCGCTACTGGCAGCCCCTGCTCTTGGTCGGTAGCTACGCGTTTGACTTGATCAATCAGCGGTTGCAGGAAGCGCGCCTGGACGGCACCTACCATGTGAACAAATGGCTGGCCGTGCACGCCCGCGGTGAGATTCGCGATCCCCTGGCTTGGTTGCCCAAGACCTCGATTTTTGCGGCCTTTGTCCAGAGGACCGATGGCATGGTCGGTGGCGGCTTTGACCTAACGACGCCGGGCGCCCTGTCCTTTGCTGGTGGCTATGACCGATTCCTGATTGGTGGCGGCTATTTGGACGGCTACCGCGGCTTTGTTGAGGCCCGATTGCGCATTGACGCGGCGGGTCGATACCGGGCCGGTGCCCAGGTTGCCCGCCTCTACAATGGCGAAAATGGCTATACCCAAGCGCGTTTATACGCCACAGCCAAGCCCTGGCAGCGTTGGGCCTTCTCGGCCGACTTGGACGGCTATCAGTTCTTCCAGGCCGTGGCAGGGGAAACGGTTTCAGTGCGCGGCCTTGCTTCAGTTCGCTGGACGGCGCGGCCCGGGGTGGAACTCGGCGTCGATGGGCAGATTTGGCGCAATCCTTTCTTTACCTTCCAGGCCTTTGGTCTAGCCACGGTGACCGTGCGCGAGGGCCTGCTGTTCCCGACCAAGGTCGGCGCGGCGATTGGCGGTGGTGTCAAGACCCTGGCTACCGATAACCGCTCGGATTCAGAAAAGAAAGACAAGGACGACGAAGACGACGACAAGCCCAAAGCCAAGGATGGCGACAAGCCGGCCGACAAGCCAGCTGACAAGGCCAAGGGCGCGGACAAGGACGATGAGGACGACGACAAGCCTGCGGCAAAACCCGCTGATAAACCAGCGGAAACACCCAAGGCTGGCGCGGATAAGCCCGCCGACAAGCCCGCCGATAAGCCGGCCGACGCCACGGGCGCGGGAGGGAAAGCATGAACCGGCTTTTTGCCAACCATTCAGCGCGTTTAGTCGCACTCTGCTTGCTGGTCGTAGCTACGCCAGCCTGTGCCTACCTATTTGGCCAATGGGGCGGCGGCAGCGAGCCCGTGTCTGTGCGCGACAACATCCGATTTTCACACAATAAACACGTGGTCGTGGAAGGGCTGACCTGCAGCGACTGCCATGACGGCATTGAGAAATCGACAAGCCTCGATGACAAACGCTTCATTCCTGTTGAAGCCAAGTGCATGGATTGTCACGAAAAGACCAACAGTGAGTGCAAAAAGTGCCACGTGCGTCCGGAAATGCCGACGACCTGGGTCGACACCAAGCTGCCGAACTTACGGTTTAGTCACCAGAATCACGTCAACCGCATCAAGGAAAGCGGTGAGAAGAATGCTTGCGACCGCTGCCACGGCGAGATCAAGGACACCAAGAAGGCTTCGGAGACGATTAGGCCTAAGATGTTCGAGACTTGCGCTAGTTGCCACGACAAGACCTTTGGCCAGGACAAATGCGCGCAGTGCCACATCAAGATGCCGGGTTGGTCGAGTAAGCCGGGGCAAGTCTATGATCACAGTGCGGATTGGCTGCGTCGGCACGGCACTGTGGCCAAGGGTGGTAGCGCGGCTTGCAGTCACTGTCACCAAGAGTCGAGCTGTGCGGAATGTCACGGGCGGGGCAATCCGGCGCGTCCGTCCCTGCTGCACCTGGATCGGCCCGATGCCAACTTCCAGCACCGCGGCGATTGGCTAACGCGGCATCCGATTGAAGCGCGTTTGGATTCAAAGACTTGTATGACATGTCACAGTCAGCCGAACTGCGCCAGCTGCCATGAACGCTACGGTTTGGACAAGATTTCCAACGGCGGCCCCAGCCCGCATCCGCCAGGCTGGATGGTCAAGGGCTCCGGCACCGACCATGGCACCGCTGCCCGTCGCGACGTCCTGAGTTGCGCTGCCTGCCACGACCGCGGCGCTGCGTCGAACTGCGTGACTTGCCACAAGTCTGGCGGTCCAGGGGGCAATCCGCACCCGCCCGGCTGGGATAGCAAGCTCGACAAGAACACGGCCCCGGCCTGCACGCCGTGTCACAAGTAGGGCTGCCCTAGGGCCGCGCAAACCCTCTGAATTCAAGCACAATTAGCACGATGGACCGCACCTAGCGCTTGGCGTGATGTCATGCCCTTAGGCCGCTGGGCTTGAGCGCCGCGCTGTTGTATGGGGCCAAAGCGCCTGTTCTTGCACGTGGAATCGCCGCATCCAGAAACTCGGGCTGGGCAGACCGAAGCCTTTGGGCGGCCCTACCGATGCAGGCTTGACGGCGAAGGCGAAGTAAATAGCTGGATTTGCAGGCGATATGGGCTAGCTACACCGGGAAATCTAGTTGTCGCTAGCTGACGTTGTGCGCGCGGGCGCTTGTCAGGAGGCAAAAACACAACCGCCTGAGACCTTTGCAGATCCCAGGCGGCGTGGGCGACGCTTTGCCCTAGCTGCAGGGCAAGGTTCTGTGGGCCTTGGGCCTACGAGAACTTCATGTTGCCGAGCTTCTCTTTGACCAAATCGCCGATGGTGGTCGGGCCGATGTTGGGGTTTTCGTAAGAGAAGTCGTCGTCATCCTGGCCAACGCGCTTGACCGACAGGCCGAGCTTGCGCTCTTCCTTGATGATCGAGATGACCTTGACCTTGACCGTTTGACCTTCGGCGAGGACGCTGTGGATGTTTTCCACTTTGTCTTCAGCGATTTCGCTGATGTGCAGGAAGCCTTCGATGAACTCGTCGAGCTCCACGATGGCGCCGAAGTCAAGGATCTTCGAGACCTTGCCTTCATGGGTCGAACCGCGGCCGTAGCGACGGTCAATGTCACCCCAAGGATCGGGCGTCATCTGCTTGATACCCAAGCTGAAACGCTCCTTGTCGGCGTCGATGTTGAGGACCATGGCCTCGACCTCGTCGCCCTTCTTGTAGATGTCCTGCGGGTGCTTGACCTTGTGCGACCAGCTCAGGTCGGTGATGTGGCACAGACCGTCGATCCCATCCTCGATACCAATGAAGATACCGAAATTGGTGATGTTTCGCACGGTGCCCTTGACCTTGGAGCCCACCGGGTAGGTGCTGGCCAGGACGTCCCACGGATTCTGCTCAATCTGCTTCATGCCCAGGGAGATGCGCTTGCCGCGGGGATCGATTTCGAGGATTTGCGCCTCGACTTCGTCACCCAGGCTGAGCACCTTGGAGGGATGCTTGACGCGCTTGGTCCAGGACATTTCGCTAATGTGGATGAGGCCTTCCACGCCCGGCTCGAGCTCAATGAACGCGCCGTAATCGGTCAGGCTGACAACCTTGCCCTTGGCGCGCTGACCGACGTGGTACTTGGAGTCGATGGCCAGCCACGGGTCGTCGAAGTTCTGCTTGAGGCCCAAGCTGACGCGCTCGCGATCCGGATCGTACTTGAGGACTTTGACCTTGACTTCCTGACCGACTTCAAAGAGTTCGGACGGGTGATTGACCCGCGCGTAGCTCATGTCGGTGATGTGCAGCAGGCCGTCGATGCCACCGAGGTCGATGAACGCGCCGTATTCGGTGATGTTCTTGACGATACCGTCGACGACCATACCGACTTCGAGCTTGCCGAGCGTCTGGCTCTTGAGGGCTTCGCGCTGCTTCTCGAGCAGGGCCCGGCGGCTCAGGACGATGTTGCCGCGCTTCTTGTTGAACTTGATGACCTTGAAGTGGAATCGCTGGCCGATGTACTTCTCAAGGTTGCGAACGGGGCGCAGATCAACTTGGCTGCCCGGCAAGAAGGCCTTGACGCCGATGTCCACGGTCAAACCACCCTTGACGCGGGCGGTGATGACACCTTCGACCAGTTCTTCGTTCTCGCAGGCTTCGGCGATTTCGTCCCAGATCTTGAGGCGATCGGCCTTCTCTTTGCTCAACTCGACCAGGCCGTTCTCGTTCTCGCGGTTCTCGACGTAGACATCGATGATGTCGCCCGGAGCCACGCTGACGGTGCCGTCATGCTCGGTGAATTCGCTAACAGCAATCTGGCCTTCGGACTTGTAGGCGATGTCGACGATGACGAATTCTTTGTTGACCGCGAGCACGGTACCGCGGACGATCTCGCCCTCGATGACCTGCTGGGTCTTTTCGAACTCTAGGAATTGAGATTCAAAATCGTCGTCGAATGCCTCAGTCTGGGCGAACACTTGTTGTGCCATGTTGATGATCCTTGTGTTGCCGCGGGTCCACACGCCGACGCTGCGACATGCAGTGAAAGCGTTGAAGTTGTTCAGATTTTATGGACCCGTGCTATCCCTGTTGCCAGGGGCGCAAGAGTGTACGGTTCTTCGCCTGCGCCGTCAACGGCAAGAGAGGCCGGGATGGCGGAGAAAAGCCGATCGTTCCTGGGGGTTGGCGGCCTCGGTGCGGCGCATCCGTCCAACAGCCAAAGTAGGCGCGAGGATTGATTTGGCAAAGTGCATGCAGTATTGGGCCGGAATTCTAAAGCTCCATGCCGCCGAACGCCGTCATTGGCAACGGATACCGGTACACCAAGACGCGGGCAGCATAGTCGGGCTTCTCGGCAGTTTGCGCGACAAACCATAGCCAACCTGTTGAAAATGCAGCTTGCATCTGACGAATTGCCAGAATCGGCGTGCCGTCTGGCAGTTGCGGCGACCAGGTAGCGCGCAGATGCAGATCGACGTCATCGAGCACTTGGACCTGGGGTAAACCCGCGGGATTGACTAGGAATACACCACGCGCGGCGACCATATCGTAGAGATAGACGACATCGCAACAGGGGCCAATACCGCCTGGTTGTAGCTCAGCAACGGGTGCTGCCGGGAATGCTTGGACTTTCTCGACCTTGCCGGACTTGCGGTCGATGCGATACACGCCTTGCCGGTTGGTCGCTAGCACTTTGCCATTGCTGCCCCAAGCGAACTTTTCTAAATGATCTTCGGGCGCAAGCGGCTGTCCTTTCACGTCGGTCAACATCAACGTCTGTGGCGGCGTGCTGCCCAGATGCCCAACCCAGGTCAGCCGATCGCCGCGATCGAGAATGACAATTCTCCCGTCATGATCCGAAGTTACAGCGCGTGGCTCCAACTCTGGGTGCTTGCCGTCAAATGGGGGCGACCAGCCCATGATCGGCTGCAGGAGCATGTCGTCCGTCGCCGAATAGAGCGTCAAAGCATGGGCATAGGGCATCGCGCGCGCATAGGAGTACATGCCCATGATCGGCGTGACGTGGCTGGACCAGGCGGGCGGACTGTTGAGCAACGTCAACGTGCCGTAGGCGACATCTTTACCTTTATATTCAAATGGTTTTACGAGTGGATTGAGAGAATTCTGCGACGTCAACCGATCGGCTAGCTTTGTCGCCGTGCCGCCGCAGCTCGCCTCGCCCGCCTTCGGGACGCCTGCGTACATGCGGATCGGTTCGATGGTCTCCGCCGCGCTGGCGACATGCCAAAGGCCCGTGGCGGTTGGCGAATCGGGCAACATGAAGCCGGTGTCGATGCGGCTGTCGCGGGCCCAAGCTTGCCAGAACAAGTAGCGATGCCCGCGACCGGCGATCAGGGCTTGCAAGGGTTGGCCGCATTCGGTACTTGGCTGCGGCAGCGCGATCAAGGTTGGCGCGGAATCGAGCGGACTGGCTTTTTCCAAACGGCTTTTGACAACACCTACCGCGGGCGCACTTGCCTTGGCTGGCGGGCCGGGCGCAATCGGCGCTGGAACTGCGCCAGGCTGCACGCGTGTACAGGCCAGCAGTAGCGCCAAGGGCATCAATCTACGCCACATCTGTTTGCCTCGCGCTCAGGTCAGGGTACCGACAAGGTCAAAAGCCAAGTATTTCCAATCAGTGATCCCAGAGCCCGTCTTTACGGCCAAGCCAACAAAGGGACCGGGGCCAGTACTGCCGGTGTATTTGATCGCCACCAGCGTTCCTATCGGCTGGATTTCCGAATGCGGGAGGGTCGACGTTACGACTTTACGCAGCAAAATCCCTGGATTCAGCACTTGAAGTTGAAGTTCTTGCTTCTTGGCTGGCGTATAACCGTCTGCTTGATAGCCAGGGCAGTCCAGAACAATGGTGCCTCCAGATGTACTGCCAGCATCGCCATGAAAAGTCAGCGTATCCGGAAGTGGATAGGGTTTGGTCGGATCGCTTGCCGTCGGTTCCAAAAATCAATGGCGGTGTCGAATACTTCTGCGGCCAAGGGTTGAATTCGATTGTCCCGGATCCGGTCGCGGAAAACCCCATGCCCCGAGTGCCTTGAAAGCTCAGGATTCCAGCCCGGCCGCTCGGGCTGTTGTCCACGGCAAGCTTCAAGTTAGCGTTCGCAGCGAACAAGCGACAGGTCGGGCTGGCCATCCAATCGGCTTGCCCTTGACCAATGCCAAATTGCTCGGTGTAAGGGTTGCGGACGAAAACGAGCTTGTTGACGCGGATTTCGGCGCTGCCGCGGCCAGACGCGTCGCTGCTGACCTGAAGCGCCGTACTGGTCTGCGGATACGAGCCGTCGTCGCGGAATTCGATGTACTGGTTGCCTTCCCCGCCTGGAGTAGCTGCCGCACCGGCCACAAAGTCAAGGCCCTTCGCCGCGCCAATGAGCACATTGCCGGGGAACGCCGAGCCCGCCGGACTAGCCATGGGTGTCACGGCGAGGATAGCAGCGACAGCTTGCGGGCTGCCCGGGGCGTTCAGTGCTCCGATCGTCGGTTCGCTCAGCGGCAACTGACTAAAATCAAAGGGTGTACTCATAGGGGCTCCGTTGCATCGAGATCAAGATGGAGGACCAACAGGCGGGTCGGCGGCAACCACCATAGGTCATACACAGTATTTGGCGGCGTCTTGGTTTCGGCCAATTCAACCAAACACAGGGCGCCATCGTCCGCTGCATCGCAAGCGGCCGCCTTGATCTCCCAGTCGCCGTAGACTAGTGCCGGTGCCGACGCGATCGCATGACCATCATCCAAGTCACGAATACTGATTTGGTTTGTGCGCCAGTCGAGCAGGAATTTCTTGCCGCCGGGACCCGTGAACCCGCCCAACGTGACACGCAGATCCGTTCCGGCAGTCGCGTCCCGGCCCACGTTGTGGACGTCTGCGCTACCTGGAAAGCCCGTTTCAAAGTCGACAACCTCAAGGGAATGCTGCGCAGGGCGCAGACGCAGGCCAAAATGTCTTTGCAAACTGCCATCTTCCGCAAAAATGGCAGCGGGCAGTGGGCTCAATCCGCGCCAGATCACGCCATCGCCGATCCCAGACGTCGCGTACTCGTCGACATCATTATAATTCTTGTTGGGCCCCCATCGCGGAAAGTCCGCAGCCCCGATCGCCAAGTCCAACGCAGGCAACGGGATGTGCAACTGCTGGTCGAGGTGAACAGGATCTGGGACAATTTTTTCGAACGAATCGTCGCCCTGTAGCGGAATGCGAACGAAGCCGAACGCACCGAAATTCGGGTTCCGCACGACGAAACCGTAGCCTGGTACCCAGTTACAACCGGAGACGCCGAACCAATACCCCTGCTTGATTGCGCTCAGGTCGCCTAGGCCAGCGTCTACGCCCAGTTGCGGGTCAACTGCTGTGCCCGGCGGGTACTTGAGTCCCCTGGATTCCGATGTTAGCTCCAGTGCACTTTCGCCAATACTTGAATTGAGCACAAGTTCGCTCGGCCCAATTGAACTTTGGATTACTGGCAGCAATCCGGTAATCGGCTCTGTCTGGGCGCGCAGTGCAACACAGTCAAAAAAGAAACAGGAATCGAAGGATGCGCTCTCGCAGGCGTTGTAGACTGCCACCGACTGCATGTCAGCGAGAGTTGCACCCGTCGCTAGGTCGACTGCTGCGAACCAAACGTGCTCGACCGGATGTTTCGCTGGGCCATCGACCGAAATCCTGTGATTCACCAAGACGGCAAATCTGCCGCCGTTGACCGCGAACGAGCGAATTTGCGGGATCTCGGCGAACATGCTCGGATCGCCGTATGCACTTTGAGGCAAGTAGGAGTGTGCAAAAGTGAGGCTTTTACCGAGGGTTACGCGCAGACGATACTTTTCGACCTCGTCGTCAGCAACCTGCGGACTCGCCGAATCGGTCGCGGCCTCATCAATTCCCAGGCCACTATCAGGCGGCGCGCGGTCTTTAGTTTCAACGATATCTACCGAACCGCCGGCGTCTCCCGCGTCCAACTTCGGAGACGGCGCAGGTCCGCCGACGCACCCAGCGGTGACAATCGTGAGCAGGTAAAGCGCTGTCGTCGACATGCCCTGTTCCTAGGTAAACTCTTGTTTATACAACTTATAGCTGGTTCCGTCCTTCACCTTGAGCAGCCATGTGCCCGGCGCAAGCGTGGCCGTTGCCGGATACGTGATTGCCAAATCGGTCTTGGCCGTAACCGTGGCCAACACCGCCTGGCCATCCAGCGGAATCGCCAACGCTTTGATGCGTTCCTCCGGCGTCTTGGTGTCTTTGGGATCGCCCATCGGCGCGTGGATCGGCGCGGCGACAAGGCCAAGCGTGGGCATCAAAATACCTGACGCGATGACCATTTTACCACTTTGCTGCCAAACTTGTTGGATGGCACCTCCCTGCTCGTAGTTCGGCTCCTTCACGAGAATCATGGTAGACGAATACGCCGTCGTGTCGTTGAATTCGGCATTCACCGACGCGAACAAAGGCGTATTCGCCGCGCCAGTCCGAAACGAAAAGGTTTCATGAACGTTTAGGCTGTCTGTCGCCGTCGTTTCCACCGGCGGTGCGCCAAGGACATCGAAATTGACGCCAGCGGCAGCGGAAAGCGTCACGCCAAATGCACCGCCTGGCACGCCCGGCGGACTAATGCCCGCGACTATGGCAGCTTCGGACCAATCGGCACCGGCTGCAAAAACGATCGGATGCGCGCTGACCACTTGGTTGGACGGCGAGGGCGCGTCCGGCAACCCGCTCAAGTCATTCAAAATAAGTGGTCCGCGCAAATGCCAATTGCCCATGCCATCGATGGCCAGCGGTGCCTGAAACAGATTGTCTGTCGGCGAATCGTTGCCATAGCGCCATGAAAATACAAGTTTTTTGTCCGGCAGTGCCCCAAGCTCCAGTTGCGAGGCGCCGACAAAAATCAAGGAACGGCCGCCGCTTTGGATGTGCAGTTCCCGGCCCCCGCCCTGAACACCGGTCGCATAATCCAGCGTACCAGCGGCGATCGCTGAACGGCCAGGATCCTTCCACGCGGCGACCTGACTTGGCACAAGTACACTACCTCGAATCGAAATGGGCGTAGTTTGATAGGCAACGGTCATTGTTTGGATCCCCGTTGCGCGTTGCCGGGCGCAACCGCCCGGGCCCGCCCGCCGACCAAATCGATCTCAATGGCACCGTCTGGAGCCTGGAGTCGGTGGCTCAGTTTCAGGTGGATCTGCTGCTCCTCAAGATCCTGAATTCGTTGACGCAACAGCAGGTTTTCTCGCGCCGACGCGCAACTACGCAGCGCCACGTATTCGTCCGGTTCGAGGGCTTGCCATGTCGCCGCGCTGATTTCTTTCGAAGTTTCCATGCTATCGCTCTCCGACTTGTGCCTATCCTTATCCAGCCTAGCTCAACGGTACGAATTTCGACGACTGGCCATTGCATAGGGCGAGCTTGGCACCAGATGTCACGAGCGCCAGCCCAAATTGGGCGAGCCCTGAGTCGCCTTTGACCGCATTTTCATCTGCATAGATCGGTAATTGCAACGACGCGCCGGCGGCGGCGACGTCGATTAGCCCATCGCACTCGAAGCGGTCCGCAGCAAAACTGACGGCTGGCGCGTTTCCGGTTCCGACGGCGACAAGCAAAGAATACCACTGGCTAAACAGGCCACCGCCCATCGTGCCGCCCGGGTGAATTCCAAACCGGATGTTGCCGGTTGGCTGGGGATCGGTCGACAGCGTGTCCTTATTGGCCAAGATCGACAAACCACCACCGCCAGCACCAAACTGAAAAGAAACAGCTTCTGCGGCTTCCACCGACCAGAAACGCGGCGGACTTGGCTTCTTTGGATCCACCGAGTTCGCGACCTGCGAGTCCGCAAAACTAGGTGGCGAAAAGTCGAGCTGGGTCTGCGGCACGAATTTCGAAGTGATCAACAGACTTCCCTGCGCCATGACCTTGCAATCTGACTCGCCAGACTTTGGATGCACGATCAGACCGCTGGCGATCTGCCATTCGGCACCGATGAAGCCGCCCGCGTAGCGAAAAGCACTGCTGGACTGACCAAAGCCTATTCCAGCGTCATTGAGGCCGGTTGGCGGTGTCGGCAAGGAAAGGCCGCGGAACTCTGGCGATGCACCGATGAAAAAATGCGTGCCGACTGTGAGCCGATCGTAACCTGGCAAAAACAAGAGGCTTTCCGGATCTGATTGCGAGCCGACGGCAGCAACCGGCTGCGGACTATTGCTGAACACCAGTTCACGGGTTGCCCAAATGCATGGCCGGTCGTCCGGCGGCAGCACAGGATGCGGCAGGATGCCCAAGGCCAACGGCATCCACTGGGGCGTCTTGAATTTCAAGCCCGAAGGACCCGAAAAATCCTTGGTGTTGGTCGAGTCGAAGGACGGCACGTCCAGCGGTTTGCCTTGGAAGTACTGGTCCAGCAAACTTAGTGATAACTGGTCGAATTGAAGCGAGTTGCTGCCCGGTAGGGCCGGTTTCTGGTTGTCCGCCAGGGAAAGGAGCAACGTGTCAAAGGTCGTGGTCATGGCCGAGCCTCACGAGAAAGCCGAGGGCCCGCTGGGGCCCGCTGGGGCCCGCTGGGAAAACCTACGCCTTGCCCGGGCAACTGTCAAGCAGTAATTATGTGCTTAGTTATCATGTAATTGGGGCGCAGTCATCTGAATGAAACGCGCTCGGCAACCGAACTGCACGGACGGCACCGCCGTCGCAGGCCAAGTTGCAAGACCGCAAGAAATCCAATTCGTTACTTGCTATTGCAGCAGTTCGCAAGCAAACGACATGCAAATTGGGTTGGCCGCCGGGCATCGGCTGAACCACCGCGCCAGCACCTATCTACGCGCCGACAGCACCCGCCTGCGCCCCGTGTTTCTCGGCTCATAGGCCAGCGCTGGCTGGGCCGGCTCTTCGGGCGTCACATCGAGCACGACGCTGGACGGGTCGCGCACCATGCGAACGAGCTCGCGCAGGCGTTGCTGGACCGCTAGCAGGGGGGCGTCCTGTTCTTGGCGCGAGAAAGCCAGGGTCAGCACCATGTCCGGCGACAATTTCCAAAGCGATCCGCGGGCATTGATGAGGGGCAGCAGGTGCTCTGGCAAGAGCTTGCCGTGCTCATGCAAGGTCAGCGCCATGGCCACTGTGCCCTGTTCCACTTTCGCTAGGCCCAGTTGCAGAGCCAGGACGCGGATCTCCAGGGTCTCCACCAGGGCCTGGGCGGCCAGCGGCAGTTGGCCATAGCGGTCGATCAACTGGCGAATGGCGAGGTCGAGCTCTTGGTCGTCGCGCACGCCCGCCAGCCGCTTATAGGCCATAAGTCGTTGGTTTGCGTCTGGAATATACTTGTCTGGTAGATAGGCCGAGACGGTCGACTTGATCTCCGGATCCACCGGCGCGCCCAGGGCTTCGCCGCGCAGCTCGCGCACTGCTTCTTCCAGCAGCTTGACGTAGAGGTCGTAGCCAATCTCCGTAATGTGCCCGGACTGCTCGTCGCCCAAGATGTTGCCGGCGCCACGGATCTCCAGGTCATGGCTGGCAATTTGCACGCCTGAGCCCAGGTCTGAAAAGCGTTCAAGCACCGCGATACGCCGCAGACCATCGGCCGTCATGCGTTCGCGCTCGGGCACCATCAGGTAGCAGTAGGCGCGCACCGAGGAGCGGCCGACCCGCCCGCGCAGCTGGTACAACTGCGCAAGACCAAAGGTATCTGCCCTCTCGATGAACATGGTGTTGGCGTTGGGAATGTCTAGGCCCGATTCGATGATCGTCGTCGACAGCAGGACATTAGCGTCGCGGCGCATGAAGGCGAGCATGGCATCTTCCAGGTCACCTTCGTCCATTTGTCCATGCGCAACAATGGGTTTACAGCCGGCGACCAGGGTCGGCAGGTGTTCGGCCAGTTCGAGCAGACGGGCGATGCGGTTACAGACGTAGAAGCACTGGCCGCCACGGGCGAATTCGCGTTCCATCGCCTCTACCAGCACATCGTCGGCACCACGACACACCACGGTTCGCACCGATTTGCGGTTTTCCGGCGGGGTGTTGATGAGGGACAGGTCGCGCAGGCCCAAGGTCGCGAGTTGCAGGGTCCGCGGGATCGGCGTGGCCGAAAGGACGATGCAGTCAACCGATGATTTCCACTTCTTGATTTGCTCTTTGTGGCTGACGCCGAAGCGATGCTCCTCGTCGATGATGAGCAGACCCAAGTCTTTCCATTGGATATCTTTGGATAAAAGTCGATGGGTGCCGACAATGATGTCGACATCGCCCGTGCGCATCCGCTCGAGGACTTCCTTCTGTTCGGCCGGCGAACGAAAGCGCGACAGGCTGCTGACACTGATGGGAAGTCCCTGGCAACGTTCGGAAAACGTCAGGCGATGCTGCTCGCACAGCACGGTCGTCGGCACCAGCACGGCGACTTGCTTGCCATCGAGGGCCACCTTGACCGCGGCCCGCACGGCGACTTCGGTCTTGCCGTAGCCCACATCGCCGCAGACCAAACGGTCCGTCGGTCTAGGTAGTTGCAGGTCGAGCAGCACCTCGTCAATAGCCCTTTGCTGGTCCTCGGTCTCCTCCCAAGCAAAGCTGGCCTCCCATTCGCGGTACATCTCGTCCGGGGGAGAAAATGCATGTCCGGGGCGGGCTTGGCGCTCGGCGTACAGGCGGACCAGTTCCTGCGCGACCTCAGCGACCGCTTTACGCGCCTTGCGCTTGGCTTTTTGCCAGCGATCGTGTCCCAGCCGGTCCAATTGCGGCGCATGATCGCCGTCTTGAACCTCGGCCGAGGCATATTTCTGCACCCGCTCGAGGTTGGTCACCGGCACGTACAGGCGCTGGTCATCCTTGTAGACGCACAGCAGAAAATCCTGTTCCGCACCACCGACTTGCAACCGTTGCAGGCCCACGTAGCGCCCGATGCCGTGGTCGATGTGGACGATGTAATCGCCCTCGTTCAACTCCGCAATATCTCGGATAAATCGATGGCCGCCTTGGCGCTTGCGGACCCGTTCCGGCCGGACTGTCTTTTGGCCGAAGATCTCGTCTTCATCGACGACGAGCAGGTGTAAGGCTTCGATATGAAAGCCTTCTCCTGAGCCGCCGAGCACCAGCAGCGTGTCAAGCCCTTTGCGTACGCGCAGTTCGGCGATATCGCTGGGTTTGAGCGGCCCTTGGTGCACTTCCACGCCGACGCCGTAATGCCGCAAGATCGCTTGCAAACGTTGGCGTCCACCTTCGCTGTGCGCGGCGATCACCACCAGTTGCTGCAGCCGTCGCGCTGTGCGGATGCGCTGAACCAGGGGGCGCAGGCCTTCGTCCCGACCGCGGGCATCGCGCAATTCCTGAGCGACTTCGCGGTTACTGCCGACGTCCAGCTGAAAGGTTGCCGTGCGCTTGCCTTCCTCCAGGATCGCAAAGGGCCGCACGTACAGGCAGCAATGGCGTTCCAGGGACTGCCGGACAACCTCAGGCGCCGCCAGCAGTTCTTCGGGCGGATACACCAGCCGACCACGTAGTCGCGCCTCCGCGTGCGCCGCCACGTGCACCGCGTAGGCCGCATCCAGGGCCTGCAGGCACGCGTCCGGGTTGTCGAGGACGACGACAGGGGCCGCGCGTCCCTCATGGGGCAGAAGTTCCAGAAGCGTTTGGCGCTCTTGCACCAGGGCCGGCAGCAAGGCTTCCATGCCCGGGATCACGTGCCCTTGGCGAATTTCATCAACAATCGCACGCAATTCCATGTTGCCGACATCGAGGCGGTCAGCTAGGTCTGTGAACCGCGCCTGCGCCTGTGCCAAATCCTGGGGCCTTAGGATGATTTCGCGGGCGGGTGGCGCAATAAAATCAAGGAGAAAGCCACTGTCGTCTAGGTCCGTGGCCTGGGACTCGGCGTCAAATAGGCGAATGGAATGAACGTCATCGCCGCGCATGTCGATGCGAACCGGCCGATCGTACAGGGCACTCCAGACGTCGATGCCATCGCCGCGCAAGGCAAAGGTGCCCGGGTCTTCGACGACGGGCACTTTCTCATAGCCGCTATGCAGCAGCATTTCAACAAGTTCCACAAGGTCGAGGTTGCTGCCCTGGGTGCACATCGCCGTGCCCTGATCCAGGACATGGGTGCCTAACGTCTTGTGCAGCAAGGCTTCTGCCGTGCAAACCACCGCCGCCACGCCTAGGCCGATGTTCAGGCGATAGGCTGCCGCCAGCCGCCGCTGCACCACGGCCCTCAAGGGCGAGGCTTCGCGGTACGGCGACACATCGCTGCCTTCATAGGGCAAAACAGCAGGTAGACCCGGCCATTGCTCGACTTCAAAGGCGCTCAGGCCCTCGACGACATGCTGCAGCCGCTGATCGCCCGGAACAACGATAACCAGCGGCCGATCCAAGCGATTACGCACGGCTGCAAGGACAAAGGGTACAACGCCCGCCTCAGCCGTCGCTAGCACCGTCAGCGGCGCGCGATGCTCGAGGGAGAGCAGTAACCCTTCAAAATCAAAGCGACGTGGCTGGGCAGGCAAGGTCATGGGCGCGTTAGGCTAGTCTTGTCCCGGCGCAGCGGCAAGGCGTCGTGCGGTCAGCGCCATGAAAATCGTGTTATTTTAAGGGCTATCCCTCGGCGTCTAGGCGCGCCACCGTTCGCTGTGCAGCCGCGCTAGGGTCTGCGTCTGCCAATCGCCAAAGCGGTCCTCGAGGATGGCTTGTCGCGCGTCACCGACTAACTTTAGGTAAAACGCGAGGTTATGGATCGTCAGCAAGGTCGCCGACAGCAGTTCGCCAGCGACAAAGAGGTGTCGCAGGTAACTTCTTGAAAACTGTGCACAAACGGCACACGGGCAGCTGGGGTCCAAGGGGCCATCATCGTCAAAGAAGCGCTTGTTCTTGATGAGCAACTTGCCGTCGTGGCAAAAAGCCAAGCCGTGGCGGGCATTGCGGCTTGGCATCACGCAATCGAACTGGTCGATGCCGTAGCCAATGCAACGCACCAAGTCCTCTGGCGTACCGACGCCCATCAAGTATCTAGCTTTGTTTTCAGGCATTTGCGGTGCCGTATGCGCACAGGCCGCCCACATCTCGGGCGGCGTCTCACCCACCGATAAGCCGCCGATGGCAAAGCCTTCACAGGCATCAACACTGCAAATTTGTTCCACATGGTCGGTGCGCAGTTGCAGGTCAATGCCGCCCTGGACGATGCCATACAGGGCGCAATCCTGCTGCCGCGTTCGCGCCGCGACGCACCGATGCAGCCACGCGGTCGTGCGCTTCATGGCTTGCTGCACCGTGCGCGTGTCGGCCTTGGCGGGCGGACATTGATCAAAGGCCATCAGGATATCGGAGCCAAAAGCCTCTTGCAGCGCCACCGCGCGTTCCGGGTTCAGCAGGTGCTTGCTGCCGTCGATGTGGCTTTGGAAGACCGCGCCATCGTCGGTCACTTTGCGAATCTTGGCCAGCGAGTAGACCTGAAAACCGCCTGAATCTGTGAGGATAGGTCGGTCCCACGCCATGAAGCGATGCAGGCCTCCCGCCGCCGCTAGCCGCTCAGCGCCCGGCCTCAACATCAGGTGGTAGGTATTGGCCAGGATGATTTGCGCGCCAATTTCCTTTAGATCACGAGGAAGTACGCCCTTGACCGTAGCTTGGGTACCCACGGGCATGAAGATTGGCGTTTGTACCGTGCCGTGGGTCAGGGTCAGAAGGCCCGCTCGGGCGCCTGTCTGTCGGCATTTATGTTGTAATTCAAAGCGATAGGTCACGGTTGGCCCACCCATGTCGTTACAGCCTGGGGTGCGAGGCGGCGAATGGCGGGCATGGTCAGCGCGGGTCGGCCGAAAACCAAGGCGCCAACCAGGGTTTGCTCGGGACCGACGTGCCAAAACTCGGCGAGACGAGGGCCGACCCACACCTCACTGGTGGTCCAAAAACTGCCCCAGCCGCGGGCCCAAGCGGCTAACTGCATGTTTTGCATGGCACAAGCGCATGCCGCGTAGTCTTCGCGCTGGCGCACGGCATCGCCGGGCTCCAGCACCTGCCTCAGGGCGATGATGCCGCCGGCTCCGAGCAGAATAGCCTTTCCTTTCGCAATTTTGGCCTGTCCCTTTTCGGTCAAGGCCTCGGGCCCCAACGCCGCGGTCATGGCATCGAGCAGCAGCGGGAAATGCGGCGGCGTGACAATGGTAAAGCGCCACGGTTCAGAAACCTTGTGATTGGGTGCCCAAGTCGCCAGTTCCACAAGCGTTTCTAGGAGTTCGCGCTCCATAGGCGCACCCGAGAATTGCTTGTGCGAACGCCGGGTTCGCAGCACGTCGTCGAATTGCATCGTCTTGATTTCCTGGATTTATTGGCGTTTTCGCACGTGGACGTCGTACAACGTCCGACCCTGATGGGTCCCGGCGCGCACCAGCGTGAGCAGGCCTAGATGCAACTGGGCGATCTTGCCCGAATCCATCTGAATAGACACGCGATCTTGGTCTTGAACCTGGGAGATAATGCAAATGCCCAGGCGCGGGTGCTGCAGGGCATCGCCGACGCGAAGTGCAGGCATTTCAGTGGGTTCTAGCAGGCGCGACGGCATCGCTTCCATAGCCAGCCGCCCCGACCGCACTTGTTCCGGGTCGCCATTGACGACGTTGACGGCCACGTCGAGCCAGCGGTCTAGGCCACTGCGCGGGTCGTGATAGCGACGCAACGTGATGTCATCAAAGGAATTACAGAGAATCTCGACCGAACCTGACACCGCTTCCTGCAACTCCCCGGCGATGTGCTGGCCCTGGGGCGTGAACAGCTGGACGCGAACGACGATGTCCGTTTCCCCTTGCTTTTCAGAGATCAAGGCGCGCAGAGACGTGCACATGCTGGGGCCAGCGACGATTTCGACTTCGCCCAGCCGGCCATCGACATCGAGGCGGCGCAGCAGGGCATCGCGGACGTAGCCAGTTCCCTCAAACCATCCAGAACTAATGCGATAATTCTCAACCAACACCCGCAGGCTTTGCACCAGCGGCTGGTCGGGCGGCACTTCGCCCACAAAACGGCGGCCTTCGCGTGTTTCGGTGAAAATCATCCGCAATCCTCTGCGTGGCATCTGCTGCGTTTGGGCGCTGCAATTAGCTTGTACTTCTGCGCTCTTTTATCTGTCTCTGACCTCGGCGCTGAACACCGCAAGGCGTGGCTTGATCCGCAGCCCCTGGCCCGCGTGGGGACGGTATCCCCCTTGGCGGCCCGCTGTCAAACAGACTTCAGTTTGGGCCGTTGTTGCTCGTGTTCTTTATGACTTAACAAGGGATTATCTATCTCAGCGCAGGGGCCTCCAGCGGCGTCCCGGCATCCTTGTGCATGGCACAACTCGATCGCTGCACGCTGTGTTGTCACGGCGCGCGTGGCGGGCGATACTAGGGCGGTTGTGACCGGCCACGCTCGAATCGTCGAGGGCGAAGCACGGGCAGTCAAAAGGCTTAGCGCAGGTCGAGGAGCCAGAGGTGGCCAAGGTTTGTCCCCAGTGTCAGCGCCAAGAGGCCGACGAATTGGAATTCTGTCCCCATGATGGGCAGTTGCTTCGGACTGCGCCGACGGGACCCTCGGCTGCGCCACCGCCGCCACCGGCCGCGCGAGCCCCGTTGTCTGGCTTGGCGGCCCGTGCACCAGCGCCCCGCCAACGCTCAACCGGCAGTCAGTTGCCCGTCATTGAACCAGCCGTCGCCGCGACTGCTGGGCCAGTCGCTGCCCAACCGCCAATCGCTCCGCCCGCCCCGCCTGCAGCTGCGGCACCGGTGACGGACGGTGCTACTTTGCAGGATCTTTTGGCAGCAGGGCCCTTGTCAGCAGAAGCAGCGGCGGCACGAATTGCAGGAATTTGTGAGGTAATTGGCGAGTCTAAAGTCTCCCATGGCGGTCTGACGCCTTGGCACGTGCGCTATCCCCAAGCAGGCTTTGCCGGCCGGCCGCAGATCTTGGGCACCGCAGAGGTATCCTTGGATCGTTTCTTATCAGGTGCTTATCGCGCGCCGGAGCTCGATAAGAGCGGTCCCACCGTCGCCGCCGACGTGTACGCGCTAGGCTGTTTGCTGTTTCAGGCCTTGACGGGCAGGCCGCCGTTCAAGGCTAATACCGCGGAAGAATTGATAAAACGGCACGCGATGGCGGCCCCTCCGGCCGTTCGCCAGGTGCGCACCGATTGCGATCTGCCTCCCGCTCTGGAACTGGAGCTGCAGCGCGCGCTCAAGAAGAGGCCCGGCGATCGTCATGGCAGTCTGGCGCAAATGGCCCAGTCTTTGCGGTCCTCGGTGCAAGAAGACGATCGCTCAACCATGGCGCTTTCCGGTGGCGAAGCGGCCTTTCTCCAGCAATTACTCAAACAACCAAGTGGTGCCCCGACCGGAGCCGCAGCAGCAGCACCGCCGCGGGCTCAGTCACTGCCTTTGCGTGGCAGCAACTCGGCGTATGAAGCCAGCCCTGCCAAGACCGGTGGCGTCGAGTCAAGCACCTCAGGTTCTCGCTCTTCAACCGCCGTGGCGGCCCCACGCGTTGCTCCGGCTCCAGCAGCTTCCGGTGGCAAGGGGGGCTTGATCGCCGCGGCGGTTGTGGTCGTCCTCGCCGTCGCTGGTGGCGCTGCCTGGTGGGTTTCCCGTCCCGCGCTAACACCGCCAGCGCCAACCCAACCTAACAAGCCGACAGAGCCTTCGCACGCGGCAGTAGCAGTTGAACCGCCCGTGCCGCCAGCCGTGGACGTTCAGGCAGTGCCGATCGATGCTGGGTCCGACGATACTGCCGATGCAACGGAGGACGTCGAGGCGGAAAAGGCTGCTGATCCGCCGACTTTGGGACGACACCCGGCGAACAAGAAATCGACTCGAACCACGCCGACGTCTGACTCCGACGACAAGCCGCCCCCCAAGATCGAAAAGAAAGACGGTCCCCAGGTGTTCTGAGCCGGGGGCTTGTTCTAGGCGACAGCGCCGTTGCCGCCGCGCAGTTCGCCACCCATGGCCGCATATTTCCATGCGTGCGCAGGGGAGCTTGACCACGCGATTTTTCTGCAAATACTCGGAACTAGGTAGAAATTCGTCAAGACCGGAGCCTTTGCATGACCGCTGACCCCCTCTTTTCCCTGCCGCGAACGACCAAGCCTGCCGATTGGTTCGAGCGAATTCTGCCGACCTTGCCTCTGCAACTGCCTAAAACAACGATTGATTTGGCGATCGTCTATCATATCCATGGTCCCGGTGGCGGCGCCTGGACCGTCCGCATCCGCGATGGCCAATTCGAAGTGCAGTCCGGGATTCACGGGCCCTGGTTCGTGCAAATCTCGATGACGACAGCGCACTTGCGTGAATTCATCGCCGGTGCCATGCGCGACCGCGGCGCGACGGTGCTGCGACGCCTGGGCCTGCCCGTCGCCGTGCCGAATTTGCAACGATTGCCGATGGATCCCAAGCGTGCGGCGGCATTGCAGGCTTTGTCGGGCAGTATCGCTGTGGTTCTGCAGGATCGGGAGATAGACGATGAATATCGCTTTGTTTTCTCCTTTGGCCCGCAGCCGGCCGTGCTCAAGCCGAGTACCACGACCCTGACGGTCGACCTTGATGACCTCGTGACCTTGGTCGCGGCGAAGACACCGCCCTTGCAACTCTTGATGGGCGGGCAGTTACGCGTATCGGGCGATGCTGGATTGCCGGTCCGGGCCATGCAATTGCTCTTGGGGGCCACCTGAGCGGTCGAGCCAATGCGCTAAGAAGGTCTGGCCTGGGTCCCTGGCTCTGCGGGCAAATCGATTGAAAGGCGACAATTTAAGTCAGAATGGGCAGATCAAGGGCCGTGCGATCCCTTGCGCGCGGCCTTGCCCGGGCTACCTTGGCGTGCCCTTGCGGGCTGGGAGAAGCAATCATGGGCTTTGGTGATGACCAAGACTTGGACGCGGATTGGGACGACGAAGACGACGACGAGTGGAACGACGACCAAGATCAGCAAAGTCAGCAAGACAATGACGATTCTGACGAAGACGCTCACCGCTACAACCCGCGCGTGGGACCGGCCCTCGATCCCTATGAGGACAAGCCGGCCGCCCGCCGCGCCGCCTTGGCACCCTTGCTAGGCCATGAGCGCGATGAAACAGGGCTTTTGCCGTCCGTTCTCCGCCTTGGTGCGGAAGCGTCGCGCGACAAGGTCGAATTTCTGCTGACACTGCCCGACACGCGCCGGGCTGTGCAGGCCCTGGCTCCCGATGAGTTTGCCTTGCTGATTCAGGAGGTTGGGCTTGAGGACTGTGGCGAGCTGTTGGCCTTGGCCTCGCCGCGGCAGTTGCAGACTTGCGTTGACCTCGATGCTTGGCAGGGCGACGAATTGGATGGACCGGAGTTTTCCAAGTGGCTACGCCTAGTTCACTCAGCAGGTCCGGCCCTGGCCGAGCGTTTCGTCGCCGCCCAGGAGGATGGCCTGCTGGCGCTTTGGTTGGCCCAGCATTTGCGTGTCAATGAAGTTCACGATGACATGGAAATCCCTGAGGATGAAGAACATTTGGAAGTTTTTCGCTCGCCAGACATGACCATGGACCTGATGGCCGCCGCCGATGACGAAGAGTTGCCGACGATCAGGGCCTTGATCAACACCCTGTTTCGGCAGTCTCTTTTGCGCGGGCGGGCGCTGCTGCGGGCGATTCAGTGGGAGCTTCCTACGCAACTCACTGAAGACATGTTGCAATTTCGCAACACCCGGCTGGACGAAATGGGCATGGGCGATCGCGGAACCGCCCGCGAGATGTACGCCTTTGTCGAGCCCAGCGCGCAAAAGCAAAGCTGGATAGCGCAGTTGCGGGGGACGGGCGGACCAGCGGCCGCGGTGCCTCGGCCCTACCTGCCGGACGATGAGCCGCCGCGTCTTGGCCTAACCCTGCAACAGGCGATGGTGGGCGCGTTTTTACCGCGGGTGATGCTGCGTCTGCCCCTGGAAGACGAAGAACGGCTGCGACTTGCCCTGTCCCGCCTGTGCTATCGGGCTCAAAGTGCGCGTGCTGCCAAGCCTTCTGCCATCGGCGAACTGCCGCGTTGGTCGCGTCACGCCATCAGCGTGCTTGGATTGGGCCTACAGTATGCCAGCGATAATGATGAAGGATATGCCGCAATTCTGCTGCAATCTCTGCCGGTTGTCGATATCTTCCGCGTCGGCCATAGCTTGACCGTGCTCCTGCACCACCAAGCGCGCAAGCTGCGCAGTTGGCTGGGAGGCGATAGTCACTTGGCCGTCCTGAGTCCCGCCGATGCGGATTTGGTGCGGGGCCTGTGTCTGCCCCTGCCGCTGGTCAATGCCCAGGTGCCGGAACAGGATTTGGGCGATTGGCAGCAGTGGACGCAATTGCGTAGTCATCTCAAGGGAATTCTTGGGGCGTGTCAGGTCCTGCAGACGCTGGCCGGACAGCCGTTGGCTGCGGTCTTGCAGAGGCTGGTTGCCGACGAACCTCTTGCAAATCTAGGTACTTTGTTCAATACCGCCCTGGCCCGTGGCGTGCTAGGCTTGCCGCCGCCCTTGGCACCGTTGACGGTGGCACAGGCCCTGCAGTTCCGCAGAGTTGCCTTTGAAAAGGCCGACATTGCGGTGTCTCTGCGCACCAAGGCCATTGAGGCGCTGTGTACCCTACTGGCGCAGCCCAGCGATGAGGCGACGGCGCTCACCGATCTGGCGAATACCGCGCTCACCGAGTTGGCCGATCATTGGGGTCCACTGGCTCCGGGCGAATTCGACCCACGCTTTGTCGGTTCGGCGGTCTGGCTGCAGGTCGATTCTCTGGATTAAACAGAGGAAATTGCCGCTTCAGTGACTGAGCCTAGGGCCCGCCGTCATGGCTGCAACGCTGCTGCTGCCGTAAAGGCGTCTCCATAAATTCCATCGCCCGGCCGAAGCCTTGCGAACGCCACCGCCCATTGGCTACCCTGCGTGCGCTGCGCGGCCGCATTTCTGTGGCCTTTGGGCGGTCCCTGCCAAGCTTAGGTACGCACCGAGGAAAACATGTTTATTCAAGCCTGCTTTGCTAGGGCCCCGCAGACGCCCCTTCGTCTGTTGTCGCTGGGTCTGCTGCTCCCCCTGTGGCTGGCCTGCAACAACGACACGCCAGCGGCGGGGCCGGTCATCACGGGCACTAGCGGTGATACTCTGAGTCAAAACGACGGCTTGGGCGACTTGAACACGGCAGATGGACCCCTAGGAGATCTGCCCGTGGGTAGCAGCGATTCGCTGATCCCAACCACCGATCAGGTGGATAGCGATCTGCCCGCGGGCAACACGGCCCCCACCCTGGCCTTTACCGCGCCAAAGGATGGGACCTTGGTCCTGATCGGCCAAAACGTAGCCTTTTCCCTGTCCGTGGCCGATGCGCAGGACCTGACGGGCGGATTGACTGTGACCGTGACCACGAGCGCTGTGGCGGCGCCGCTGTATCAGGCATCGGCTAAGAACGGAGATTTGCTAACTTTTAGCACCAGCAACCTGCCGGCCGGAGCCCTGACCCTTGTGGCTAAGGTCACAGATTCCGGGGGCTTGAGTGCCCAGGCCCAGCTGCAACTGCTTGTGGACACGGCCCCGGGCGCGCCGGTGGTGGCCATCGATCCCCAGCAGGCGACGACGCTAACTCCCTTACATGCTGTGATTGTTCAGGATGCCGTCGACCCCGACCGCAAGCCAGGCGACCTCAAGTACGCCTTCGCCTGGTTCAAAGACGCGGCTGCGACCGCCTACACCGGGGACACCGTGCCGGCCGGCGTGGCGCACCGCGGGGAGACGTGGCAAGTGCAGGTGATTGCAGCGGATCCTCTGACTGTAGGACCCGCTGGCAGCGCGCAGATCGTCATCGCCGATGCCGCGCCGAGTTCGCCAGTCGTAGCCATCGCGCCCGACGCCGTCACCCTGCTGAGTGAAGTGACCTGCACCCTAGCCGTTGCCGCAACCGATGCCGACGGAGATTCCTTGCAATATTGGTACGCTTGGCAGGTCAACGGCGTGACCGACGCTTCAGCAACGGCAGCTCATGTCGCTGTGACGGCACTGCATCGTGGGGACGGCACGGCACTTCACCAAGGAGATACGCTGAGTTGCGTCGTTCTCGCTACGGATGGCACGTTGACCAGTCTGCCGGCCCAGGCCACGGCGGTGACGGTCCAAGGCGTCGACGTTTGCGCCAATGCCACGCTCAACCCTTGCGCCGCCGAGGCTCAATGCACGGGCAGCGACTCTCTCGCAGTTTCCTGTGTCTGCAAAGCGGGTTGGCTGGGTGATGGCAAGATCTGTATCGACATCGACGAGTGTTTGGTCGGCTCAGCGGTCTGCGATCTTCAGGCCGATTGCTCCAATACTGCAGGTAGTTACGTTTGCGTCTGCCACAAAGGCTACCAAGGCGATGGCAAGACCTGCAGCGATATTGACGAATGCGCAGCAGGAACAGCCATTTGCGACCTGCACGCCGATTGCACCAACACTGTCGGCGCGTATGCCTGCGCCTGCCAAGGGGGCTGGGCGGGCGATGGCAAGACCTGCATGGACGTCGACGAATGTGCTTCTGGAACAGCTACTTGCAGCGCCAATGCCACCTGCGCCAACACGCCCGGTGCCTACCAGTGCGCGTGCAAGCCCGGGTTTGCTGGCGACGGCAAATCCTGCACCGATGTCGATGAATGTGCTGCAGGAACAGCAATTTGCGACTTGCAGGCCGATTGCACCAACACGGTCGGCGCGTATGCCTGCACCTGCAAGACGGGCTGGCAAGGCGATGGCAAGACGTGCACCGATCTCGACGAGTGCAAAGCCGGCACGGCAAAGTGCGATACCAATGCAACTTGTCAAAATTCGGTCGGTTCTTACACATGCACCTGCCTTGGGGGCTTTGTCGGCGATGGCAAGTCCTGCCTAGACGTGGACGAGTGCGCGACTGGCCTTGCGGTCTGTGACGTCAACGCCCTGTGCCAAAATACGCCCGGAAGTTATGGATGTGCCTGCAAAACGGGCTGGCAGGGCGACGGGAAATCCTGCGCCGACGTCGACGAGTGCAGCGTCGGCCTCATCAATCAACCCATCGCCATCGGTCTAGGCCTACCGGGCTGGACCGTGACCGGCAGTTCCAAGTCCGTGGGCTGGCAAGCCTTGAATGGCAAACTCTATTACGGCAATTCCGCGACCTTGACCTATGACACGCCGGGCGTGGCCAACAGCGGTACGGCCGAGGTCAGCGTCAAGGTACCCAACGTACCGAGCATTGCCCTTGCCTTGAGCGCCGTCCTTGACATAGAAGTCTCTACTTTGACAGATCAATTTGTGATCCAGGTCGACGATGGCGTGGCAGCGACCACCGTCTTTGACAAGGCATCCCTGGTGCCTTTCGCAAAAAATGCGAATCTTTCCATGCCTTTGGGTAAGTGGGCCGGCAAGACCGTCATCGTCCGTTTCGCCTTCAACACGGTCACCGCAGCCAACAACTTGACGAGCGGAATTGCCTTAAGCGGCCTGTACTTATACGCCACAGCCTGCGACATCAACGCCGCCTGCGCCAACACCCAGGGTAGCTTCACCTGCACCTGCAACAGCGGCTATCAGGGCGATGGTAAAACCTGCAGTGATTTCAATGAGTGTGCTGTCAACAACGGCGGCTGCGACGCCAATGCCCAGTGCACCAACAGCGTGGGCAGCTTTTCGTGCGCGTGCAAGCCCTACTTCCAAGGCGATGGCAAAACCTGCAGTGATATCAATGAGTGCCTGGCCAACAACGGGGGCTGCGGCGCACCCACGGCCTACAGTTGCGTCAACAATGTCGGGGCCGCGCCGACCTGCGTCGACGTCAACGAATGCAGTGCCGGCACCGCGATTTGCGATGCAGCCGCCAATTGCGTCAACACGCCAGGCAGTTACCAGTGCGTGTGCAAGGCAGGCTACAGCGGCGACGGCAAGAGTTGCACGGACATCAACGAATGCGCGTCAGCCATGTTGCCGGTAGATTTCTCTGCAGGTCTAAATGGTTGGACGACGACGAGTTCCTCGGCAACCGTCAAGTGGCAAGCCTTGGCCGGCCAGCTCTACTACGGCAACGCGGGGGCCAAGAACTACGACACGCCGGGCCTGAGCAATACCGGCAAATTGACCAGTCCAGCTGTGGTCTTAGCAGCGAGCGGCAACAGCTTTGCCTTTGCCCTCAAGCTCGACGTCGAGGCCAAGGCCGGCTACGACGTCTTTAGCGTCAGCATCCTGTCGGGCGGCGTGACCACCTTGGTGGCTGACAAGACGAAGATGCCTGCGTCTGTGAGTTTTGCCAATTATAACTTGAGCTTGGATGCTTGGGCCGGCAAGTCCGTGCAGATTGTGTTGGCCTTTGACACCGTCGACGCGACCGGCAACCTGACCTCGGGGGTGACGGTCGATAAACTTCAACTCACGGGCCCAGTTCCAGTCTGTGACGTCAATGCCACCTGCAAGAATACGCCGGGTAGCTATGGCTGCACCTGCAATCTTGGCTACTCGGGCGATGGAAAAACCTGCGTATTTAACCCGACTTGCCTAGTGAACAACGGCGGCTGCGACAAGAATGCGACTTGCTCGCCTGCGGTGGGCGGCGGTGCCAACTGCGCTTGCAACGTCGGTTGGGTCGGCGATGGCAAGACTTGTTCTGTCAATACCGCTTGTTTGGTCAATAACGGTGGCTGCGACAAGAACGCCACGTGCGCACCAGCCGCCGGTGGAGGCGCCACATGCAGCTGCGCCGCCGGCTACACCGGCAGTGGTCAAGTTTGCACAGATATTGATGAATGTGCCACTGGCGCTGCTCAGTGCGATGCCAACGCGACGTGCCAGAACACGGTCGGCAGTTACACATGCACCTGCAAGGCGACTTTGTCGGGAGACGGAAAGACCTGCAAACCCAAGATCTTAGTTCTCGCGGGCGCCATGCAGGTGGCCGGGGCGGTCAACGATGTGGTGACCAAGCTCAACAGCACGGGCTCCTTTGGCAGCATCAGCACCTATGATGCCGGCACAGCGACGCCAAGTCTCTTGACATTACAGGCTAATTGGGCTGTCTTGGTGTTCACGGACGCATCCTTCGCCGACCCGGTGGCCTTGGGCAATGTTCTGGCGGACTACTTCGATGGCGGCGGACGGGTGGTGACGGCCGTCTTCGCCAACGGCAACTCACAGACTGGCTTGGCTGGTAATCCTCCGTATCCAAACGGAAATATCGCCGGAAAGTTCGGCACGCCGGCCAATGGCTACATCCTCATCACCCCGGGCAAGCAGGCTGACGACGCCGAGCCGGCCAACTACGTCGCTGCCGAGGTGGGCAGCCCCCTGCTGGTCGGTGTGACCAACTTCGCGGCGGGCACGGGTTATAAGTCCATAGGTGCATTGGTCAATGGGGCCATCGTCGTCGCCAAGTGGGGCACCACGGGCAAGCCCTTGCTGGTGCGCGGCGTGGTCAAAGGACGCAACCGCGTGGATCTGAACATGTATCCGCCATCGGCGACCGTCTATGCCGGTGCTTGGACCGGGGATGGTGCCAACCTGATGCGCAACGCGCTGCTATTTAGCCAGTGAGTTCAATGCTTTGGGCCAAGGGCGTGTCCGCTGGGACCCCATCGCCAAGCCTAGCAGCAGGTCGATGACCGCGATTCGAATTGACCGTTGCGGCTCCGAGCCTTTCCCTTGACGCCGGGACAGCGGCTTTGTACAACTGAGCCAAGGCCTTGGGTGCGTGGAGCATGTGCGCGCCAATCCAGTCGGCCTAGGTCGTTGCCTTGAGGGGGGACAGCATGAAATACGGCGTAGCAGGTTGGACAGCAGTCCTGGCGTCAGTCGCGCTCGGGGCGATATTGTCCACAGGATCAATCGCTTGGGCCAGCGAGCAAGTCCTCAAGAACGATAGCTGGACACCCGGGGCCTATGTCGACCCGATGGGCGTAGCGGCCATTTGCTTTCCGGATGAGACTTTTTCTGCTGAATTTCAAGCGGATCCGTCGTGGTACCCCTACACCATCAAGAGGGTCGAGACGGTTTTTGTAGCTAGTCCCATGGACTTGCTCCTTGGCTCCAGCGGTACGCCATGTGGGCAATTTCGTTTGGCAATCTGGCGTGGCAGCGGTACCGCCAATCCCGGCGAACCGATGTGGGACTCCAAGGCAAAAGTCAATAAAGTCTGGGATATCAAAGGCGATGGTCAGGTAACGACCATTGACCTGGAAAAAGACGGCGCCGTGCCGCCGCCGATCACCACGGGACCAGGCGGTAACACACGGTTGCGCATTGGTTTGCGTGCAGATTCATTGGGTTGTGCCAACGGTGTCGGCAACGGCAGCTTCCCAAGCATGTCCCCCGATGGCCAAACCCCCAAGGCGACGTTCAACTGGGGCTACGGCTGGGCCCTCAACGGCGGCGGCTTGGAGGGCTGCGCGGGTGGCAAGTCGGGAAACGCCTTTTGGGTGACATCGGAACAGTTTGGCATTAAAGGCAATTTTGTACTCCGCTTGATCATCGACACTGCAGACAATGTCAGCACGCCGGACGCAGGGTCGACCGGCGATTCTGGTTTGGACCCGTCGCCCGATAACGGCCTAGATCCAGGCTCTTCAGATGCAGAGTCGGACACCGGGGCTGGCACCAGCGTCGATACAGGGGCCGACCCGGCCGACCTTGGCACCACGGCCGACACTGGCAAGGTCGGGGCCGACGCGTCAATTGGTAAAGATTTTACGAGCTTAGGTGGCCCTTTGGCGCTCACAGCGGTTGCCCCAGCTTGCATTGCACCCTTGGTGGCCGATACGGAAATTACCCTGACTGGCAGTGGGTTTACCGCCGACATGGTCGTCACCATTAACGACGTGCCCATGGAAGTGGAGTCCAGTGGTCTGACACCGAGTTCTGCCAAAGTATTTGTAAAGAAAGGCAGTTTAGGCGTTGGCGCGTGGACCGTACGCGCAGAGAATGGCGCCGGCACAGCGCTGCTCGTGGGCAGCAAAGGCCTGCACGTGGGCTCCTGCGGTAGTGGCTCGGGCACGCCCGCGTCTGGTTGTAGCAGTACGCGCAACACCTCAGGATGGAGCGGTTTTTCTCTCCTCCTGATCGCTGCTGCGTGGCTCTTGGCTCGCCGTCGCCCGCATCTGGGCTAAATAATCACAATAATATCAACTGGATCGCTTGGCGAGCCGTGGTCTTGGGGGTCGGGCAATGCCAGACCGGCCAACTCCACGCAAGCCTAGGTCACACCGCGCTACCGTGGCGTTACCTAAGCCCCTAACTTGATTGATTAAGCCTGCCCGGCCTACCCCTTGTTGCCAGGCGTCATGGCCTTGGCCAAGTACTCGTACAGGGCAAAGCGCTTGGCCGTCCAGGCTTCCGAAGCCGTGACCATTGCAGCGTATTCCTTGGGGTGGGCCGCCTGAACCTGACGGAAGCGGTTCTCTTGTTGCAGGAAAGATTCCAGGGCCAGCTTGGGCGGGTTGGAATCCATCTTGAGCGGGCTCTGCCCCTGTTCGATGCGCCGCGGGTCAAAGCGGAACAAGGGCCAGTAGGCGGATTGCACAGCCTTTTCTTGCTGTTGCAGCGCCTGGCCTAGGTCATACCCGTGCGCGATGCAGTGGCTGTAGGCGATAATCACCGAGGTCCCTTCGTAACTATCGGCTTCTTCAAAGGCTTTGATGGTCTGTGCATCCTTGGCCCCCATGGCAACCTGAGCCACATAGGCGTGGCCATAGGTCATGGCGAGCATCGCCAAGTCTTTCTTTGGCAAGGACTTTCCGGCGGTAGCGAAACGAGCGGCGGCACCCATGGGCGTTGCCTTCGAGGCCTGACCACCGGTGTTGGAATACACCTCGGTGTCCATCACCAAGATATTCACGTTGCGATTCATGGCGATGACGTGGTCCAGGCCACCAAAGCCGATGTCATAGGCCCAGCCATCGCCACCGACGATCCACACGCTCTTTTTCACCAAGAAATCAGCCAGATCCAGTAGGCGTCGTGCCGGGGCCGAATCATTGCCTTGAAGGCGCTCGCGCAAGGCCTCCACCCGCAGCCGTTGGGCGGCCAGTCCAGCTTCACCTGCTTGATCCGCTTGGAGAATTTCTCGGGTCAGTTCATCGCCGATTCCGACAATGGGCAACAATTCCCGGGCATGGTCGCGCAGTTTGTCGATGGCCAGGCGCATGCCGTACCCGAACTCGGCATTGTCTTCAAACAGCGAGTTAGCCCAAGCCGGCCCGCGGCCATGGAGGTCGCAAGTGTATGGCGTGGTGGGTAAATTGCCGCCGAAGATCGACGAGCAGCCGGTAGCATTGGCAATCAAGGCACGGTCACCGTACAGTTGCGTCAAGAGCTTGACGTACGGGGTCTCGCCACAGCCCGAGCAAGCGCCCGAGTACTCGAACAAAGGCTCAAGGAATTGAGAGCCTTTCACGTCCATCTTGACGCTGCTGCGGTCGACTTCTGGCAGTTGCAAGAAGTGCTGGAAAGCGGCCTTTTCGACCTGACGATTGTCGACAAAACTCTTCATATTCAGAGCTTTGACGCCTTCTTCACTCTTGGACTTGGCCGGGCACATTTCTACGCACAAATGGCAGCCGGTGCAGTCTTCCGGCGCCACTTGAATGGTGTAGAGATGGTCCTTGATTTCCGGGGACTTGAAGGGCATTGAGCGAAAGCCGTCGGGTGCGTCCTGCAAGCCCTCGGGCGAGTAGTGCTTGACGCGAATGGCCGCGTGCGGGCAAATCAGCGTGCACTTGTTGCATTGGATGCACAATTCCGGCTGCCAAATGGGGATTGTATCGGCGATAGCCCTCTTTTCCCACTTTGCTGTGCCCACCGGCCAGGTTCCGTCCACGGGAAACGCGCTGACGGGCAGCAGGTCGCCATGGCCCGCTAGCATCACGGAGGTGACGCGTTGCACAAAGTCAGGCGCGTCCTCGGCCACCATCGGCGGCAGGGGCTTTCCGGTGACAAATGTAGGAATATCAACGGGATAGAGGTGATTTAGCGTATGGTCGACCGCTGCGAAGTTCTTGGCGATAACCTGGGGGCCTTTCTTAGAATAAGTCTTTTCAATCGAGTGCTTGATGTGCGCAATCGCCTCATCCTTGGGCAGCACGCCGGACAGGGCGAAAAAGCAGGTCTGCATGATGGTGTTGATGCGGCCGCCCATGCCCGTGTCGCGCGCGACCTTGCTTGCATCAATCACGTAGAGTTTCAGACGGTTCTGGTGGATCTGCTGCTGCATTTCGGCAGGCAAATGCGGCCAGATTTCGCTCGGACCGTACGGCGCATTGAGTAGGACCGTGGCGCCCGGAGCAGCGATGCTTAACATCTCGATTTTGTTGACAAAAGCGAATTGGTGGCACGCAACAAAGTTGGCCTGCGAAATCAGGTAGCTGGACTGAATCGGCCGCGGACCAAAGCGCAGGTGCGAGACCGTCATAGACCCAGACTTCTTGGAATCATAGACAAAGTACCCTTGGGCATAGAGGTCCGTCTCTTCGCCAATGATCTTGATGGAGTTCTTGTTCGCACCCACGGTGCCGTCTGCGCCAAGTCCATAAAAACAGGCACGAACAACGTCGGTGGGTTCAATGTCGAGGTGGCGGTCCCAGGGCAGGGACAGGCCGCTGACGTCGTCGATAATGCCGATTGTAAAGTGCCGCTTGGGTCGGCTCTGGCGCAGTTCGGCGAACACGGCTGCCACCATGGACGGCGTGAACTCCTTGGAAGACAAGCCGTATCGCCCGCCAATCACGGGGATGTCCTTGTCCAGTTCGCGCAGGGCCGTCACGACGTCCTGGTACAGTGGCTCGCCGACGGCTCCTGGCTCCTTGGTGCGGTCCAATACCGCGATTTTCTTGGTCGTTGCCGGAAGACTGGCGGCAAAGGCCTGGATGTCAAAGGGCCGATACAGGCGTACTTTGACGACGCCAACGCGTTCGCCGCTCTGCCGCAACCACGCAACGGCCTCATCGGCGACTTCAGCGCCCGAGCCCATCAAGACCAGGACCCGCTCAGCAAGCGGATCGCCTACATAATCAAACAGATGGTAGGCCCGGCCCGTTCGCTCCGCCAGCAGATCCATGGCATCCTGCACATGGCCCGGCGTTGCTTGGTAGAACAGGTTGCAGGCCTCACGCGCCTGGAAGAAAACGTCTGGATTTTGCGCTGTTCCGCGAACCACAGGGTGATCAGGTGTCAGGGCCCGCGCCCGATGAGTGGCGACCAATTCGTCGGGTACCATGGCCCTCAAGTCATCGTCCGTAAGCAAATCGATCTTAGCGACTTCGTGGGAAGTGCGGAATCCGTCAAAGAAATGCAGCATCGGCACGCGGCTCTTGAGCGTCGCCCGCCACGCCACGGCGGCGAGGTCCTGGGACTCCTGCACCGAACCCGCGCACAGCAAGGCAAATCCGGTTTGGCGTACGGCCATAACGTCGCCGTGATCGCCGAAGATCGACAAGGCGTGCGTGGCCAACGTACGCGCAGTCACATGCATGCAGAACGGGGTGAGCTCACCCGCGATCTTGTACATGTTTGGAATCATAAGCAAAAGGCCTTGGGATGCCGTGAACGTCGTGGTCAACGCCCCGGCTTGGAGCGCCCCGTGCACAGCGCCGGCAGCGCCAGCTTCGCTTTGCATTTCAGTGACGGACGGGACTGTGCCCCACAGATTGACGTGGCCTTTGGAGGACCATTCTTCAGACCACTCGCCCATGCCCGAAGAAGGTGTGATCGGATAAATCGCAATCACTTCCGAGAACTTATGAGCCACCCGAGCGACAGCCTCGACACCGTCCATCGTCTTTTGCGCATGGCCACTGGCGCTGATTCGTCCGGCGGATTCCTCCTCGGCTTCTGGCGCGGCCGTTGTTGGCTCTGCGGGCGGGGCCCCAGCGCTCACGCTTTGTTCATCGGCATCCGCAGTTGCGGTACGGGTAGCATTGTCGGTCATCGGGGCCTCCGCGGGGGCTGGGTTGAGGTCGCCGCCGCCGCACGGCGCAGGGTAGGCCTGCCGCCCAGGGGCCACAAGGCCACGAACTTGACCTAGATCAAGTGGCGCTGAAAGTGTTTCCTATTCATGGGGTTGTGGTCTGGCTCTGGAGGCTGCTCAGCCGGCCACGGCTGTTTGCTGGACCTGCCGCCATGCGCTACCCTGCGGCGTACCGGCAATTGTCGCTGGTGCGTGGCGCAATGAAACGGCCACCGCGCGCTGTTTCATGGCGGCAGAGGTGTAGCGTGCCCGTTGATAAGCCTATGGATTCAGTGTCTTGGTCGGGCCGTGGCTCCAAGTCAGTCGCCTTGGCAACCGCAGCATTTGCTACCCCTTTCGTGCTGGTCCTGCTCTTATTGGCCTGTGCGTCGCCTGCTCCCGCACAGATTCAAGTCATTTGCCGTAGTTCTGTGACCGGCCTGTGCTATCCCTGTCCCGGCGCGCTCGCCTGCGTCGATGAAAAGGCGTGTACCGTCATTGAGTGTGGCGATATTCTTCTGTTTCCAGGTGACGCATCAGCAGCAGATAGTGGCTCTACCTTGGATGCACTGCCGAGCAAAGATGTTCAGGATATTGCAGAAATTATTGACGATATTGGGCAATCGCCGGGGGACGCCGGACCTCTCGACAGTGAATCGGACGACCTAGGACCGCTGGACGCTGGTTGGCCAGATGCGAGCCCAGTCGATCTGCCCGCCGCTTGCAACAATGGCGAAAAACGCTGTCAAGGCAATGACATTCAGACCTGCGCTGGTAATGCCTGGCAAAGCAGCAGTTCCTGCCCAGCCGGAAAAATATGCATGGATCCAGGGGTTTGTAGCTGTCCGGACCCTTGCGTCGCTCTGGGCCTGCAACAGTGCGTTCCTGGGGTCAAGGCGATCAAGACGTGCCAGCTCGAGGGCAACGGTTGCCTGTCCTGGGGCATGGCCATCGCCTGTAAGCCAGGCGAGGTATGCCAGCAAGATCAGTGCCTTGCTGTGTGTACCCCCCCATGTGCCGCGGGGCAAATGTGTCAGGCCGGCGTTTGCGTCGCGGTGCCCTGCAATCCCGCTTGCCCCGCCAATCAAACGTGCAGCAACGGCCAGTGCATTCCGTCAACCTCTGGTATTTTAACGACTTGCCAGGCCATCGTTGCCTGCGCCGAGGGCTGTGCCGACAAGCCCTGCGCCCAAGCCTGCAAGGCCGCCGGCACAGTGGCAGCACAGGCGACCCTTCAGGCCATGCTCGACTGCGAAACCAACAAATGCGGTAACTTGTGCGGCAACACTGCGACGGCCGCCTGCAACAACTGCCTTGCGGGCTACTGTAGTCAACAAATGGCGGCTTGCGGGATGTAAGCGCTAGCGCCAGGCAAGGCGATTGCTGGTGCAGCGGGGCCAAGCCAAAAACTTGAAATGCCTACGGATTTGGCGGGCAACTGAGGCGCGTGGCAGGCACTGTCTGGGCACTGGCTGACAGGTTGGTGTCGCTGCGGCAACTCCAAGCTTGGCCTTCTTGGACAAACTGCTGGTTCGCGGTTTGCGGCGTCCAAGTCAGCGTCTTGCCGACCTGCCAGTGGGCGATCTTGGCAGCATCTGCGGCGGCGAGGTCTCCAGATTGAACTAAACTATCAAGCACTTGAGGGTCCACAGCATCGAGCAAGACGCGCACGGTCACGCGATCGGGCGTGGCGCTGAGGTTGCCCGTCGCCGGAAAGCGCGCCTCCACGTGCGTTTGGTAGTAGCGCGGGTCGCTGGGGTCAAAGGTCATGCTGCCAGGCAAGGCTGCGCCCGAGATCGTCTTTTCTTCCCAGAACATATGGACATGCTTACCTTGGGCGTCGAGCAAGCAATCGCCCAGTTGCCAGCGGTCTGGGTCTGCAGTCGGCGTGACGGCACCGCTTTGGTAGATGACTTGTTCCCCAGTATAAGCCGTGACTTCCACGGTGACGCGGCGGTCTTGGTTGGCTCCAGACGGAAAGCCGTGTCCCGCTGCGACGTTATCAAGGATGACCCGTAGACGCCCCGGAGCCCAGCAAACCGCGCTTTGCAGGGACGAATCGAGAAAGGCCTGAATTTTCGGGGCAATCGTGTCGCCGCCCACAGGTGGCAGGTCGACCCCCACAAAATCGTGCGCGTGCATCCGCCGCAGGGGAGCTCCGGCAACCTGGGCGATCGCAACGGGCGTTTTGCTTTGATTCATGTGGCATTGGCCGCACGTTTGGCCTCCAGGCGCCTTGTTGAACACCGAGCCCTGCCATTCCGCATACGTCCGTTCCAAAGGTGCTGCGCCCGGGACCGTCACATCGTGGCAACTCCCGCACATGGAAGCCGAATCGAGGCGGTCGCGGTCATGGAGCGGCGAATACTTCATGCCATGCGCCGGCGATGCCATGGGGTCGGCCAAGGGCCCGCGCAACAGGCCATCTGTAGCTAATTTCAAGGGGTTGTTGTGCGTCCCTTCCACGGCCATGACCGAGTGGCAGAAATAGCAGGTGACGCCCTTCATCGCCGCCGGCACCTTGTCTAGGTCGGCATCACCGGTGATCTTCATCACTTGCACGGCGATTGGCGCGTGGCAGTTCAGGCAGAACGTCCCCAAAGCGCCTTTGGATTCACGCTGTCCGCGTTTGTGCATGGCGCGAAACAACGGGTCATCGCCGGCCTGGGCATGGACGCTGTTTGACCAATCGCGGTAGTGGTCCGCATGGCAGGTCTTGCAAGCAGCTGGATCCATGAGCTGATCGGTGGTCAAGGTCTTGGCCACTGCCGGCGTATTCTGGCTGCTGCACCCGGCCAAGATCGCCGAGACAATCGCCACTGCAAACAAGAGGCTGCCTTGTGGCTTTGACAGCAGGTGCATCCGTTACCTCCTGGCCAACCGAGCGTGGCGCCTAGGGAAATCCGCCCTTGGGCGACAACACAGCATCCGGGTCCCAGGCTCGCGCCAGGGCCGCCAGCAGAATCTTCGCCGGCGCCGCCATCCGTTCGCGGCTGACCGTCCGCAGCCGAGCGCCACTGCTGATGGGCAGGGCCCCAGCATCGGCGATCAGTGAAATCCGCTGAACCAACGGATGGAGATCGGCGCGCGTGCCTGGCAAGGTGCATTGCAAGCGCATGAAATCCATGCCCAAAGACCATCGACGTCCCAGCAGGGGGCCTCCCTCCGCCGCCAGTGCATCGACCACGTCGAGCACCGCCGACACATCGGGCCAAGCGACGCGCAGATCCAGCGTTGCAGCGCGGGTAGCGGGCTGGCGGACCTGGGGCATGGGCGCTTGTCCAAGGCGCGTTCGCGGATCTTCTGCTACAAAAGCAGGGAGTTGGATGCCATGCTGTTTGAGGACATCCTGCACTTGGGCGCAGACCCGCACCAATTCGTCGGCGCCTCGCCACGTGACGGCGCGAACAGCCAAATGACCTTGACCCTGATGCTCTTGCACCAGGACCGTGTCGCACAATTGCATGGAGACCACGGTGCGTGCTGCACTCAGAATAGCCAAGAGTTGCGGGCGATTGGCAGTAAAATCGACCTGACTCCAGGACACGTGTGGCGTTCGGTGCAGGCGAAGCGTCACTTCGCACAGGACCGCCATGCGGCCTTCCGCGCCCAGAAGCAGAGGCAGGGGTTGGGGCACGCCATCGGCTAGCCAGGGTGGCTGTCCGAACAAGTCGGAGGCCCCCAGGCGTAGCACACGCGCGCTGCCCGTGACCACTTGCGCGCTGACGACGTCGCTGAGCAAGCTCCCGTTACCTAAGCCTAATTCTCCGGGATCGCCTGCAGACAACAGCGCGCCTACGGATTCTCCTGCAAAGGTCCCGGGCAACGTGCGTAGGCAAAGCCGCGCCTGGCGGGCCGCGCGATCGGCAATGGCCAAATCAATGCCAGCGCCAACGGTGACCACGCGGCGGCTGATATCCACGGTTGGAGGACGGCAAAGGCCAGACGAATCCAAGACAATTGCGTCGCGCAAATCGTCCGGCAGTAGCGCAGGGAGGTGGCCTCGGACTTCCACCGGTAAGTGGCGCAGTCGGCCGATGCGGACTACGTGTTCCACTTGCTCGGCGCTGCAAGGCCGCACCACAGCGACCGGACCATCGCGGGAGCTCGGGTCAAAACCGCAAAGCTTCCGGGCCATTTCGCCCAGAACGACCCGATCTCGTCCCAGCCGGTCGGTCAGATCGGCTTGGGCGGCACCGGCCATGCTATTGCGGCCATCGACCATCATGGCTGCAGCGTAGTCTCCCCGTGCGAGCTTGCCAAGGGTCGCCACGTCGTCGGCAATATCCAAGGAAACGTCATCGCCTCGATCAGGCACCTGTCGCGCGAGCGACTCGCTCGGCCCCGCAGGGTCTCTAAAGTCAAGGTCGATTCACTAGTAAAAACAAAGGTGTACCTGGGTAGTTGCTGGCGGCCAGCCTCGCCCGGGGTATTTCATCGACGAAGTTTGTCAAGTCCCCCCTGTCATTGGCTCGCGTCAATGATTTCAGTGCATTACATAGATGCGTTTGCCACGGCTCCTCTGTGGGGGGCTTGACAAAGACGCGGGCGTCGGCATCCTGCGCGGTCTGCCACGCGTCCAAGTGAGGCAAAGAGACACGTTTAAGCGATTGAATCAAGTCGTATTTTTGTGATTTGCTAAGCCTACAGGCACTTGGTCGCGGTGTCGCAGTTGATGAGGTTCGGTGTGTCTACGCAGCGCTCTTCCACATCGGCCCGTTTTGGCGCAGGCACCGGTCGGATTCCCGAGACGGAAATCACTGCCGTTATTGAGCAAACGGACATGGTCGCCCTGGTGCGCGAGTCCGTCGATCTGCAGCGGGCTGGCAGCAGCTGGAAGGGCCTTTGCCCGTTTCACTCTGAAAAAACGCCTTCATTTCATGTCAATGCTGGCCTCAAGCTTTATCACTGTTACGGCTGCGGTGCCGGTGGCAACTTGATCGGCTTTGTGCGCGAGACCCGCGGGCTTTCGTTTGTCGAATCAGTGGAGTTTCTTGCAGATAAGCTTGGTCATGTCCTCGAGCGCGAGCAACTCGGGCCTGATCAGGCGCGGCGTCTGGCCGAGGAGCGATCCGAGCGCGGACGCTTGCTCGACTTGGCCCTGTGTGCGCAGGCGCTTTTTCGTGAGCAATTACAGGGGAAAGGTGGCCTGCCGGCCCTCGAGTTTGCTACCGTCGCCCGTGGTCTGACCCAGGAAACCATCGACCGATTTGGCGTCGGTGCCGCCGGGTCGGAGTGGGAAACGATGGTGAAGCACTTGATGCGTCATGGTTTTTTGACCCATGAGATCGAGCAAATAGGCCTAGGCGCTGCGCGCAAGTCGGGCGACGGCATGTACGATAAGTTTCGGGAACGATTGATGTATCCCCTGTACACCGCGCTGGGCGAAATCGTTGGCTTTGGTGGTCGGCATGTGGATTTTGGCGTCGCGCGAGCTTCGGCCCAAGACCCCGGATATGAGCCTGCCAAGTATATGAATTCACCCGGTATTACCCTGAACGATGAAGGTGTCGACCGTCGCTTCAAGCAGTTCTATGAGAAGGGCGCACTGGTCTTTGGCCTCTACCAAGCCAAGGAAACAATTAGGAAATCGCATTACGCTATCGTCGTCGAAGGCAATATCGACGTCATGACCCTGCATCAGTTTGGCTTTACCCAAGCCGTCGCGCCCATGGGCACGGCGTTCACTGAACAACAGTGCCGTGAAATCAAGCGCTTTACCGAGCGCGTGGTGCTGGTCTTTGACGGTGACGCTGCGGGCCGCAAGGCTGCCGTCAAGGCCGTGCCGACTTGCTTGGCTGCTGGGCTCGATGGCAGCTATGTCGTCTTGCCTCAAGGGGAAGATCCAGATTCCTTTGTGCGCACCCAGGGGGCCGCGGCCTTTGAAGCGCTCATCAAGCGTGCGCCGCCCATGCTCAATGGCTACATCGACGCGCTGGTCGCCGACGAGGGCAATTCGGTGCACGCACGCGCCAAAATCCTTCAAAAAGCTGGGCCTTTGCTCGCTTCGATTGCCGACCCCATCACCCGCGACTTCGCTCGCGACCACATGGCCGCGCAACTGCTTGAGCGAACAGGGAATCGGGACATGCGCGTTGTCCTCGATGAGTATCTTGCGCGGCTGCCTTCCGCGGCGGGTCCTCAGGGGCCGCGGACGCCGGTGAGACCCGATCCTACGCAGTTTGAGATTGAAATCGACCCCTTGGAACAGGAATTAGCCAAAATTGTCGCGTGGTTTCCGTTCCTGTTGCCGGAACTCGAGCGCTCCCAGGTGGTCCTTCACGTCGTGCACGATGGATTGCGCTTGGCCCTTGGCGACTTGTGTGCCCATCGGCGTCAGCAAGCCGGCCAGCGCGAATTTGACGGACCGGCCGTTGTCGCTTGGGCCCAGGGTTTGCCAGACGGTCGAGCTCGGCGCCTATTTATGCAGATTCTTGTAGAAAATCCAGCTGTTGCATCAAATCGGGCTTCAGCAAGCTTGGACCAGACCTTGGCCAAGATCCACGTCCGCTGGCTCAAGTGGCAGCGCGAGCAACTCACCCAGCGGGCGGCGCAGTCGGGACTTACTGCGGCGCAGAAGCAAGAAATCTACCAGCAGAGCGTTCAATATGCTCAAGAAATAAAGCAGATAGAGCGGGAACGAGGCGAACATACTCGCGGAGTGTCGCGCTGATGTCGCATTGTCCAGTCCGCCAACCGGCGTTCGCCGCCTATCATGGAACCCAAGGAAGGGCCGATACGGCCTCGTCTTCTGGCCCCGCGGCACCCACGTAGAGACTCTTTTTCGCTGTCATGCTAGGGAGAACGGTTTATGCTCGAACACATCAAAGAAAATGACTTGCGCAGCCTTATCGAGCGCGGCAAGTCCGTCAGCTTCGTTTCCGTGGACGATTTGCACCGGGTGATCGGGGTTGGCGATGTCGATCGAGGCATTCTTGACGACGTCTTGGCGGTCTTGGGTGCTAATTTTATTGAGGTTCTGGACCATAAACTGAACTCGCGCGACGAAAAGCCGACGCCAGCGACGCCCCAGGCTCCAGCTCGGGCGGTGCAGACTTCACCGTCCGGCGCGCACAAGGACGAAACGCTTGGATACGTAGAGGAAACCTACCTTCGCACCAACGATCCTGTGCGCATGTACTTGCGCAAGATGGGCTCGGTGGCGCTGCTGACGCGGCAGGGCGAGATCGAGATCGCCAAGCGCATTGAGATGGGCGAACACGAAGTCCTTGATTCGTTGCTGTCGACCAAGGTTACCTTTGAGTCCTTGCTCAATCTCCGTGAAAATGCAAAGCAAATCATCCATTGGGTTGAGCAGGACCGCCAAAGTCAGGCGCAGGCCGCGGCCCAGGACCTGCCTGAAGATGGCGATCCGGCCCTGGCGACCCGGCGCAATGGCGAAAGGCCGCCGTTTTCCCTCAAGGAACTTGTCAAGTCGATGGACGATGGGGTGGGCGGTGCCGATGAGATTGCCATCTGCCAGCAACTGGTTGAAGCCATTGGGGAACTGGAGCGCTTTCAGCTTGGTCAGGCCAAGATCATCAGTGAGATTCACACGGCGAAATCCGAGCAGGCTCGTCGGGACGCCATGGGCGCGGAGATTGCCAAGGCGGTCACGGAGCCCTATCTCGCTGAAGTAATTGGGGATACGCTGGAGAAGATGCAGGCTGGCCGCTCTTCGGTAGCTGATGCGGTCGACCTGAGCCTGCGCAAGGGTAAGCAAGGCAGCGAATCGGATACGCTTTCCGTGATGGCGACCCTGCTGCGCATCACCAAGCTGTACCGCAAGCGCGTGCGCTCCGAGGATCCGGCTGAAGCTGCGCGGGCCGACCTAGCGCGCAAGAAGCCCACGAGAACACTAGAGGATTTGCTGCGGGCGGTGCTCGAGGATGAACCGGCTACACGCGGGCTGATGGCGCTGGCCAAAGAGTGTGCGCACGACGACGCCGATCCCAACAGAGTCCTGGATAACTTTCCGGAAAGAAGCACCCGGCAGCAGGGCCGGGGCTACATCAAGAGCCTGGAGCTGGCCTTTGACGACGTGCTACCGCTGTGCGACGAGCTGATCAAGCGCCGGGCCGAAATCGTATTGGGAGAGCCTAGTTCGCCCGAGTACCAGAAGGCGCGCAAGGCCCGCGACGAGCGGATTGCCCACCTGGTGCTCACCATCATCGAGACTCTGTCCTGGGTGCCCAAAGCTCGGCAAAAAGGCAAGCCAATTCCCGCACGTCCGGTGGGCCTGCTGGCGGCCGATGGTTCGATGACACGGCCTGATGGCGACAGCCCGGAGTGGACCTCGCTCTCGGCCCAGTTTGCCGAACAAGTCGTGTTCGCCGAAGTGCGCAAAGCGCTAGAGGAATTGCCCATTTCTCTGCGCCTGTTCGATACCATTGAGAAGCGCGCCTTGCTGGAACGCCTGCTCGATTGCGGACTGCATAAGCGGCAATATGACTTGGTGATTGAGGACTTCAAGCGCATCGTTCGCGAAGTCATGGATGCCAATCACCTGCAGGCGCAGGAGGAAATGAAACTCGCTGATCTGGCGGCTGATCGCCTCAAGGCTGCGGGAAAGAAGAAGAATGACATCAACTTTGCCTACAAGAAGGTGGTCACTCAGCTCATCAAGGATTTTCGCGATGCACCGGCTGCGCAACTACGCATGCTGGAAAAGAAATATGGCGTTACGCGCCAGGAACTGCTCGACGGCCATCGGGTCATGCGCGAATGCCAGCGCCTGATCGACCAGCACCACAAGAACACAGGGCACACCCTGGATTCGCTCAAGAAGATCTACGAAGCGATCAACCGTGGCGAGCGCATGGCCAACAAGGCCAAGAGCGAACTGGTCGAGGCCAATCTGCGCCTAGTGGTGTCGATCGCCAAGAAATACACCAATCGCGGTCTGCAGTTCCTGGACTTGATTCAGGAGGGCAACATCGGCCTGATGAAGGCCGTGGACAAGTTCGAATACCGCCGAGGCTACAAGTTCTCGACCTACGCTACGTGGTGGATTCGTCAAGCGATTACCCGCGCAATTGCCGATCAGGCCCGCACGATTCGCATCCCCGTACACATGATCGAGACCATCAACAAGCTGGTGCGTACCTCGCGGTATTTGCAGCAGGAACTGGCTCGAGAACCACTTCCCGAAGAAGTGGCCGCCAAGATGGAAATGCCCCTGGATAAGGTACGCAAAGTCCTTAAAATTGCAAAGGAACCTATTTCCTTGGAGACGCCCATCGGCGAGGAAGAGGACAGCCACCTTGGCGATTTCATTGAAGACAAGCGCGCCGTCAGCCCGGTCGATGCCGTGACCATGGCGGCTCTTGAAGAAAAGGTGCGAAAATCATTGGCTTGCCTTGCGCCACGGGAAGAGAAGGTCATTCGCATGCGCTTTGGCATTGGTGAGCGCTCGGACCACACCTTGGAGGAAGTCGGACAGCAGTTCGGCGTCACCCGCGAGCGAATTCGGCAAATCGAGGCGAAAGCCTTGCGAAAACTGCGGCATGCGCAGCGCGCTAAGGTGCTTAAGCCCTTTTCCGAGGGTTGACGGCAGCCGACTTTGGGTCCACGCTACTGGGCCGACTGGGAAACCCCTCGCGCGGGGGAACCGCCAGTCGTGCAATTGCTAGGCAACGCCGTGGCAAGTGACTGCTACCGCGACGGCCGAACAACCACCGGCGAGACAATCTCGGGCCCTAATTGCTCCCTTGGTCCGGGCCCATAGCTCAATTGGTCAGAGCTGCCGGCTCATAACCGGATGGTTCCTGGTTCAAGTCCAGGTGGGCCCACCACCCGCTGGCCGGGCCAGCCTCGGCGCACCAGTCTAGTCCACGTAAGCCTAATTGCTTCCCGGGTTGCCGGAGCCGGTGTTGTGGACTTTCGGCCGGGGCTACGGCCCAACGCAGGGGTGAGCCCGCAGGCGCGGGCGAGGGGGCGGCGCGTCCCCTTGAAACTGGAAGCCAACGCTGTCCCGCGAACCCGGAATTAACTTCGAGTTCAAGGGACTAGGTGCCCCAACACGCACGGCGCCTCCCGCACGCAGATGGTCGCTACATGACGATGAATCCAATCGAAACGCTGGATGTCCTACGCAAGCTGCAGTCGCTAGACGACGAAGTGCGCGACATCACAGAGCGCCGCGACCAAATCGTCGGCAAACTCACCCAGCTCAAGCGCGTTCTTGAGGCCTTTGACGCCAGCCTGGCCGACAAGCGTGCCAAGCTAGCCGAAGCTGAGCTCTGGCATCGCCAGAAGTCCGGGGAACTCGAGTCCGCGCGCGAAAAATTGACCAAGGGCAAAGCGAAGTTGACCAGCGTAACCCGTTCCCGCGAATACGTAGCGGTGAACAAGGAGCTGGAAAACGCCCGCAAGGAAATCGTCCAGCGCGAAGACGATGTAGCCAAACTCCTTGTGGCTATTGATGAATTTCGAGCGGTCATCGCCAAAGACGAAGACAAGACCCGCGACCTGCGCAGTGAAGCCGAGCAGGCCCAGCGCGAAACCGAGCAAAACCTTGCGGTGATGCAGGTCAAGATCGACGCCGTCGCCACCCGCCGATTGGCTGTGACGTCAACGGTCGAGCGCGCCATCGTCGCCCGCTTTGAGAAGATCGCCAAGGCCCGCGCCGGCCGCGCCGTGGTCCCCGTGGTCGATGCCTGCTGCAAGGGGTGCAATATCCACTTACAGCCTCAGATCATTGAGCAAATTCTCCGCGGTTCCAGCCTTGTCGCCTGCCCCCACTGCCAGCGTTACCTGTATGCCGACTCGGCCCATGCAGCTACGGGTGGCGTTGCGGCATAACGGCAGCGGCAGTCGGTTGATATCCCTTTCATTTCGAGAGATTAGCTGGCGCTCGGTCACAGTGCGCTGGGTCACGGTGCGCTGGGTCACGGTGCGCTGGGTCACGGTGCGCTGGGTCACGGTGCGCTCAGGCTTGGTGCGTTCAGGCTCAGCGCGCCTGCCTCATGCCTGCGGTGGCCAGGGCGTCGGCGTATTCATTCCAGCGTTGCCCATTGTGCGCCTTGATCCATTGCACCTTGACTTTCGGGTGCTTGCACAGCAGCTCATAGGTGTCGATGACCAGATCGAGGTTCTTGATCTCGCCGTCCTTCTTCTTCCAGCCCCGCGACTTCCAAGTCTTTGCCCATAAAGTCAGGGTCTTGACGCACAAATCGCTGTCCGAAAAAAGCGTCACCTCCGCATCGCTGGGCAGTTGGGCTAGCGCCGACAGAATGGCCGTCATTTCCATGCGATTGTTGGTCGTTAGGCGTTCGCCACCCTTGAGTTCCCAAACAATTTCATTGCTTTGGACGTAGACCGCTCCCCAGCCGCCTGGCCCCGGGTTGGGCGTGCAGCCACCGTCGGTGAAGACGCCGTCGGTAATGCCGTTGCTGAAGCGTTCCAACACCTCTTCGGGCGTGCGGCTATCAAAGTCCGAGTCCGTGCTGCGAAATGTCTTGGAACCCCAAGCGCGTCCAGGGGGCAGGCGCTGAATGGTGACGGGCTGATTCGGGTCGCGCGGTGCTGCCGATTCGCTAGTGACTTTGCTGCCTTTGCCGCCACGATGCTTCATGCAAAATCGCGGGGTCCAGCCGGGAAAGCGGGCAAGGACATCGGCCCCGACCAAAAAGGTCGCTTGGCAGCTTTGACAGGTATACTCAGCCATGGCCTTGGAGTTCCTTTGTGCGTTTCTTGAGCAGTTGCAGAGTATTCCATGTCGCCACGAGCCCGCCGGTCCTCTGGCGCGCGATGAGGGTCCGCATCAACTCGACCATCGCCGGCCCGTACGGGTACCACCACGGCTCGATGCTGCGCACGCTATCGACCACCACCAAGCGCGGCCGCGTCATGTGGGCAATGGCTTCGGGGCTGTTGGTCACGCCTGTCCCAGAATCGCCCAGGCCAACCCAGGGCAGGTCGGGCAAAGCGCCGGTAAAGCTGTGGTTATTGATCCACACCATGCCGCTGCGGACGCGGTGGGCAACCAGTTCTGCGCGGGTCAGGTCTTCGCTCCAAACGGAAGCGCCCAGGCCATACTGTGTGTCATTGGCCAGGGCAATCAACTCCTCATCGCTGCGACCAATTGCCACTACGGCCATGGGGCCAAAAGTCTCCTGACGCCAAGCCGGGCAATCCGCAGGAACGTCGCGAACTAGGGTTGGCGGCAGCGGTTTTCCAGGCTCGCCCAGGCCCCCGGTCAGCACGATGCCTCCCGCAGCGATCGCGGCCTTCAAGTGTTCTTCCACAATCTGCCGCTGCATCGGCGTGACCAGGCCTGGCACGTCCGAAGCCGCTGTTTCCATAGCTTTTTGCAAAAGGGGTAGGAATCGCTCAGCAATGGCCGAATGTACGGCAACCCGTTCAATACCCGAGCAATTCTGTCCTGCATTGGTCAGAATACCCCAGGCTATGCCGGTCGCAGTGCGTTCAAGGTTGCAATCCTCTAGAACGACAGCGCAATCCTTGCCGCCCAGCTCCAGTTCACAGACGATGCCCCGTTCGGCACAGGCCACAGCTACCCTGCGTCCCGTGCGGGTCGAACCTGTGAAAATCACTTGATCGGGCAGGGCTTGCACCAGCGCAGCCCCTGCGGCCCCGTCGCCTTCCAAAATATCAATGACACCGCCCAAACTGCGCCGCAACCGCTCCACCAGCCAGGTGCCCGTGCGCGGCGTCGCCTCCGACGGCTTAAGCACCACGCCGTTACCGGCCAGCAGCGCCGGCACAATGGTGCGCATCGGCAAAGAAACCGGGTAGTTCCATGGACTGATGCAGACGATGACGCCACGCGGCACACGTTCGACCTGAGCCCGCTTTCCCGGCATTTCCAGCTTTGGAATCAAGCCTTTGCGGGGCTTAAGCATCGCCGGCCCATGCTTGCACCAATAGGCAAATAGGTCAGCTACGCCCAAGACTTCAGAACTGTAGGATTCAGCAAGCGGTTTTCCCGTTTCCTCGCTCAGCAGCGCCGCCAACTCGTCGGCCTCGGCCAAAAGCGCGTGCCCGGCCTCAAGCAGTTTCTGGGCCCTTTGGGCGACGCTGGTCTGCGCCCAAGCCTGCTGCGCCACGCGCACGGCCTTCATTTTCGCCAATGCTTGCGAGGCTATCGCTGCGCTGACCGTGGCCGTGGCTGTTGGAGTCGCGTTGGCGGTGGTCAGATCGTCCGCTGTGGTTGACATTGCCGTCCCTGCTCCCGAACATGCAGTCCGGTCGACGCGTTCTACGCCAAGCGCTGCCAGATCGCCAGACCGGCGACCCCGACGTCCGGGTGCCCGCGAAAGCGCACGCCCTGGCGCGGCCGCTGAACTGCCACGCTGAATCTAAAAAGTCAATATATTTCAGGCAGTTTCTTGAGCCAAAGCCTCGCGGGCCATCGCAGATGCGGGTGGTCCGGATGCCCCCTTCCCGCCGCAAAGAGCCCCATGTTCGGCTCGCGCGGTTCAGGCCAATCGCCATGCCTTCGCTCGTCCATTGCGCCCTGCAGTCCACCTTTGCCAACTCGCCGCAATTGCCTGGCATCGACCACTGCGACATCGATGGCTTTTTGCACAAGTTTCACCAGCAAGCGCCCTTGCTGATTCGCGCCATGCTGTGGGTGTCGGCCCTGGTCTTTTGGGCGACGCCCCTTTTGACCATCGGCGTGCCGGTGCCTGCCTCGTGGTTGTCTAGTGATCGCAGAGACTTGCACGCTCACCGCCTGGCCGTTCACCGTTCCTACTTGCTGCGGCAATCGATGCTGATGATCAAGACTTTTGGCGGGTTGTGCTGGGGGGCCGACCCCGCGGTACGCCGGGTGCTGCATTTGGATGCCTATCCAGCAGATCCAGGCACTTGGCGCACATAATCGCACCCAACCATTTGATTTAATTGATTTACTGAGTAGCGTTCTGCCAAGGAGCCTCCCATGCCCGGTCGCCACATCGCTTTTCAAGCTGCAGGGGCTGTCGCCGATGCCACGGGTCGCCTCGGGCAAGGTCTTGAATTAGAGGCGGATTACGTTGTCGTCGGCAGCGGTGCCGGCGGTTCGGCTGCGGCGATCACCCTACAGCGCGGCGGGTTTTCAACGATCCTCATCGAATCAGGCCCTTGGCGCGATCCAGAGGATTACCCATCGAGCATGTACGGCACCATGCGCGATATGTTTACGGATTGGGGCCAGTTGATCGCGACGGGGGATTCGATCATCCCGGTGGTGCAAGCCCAACTCGTCGGTGGCACGCCGGTGATCAACAGCGCCATCGTGGTGCGGACACCGGGCGACGTTCTCCAAGACTGGCGCGATCGTCTGGGCTTGGGCGATGCCTTCTCCGAACGCAAGATCGGCGACGCTCAGGACAAGATTGAGCAACAGCTGAAAATTACACAGATTCCAGTGGATGTCCTGGGCCCGACCACGCAGCGGATGCTCGATGGTTTTCAACGGGTTTCCATTGAAGGGCACATCATCACCCGCAATGTCCACGACTGCCAAGGTTCGATGCAGTGTCTACAGGGGTGCCGCAATCGCGCCAAGCAAACCCCTAATATTACGTGGATTCCTGAGCTAATGGCCCTGGGCGGTCACGTGCTTTCCTGCGCGCCGGTGCATCGCGTCCGGGTCGAGAAGGGCCAGGCGGTCGGCGTGCACGGCTGGTTTCGCCATCCGGAAAACCGCAGTAAAGGCGAGGCCTTTTCCGTTCGTGCCAAGCGTGGCGTCTTGGTTGCGGCGTCGGCCACTGGTTCGGCGCCGTTGCTGATGCGTTCGGGCCTCGACCTGCCCTACTTGGGCCAAGGATGGAGGGCTCACCCGGGTGCCGGTGTTGTGGGAATCTATCCAGATTTCATGGACATGCACAAAGGCCCGAGTCAAGCAGCTGCGTCGATTCACCACCGACTCGACGTCGGTATCAAGATGGAGCACTTGTCCTTGCCCCTGGAGCTGTTTGCCGCCCGCGTCGGTGGCGGTGGCAGTGTTTTAATGAACAAACTTGAGGAGTATCGCCATTGTGCGATGTGGGTCACTGCCGTGCGCGCCCAGGCGGTAGGTCGCTTGCGCCATGGCTGGTTGGGTACCCGACTGCACTACGTCCCAACGGCCGAGGATCTGTCGCGATTACGCTTTGGAACCAAGTTGTTGGCGCGCATGCACTTTGAAGCCGGTGCTGAGCGCGTATGGCATGGTGTCTACGGCCTCAAGCCAGAAATCACCAAGGATGAATTGGACTTAATCGACCAAGCGCCCCTGGACAACAAGGCCTGGACCTGGGTGTTGTCGCATCTCTTTGGCGGCTGCGTGCTAGGGACCGATCCGGCGACGTCGGTGGTGGGGCCGGACCTGCACGTTCACGGTGTCCGTCGGCTGCATGTTGTTGATGCTTCAGCTATTCCGACCACGCTTGGCGTCAATCCGCAGCACACCATCATGGCCATGGCCATGGTGACGGCCCAGACTATTGCTGGCTAAAGTCCTGAGACTTCAGCCTTCCATGCTCAGCTTGCCGGACCGAGCGTTGGGCGGCGGCGGTGAGAAGGCGCACATTGGGCTTGCGGCAAAGGCAAGACCCGTGTATATCCCTATCTGTGTTTGTCGGAAACTTGGGTTACATCGGTGCCATCTGCGCTAGCGTAGCCGATGATTGCTGGAAAAAGTCCAGGAGTTCAAAGGGTTTACGGTCAGGACCGCAATACGCTGGGGCATTGGCCTCGATCCATACTGCCCGCCGACGCAGTGAACGAAGTGTGGGGCGGCCAAGAACCGCGACGTACCGGCTGCCAACGGCTGCGGACGTCGGAAGTGCCCACGGCTAACGCTGTTAGTGCGGTGAAGTGCTTGTAGATACGAAGGAATTGATCTCTATCGGCCTGCCAGAGCGGCAAGGTCGAACTTGGTTCGCGTCGATCCCGAGCGATTGACCACCGGCAGGCGCGCAGCTCTCTGCCCCCTCGAGGCGCCATGGCACAGCAACCGATGAGCGCAGAAAACGCGGACCGTTGTCGCCCCTTTGTGGGTGTGGGCCCGGCGAGCGCCATGCTGCGGACGGTGCTAGCAGGTCTGGGCATTCTTTTGCTTTTCAATGCTTGTGGCAACGACACCGCCGCCAGCGCGACGATCCCGACCGTGGACGCCACCGAGGACGTGGACGCCCTGGTCGGCGATCTCAGCAGCGGGGATGACCAAGTGGCCGCAGACGTGCCGACCGTCAATGACGGCACCGTTGCCGACGACGCCGTGACGCCCGCCGACACCACCAAGCCCGCCAATTGCCCTGGAGATGCAGGCTGTTCCTGCACGTCCAACGACCAGTGCACGTCCAACTTCTGCATCGACACGCCGGCCGGCCAGCAGTGCGCGCAAACCTGCACCACCAACTGCGGAACTGGCTTCAAGTGCGTCACCGTCACGGGTTCAGGCAGCGACACTGCGTCGATCTGCGTGCCTCAGTTCGGCAAGGTGTGCGATCCCTGCACCGTCAATCAGGATTGTGTCAGCGTTGGCAATCCCAATAACCGCTGCGTCGACCAGGGCAACAACGGCGCCTTCTGCGGCTCCGCTTGCAGTCAAGATAGTGATTGTCCAAATCAATACCAGTGCTTAGACACCAAGGACGTCACTGGCGCCAGCAGCAAGCAGTGCGTGGTCGCCAATGGCGGCGCCTGCGCCTGCTCGGACTCCGCAACGAAATTGCAACTGGCCACAAAGTGTTACGCGGTTTCCAGTGACGGCAACTCCAAATGCGAAGGCAAGCGCACTTGCCTGCCCGCCGGAGCCGTAGGCGCGCCATCGGGCGGCGGCCTCAGCAGTTGCATCGCGCCAAACCCGGCAACAGAAGTCTGTGACGGCGTCGACAACAACTGCAACGGCCAAGTCGACGAAGGCACTTGCGATGACAAGAACGTCTGCACCGATGACAAGTGCAGCGGCGCAGCCGGTTGTGCCAACACGCCCAACACCCTGCCATGCAGCGACAATTCGGTTTGCACCACCGGCGACGTCTGTAGTGGCGGCACCTGTCAGCCGGGCACCAAACAGGATTGCGACGACAAGAACCCCTGCACGGCCGATAGCTGTGACCTCGCCACCGGTTGCACGCATACGGCCGCCGACGGCGTAGCCTGCGACGCGGACCAAAATGCCTGTACGGTCAATGACATCTGCCAAGGCGGCACCTGCGTCCCGGGAGGCAGCAAGCCTTGCGCGATTGCAGACCCTTGTCAGCTGGGCAAGTGCAATATTTCAGACGGCAATTGCACGTACAGCTTCCAAGCCGGCTCAGCCTGCAATGACGGCAATCCGTGCACTACGGGGGAAGCCTGCGTGGTCGATACCTGCAAGGGTGATTCGGTCAAGTGCGACGACAACAACGCTTGCACTTCCGATGCTTGCGACATCAAAGCCGGCGGCTGCGTTCATGGCCCCATCGCCGGGATTTGCGACGACGACAATGCTTGCACGGTCAAGGACACCTGCGACAACGGCACCTGCCTGGGTCAACCCATTGACGTCACGCAGACTTGTGACGACTTTAAGCCCTGCACGACCGACACCTGCGACCCCAAATCGGGCTGTCAGCACAAAAATGCCGACGGCATCGCCTGCGACGACGGCAATCCCTGCACGACCAATGACGCCTGCAAGGCGGGGGCATGTACATCCACTGGTAATTCCTGTGCTTGCAATGTCGATGGCGATTGCGTGGGCAAGGGCGACGGCAACCTGTGCAGCGGCACCTTATTCTGTGATACCAGTGCGTTGCCCTACCAATGCGTGATCAAGCCGGGCACGGCCATCAAGTGCGACGCGTCTCTCAACGGGCCCTGCCAGAACAATGCCTGTGACGGCTCGAGCGGAAAGTGCAAAATCACAAAGAAACCTGATGGATTGGCCTGTGACGCCGACGGGTCCCTCTGCACCGCCAACGACGCGTGCAACAACGGCGATTGCCTGGCCGGTCCCGTCCAGCAGTGCGATGACAGCAACAAGTGCACCGACGATAGCTGTGACCCCAAGCTAGGTTGCCAGTACAAGCCCAACACCAAGCCCTGCGACGCGGACGGCAATCCCTGCACCGAAGGGGACGCCTGCGCTGCCGGCACCTGCACGGCTGGCAAGCTCAAGCTTTGTTCCTCCGGCGACGACTGCATCGACGGAAAGTGCAACCTCATGGATGGCCTGTGCAAATACAGCTTCAAGACCAACTACGCGTGCAATGACGGCAGTCCGTGCACCGTGGGCGACCTGTGCGTTTCAGACGGCGCGGCCGGCGGGTCCTGCAAGGGCAGCGCAGCCAACTGTGACGACAAAAATCCTTGCACTGGCGATAGTTGCGACCCGATCCAGGGCTGCACACATGTCAACGTCGCGGGCGTTTGCTCCGATGGCAATGCCTGCACCGACGCCGACCAATGCGTCCTCGGGGCCTGCATCGGTACACCGGTAGATGCCAAGAAATGCGATGACGCCAACGTCTGCACCAGCGATACCTGCCTTCCTGCATCTGGTTGTGCGCACTCGCCTTTGCCTGGTGCGTGTGACGATGCCAACCCTTGCACCTCGGGCGATACATGCGCCGCGGGCGTTTGCCAACCGGGGACGAACACGTGCGGTTGCGCCATCGACGCCGACTGCAAGGACGACGGAAACCTCTGCAACGGCACGTTCTTCTGTGACAAATCCAAGTTGCCTTATCAGTGCGCCATCAATCCGGCGACCATCATCAAGTGCGACGCCTCGGTCAATGGACAGTGCCAGACCAACGATTGTCTACCGGCCACAGGGGCTTGCATCCTCAACAAGAAGCAGGACAGCCTCGGTTGTGACGCCGATGGCAGCCTGTGTACCGGCGGCGATGCCTGCAAGAACGGCCTGTGCGTGCCAGGGCCCGTGCTAACGTGCGACGATAAAAATCCTTGCACGGACGATAGTTGCGACCCGGCCAAAGGTTGCGTGTACAAGGCGAATACCGCGCCCTGCGACGCCGACCAAAACGCCTGCACGCAAAATGATCTTTGCAACTCAGGTAGTTGCATCGCAGGCAAGCTCAAGACGTGCGACGACGGCGAGGCCTGCACCAGCGACACCTGCGACATCAGCAACGGCAACTGTAAGTACGCGCCATTGGTGAAGTCTTGCTCGGACAACAACGTTTGCACCAGCGGCGATGCTTGCGGCAACAACCCGGTGACGGGCACCTACACTTGCGTGGCCGGCGCGGCCGTCAGTTGCGACGACACCAATCCCTGCACCGTCGATAGCTGTGATCCTGTAAAGGGGTGCACCAATGTGGTCGACCCGACGATCAAAGTGCCCTGCTACGATGGCGCGCCGGCGACCAAGGGCGTGGGGCAGTGCAAGCCCGGCAACCAGGCGTGCGGCGTGGATGGCAAGCTCGGCGTTTGCGCTGCTGAGACCCTGCCAGCCTTAGAATTGTGCAACAATTTGGATGACAACTGCGACGGTATTACCGATGAGGGTTGCAAGCCCACCGCCTTTGCCGCCAAAATGACCAACGGTTCCTGGGTCGGCACCGGTACCAAGTACGCAGTGCACGCCACGATGGGGGCCGACGACGTCCCCGGCGCGGCCAACGGATCAGGCAAGGTCAATGTCGACCTCGGGTGGTTGACGTACGTTCGGAAATTACTAGGGTTATAGCCTAACCGTACACGGTTGCGTTACCGGGAGCCCAAGCGGTTCCAAGGGTGAAGCGACTGACGGTGAACGAGAAGGCGAAACAGGCAAAGCGTACCGGTCTGATGCGCAAGCCGGCTACACGATTGGTGAATTGACATGCCCAAGGGCGGCGACGCGGCAAAGCGCAACGGCACGGATAGAACACAACGAATTGACAAAGAAAAGCTGCAGCCACCTAGGCTGCGAAAGGATCGCGACATGAAATCGAGCTTCCGTAACGGCCTTGAGGTGTTGCAGCCCAAAGGTCGCCACCTTGGCCGTCTGCTGACCCGGACCTTCGCCTCGACGCTGGCGGTGCTGGCCGCGGCGCTGGTCCTGAGCCCCGCACTAGCGATGGCGACGACGCCTTCCCTTGTCAATGTCGAAGGTTCTTTGCACTCCGCCGGTGGTGGGCCCGCCGCTGACGGCAGCTACAACATCACCTTTGGCATCTACAAAGATGCCCTGGGCGGCAATCCGGTCTTCACCGAAGGGCCGATCTCCGTGGGCGTCAAGAACGGCCTATTTGCTTACCAACTCGGCACTGGCAAAGCGATTTCAGCGGCGACGCTCGCCAACCTGCCAACGGCCTACCTCAGCATCAAGGTCGACACCGACCCGGAAATGCCGCGCCAGGCCTTGACCAGCGCCCCCTTTGCTCTGCGCGCTGCCTTGGCCGAAGGCGTTGATTGCACAGGGTGTATCTCCCTGGCCAATCTTGACCCGGCCGTCCTGAGCGCCTACGCCAAGACGTCGTCTCTGTCACCTGTTGCCGGTTCGGGCAAGTACACCGACCTGGTCGGGACGCCCAACCTCTCTGTTTTCGCGCAGATTGCAGCGTTGGCCCCGGTCGCCACTTCGGGCAAATACACGGACCTGACCGCGACTCCGGACTTGACCGTCTACGCCTTGAATTCCTCGATCAGCAAGGTGGGAACCACGGGCAAGTACAGCGATTTGATCGGCGCGCCGACCCTGGCCGTGCTGGGTCAGGACTGCGGTTCGGGCCTGGTCATCAAGGGCCTCAAAGCAGACGGCACGTACAACTGCGTGCAGGCTGCCGCTGGCCCGGTCGATCCCGCCAACCTGCCGCCCGATGGCCTCAATGAAGTGTCCAACAACTTGCTGACCGACCAGTTCACCGATGTGGTCAACGGCAACACCAACATCGCGATCAAAGACTACTACCCGCCAGGCGTCACCGACACGATCGTGTTTCCGGACATCGGTTCTGCCCAAGCCCTGTCGATCAGCGTTGACCTTGGCAATACCGACGTCTCGACCCTGCGCGTGTCCGTCTTCGATCCCAAGAATGTCGAGTACATCCTCTGCGGCGGCATCGACGGCAGTGGCAACAAGTACCCGACCTGCGGCTTGGTCAATGGCACGACCCTCAAGACCAGCTATCCCGTTGTTACTAAACCCGTCAAGGGCGATTTGACCACTTGGATCGGCGCCAACCCCAAGGGCAACTGGATTCTGACCGTGGTCGATAGCGGCTTTTGCGCCAACTGCAACGGCGTAGACGGCAAGATCAATTCCTGGAACATCGCGCTTTCGACCCTGTCCACCAAGAAAGTGCAGGTCAATGGCGACATGATCATGAACGGCAACATGTCGTTCGCCTCGGGCGGCGTCAACGGCGCGGTGGCCTTCAATGGTCCGGTCTCGCTGAACAACGTCGTCAACAACATCAGCCCGACCTGGTGCCCGACCCAGCTCAATGGCCAGCCTTCCTTTGTCGTCAACGGCATTTGCGTCGGCGTCGGCAGTGGCAACTACGTCAACTGGAGCACGGCCGCGGCGACCTGCGCCTCGCGCGGTGGCGATGTCTGCTCGGGCGCTCAGTCCGAAGTCCTGCGTCGCGCCGGCATGTTGCCGTACAACCCCCAAGGCGGCGGTACCTACTGCAACTGGATCAACTCCTATTCTGACAATGATTCTAGCTACCACGGCGAGGCAGTCGGCAATGGTTCGGACGACCAAGGCGCGGGCTCGGGCTGCACATTCTCCTGCTGCTTCAACACGGCGCCCAGCCGGCCCACGGACACCTACGTCAAGGTCAATGCCAATGACAAAGGCGTGCGCGTGGTGTTCTTGCACAACATCGCTGACACGACTTTTGGCGCTGCGGCCCAGACTTGCGCCAGCATGAACGCGGACATGTGCGACAAATCCGAGCTCGTGTACTTGCGCACGGCTGGCAAACTCACGGCCACCCCGGCTTGGGGCAATGACGGCGAAGACACCGACGGCGTTGTTGAATATGGCACGGGCGCTTCTGGCGCCATGGCCAATGACGTGCAGTTTGGCTACGGCTATGCCTTTGCTTGCTGCGGCCGCGATCGCACGACCGCGACCTGCCCGGTTGGCGCGACGGCTACGGCTGGCGTCTGCTGGACCAAGGTCAACAACACCGGTGCCAACTGGACAACGGCGGCCAATGATTGCGCAGCCTCGGGCACGCACGTCTGCAGCGTCTCGCAAAGTTCGGTCCTGCGCACCAACGGCGTGCTGACGGCCGCCGGCAGCTGGTCGGGCGGCTTCAACGATTGCGATGGCCAATGCAGCGGCAACAACGGCATCGGCAACGCGTCAGACAACCTCAACCAAGGTTCCACCTACGGCTACGCTTGCTGCTACTGAGAAAACGGCGGCCCGTCGGTTCGACCCAACGCGCGGTCGGACCGATGGTGCCACCGTCAGAAGGACGCAACACGCAACGCGAACAGGTCGCTCGGCGCGCCACGGCGGCACCAGACCTGAGGGAGACGCAGGATGAAACGGGTCCCAACCTTTGGGCAGAATTGCGCCAAGTCCTCCGGGACAAGCGGCGCCTGTCCAGGCATGACGGGTACGCTTGGCGGCGCGTCGGCGCTCGCACAGGGCGAGAAATTGTCGGCCATCAAGATAGTTGCGTCGGGCACGCCATGGGCCCTCAGCCTGCTGTTGGCCGTGGTCATGGCTGCGTGCGGCGGTAACACGCCAGCCACCGGGCCGGCGACCGATGCGGCTGTTTCTACAGACGATGCGGTGGACGGCACGGTCAGTACGGATGACGCTTCCGACACGCAGGTTAGCCAAGACGCGGCCGACGTTAGTACCGACGACGCTTTGGTCACGGCCGATGCGGATGCCGCAGGGACCGATGACGCCCAGGCCGATGCTGATGCTGATGCTGTAGATGCGCCTGATACGCAAGGCCTTTCCTGCCCGGGCGGCGCGGGTTGCCCGTGCGCATCGGTCAACGACTGCGATTCCCAGTTTTGTATCGACACGCCAAAGGGACAGAAATGCGCGCAGTTGTGTGCACAGGGGCCCTGCCCGGACAACTTCAAATGCATTTCCTCGCCAGGCCAGGGCGGCGACCCGGTCAATGTCTGCGTGCCGGCCTATGCCAAGATCTGCAATCCCTGCAGCGCGAATAGTGAATGCTCGGGTCTGGGCGCTCAGGATGCCCACTGCGTCGACCAAGGCAACAACGGCGCCTTTTGCGGACTCGGCTGCACACAAAACCCCGACTGTCCAGCGGGTTACGAATGCAGCGACGCCAAAGATGTCACTGGCGCGGCGGTCAAGCAGTGCATCGTCAAGGGCGGCGCGGCGTGCACTTGCTCCGATGAAGCGATCAACCTTCAGCTATCAACGACTTGCTACGTCCAAGCGGCAGGCAGCGAGGCCAAGTGCCAAGGCAAACGCACCTGCCTGCCCGACGGCGCTGCCAACGCACCCAAGGGCGGCGGGCTCTCCGGCTGCTATGCCTCCGACCCGACTCCGGAAATCTGCGATGGCAAGGACAATGACTGCAACGGCAAGACCGACGAAGCGACCTGCGATGACAAGAACCCCTGCACCGACGATTCCTGCGGCGGGTCAGCCGGTTGCCAGTACAGCAACAACACGGCCCAGTGCGACGATGGCTCCAAGTGCACTGCTAGCGACAAATGCGCCGGTGGCAAATGCGTCCCGGGCAATCCGCCCAACTGCGATGACAACAACCCGTGCACGGACGATTCCTGTGACATGGCGACTGGTTGCACGCAGGTGAACAACACCAAGGCCTGCGACGCGGACAACTCCGAATGCACCCCTGCCGATGCCTGCAAAGATGGCACCTGCCAAGCTGGCAAGATCAAGTCCTGCGATACGGGCGACGAATGCATCACAGCAGTCTGTAACAAGGCCAATGGCAAGTGTATTTACTCGCCCAAGGACCAGAGCTTTACCTGCAATGACGGCAACGCCTGCACCACCGGCGAGGTTTGCGTGCCCCTGGACGCCGACACCAGCCAGTGCAAAGGCAAGGCCGTCAACTGCGATGACACCAATCCTTGCACCGCCGACAGTTGCAACGCGCAGACCGGCTGCGTCCACGATGCAGCCCCGCAAAACGGCATGCCCTGTGATGATGGAAACCCCTGTACACTTCAAGACTTGTGCACCGTCGCAGTCGACAAAGGCGTTTGCGCCGGCGCGGCTGTGGATGCCGCCAAGTATTGCGATGACGGCAACGCGTGCACCGTGGACCTCTGCGATCCGACCTATGCGGCCGGCAAGCCCTTGGGCTGCAAGAACACAGTCAATGCCGCTGAAGGCAAGCCTTGCGATGACGGCAACGTCTGCACCAAGGTCGACAACTGCAGCAACGGCGTCTGCGTGGGCAGCCAAAACAGCTGCAAATGCACCCAAGACAGCGACTGCAAAGACGATGGCAACAAGTGCAACGGCACGCCGATCTGCGATAAGTCGGTGCCGGGCGTGGCGATCTGCGTCGTCGACCCGAGCACCGTCATTAACTGCGACGTCAGCGTCAATAACGCTTGCCAAACCAATGCTTGTGATTCAGTCGCCGGTGCGTGTGTCTTGACCAAGCAGCCCAACGGCCTGGCGTGCGATGCCGACGGCAACGTTTGCACCCAAGGCGACCAGTGCCAGAACGGCAAATGCCTAGCCGGTGCCGTCAATGGCTGCGATGACAAAAACCCTTGCACGGACGATAGTTGTGACGCCAAGAACGGCTGCAGCAACCTCGCCAACAGCGCCGGGTGCGATGCGGACGGCAACTTCTGCACCGTTGGCGACCAATGCATCAACAAGGTGTGCACAGCGGGCAAGGCCAAGCTCTGCGACGACAACGAAGCGTGCACCAAGGACACCTGCGATGGCGCAGATCCTAAGGCGACGTGCATCTTTACGCCCCTTGTGCAGTCCTGCTCGGACAACAACGCTTGCACTTTGGGCGACGTCTGCGGCAGCGACGCTGTGACGGGCAAGTACACGTGCCTAGCGGGCAAGTTCAGCTGCGATGATGGTTCCCCTTGCACAGTCGATGCTTGCGACCCAGTCAAGGGCTGCACGCACACGGTGGACGTGACGCTCAAGGTTCCTTGCTGGAACGGACCGGCTATCAATGAAAACAAAGGTTTATGCAAGGACGGCACCCAGCAATGCAAAGCGGACGGCACCTTGGATGTCTGCCAGGGATCGGTCTTGCCCGCCAAGGAACTCTGCGACGGCGTTGACAATTCGTGCGACGGTGTTACCGACGAGGGTTGCAAACCTGTGACATTCCAGGCTCGCCTCGGCGGTGGCATGGTCACTGGCACGGGCACCAAGTACACCGTGCGCGCCTTGACCGGCGTCAGTGCGGCAATAGGCAACGGCAATGACGGTAAATACACAGCAACGCTAGGCTTTTACGCTTGGCTCAAGGATGCCATCGGCCTATAGGATGGCTGAGAATCGGTGGGCCCGCCTGAGGGAACGGGCGGCACTGCCGGTTGTAGGTGCTTAGAAGACAAGGGATTTGCCGGTCACGCCGGCGCAATTCACCGGTGAATCAGCCGACCCAGGGTGCGGACGGCTGCTGGCCCAAATGGGCCAAGAGAGAACGGGACCCCGATAGAGGCCGCTGCAGGGAGGAACGATGAAGCCAGCAATGATTCGCGCGTGGTTATCGGGTATTGGGGTGGCCTGTGCCATGGGGGCGGCGCCTGCGATGGCGGCTATGCCGGCCACGGTGGGTGTGGAAGGCGCGCTGTACTCCGCGGGCGGTGGCCCGGCGGCGGACGGAAGCTACAACGTCACGTTTTCACTGTATAAAGATGCGCTGACGGCCAATGCGACCTGGACCGAAGGGCCCGTGCAGATCGCTGTCAAGAATGGCCTGTTCGTGTATGCACTGGGCGGTAGCAAACCCCTAGATGCGGCTACACTTGCTGGCGTGGGCGCCACGGCGCAGATGGGCATCAAGGTGGAGGCGGATCCGGAACTTCCGCGAAAACCGGTTCAATCCTCGATGTTTGCACTGCGCGCTGCCACTGCGGAGGCCCTGGATTGCTCCGGCTGTATCGCCGCGGGTCAGATTGACAGCAAAGTCCTGGCACCCTTTGCCAAAAGCGCCGACCTCAAGACGGTAGCATCGAGCGGTAACTACAACGATTTGCTCAATAAGCCAGACTTGTCCGTGTTCGCCCAAATCGCCGCCCTGGCGACGGTGGCGACCAGCGGCAACTACGCCGACCTGCTCAACAAGCCGGACCTCAGCGGTTACGCCCTGAGCAGCAAGCTGGCAACGGTGGCAACCTCTGGAAAATACACTGATCTTTCGGGTGCGCCGGTGACGATTCCTGTCAACGTCGCCTGCGGTTCCGGGCTGGTGGTCAAGGGACTCAAGGCTGACGGCTCGCTCAACTGCGTCAACCCGATGGACGTCAGCTCCCTGCCGCCCGATGGCCTCAACGAGATCTCGAACAATCTGATCTACAATCAGTTTGTCGACACCTACGCCGGCACGCCGAACAACGCCATCAAGGACTACTACCCGCCAGGCACCACGGACACGATCGCCTTCCCAGACATCGGTTCGGCCCAGGCGTTGACGGTCAGCGTGGATGTGTCCAATAGTGATATTAGCAAGTTGGCTATCTCCGTGTTCGACCCGACCAACAAAGAGTTCGTCATCTGCGGCGGTGCCGACGGCAGTGGCAATCCCTACACGTCTTGCGGTCTCAAAGGCGCGGGACTCAAGGCCTCTTACCCGCCCAACGCCACGGCCACAGGCGACCTGACGAAGTGGGTCGGCCTCAATCCCAAGGGCAACTGGATTCTCAAAGTCGTCGACAACAGCTTTAACAACACGCCCAACGACGGTCAGGTCAACAGTTGGTCGATTGCGCTGCAGACTTTATCGACCAAGAAGATTCAAATCAAAGGCAATGTGCTGGTGGATAACAACGTCACCGTCACCGGCGATGTCACGGGCGCAAACTTGAACACGGCGCGTGGTTATCGGCAGACCGTATGGGAAAACGACCAGTTGGACATGACGTCAGCGTCCTGGACCAACGCTCGCTCGATGGTCTACAACAAGCAACGGGCGGACACGGTCCTCATCATCGACCACACCGAGGGCTTTAACCTGCGCGGCTATTACGGCTGGACTGAAGCCGGCTACCGCATCCTGGTTGACGGCAACGAGTGCGCCACCCCGGGACGCATCGAGCAGACATACGCTTCCTATTCGCCGACCATCAACATCCACGAAGGCTTGCTGATGGCGACCCACGCGATCTGCAAGACCACCACGGCCGGCGCGATCGGCATCGGCAACCACACAGTGCAGATTCAGGGCCGCCGCAGTTCCGGCGACGGCAATAGCTGGGGTCCTTACTGGTCCTACAACATGTCCGGCAATGGCAACCGGATCGCCCGCATGGGTGTTGGCGAAATCCAGGATAATCAGTAAGTTGTCTCAGGTTTCTTGACCCTCAGCGCCAGCGGCTGCGCCCCGGTCTTGGGTGGCGCGCTTTGGACGCGAAGATCCGGGGAAATACTGGTGACAATCTGAGCTGTTACCGTGCGCCCCTCGGTCATTGGCGGAGCGTCGTCGCGGCGTCGCCCAAACCGTTGCCACTTTGCCCGGCAATTCGCTAAGCTGCGCCGCGTCCCGCGGAGTTCCCTCTGCCGCAAGGAGTCGATGTCGTGCGCAAAGCATTGCTGAAAAGTTGTCTGTTATTGTCGGTTTTGCTAACCCTATCGAGCCCTTGTGCTTGGGCGGCCGTGCCCAATACGCTTGGCGTGGCCGGTGCCATCTACAATTTGGTCGGGGGACCCGCGCCTGATGGTTCTTATCAGCTCCAGTTTGCCCTGTATAAAGACGCAGTTGGCGGTGTGCCGGTCTGGCAAGAGGCAGCCGTCGCCGTGCCGGTCAAGGCGGGCACCTTTAGCCACGTGATCGGGCTACTGACACCGCTGACGCCTGATTTGCTGGCCAATGCTAAGTACTTGGGGCAGACCGTAGGAAATGACCCTGAAATGCCAAGAATTGCTTTACAATCTGTGGCTTATGCCCTGCGTGCTGCCGTGGCCGAGGGACTTGACTGCACCTCTTGCTTGGCCGGCGCAGCCATTAAGCCGAGTTCCGTGACCAGTGATAAGGTTGGCTTTGCCTACGCCGCAGCCGACTCCAAGGGCGGTTCGGCCATCAAAGCCCTTGATCTGCAATGCACAGGCTGCGTCAGTGTCAGCGAGATCGCCTGGGACGCAGATGTGAACCTCGTGGACAAGAATCTCTCCGCCGGCAGCGTCACAGCCTTGGGCTCGATAGCGGCCAAGGAGTTTATCGGCGATGGTTCCAAGCTCAGCGGCATCAACCTGCCCAGCGGCAAGTGCCCGGTTGGCAAGGCAGTTATCGGCCTGACCTCGGATGGCCAACTGATTTGCGGCGCTGCGGTGGACCCAAGTGCCTTACCCCCAGATGGGCTTAACGAGATTTCGAACAACCTACTGACCAATCAGTTCAACAACGGCGTGGCGTCCAAGGCGGCCGTGCCGATTCCGGACCATTTCCCCCTGGGTGTGACCGATTCGCTGGACATGCCTGATTATGGTTCGGCGCAAAAGCTGACAATTTCTCTCGATTTGGTCAATAGCGACACGTCGACGATCACCGTGACGCTCACCGACCCGGCTGGCGTCATCTACACCCTGTACCAAGGCGGCGCCGCGGGCAAAGCGGTCAAAACCAGCTATCCGGACCCAACAGCGACGGTGAGCGGCGATTTGACGACCTGGGTGGGCAAGAACCCGGTGGGCAAGTGGCAAATCAAGGTCGTGGACGATGGCTACCTGAACAACGCCATCGACGGCCAGATCAACTCCTGGAGCATCTCCATGCAAACGCTGTCCACCCAACAGGTTGCGGCCAACGGCGCCTTCATCGCCAACAGCGACATGACCGTCAATGGTGGCCTTGCCATCAATGGCACGATCCAGGGCTACGGCATGTGCATGGCCGCGCAGGTTAACGGCATTTGCTTGGCTTCGGCCGGGATCAACGGCATCTTCCTGGCAGCGGCCAAGTCCTGCGCCGCGGTCAAGGCCGACATCTGCACCGACAGCCAAGCTTGGGTCTTGCGCAAACAGGGCATGCTGGCCAGCAACGCCAACTGGACCAACTCCTTTGCCGACAACGACGCCGGCGGCTGGTCCGAACTCAACGGCGGCACCGGCGACGACCACACCCCAAGCAGCAACTGGCAAGCGCCCTGCTGCTACAACCTAACCCCGCATCGCAGCACGGATACCAAGGTGGCCGGCGTGCGGGTCGTGTACGTCCACAACGCCGCCGACACGTACTTCCGCAACGCCGCGATGTTCTGCAGCGGTTTGCAGGCCGATCTCTGCGACAAGGCGCAGTATTGGGTGCTGCGCCAGAGCAAGGTGGTCTCCGTGGCGGTGTGGTCCTCGGATCATTCGGACAATGACAACACCGCGGCCAACTTCGAAAAGGGGATTGGCGCCGTAGCTGACAACCCAAGCATTGATTCACAGTATGGTTTTGCCTGCTGCGCCACGGACAAGGCGGACCTAACCTGCCCTGGCACCGACGTTTCTGGCGTTTGCGTCGTCAAGGTCAACAACACGCCCAGCGATTGGAACACGGCCGCCACGGACTGCGCTAGCGTCGGCGCTCGCGTGTGTTCCATCAGTCAAAGCGCGATCTTGCGCGACGCCAAGACCATTACGGCCGCCGCCAACTGGACAGCAAGCTACAGCGACAACGACGGCGGCAACGCGACGGTCGGCGTTGGCAGTGCAGGCGACGACCATCCCAATACCGACAAGTACGGTTACGCCTGCTGCCTGTGATGCGCCCACCCCTGCCGGTCCCGCTACCCCCTACGCCAGCCGCACCAACCTCGCAGACGCTCTGTGGATGGCACGCTGTGCACGCGGCCTTGGCGCGGCGTCCGCAGGCCCTCAGGCGGCTGTTCTTCGCCCAAGAGCGCATGAGCGCCCTGCGGCCCTTGCTGACGGACCTGGCCCAGGCACGCGTGGCGTATCGCTGCGTCACGCCCGATGAGCTGGAGCGAATCAGCCATTCCCACGCCCATCAAGGCATTGTCGCCGTGTTCGATGCGCCACCGGCGGTGCAAATTCAGGCACCGGCGCTGGCCCAACACGCCCAAACACGCGGCGTGTGGCTGGCTCTGGACGGTGTGGAAAACCCGCACAATCTAGGAGCAATCGCGCGAACGGCGGCCTTTTTGGGCGTCGCGGGGCTGCTGCTGTCTCAGGCGCAGTCGGGCCCATGGCTCAGCACGGCGGCCTTTCGTGTGGCGGAGGGAGGACTGGACCAACTGCCTGTATGGCTTGTGCAAGACCTGTCCCAGGCCCTGCGCACGCTGGTCAAGGCTGGGGCCCAGGTCGTGGCGTTGGACCACCGATCGCCTCAGTCCCTGCGAGATTTAGTTTTGCAAGACAAAGGGTTGCGCGTGCTCGTTGCCGGTGCTGAGGAAGCAGGCGTTTCGCCCCCCGTTCTGGCGGCTTGCAGTCATCGCGTGGCGATCGATGCAGCGCAGGTGACGACAAGGACAGTGGAATCCCTGAACGTGGCTGCTGCTGTAGCAATTGCCGCCGCACGAATGACCGCGGCGGTGTAAGAATGTCCGTGGCGGCGTAAGAATGTCCGTAAAGGTCAAGAATTTCGCGGGCAATCGGGCCTATCGCAGTTCTGCACGGCCTGCGCTGATCTGTTCCATCAGCAGGGCGATCGCGTCGATCACTTGCTCGGGGCGCGGCGGGCAGCCCGGAATGTATACGTCCACGGGGATGATGTGGTCGATGCCGGGAACTGTCGCGTAATTATCGTAAAAACCACCGGTTGAGGCACATGCGCCAAAGGCGACGACCCACTTGGGTTCGGCCATTTGGTCGTACACGCGGCGCAGGATCGGCGCGTTTTTGTGCGTCACGGTGCCGACCACCATCAGCAAATCCGCTTGGCGCGGCGTGAATCGCGGCACTTCGCAGCCATAACGGGCCAAGTCGTGTTGGGGCGCGTTGACCGACATGAACTCCATGCCGCAGCAGGCCGTGACAAACGGGTACTGAAACAAGGAGAACTTGCGGCCCCAGTTGACCACTTCTTCCACCTTGGTCATGACCACGTTGCCGCCCAACTCGCGAAGATCGGGGGTCAATTCGGTGCCAATGCCAAGTTCGCTTTGCCGGTACATCAATCCCATGATCACCTCTGTCTTGAGGACCGTCGGCACAAGGGCCCGTGCAAAAATCAGGTCGATTTTGCCCAGCAGCCCTTGCGCTGCATAATGGGTCGCAAGTTCGCGTCCTCAAAGGCCGACTCGCCGCTCCGCGAAAAGGCAGCTTGGCTTGAGTCGATCGGTTTATTCCTTGACGGGCTCTAAGGCCTAGTCCAGCGCGGGCAACGTCCTACCACGCAGCGCTTGCTTTGTATAGCGACGCGGGTGTTGCTTTACGCGCCGTTGACGATCCAGGCTCCAGGCATCAATGCCAAAATCGCTCGCGGAATCGGCGCTTGCCATACCGTCATCTCCTGCGTCGCTGGGTGCGGCAATTCAATGCGGCTGCAGTGCAGGGCGATCTGATTGCGCGGCAAGTTCTCGATTTCTTTGTACTTCGTCGGGAGATCCACCAGAGCGCCCAGGGGAACATCCGTTCTGGCGCGGGCGTAATTGCGATCGCCGACGATTGGATAGCCTATCGCGGCGAAATGGGCGCGAATTTGCCGACATCGGCCTGCGTGAAGTGTAACGCGTACGCGGGCCATGCCCTTGCCTCGCGCCAATAAACACCAAGAAGTTACCGCATTGCGTCCGCCCTGGTCGCCGGGAACCACGTCGTGGCGGATGTGGTCGCCGACCTGCAGTGCGCCGATAGCTCGCGTGATGCGCCCGCGCCCGCCTGCAATATCCCCTTGTAAAACCGCAATAAACTCGCGGGTACAGAGGCTGCTCCGCCAGTTCCAGCGCAAGGCTTGGGCCGCCAACTCCGTGCGTGACAGCAGTAGCAGCCCTGTGGCCTCTGGATCGAGCAAGTGGACAGGAAACAGGGGACCGTGCCCCGCGGCCGCCAGCGCCAGGAGCACGGAGCGCTTCTGGAATGGACCGGAGGGAACCACGGGGAAGCCCGCGTTCTTATTGACAACAATCAGGTATTCGTCCATGTGCACAATGCGGCAAATGGTCGCCAAGGGCACGTCAGGCTCAGCCCTCTTGCGCCGATCCGCAGAGGTCGGGGCTGTCTTGATCAAAGGCTTGGGCTTGGGCTTGGTCGCCGGTCGCCGAGCAGAGGCCCTTTCCAAGGCGTGCGCAGGGTCCAGGCGTTGACTGTCCTGACCTGGGTGGCTCATCACGGGCTCCGCGCGGCCGAGGCGGCGAACAAAGGAGAACCTATCAAAATTGCAGGGAACCTCTTGCTTCTTTCGCTGCGGCGCGTGCCTGGCGACTGTCTAATTTCATTCATAAAAAAGCTGATTCGGCGCAAAAGTCACTGCCCAAGAGGGTCTAAGGACAGGTGCAGTCCGCGGCGGTCTTGTCGACCTTGCACTTGACCGTGCCACTGCCGCAGCCAGCGGTGCAGGTGGCTCCGATAGCCTTCGGTACGCCACTGTCATTATAAGTGAATACGTCGTCAGTGAGGCCGTCGCAGTTGTTGTCCAGGGTGTCGCAGAGCGATTCCTGCGTCGCGTAGTTGGGCAGGCCGACGTACGTGCAACTGCCCCAACCGGCGACGCCATTGCAGACGGCTGCGGCGGCGCAGACGCCCTTGAGGTTACAGCTTGAGTCGGCTGGCGTTAGCGCGTCATCGATCAACGTGTTGCAATCGTTGTCTTTTCCGTCGCAAATCTCCTTGGCACCAGGGTGGCTGACGGCCTTGGTATCGTCGCAGTCGTCGCCGAGCTTGGTGTTATTGCCATTAGGCAAGCTCGACAGATTGCAAGTCGCTGTACTTGCGATGGTAAAGCTGGCGTCGCAGTACTTGTCGCCATCGTCGTCACAGCCTTCGTCAGCGCCGCTTACGCAGTTTTCGTCAATCGCATTGCAAACTTCAGTGGCACCCGGGTGAATGCTGGCCTTGGTGTCATCGCAGTCGTCGCCTGCTTTGGTGACATTGCCGACCGGAAGGCTGGAAAGGTTGCAAGTCGCTGTACTTGCAATGGTCATTCCCGAATCGCAGTACTTATCGCCGTCGTCGTCGCAGCCTTCATCCTTGGTGGCATCACAGTTCTCATCAATGTTATTGCAGATTTCCGTGCCACCCGGGTGTACGCTGGCCTTGTTATCGTCGCAGTCGTCGCCGGCTTTGGTGGCATTGCCGATGGGAAGGCTCGAAAGGTTGCAAGTCGCTGTACTTGCGATGGTAAAGCCGGCGTCGCAATACTTGTCGCCATCATCGTCGCAGCCTTCGTCAACGCCGCCTACGCAGTTTTCATCAATCGCATTGCAGACTTCTGTAGCGCCCGGGTGCACGCTGGCCTTGGTATCGTCGCAGTCGTCGCCGGCCTTGGTGACATTGCCGACGGGGAGGCTTGAAAGGTTGCAAGTCGCTGTACTTGCGATGGTCTTGCCGGAATCGCAGTACTTGTCGCCATCGTCGTCACAGCCTTCGTCCTTGACGGAGTCGCAGTTCTCATCAACATTGTTGCAGATTTCCGTGCCGCCCGGATGCACGCTCGCCTTTGTGTCGTCGCAGTCATCGCCGGCCTTGGTATTGTTGCCAACGGGGAGGCTCGAGAGATTGCACTGGGCCGTGGCGGCAATGGTCATCGCCGAATTGCAGTATTTATCGCCATCTGCGTCGCACTGTTCGTCGATGCCGCTGATGCAGTTGTTGTCGATGGCGTCGCAAATCTCCGTGGCATTGGGGTGCACCGCGGACTTGGTGTCGTCGCAATCGTCGCCCGGCTTGGTCTGGCCGACCACCGGCAACGAGGAGTTGCTGCACTTGGCCGTGCTGGCGATGGTCATCGCCGAGTCGCAGTACAAATCGCCGTCGTCGTCACAGCCTTCATCCTTGACAGAATCACAGTTTTCATCAATATTATTGCATATTTCGCTGGCACCAGGATGCACCGTTGCCTGAGCGTCGTCGCAGTCATCGCCGGACTTGGTCTGGCCAACGGCAGGAAGAACGGACTTGTTGCACGTTGCCTTGCTGGTGATCGTCATGGCGCTGTTGCAGTACTTGTCGCCGTCCGTATCGCAGAGCTCGTCAATCCCGCCGACGCAGTTATTGTCTGCGGCATCGCACACTTCCTGAGCGCCCGGGTTCACCAGAGCATCGGTGTCCAAGCAGTCATCGCCCAACTTGCTCTGGCCGACCGCTGGCAGACTTGACTTGTTGCACGTCGCGGTACTGGTGATTGTCATGATGGAATCGCAGTATTTGTCGCCATCGTCGTCACAGCCTTCGTCGGTGCCGAGCTTGCAGTTGTTGTCGGCCCCGTCGCAGATCTCGGCGGCGCCCGGGTTGATGGCGATCTTGGTGTCGTCGCAGTCGTCACCTGGCTTGGTTTGGCCGACGGCAGGCAGGCTGGACTTGGTGCACTTGGCTGTACTGCCGATATTCATAGTGGAATCGCAGTAGAGGTCGCCATCGTCGTCGCAGCCATCGTCGGTCTTGCTGTCGCAGTTGTTGTCGATGGCATCGCAGATCTCGGCGGCTGCGGGATTGACCGTGGCCACAGCGTCGTTGCAGTCGGAATTGTTCAGCACTTTGTACACGGCATCGGCCGCGCAATAGCACTTGCCTGCGGTTGCTGCGTCGCCATAGGTGTCGCTGTCGCCGTCCTTGTAGTACACCTTGCAACCTCCTGAATTTTCAGGATCAATTTTGGTGTCGCAGTTGTCGTCAATGCCATTGCAGACTTCTGCAGCCGCCGGATTGACGGCCTTCTTGGTGTCGTCGCAGTCATTGGCTTGGGTCGCCGTAAAGAAGTTCTTGCTGTCGGGCGAGCACATGCACTTGGGTGCGCCAATGCCGTAGGTGTCGCTGTCGGCGTCGAGCCAATAGTTGGTGCAATCCGCGGCGTTATCTTCGTCGGCAACGCCATTGCAGTTGTCATCGACGCCGGCCGTCACGCACTTCTCCTTGACGCCCGGATTGATGGCGGCATTGGCGTCATTGCAGTCTCCAGCCTGAATGGCCGTGAGTTTGTTGGCCAAATCTGGACTGCACTTGCACGCTTTGACGATCGGCGAGTTGTTGCCGTAGCCGTCCTGGTCGGCGTCCTTGTAATACGTCACGCAACTCAAGGCGTTGTCTTCGTCCGTTTGGCCGTTGCAGTTGTCGTCGACGTTGGGGGTGGCGCACGTCTCAGCGGCCCCGGGATTGACGTTCTTGTCGCCGTCGTTGCAGTCATCACCCTGGCCGAGCTTGCTCAGGAGGCAAATGCTTGGCACTACGCCGGGTTTGCCAAACGGAGCGACCACGGTCATGGTCACGTCGCAATAGCCGTCCTTGTCGTCGTCGCAGCCTTCGTCGATCTTGCCGCTGCAGTTGTCGTCGGAATCATTGCAGACTTCCGGGGCGCTCGGCTTGATGGACGGATTGGTGTCGTTGCAGTCATCGCCTTGGCCCGGCTTGCTGCTGCTGCAACTCGTTGGCGATGAACCGGCTGGTTTGCCGGCGGGCGTGACCACGACCATCGTGCTGTCGCAGTAGCCGTCAGCGTCATCGTCACAGCCTTCGTCGGCCTTGCCTGAGCAGTTGTCGTCGAGGTCATTGCAGGCCTCGATCTGGCCAGGAAATACCTTGTCATTTGCGTCGTTGCAGTCGTCGCCGGCCTTGGTTTGCCCGGCCGCTGGCTTGGTCGACTTGCTGCACAAGGCGGCGCTGGTCATGGTCATCGCCGCGTCGCAGAAGCCGTCGGCATCGTCATCGCAGCCCTCGTCCGTCTTGGTCGAGCAGTTGTTGTCAATGCCGTCACAGATTTCGATGGCGGCCGGATTGATGTTCTTGTCGTTGTCATTGCAATCGTCGCCCAGGCCCGCTTTTGCCGTGTTTGGGCAGACTTTGGGCAGGGTTCCGGCAGGCGTTCCCGGCGGGGTCAGCACCGTCTTGGCCGCGTCGCAGTACTTGTCGCCATCTTTGTCGCAGGCATCGTCGGTGGTGCTGTTGCAGTTATTGTCGACGTCGTCGCAGGTTTCTACGGCCCCTGGATTGGTGGTCAAAACGGTGTCGTCGCAGTCGTCGCCTGCCTTGACTTGGCCCACTGCTGGCAGGCTGGACTTACTGCATAACGCCGTGCTGGTCATGGTCATTTTGCTGTCGCAGTACTTGTCGCCGTCGTCGTCGCAGCCTTCGTCGGTCTTGGCGTCACACTGGTTGTCGATGCCGTCACAGATTTCGGTGGCGGCCGGGCTGATCTTGTCGTTCTTGTCGTCGCAATCGTCGCCCTTGATCGCGCCAATCTTTGTGTTCTTGCACAAGAATCCGGGGGCCAAGATCATCGTCGCGTCGCAGTAACCGTCGGCGTCGTCGTCGCAGCCATCATCGGTGATCCCGTTGCAGTCGTTGTCCTTGCCGTCGCAGATTTCGGCCAAAGGCAGATACCCAGGGCAGTAAGCCGTTGACTTGTCTTGGCATTTAACGATCGCGCTATTCACCGCGCAGACGCCCAGGCCGCACGGCTGGCCGACGACCACCGGCACACCGTTTGGCTCTTTGTAGAAGAAGGTCTCGTCGGTGCTGCCATTGCAGTTGTTGTCAATGGAATCGCAGGCTTCGGTGATCGACGGATTGACGTTGGCGTTGTCTTTCTGGCAGTCGTTGCCGCCCTTGGGGCAGATTTTCGGCGACGGCGTGCTGACTTTGAGTGCGACATCGCAGTAGCCATCTTTGTCGTCGTCGCAGTGGTCGTCGGTGATGCCGTTGCAGTCGTCGTCAATATCGTTGCAAGACTCCACAATATCTTGGTGTTTGGTGCCGTTGGCATCCGTCGAGCAGGTCGCCGCCATCGTGGAAATGCATTCAACCACGCCGACGCCGCACGCGCCCACCGCATCGCAACTGGATTGCAGGCCGTCTGACGGGTTGATGACGGGCAGCTTGGTGCCGTCCCACTGGCTGTACGAGACGTTTTCGTCCGTGACGCCGTTGCAGTCATTGTCCTTGTAATCACAGACTTCTGTCTTGACATTGACCAGGGTGGCACAGGTCATTTCTTGGGCCTTCTTGGCCGGGGTCGCGCTGCAAATCACGGTACCGTTCTTGCATTCGCCCGTGCCGCACGCCTGGCTGATCTTCTTGGCGACGCCGAGGTCGCTGAAGGTGAAGTCCTCGTCGGTCTGGCCGTCGCAGTCGTTGTCCTTGGCATCGCAGGTCAATTCCGTTTCACTGGGGCAGCTCCAGTTGGCGTTGTTGTTGCTTGGGATGCACGTGACGATCTTTGTGCCTTCATAATCAGGCACTTTGCTGTAGTCGCACTGCCACACGCCTGCTGGGCAAGTGGCGACGACCGTGTCCTGTGAACAAGGGGCAATCTGCCGGCAAGGGCTCTTGGCGAAGGCCATGGAAGGCTTGGATAATTCGTCGGTCTGGCCGTCGCAGTCGTTGTCCTTGGCATCGCAGATTTCGTCTTTGATCAACGGATCTTTGTCGCAGAACAACGAGGTTGCATCCTTGCAGACCACGGTGCCGTTCTTGCATTCGCCGGTGCCGCAGGGGTCGGCGATGAGCAAGGTCTTGCCCAAGGCGCCAGGGCCGGAATAGCTGAAATCATCGTCGGTTTTGCCATCGCAGTCGTTGTCGAGGCTGTCGCAGCTGGCCTCGACCATCTTAAAGCAGCTCTGACCTAACCCTTGGCAATTGCAGCCATCTGTGCCGGGGGCGCAGGGCTGGTTCTTGTCATATTCGATCTTGGCCACGGAGCTGTAGTCACAGAGCCACTTGCCCGCAATGCACACCGTTGTAATGCTTGATGTATTGGCGCCCGAGCACACGCCGACCTTGCGGCAGCTGGAGTCACCGACTGCGGTCAAGTCTTCGTCGGTCTTGCCATTGCAGTTGTCGTCAATGTTGTTGCAGACGTCGGGCGCGTCCTGGTGCTGGCTGCCGTCCTTGTCTGTGGTGCAAACTGCTTTGTCCAATGCGGTGTTGCACTCCACGACGCCTACCCCGCAGGCACCGACGCCGTCGCACGCTACGTCCTGTTTGCCCGTGACGCCAACCGTTGTCAGCTTGTTGCCGCTCTTTTCTTCAGGATACAGGTAGTTGTCGTCTGTAGTGCCGTTGCAGTCGTCATCGAGGTAGTTGCACGTTTCCTTGGCCGCGGGCCGGTGGTCGCCAAAACAACCGACGCAAATCAGAGACTTTGCGTCAAAAGGCTTGGTCAGACAGTCTAAAGTGTCGGGTTCTTGCCCGGCCGGATAGTGCTTGCAGACGCTCGAGCCGCGCTGCTTGAAGCACTCGCCTTTGTCGTTGCCGCAGACTGCGTCGGCCTTGGTGGTCGCGTCGCCGGTTTCCGGGTTGGTGTCGTCGGCAATGCCATTGCAATCATTGTCAATCGAATCACAAACTTCCTTGGCGTCCGGATTGACTGCCGCATTGTTGTCGTCGCAGTCGGCCGGAGCGGACCAGTGGTCGCCATCGACGTCGATAAAGCTGGCGTCGCACTTGGCATCGCCTCCCTGACAGTCCTGATCAATGCCATCTCCGCATTTTTCTGCGGCTTTGTGGTTGACCATCGGGTTGGTGTCGTCGCAATCGTCATCCTTGCCTGCGGTTTGCCCATCGCCGTCCTTGTCGTCTGGGTCGCAAGGCGTAATTTGCTTATCACAATTTGTGTCGCACAGATCCTTATCCTTGCCAGGCAGACAACACTTCTCCGGCGCATTGGGGTGGTATTCTGCATGAAATTTCGCATACTTAAACATGCAGGCGGCGTCTTCATCGTCGTTGGAAATGCCGTCGGCATCGATGTCTTGGGGCGTACAGCCGTTGTTGATTTTGCCGTCGCAATCATCGTCGAGGTTGTTGCTGCAATCTTCCGCGGCTGCCTTCTTGATCGCCGTGTCACACACCAAGGAGGTGGATTTGCCGTCCTTATCGACCGGCGCGCAAACGATGGTGCCGCCGGCACAGATTCCCTTGCCGCAAGCGTCGCCCTTCTTGCCGACGGCTGACTTGCCGTCGATGTCGACAAACGGCAGCCCGTCATCGACGGCTCCGTTGCAATCATTGTCTTTACCATCGCAGACTTCGGCAGCGCCTGGGTAGACGGTCGGGTCATTGGCTGCGCCCGGCCCGCACTTGGTTTCCTGGCAATCGGGAATCTTGTCGCCGTCAGTATCGACGCAGGGCGTGTCCGAACCATTGCAGTCCTGATCGACGCCGTCGCCACACTGCGTACACGGATCTTCCTTGTTGAAAGGACTTGATTCTTTTCCCTTATTGGCCGGGTCGTCATTGCAATCGCCCGGCAAAAGGTTCTTGTCCGCGCAGCAGCCGGGCTTGTTGCAATCAGGCACGCCGTCCGCATCGGCGTCACAGTCCGCCTTGGGGGCGCGTAACATCACGTCCTGCATGGCTTTATTGCGTGTGTCGATCACCAAGAAGGCCGAAGCCACCACCGTGTTGTCCTTATCGAGGCCGCGCACCCGCAGCTGATACTGACCTCCGGCGTCGGTCAACTGCACCTTGAGCAAAAATGGAGAAGATACAAGCACTTGATTGGCGGGCAGCGCGAATACGTAGCCGGCGGTCTCCCCTGGGGGCGGCATGATCACCTCGGGCGTCACGCCTGGCAGGCTGTGCACGGCAAGATCAAGAGCCACAATCGGGGTTTGCGTAGGTTCACTGCGGACGTTGAGGTACAGTGTCGTATAGTCCACGACCTTGGTGCCGCAACTGCTTGCGAACATGCCGGCTAGGACGGCAATCGCAAGGGCTAGGTTGCGCCCAATAACGCGGAAGGCAAAGCTTTTCTTAGTTTCTGCTGCCAGCTGCATCGCAACCCCTTGCCCGGCGCCTTGGCCATGGTCTTGCCGGTCGTATCGAACGCGTTTCCGCTGAAGGATCAGCGAAGTCGGCGGTCGGGTCTCTCTGGCACCTGACCGTCGAGGCAAACGCGGTGTCTGCCCTCTGGTCACCGTTGTACCCGGACGCCGCGCGCGTATGAACTTGAGTATAGCGAGGCCTTGGCCTGAGGGAAACTCCATCGACAGTCGCTTGGGCCAGGAACGCACAGAGCAGGCCTGGGTCACTTGCGCGTCGGCGACGGTCAGCCAAACCCTTGGGGAACTCCTGGTTGGCCGCGCTACGGTCGGCCGGCATCCGCAGCAGCAAGGCGTGCATCACGCGCACGACGGGCTCGTACCTCCAACCCGTGGTTCCTTGTGGGTTCGAGGCACAGGATTTGCTTCTGGTTTCAGGGGGGGGCACGCCCCCCCCTTCGCCTGCGCGTGCGGGCTCACTCCTGCGTTCGGCCGGGTCCCCGGCCAAAAGTCCATGACGCCGAGTGCTTTGCGCCAACCCGCAAAGGACTTAGGGTCACTTGGACCAGGCAGCGCTGATGCAGGGGCCCCGGCGGCAGCAGTGCGCGCCAGCGAGCGCACCACCGCGCAACAAATTCCTCTTCATGAACAGCGATGTTGGCGAGGACACTGGCCAACTCGTCCTGCTGCTGCTGTAGCGCCAATGCGTCGGCCGTGGAGTCGGCGACAACCCACGGCATCAATGTGAATCGCACCAAACGATTGCGAAATTCGCCGAGCTGCTCTGCCGCGTCGAGGGGCACTGCCGGCACTTCAAGTTTGGGAGCTGGGTGGGCCAAAAGGCGCAAGGCCAGGCTTTGAAGGGTCGGACTCGGTGAACGGATCGCCGCTAGCTGCAAGCGCTGCCGCGCTTGGGGCAAATCCGCAGCCGCCAGAGACCACAGCAGCGCAGCAGGACGCTGCAAATCGCCGATGGCGGCAGGTTCTAGGGCTTGCTCAGCGGCGCGAAGCAAATCAGCCAGGGCGGTCCCTTCGAGCGACTCCGCAGCGGGCGGGCTGTGCAGGTGTCCAAGCCACAGCCCCACAGCCATATAACCCAGCGCGCCCGCATCCCGGCGCGAGGAACGAGCCAGTTCTCGAAGATCTTTGAGGCAGTTGCCCGCGCCCATCTTGCCCAGGAGCACGGCCGCTACGGCAGCGGGTTCGGGCTGCTGCAGCAATGTGTGCAGGACGTCAGTGACCCCGGCCACGGGGGGCAAGACCGCCAAGGCGGCCATCTGGGCTCTGATGACATCCTCATCATTATCGCGGGATTGCAGCATTTGTTGCACCAAGAGCGTCGCGCTGGACTCATCGCCTTGCATGCCCAGCACCAGAGCCATGTCACGACGTAGCACGGCGCTGTTGCCGGTCAAAAGCAAGCGAATGCTGGCCGTCGGCAGGGGCTGGTGCAAGGCTGCGGATTGATGGAGCACACGAACTTGTTGAGCCAGTTCGCCGCTTTGCACGGCATCCCCAATGGCATTTGCCGCCGGGGCCGCCTGCCTTTCCCCCAGCGCGGTCTCCAGCGGAGCCGCCCTGAGCCACGCGTCGTACGCGCTTGTGCGCACGCGCAGCAGGAGATCGCGGCGCGGGTGCTGGGGCGCAACGGCATCGAGCCAACGCACCAGATCGGCGGCATGACCGGCAGAAACAGACAGCATTAATAAGCGATTACAGGCATCTTCGAGGTCGTCGGCCTGTGTAGCGCGGGCGACAATCTCGCGCAACGCGGCCTGCTCGTCCTGGGCCCGCCCTGCCGCGCGGAACAAGGCTGCCAACCGCGCCACCGCCTGCACGTCGCGGCCCCCTGGCCCGGCCGCACGGCGATAGAGCACGGCTGCTCCGTCTACATCCCCGTATCTTCGGCGTAAATCGCCCAGCTTGACGAGAACGGCAGCGCTTGGCTTGCCATCGGTTGCTTCGTGCAAGAGCCACCCTTGGGCGCGGTTTGCGGCTTGGCTTTGGCCACGGGCCAGGGACCACTCGAGCCACTGAGTCAAGGGCTCTTCAGCTGAATCCGCATCCAGTGCAGCTAGTTGTTCGATCACGGGCAACGCTGCTTGGCGGTCTCCGGCCTGCAGGTAGACATGGATAATGGCCTGCAAGACCTCACTATCCTTGCCAAATCGCTTCTGCGCTGATTCCGCCACGCTTTGCCAAGCCACGCGTTGGGCTGGCGTGGGCGCATCGCGGTCGGCGTAGAGGTCCAGTAGGAGCAGAAAGGCTCCCAAGTTTTCGTTATTTTTGAGGATAGTTTGGGTCAGTGCGCCCAACTTTGCTTCTGAGACACCCAGCTTGCGGTACAGGGCCACCAGCGCTTGCCGGGCCTCCAAAGCGCGGCTGCGATCGGCTTGGGTCGGCGAATCGGCCAGCGCAGTGAGCTCGAGCCACAACGGTTCGGTATCCGCTGGCTTGCCAACATGGGCGGTCACCAAAGCCAGCATGCGCAATGTTTTTAGGTCCTTGCTGCGCGCTTGCTGCATCTCACCCACGGCGTGCAAGGCCTGCGCATAACGGCCATGGTTGAGCCAGAGCTGAACGATCTTCTGCAAAGTGCTGAATGGATCCGGGCTATTGTGGCGCATGTCCATCAGGACCGCTTCGGCGGGCTGTACCTGGCCGCGGCTGATGAGCCAGTCAGCCCACGCCTCGTAATACGCCATTTGCTTAGGCGCAGCGGTCAGCAGATGCGTGTAAAGCTTCTGGATTCGCTTCGGATCTGCCCCCAGCCGCTGCTCACGGTCGATCAGCGCCTCCAGCAATGCCTCATGGCGCGGGTAGCGATTGGCCAGCTCATCACTCAATTCGCGTGCGTGTTCATTGGCTTTGGCTTCAATGTCGGCGTCGATCACGGCCAGCCAGGGCAACGGATCGCTTGGCAGTCGGTGCACAACTTGGGCGATCAGTTGCTGCAACTCCTCGCGTTCCCCTTGCCGAACAAGGAGTTTACTGTATGCCGCCTGCAGCCCGCGGTGCATCGGGAATCGCTGCCAAGCCTGACGCAGGGAGGCCAGGGCATCACTGTCCTGCCCAAGCTCTTGCTGCAATTCTGATGTCAAAACAAAGGCATCCGGGTCCGACCAGACCTGCAGCAGCGTCACAGTGGCTTGCAGATCTCCCTGCACCCGCGCGAGTGCGACCAACCGTTCAAACAGGCCCCGCCGCTGTCCTTGGGCCGTCCTTTTGAGCGCTTGGTCCACCACGGCTCGCGCCTCGGTCGCCTGACCGGCCGCCGCCAAGGCATCGGCGTAGCCCTGGGCGATCTGCGGCCCAAGGACCCGATTTTGCCCAGCCATTTGCCACGCTTTTTGCCACAGTTGCCGTTGCACGGGCAGGTCTTGGCCTTGGGCGAGGGCACTGGCTGCATCGACGATCACCGAGGCTGGCATCCCCGGGGCGACAGCGATGGCCTGGGCGATATCGACGGCGAGGGCCATTTCTCGAGCCAAAACGCATGATTTCAGGGTCAGCAGGGCCACACGCCCATCGAGGTGAGGGGCCTTGAGCAGCCCCGCGACCCGCGCGGCTAGGTCCACTTCATCGTGCTTTGCCGTGGTGCGACCGTGGGTTGCGTGGTGCTGAGCCGGCACGGTCTTGCGCGCCGACCAAGCGTGACCTTGGTATGGCCAAGTAAGCAGGGCGATCAGCGTGGCAATACTGCCAAACCGCTTGCTCGTTAGACAAGAATGCCGCAAAGAATCCATGAACTTACTCGGTCCCAGCCATCGCCATGGTTGAACAGCTCCAGCCTCACGCGCATTGCCCCAGGCCGGACAAACGCAGGCTACCGATTTGCCGCGCGCACGCCAATGCGCGGTTGGGCGGACGGCTTGGTGCCCCAACCCCACTGGGGGGTCAAACCCGTAGGGCTCGTCGCTATTTCCGACCCTGGACCCTTTTCCAACCTCGGCTCCTTGGATACGCATGGAACTGTTGCCGCCTGTTCCCTGGGCGTACGTGCGGACCGGCACGACTGCTCTGGCAAAGGTAGAATTGGGGTGCAATGCCAAGTGGATACACGCTGTCCCTTGCTGGCAGGGGGCCAGGGCCGCTACCATGCTGTGGCCGTGGGCGCCGATGGTCGACCAGGAGGCTGATTTGGCTCGTGTTTTGCTCCTGCAGCCGCCCTTGCTTCTGCACCAAGCCTTCATCGATTACCCGTACTTTGCCTCCCTGGGGCTGTGGCAGGCTGCGGCCGTTTTGCAAAGGGCGGGCCACGAGGTCACGCTGCTGGATGCCCTTGCGCTGCCGACCTCGAACCTGGTCAAGGAGTCCAATGGCCTGATACGCATGGGGGTTTCTCTAGGCGTGTTCTTAGCTCGTCTGCCCGAAGTTCAGCCAGAAGTCGTGGTCCTTGGCAACAGCGCTTGGCTGCGGGCGCGTCCGGCTACTCAGGAATTAGCGAAGTTAGTTCAAGGTTTGCAGGCCAAGTGGCCGGCAGTGCCCGTGATTCTGGCCGACTGCGACATCGGGGGTATGCACTTTATCGACTGGGACGAACGCGATCTGGCCGAGATTGGCGTGGCGTGGGGCGTGAAATACGAATCAGATCAGGCGCTTGTGACAATGGTTGCTGAGTTGGCCTCAGGACGTACGCCGCCGCAGCGAGTGGCCCTCGGGGTCCCTTCCGCAGCTGAACTCGATGACCTGCCCTTGCCGGCCTATGATCTCGTAAATATGGAGCATTTTCAGCGATTTCTTGAGCGTTGCGGCCAAGCTCGGCAAAAGCAGGAGATCTTCTCGCTGTATCCGCGCCTCATGGCCATCAAGACCAGTCGTGGCTGCGTGTTTCAGTGCAATTTCTGCACATCCAATGCCTGGCAACGGGCTGGTCTGGAAGGGAAATCGTACCGGCGCTACGGCAAAGACGCCTTGCTGGCCCACGCGACGCTGCTGCGCGACCGGTTCGGCATCCGGCGCCTTGTGGTGCTCGATGAACTGGTCAATGTCCACGCAGGGCATTTTGACGACCTGCTTGATGTGGCTGAAGCGCTTGATTTAGAACTAGATTTTCCCAATGGCATGCGCGCTGATCGGCTCACGGAAGTCCAGGTTGGGCGGCTCAAGCAACGGACGTCGGTGCTGTCGATCTCGGCCGAATCCGCGGTGGAGCGCGTTGCCAATGACCTGATTGGCAAGAAGTTTGACCTGCAGGCGACCGAGCGCGTCGCCCAGTGGTGCAAGGAACATGGCCTGCGCCTGGTGGTGCACTGGATGATCGGGCAACCACAGGAAACGAAGAAAGAAATCCTGACGACGTTGCAGACTGCGTGGCACCTTTACGCGACCTACCAGGCCGAGCCCTTGCTGCAGTTCGCCACCCCGATTCGTGGGACCCAACTGTATGAAACAGCTAGTAAAAGTGGCGCATGGGAATTCAAGGAAGATCGCGACATTGGGCCTTTGTTTCAAGGCAAGCCGGTGCTCAACGGTCCGGATTGGACCCGCGATGAACTCTGGGCCGCCAAACGGGTTTTTGAGACGCGCCTCGCCATGCACAAGCCGCGCAAGGTGATCCTCAATACCACCTATATCTGCAATAATCATTGTGTTTTTTGCGCGACAGGAAACCGCAGCGACTGGCACGGGGAAACGGAAAAGCAGATTGGCTTTCTGCGTGAACGCCGCCAGCAGGGCTATGACCTGTGCGATTTTGACGGCGGCGAACCGACCACCAACCCCGACCTTTTCAAATTGATTCGTGCGGCTAAGGAGTTAGGCTATCAGGCCATCAACCTGACAACCAATGGCCGCATGATGGCCCTGCAACGCAACGCCGAGAAGGTGGTTCGCTCTGGAATTACCAGTCTTCTTGTGAGCTTGCATGGCCCTAACCAAGACGTTCATGAGCGCAACGTTCAGGCCGAAGGCGCCTTTGCCCAAACCGTTGCCGGCATTGAGAATGCGGTGCGGCTGTGTGCGGAACTAGGCGTCGAATTCGGGGTCAATGTAACCCTGACGACGATCAACACCCCGGTTTTGTTAGAGTATGGCGACCTCTTGCTGCGCCTTGGCGTGCGACAGTGCAACGTTCAGTTCCTGACGCCCTTTGGCCGGGCCAGCGCCGAGTGTCAGCCCGACCCGGCCGAAGCGGCGCGGCAGACCATGCGCCTAATCGATCAATACGGCGACAAGATTCGCTTTCAAGTCATTAACTTGCCGCTGTGCTTTTTGCCGGGCTATGAAGAATACGGCTTGTCCGACATCGGCAAACTCCAGCGCCACATGGTGTTTGTGTCCATGGAGGACGTGAATCTGTTTGACTATCTGCAGTCCAGGCGTCGCCATGAGTCGCCATGTGAAACCTGCATGATGTCAATTGCTTGCGAGGGATTCTACTACTTTCCCGACCAGTGGCACGACCAAGCCCACGCGCGCTTTGGCGATTGACGTCGGCGCGTGCCGCGACGGCCTCACTAAGCCGGCGATCAGACCGTTGAAAGGCGAACGATTCCTATTTCTTGGCGGGCGTTGCGTCCGCAGCCGGCGGTACTGCTGGGGTTGCATCGGCCGGAGCAGGGTCGGTCGCTGTCGCTGCGGGCGCTTTGGCAGGCGCCAAATCCTTGGGAATCTTTGCGTCTTTGGCGACAGCTCTCCACATGTCAAGGCCCTTGATGGCCAGGACGTGGCCGCCGGAATCGCGCAACACCTCAAGATCTTGGCCGGATCCTTTCATTCGCAGGCGATGGTAGATCTTGCCGGCTTTGTCTTCGAGTCGCTCGCTGGTCAGCAGAAGGTGGCCCGTGGTGGCGTCATCGACACGCACAAAGTCAAATTCCGTTTTGCCGGCCATGCGTTCTGCGCCCCAAGCCACCAGGGAGGGCAGGCGTTCGTCCAGGACGATGAAGGGGGCCTTGACCTTGACGTCAACGACCTTGGGCTTGGGCTTCTTGCCGTCAATGGCTGAATCCATAAAGGAAATACGCCATTGGCCGTTGAACTGGAACAGCTTGGCTTGGCTGGTCGCGCCCGTGACGTCAATCCAACGGTCGTACTGATCGAACTCTCCCTTGGGGCCCAAGGGGATATGGCCGCGTTCGGTGAAGCTTCGCCAAACTTTGTTGACTTTGTCCTGTAATTGCGCAGAGCTAGACCAGTAGGTCGCTTCCTTGGTGGCCTGCTCGCGAACGAGTTCGGTACCCACGGCCTTATCTGCGCGAAAGACTTGCAATTCCAAGGTCGGCTTGGCGATCGGCGGTGCCGCAAGCCCGGCGGTGGGCAGCAGCAGCGCAGCAAGGGCGGCAGTCATCCAAGGGTGGCGCATGGCATCTTCTCCCTGCAAGGTTAGCTCAGTTTAATCAGGGACTTAGCCCACCTTGCGCTTGATCGTTGACCGCGGACGCGGGCTGCCTACTCGGGGCAGCAAAGGGGGACTGGGTCAAGCATATCGCCCGGGCACCCAAACCCGACCCTTTGCGCCAGGCTTCCAAGGCCTCAGGCCCTGAGCGAAGTTCGCGCTGCGGCTGCCAGTGTAGTCCCGACCGACCAAACGCCAAAAAAAGAACATGCCTCGGCGCGGGGGACGACTGGAGCTCGGGCAGGGACCGAGAAGGGCAGGGACACCGAGGAATCCCAGGGAAAGTACTAGAGTTCCGCTGATCAGGGCGCGGGCGACGGGATTCGACCTTCGCTGTCTGGCAGGGCTGGCTCCAACCACTGGGTCACATCGATTCGAACTGCGTAATCCCCTGAAATCGTTCTTAGTACTTCGCGCTCAACCCGCCCGCGCACCAGCACAGGCAAAGGCCAATTCTCTGGCGGTTGTGCGCTTAAGTGGCGATACCACTTGAGCATTCGTTCATCCGTGGGCAACAGTTCCGCGCGCACCCAGCGGCTGCCGAGGCGAAGCTCAAAGGGCGGGCATTGACAACGCGCTGGATTATAACGCAATTGCAGAGGGGCGGACCTGTCCACCTTGGCCACGTCCTGCTCAAGGACCTGTCTCAACGGATTGGGTTCTGCGCGGCCCACGGCCTCGGCACCGCAGCCGACCCAGCCAAGAGCGCCAAGCAGGATCGCGGCGCACCAAAAGCGCCACTGTTGGCCGTTTCGGTCTCTGGATTGATCCGCAGAAAGGTGCATTTTTATTGCCCGATCCAGCCATAGACGACGGCCAAAATCAGCGCCCCACCACTACCGGCAATGCCGAGAAACCAGGGGTCCCTGAGCATCCGTTCGGTGGGGCTGTGCGCTGCGCCGGGACGATTGATCAACCATGCAAATCGGCTAAGGCCTAGAATCGGAAGGGGAATTGTGATGGGCAGCGCGCTTGTGTGAAATCGCGCGGCCGTCTGCGGGTCCAGCGCATAGCCGGCATAGGCGGCTCCAGCCAATGCGGCGCTAAGCCACAGTGCGGCCGTCAGGGCGACCGGATGATAGCCGGTCAAAGCGCTGCGATGCTGAGCATCTGTAGTTAATTGCTCGTGTTTCCGCTTACCAAGGGCCAGGAACAGGGCCAGCAGGCCGGTGGTTGCCAGCAGCCAATGCGACAAAGGCACTCCCGCAGCCTCGCCGCCGGCAACGATGCGCAGCACAAAGCCAAACGCGATCATGGCTGTGTCCACCCAGGCCACATGCTTGAGAATGCGTGAATACGCGACATTTTGCAGCAAATACAAGACGATACATGCCGAAAACGTGTTTCCCACTGCGCCGGCGCCCGCAAGGGCAAGCAGCAGCAGCACCGCGCAACTTTGATAGGCCTTGCGAACTGGTAAGGCGCCTGAGGCGATGGGCCGATTGCGCTTGACCGGGTGGGCGCGATCTGCATCTATATCGCTGATGTCATTGAGTATATAGGTCGCGCTGGACGCCAGGCAGAAGACACCCATGCCCGCCAGGACCCTCAACCACAAGCTCGCGCCAAAGAGGCCTTGTTCGCGTAGCGTCGGACCGGCAAACAGCAATGGAACCAGCACAAAGACGTTCTTGATCCACTGACTAGGGCGCATGGCCCCCGCGATCGCGCCGACCAGGGACGCAGGCTCTTTGGGCCGATCCGCACTGTCGTTCATGGCGCAACCGCAGGCGTGGCTGCAGTGGCTTGCGTGACCGCGCTTGGGGCCGCGACCGAGGTGGCAGGGGCGGGGCCGGCTTCAACGCGCAGTTGTCGTTGAAATTTCTTGTAATAGTTGGATAACTCGTCGCGGTACGTCTTGACGCCATTTTGCAGCTGCGAGCGAATTTCGGCAAAGCGACCAAGGCCTTGCGGCGAATCCAGCGAGGCTTCAAAGGCGCGCAGCTGCTGATCTGCCTGCTGGTACGCAGCGACCAACAACCCATGGATACGCTTGAGGTCTGCGGTGCCCGTCGGCATCGCCTGCAACTGAGCAATGAAGGCGGCCAGGGCGGGCAGCACTTGGCTTTGCAGAGATGCCCTATACTCAGCCAAATTCGCGGAATGGTTTGCTTTTTCAAAGGCATCCATCACTGCTTTGTGGGCTGCATTGGCGTGATCGGACGCGGCTGAATAGGCCCCGATCGCAGCCAAGGCCGCTTGATTGGCGGCGACCTGCCCGCGCTCCTGCCGCGCCTTCTGGCACGCCGCAGTAGGCAGGCCCAGCAGGGCTACCACACACGCTACAGCGGCTAGTCTTCGTGGATCCATCAATCATACCTAGTGGTTGTGCGGCAGATCAGAGGCGGACCATCGCTACTGCGCTGAACTCGCCGATACGCATCTTGGCGTAGTGCCGACCAGCAAACAAGGCCACCCCGCAGTAGCCTTGGGATGCAACTCGGCGTGGTCGCGGTGGTTCGCCGGTCGCGCTGGAGACGCTGGTGTCGTGGTGCGCTTCTTTCTTACACATTGATCTGCAAGGAAGATCAAGGTGTCGCAGTCCAAAAGAACGACCGTGCTGCGCTGCCCCTGCCCTTTGAGTTGCGTACACCATTGGCCCCTACGCGCGTCGCCAGAGGATCGGCGGTCGCTCGCCTGGCCCGGTCGGGCCCGTGATCACTATTTAGCCTTGATCTCTTAGGCAAAACCTGGATTGCTGACCAGTGGCGTCAGGCAGACGCGCGCTACGGCGGTAGGTTGACAGTCCGCGCAGGCAAAGCGAAAGTAGGCGACAGTCGCGGGCAAAAGCCGTGCGCCGTCTGCCGACCGCTGGTCGCTGCAGAGGCCTATGGGCCGGCGATTGGACGGCTAGTTGCTCGACCGCTGGACACGGCACGCTCTGGTGCCTTTGGACAGAAACATGAAGTCTCTTGCAAGATTAACGAGCCCCTGCGCCACCTCGCGCACCGCACGCTTGACCGCTGGCTGGCTGGCCGGCCTCAGTTTGCTGGCCAGTCTGGGCCTTGGCGGTTGCGGCTCGGTCACAGCCAGCTCCTCGATTTCCGACGCGCGCCACGCCGTCGATGAGGTCAATGCGCACGACGGCGACAAGTACGCGCCCTATGAGACGACCCGCGCCACGGTCTACCTGCAAAAAGCCAAGAAATTGCAGGGTGAAGGCATGTATGAACAGGCCACGGAGTACGCCCGCATCAGCCAAACGGCGGCGGAGAAGGCTGTGGATGTCGCCCGCCTCAATGAAGACCGGGAGAAGCGTCGGCAGAAGTTCGCGCCCAAGGATGCCGGCACGCGGGATCGCCCGGCTGAGCCGCCCAAGGCACCCTCGTTCACGCCGTCTGGTGGGTAAGTCGTATTATGGCAGTCATTCTGCAAGTTTGCAGGCTGCCAACCTTGATTTGGCCCGTTGCCTACGGACGAGCCTGAGCGTTTGGTAGAAGTCGGCAGCCGAGCATCATGGGTAGCAAACGTGGCTCCATGATTCAGATGTCGCCCCAAGGCCGTCCCCTGGCCCATGGATGAGAGCCGCATGATTGCCAATTACCCTAAAACCACTCAACGATTTCAAGTTGTTGCGTGGGCAAAGCGCGTCGGCCGGTCCGGTCCGGGCCATCTGCCTCTGTGGCTGGCTGCCCTTTGTGCGCTCGCGCTCGGAGCCTGCGCCACGGGATCCGAAGTGACCAGCGAAACTGAGACCTTAGAGGCTCAGGTGCGCAGTGCCAAGGTGCCGGCGTACTACTGCGCCCCCAAGGACTTGGCTTTGGCTGAGGCCCACATCGACTACGCGCGGTTGGAAAGCAGCTACGGTGACATGGTGAGCGCCAAGCACCACCTGGACCAAGCGCATGATCACACGCAGAAAGTCCTTGCGGTCAAAGACAAAAAGGGCTGCTGCCCTGACCGCGACGGCGATGGACTGTGCGACGCCGACGACAAGTGCCCGGACGAACCCGAGGATTTCGATAACGATCAGGACGACGACGGTTGCCCCGAATACGATCGCGACGGCGACGGCATCCACGATCAGCAGGACCGCTGCCCAGATCAGCCTGAAGACAAAGACGGATTCCTAGACGAAGACGGCTGCCCGGACCCGGACAATGACCAGGACGGCATCCTCGATGTCAAGGACAAGTGCCCGAACGTCAGCGAAGACAAAGACGGTTTTGAAGATTTGGATGGCTGCCCCGACTTCGACAACGACGGCGATGGCATCCTGGATTACCCGCGCAAGGACGATCAGTGTCCGGACAAGCCTGAAGTATTCAACGGCAAGGACGATGAGGACGGCTGCCCGGATGAGTTGCCACAAGCGCCTCCGCCGCCTAAGGAATTCAAGAATATCGTGGTTGAAGACAACCGCATCGTCTTTAAGAAGCAGATTCTGTTCGCCACCAACTCGGCCAAGATCGTCGGCACGATTTCTGAAGAAATTCTGGATGAAGCGTCCCAAGCGCTGCGCGAGAAGTCCGACGTCACCGTGCAGGTGGAGGGACATACCGATGAACGCGGGCCCGATGCCAAGAACAAGAAGCTCTCGCAGGCCCGGGCGGAGAGCGTGGTGGCGGCCTTGGTCAAGCGCGGCATTGCGAGAAGTCGTTTGATTCCAATGGGTTATGGCGAGGAGCGGCCCATCGATCCGGGTCATAATACCGATGCGTGGGACAAGAACCGTCGCGTGGAGTTCAACTTTGTCGTGGGCGACGACAAGAAGCCCTAAGTCCATCTCTTAGCAGGATAATTCGGGGATGACGTGTCGTCATTCAGGCCACAGCGGTAATTGCCCGCCGGTCGAGCTCGGAGTCCATTGTCCCATCCCCAGCCCGACCTAAACTCGCCGCCGCGCCACACGACACTGGGCGAGTTCATTCGTGTTCTCCCGCAGTTGCCTAGAGCCTTGGCCTTGGTGTGGCGCACGGTCCCGGACCTCTGCGCTTGGCTTGCTGTCTTGACGGTCTTATGCGGCGTGATTCCGGCGGCAATTGCTTGGGTTGGCAAGGGCTTAGTCGACTCCGTGGTGAGCGCGGCGGCAGGCGGCGATCGTCACGCGCCTTGGCATTGGGTGGGCTATGAAGCCGCGTTGGCTATTGCGCTGCTTTCGGCTCAACGCCTTCAAAGTACAGTGCAATCGTTGATGCGGGCGCGTTTGGGCCATGCCGTCAATGTGCTGATTCTGCGCAAATCGGCCGAAATGTCGCTGCCGCAGTTTGAGGATGCCGCGACCTATGATGCGCTGACCCGCGCACGTCGTGAGGCCTCGATTCGGCCGCTGAGTCTGATTCAGCGTCTGTTCTCGATCGCGCAGAACTTCCTGCAACTCTGTAGTTTTGCAGTGATTCTTATTGGCTTCTCCCCTTGGTCCGTGGTCTTGCTGCTCTGCGCTGGACTGCCGGCCTTTGTCGCCGAAATGCGCTTTTCCGGCGCGGCCTTTCGCCTGTTTCGCTGGCGCAGTCCTGAGACACGGCAACAGGCCTACCTAGAAACGCTGCTGGCGCGGGAAGATTCCATCAAGGAAGTCGCGACCTTGGGCCTGGGGCCTCTGCTCCTTGACCGCTATCAGCGCATCTTCGCCAAGGTCTATGCGGAGGACCGGGCGCTGACACTGCATCGTAATCTTTGGGGATTGCTTCTTGGGCTGCTCGCGGCGCTGGCCCTGTACGCGGCCTTTGCCTGGACGGTGCGCGAGGCGTCTTTGGGCAGTCTGTCCCTGGGCACCATGACCCTGTATCTCCTCCTGTTTAAGCAGGGGCAAGGTTCTGTAACTGCGACGCTTTTGGCGGTTGGCGGTCTCTATGAAGACAACCTCTACCTTTCGACTTTGTTCGAACTGCTCGATTTGCCGACGCCGCCGCCCATTGGTCAAGCAGTAACGGGGCCTAACCCTTCAGATGGTTTGCGATTTGAGCACGTCAGCTTCACCTATCCGGATGCGCAGACGCCGGCGCTGCAGGATATCGATTTGCACGTGCGTCCCGGCGAGACTTTGGCGCTGGTTGGGTCCAATGGCTCGGGAAAGACCACACTTATCAAGCTCTTGACGCGGTTGTACGTGCCGACCCAGGGGCGGGTGTTGCTCGATGGACTGGACCTGCAATCCTGGCAGATAGGCACCCTGCGCGAACGGATCGCTGTTATTTTTCAAGACTTTGTTCGTTACCAACTCCTCGCGGGCGAAAACATTGGTGCAGGCGATGTGGCGCACTTTGCCGATGCGACGCGTTGGCAGGCCGCTGCGCGCAAGGGCCTTGCTGACGAACTGCTGACGGCACTGCCCCTGGGCTACCAAACCCAGCTTGGCAAATGGTTTCAGGGCGGTCGCGAGCTCTCTGGTGGGCAGTGGCAGCGGGTTGCCCTGAGCCGGGCCCTGATGCGCCCGCAGGCGAGCATTCTGGTACTCGATGAGCCGACCAGCGCCATGGACGCCAGCGCTGAAGCCGAGATCTTCGACCGGCTGCAGTCCGAAGCGCAGGGCCGCATGTGTATTCTGATTTCACACCGGTTCTCCACTGTCCGCCGCGCCGATCGCATCGTCGTCTTGGACCAAGGGCGTGTGCAAGAATCGGGCACCCACGCCGAATTGCTTCAGAGCGGCAGGCAGTATGCGCACTTGTTTGAGCTGCAGGCCAAGGGCTACCGCTGACCGTAGCCACTGCGTGCGGGTGACGGCGGTTCTTATCGGCTCAAGATGATGGGCGTTGGCGTGTCGACGCTAAACACCTTGAAATTACAAGGGTTTGTGCGCAGTTGTCGGTCCCGCGGGCGACCTTTGGCCTACATGCAGGTGCTGTTGGCCGTGCCCGGGGTGCCGCGCTCGCGATCGGCACAGGTCATGGAGCCGGCTTTGTCGTAGGTGTACGTGTACTTACCGGCGTTGAACGACGTCTTGATCGGAATGCACTGCGACAGCGGATCATTGACGTTGCAGTCCGCATCGCTGTTGCACGTGTTGTTCGACGAGAAGCCAGACATGCCGATGAGCGTGCCGTATGGGCAGGTCAACAGCGCAGGCACCCAGCAGGCTTTGGCGTCATTGCCGGCGGGCGTTGTGCATTCGAGCTTGAGCATCGTTGAGCCGCCGACCGTAAAGGGCAGCACCGTGTAGTCTACTTCATCAATGGTCACGCCCTGGGGGTTGAGGAGCGTGAGCTTGGATGTCGCGTTGGGCAAGCTGAAGTTTGCTGAGCATTTCAAGGTGCCGTCGCATTTCTGGCTACCGTCAGCGGCGCAGTCTGTCGAGACCTTGCACGGCGACGTGTTGGCATTGTCCTGCCAGCCATAGACGGCGGCTAGGCCATTATTGAGAGACATATCCGCTGAACCGCAGATAATCGCATAGGTTTTAGCGGCAATCACCGGTGGCCAGGCCGCGAACTTGCCACCTGCGCTGACCTTGTGCACCTGAGGCGCGACAGCCGTACCCGACTTGATTGTCCAACCTGTTAGATCGATAGGCTTTGTACCGGCGTTATAGACCTCGAACCATTCGCCCACCAAGTCGGGGACGGCGTCGGGGTTCGGCATGATTTCGGTAATAATCAACGTGCCATCGGGCTGGCTAGGCACTTCCTTCTTGCAGGTCGCTGAGCAGCCGTCGCCATCCTTGTTGTTGCCGTCGTCACATTCCTCATTGTTGTTCGGCTGCAAGATGCCGTCGCCGCATTTCGGGGCCGGCGCGCATTGGCCGGTCATGCAAATGAGGCCCGCGCCGCAATTGGTGTAATCCGCTTTGCCATCGCAGGGATTGATGCACGGCGGATTGGTCTGGCCAGGCGTGCCCCAGTCGCCGCCGCTGCCGAAGGTCGCTTTGGCTGCGCACCAGTTGGTGTAATCATCGTTCTTGGTAGCCGTGTAGCCGCCTGGGTCTAACTGCATGGATTTACCCTTGATCATCGGGTAGCCAGCGTTGTTGCAGTCGGGTACGGGCGGATTGAGCGTGCAGCCTTGTCCCTTGGCCAAGTAGCTGACTTCATCAATGATGTTGCCATTCCATTCGATGATGACCTGATCGGGCACGGCGTTGTTCAGCGTAAAAGTGCCGAACTTCTCATAAGATACATTGACGTTGATGCCGCCGTTCTGCGCTTTGTCGGCGCTGGGCGACAGAAGCCAAAATGCCTTGGGCGGAATCCGTGCCGCCTTGAGCAACTGCAGCGAAACTTTGTCCGTTTTCTCGTCCCGCAGCGTCAAGCCGTTGAGGTCGATGGCTTGGTCGCCTGGGTTGTAGATTTCGACCCACTCGCCCAGCGTACTGCTGATGGCTTGGGAATTAATCATGATTTCGGAGATGACTAGAGAACCCGTGGCGTAGGCTTCCTTCTGGCAGTTCTGGCTGCAACCGTCGCCAGCGATGGTATTGCCGTCGTCGCAGGTTTCGGCCGGCGTCTGCACCTTGTTGTCGCCGCAGGTCTTGCTGTCGCACGCATCGCCGTAGCCATTGCCATCACTGTCTTTTTGCGTGCCGTTGACGATGCTGATGCAGTTGTCGCACGCGTCGCCAACGCCGTCCGAGTCCGTGTCCAACTGCGCGGGATCGGCTATAGTTTCACAGGTATCGCAGTCGTCGCCAAAGCCGTCCTTGTCGGTGTCGGTCTGGTCGGGATTGGGCACGTACACGCAGTTGTCGACTTCATTGTTGATGCCGTCGCCGTCGAAGTCCTGTCCCGCGGGCGTGCAAGATACGTTTGCGGCGCCCGGTGTGCCGAGCAGGCCGTTCGGATTACCCCCGGCGTCATCGATGGCGGCCGTGCCGTAGCACCAGTAGAGCTTCTTGTCGTTGTCAACGGTCGACAAGTGAGCGGCATCGAGCTGCAAGGACTTGTTGGCCTGCACCGGTGGCGTGGCGACGTTGTACTGCAACTTGTCGACTTGAATCAGGTTTGCCTGGTCGATCAGCGTCAACGTGTCGGCCGCGCTGTCCAGCACAAAGCCGGCATAGGCATAGTCTACCTTGATGTTGCCGTTGTCCGGCTTGCTGTCGGTATTGCCGATGACCAAGTAGGATTTAGCATTAAGAATCAAGTTCTTGGGCGACGCAATCACGTTCTTGTTGTTCGCGCCCTTGATCTTGAGCACCCAGCCGTTGAGGGTCACGGCTTGGCTACCGATGTTGTACAGTTCGATCCACTGGCCCTTGGGATCGACCGGGCTGCCCTGGTCGCTATGGGCCATGACTTCGGTGATGACGATGTTGCCTGGCAAAACCGGCGTAATTTGGCACTTTTCGCAGCCGTCATTGCTCAGGTCTGCATCGCCGGGCTGTGTGTCGTCGCACGTTTCGCCGAGGTCCAACTCGCCATCGCCGCAAATCGCCGGGTCGCAGGCGTCGCCCTTGCCGTCTTTGTCGGCATCAGCTTGATCGGCATTAGGCGTATTGGGGCAGTTGTCGCATTCATCGCCGACCCCGTCATTGTCGGTGTCGGTTTGGTCGGGATTGGGGATCAGCGGGCAGTTGTCGAAGTCGTCGATAATCCCGTCATTGTCGGTGTCCGGTGGCGCGGGGCACTTCTTGTTGGCCACGCCTGGCGAGCCAAAATCGCCATCTGGCATCGATTCTTGCGAGGCGCAGTAGTTGGTCGGATCGTCATTGCCTGTGGCGGTCGTTTCGGTGGTGTCCAGGGACAGGGAGTGGCCCTTGTTGTCCTTGATCATGGTCCAGCCGCCGTCCCAGGCTACCGAATCGATGTCGACGTCATTGCCGCCGATGTTGCTGTATTCAGCGCGTAAAATCACATCGTCGGTGAAGTTCTTGAAGGCCACGTTGTCGTAGATGTAGTTGGGGATGAAGCCGCCGTTGGTGCTCTTGTCGGCATGAGCCAGGACCATGATCTGATTGGGCTGTAATGTCAGGGTATTGGGGCAGCCTTTGATCTTGTGGTAGTCGACGCCGACCTTTTCGGTAATGGTCAAGCCATTGAGGTCGATCTTGGCCTTGGATACGTTCTTGATTTCAAACCATTCGCCGCTGTGATCATTGCCATCGGAGGCGGCCACCGGCTGAATCATCAGCTCGGTAATGACCAGATCGCCCTTCTTGACGTTCTTGGGTGGGTCGTAATCGCCAACTGCTGTGAGATCACAAGGTTTTGCGCACGATCCATCGAGTTGCTGGGTGTAGCCAGCGTCACAACTGCAGACGCCCTGAAGCACGCCGTCGACAACCTGCGCTGTGCATTGGGTGAAGTTCGGCGCCGTACACGGATTGGGCGTGCAAGGGTCGGCGACGTCGGTGGCTACGGCGTCGACGCTGTCAGCATCTTGGGCCGGCGTTGCATCGTCGGTGACGGCATCGGGGTCAGGTCCAAGGTCCGGCGAATCGGCCGTAGCATCGACCACATCCGTGTCCGTATTGACAACATCGGTGGGGGACGGCGTGTCGGGCTTGGCGTCGGCGCCGCTGGTTTCGGGCACGGTGAAGACCCAAGTGTCCTGCGCGGGTGTGGGTGCCGCCGCGCCGCCGCAACCGGACAGGGTCAACCCTGCGCCGGCGAACGCCAGCAGAGCGCCGGACATGGCAAACAATGCGCCAGTGCCCAACAATCCGGCCTTGCGCGTCGCGCCGGAGGCTACCTGAGAAAACGTCAAACTAAGGGGCATCTTCTTGACTCCACGTGCCATCTCGTTCACTCCACGCGCCTTTATGAACCCGTTGATAGTCCGCCGCGGGACTCATCCAGGCGCGACTTCGTCACCCTGCAGTGTACTGACTGCAAGGCGGCGCGCAAGGTTGCGAGCTCAGTTCCAGACAGCTAGCCAGATCCCTATGAGATCCTTGTACTTCAGCGCCAGTTGCTCTTGGTGGCAGTTGGCGCCCCGTGTCTGGAACCGCCAGCCATGGCGCGACCGACGGCACGATCCCCTAGGGACTCAAGAGCCGGCGCAGCAGGCGGTCGTGCACGGCACGGTAGGGAGCCGCGCCGCCCCGTACTTGGTTAAAAAACATCGCAAAAACATAGCTTTGCTCGGGTCCCTGGGCAAAGCCAGCTAGGCCCACCACATCGTCCAAGGTACCCGTCTTGGCCTGCACGCGGCCCTGCGTGTTCGCGTCATGCATCCGCCCGCGCAGGGTTCCATCCTTGCCGCCTATCGCCAAAGAAGCGATCCAGGCTGGTCCGGCGGGGTCCTTCGCCATGCCGCGCAGGAGATCGACGACCGTCTGGGCCGAAACTTTGTGGGCATGGTAAAGCCCAGAACCATTAGCGATTGTGCCGTCTTTGCCCCAGCGGATGTTGAGCGGCGCCAGGGCCGCCTTGACCGCGGTTTCGGCTTTGGCGGCTGTTGACGGACCGGTGCCTCCCCAAGCGCCGACGAGCTTGTAGAGCGATTCGGCATACTGGTTCTGCGAGATCTTGTTGGTCGTGGTGACTACTTTCTGTAATTCAGCAGAGTTGTGGGACGCTACTGCCGTCCACTTGCCGTCGGCCTTGGCCAGAACGAGTTCCCCCTGCACCGAAATCCCTCGTTTTTCCAAGGCGGAACGAAAGACGGCTCCGGCAAACAAGGCGCTGTCGCTGACGCGTCGCCTGCCCGAACCGACGACCTTGTGATTGGCGCTCACGACCCCAGTCACCACGATCTCCGTGCGCCGGCCCAGCGAGCGCGTGACGACGGCCAGGGTGTCGCGTCCCCCTTTGATCGTCTTGGCTTGATTGGTGATTTGCACTGCGTCACTGCAGATGGGCAGCACTTCTACCAGGGGCGCCTCCCCAACTTTGCCAGGGCGAACGGCCACGGACAGTGTGGAAACATCCACTTGCAAGCCACCAACCGGGGCGCGAAAGGCGGCATCGGTTTGCTTTTCCTCAAAGCCGCGTGGCAGCTTGTCGTCGAAAATTGAAGCGTCAATCACCAGTTTGCCGATCTTCTTGATGCCTTTGGCGGCCACGGCGTCGGCCAGCTGCGCTAAGTCAGCGTTTGCCAATGAGGGATCGCCGCCGCCGATCAGGGCCAAACCATCGACGCTGCCGGCATGGATGGGCGAAGAACGCACCTCCGTCGTCAGGTGAAAGTCCGCAGGTTTGCTGCGTAATGCCGCGGCCGTGCTGAAAAGCTTGGTGACCGAGGCGATGTAGACGGCTTGTTCGCCATGCAGGTCGAGAATCACCTGACCAGTCTTGGCATCGACAATCAGCGCCGTTGCCGTCACTTGGCCCGGCGCAGACTGCAAGATGGTTCGCAGTTCTTGCGCAGAAACAGGGCCTTTGCCGATGGGTTCCTTGACCGGCGGCGCTTGCTCAGCACCTTCATCGGTTTCGCCCGTGACGGCGGCAGCATTGGCCGACGCATGGGGCGGACCCTTGCTCCAAGCCGCGGTGGGTGGCAGCAGCAGGCAGAGCCCTAGGGTCCAAACAATGGCGATGCGCACCCCATGCCTCCAATGGTCATCGGCTGATCGGCGGGGGTAGCATTGCTAGCCTGTCCCCGCGTCGCGCACGGTGTCGATCGCCCGCCGGCAAAGGATGTTGCCAGCGCTGACCTTGGAGCGTGGCGGAAAACGCCAGACCTGGCAAGAAACGCCAGAATTGCAATCTTCTCAAGGGTTTTATGGCGTAAGGGCGGTCAGACGCGGCTTGAAGCTGGTCCGCCATCGGTGGCCGCCCAAGGCAGGGTGAGGCCAACGCGAGCGCCGCCTTGAGGCAAGTTTTGGGCGAAGACATGCCCTTGATGTGCTTCAGCAATGCGCTTGACCAGGTGCAAGCCAAGCCCAAGGGACGCGCCGTGACTGCCACCGCGCTCGAAACGGTCAAAGGCGCGGGTTTCCATACCGGGCGCAAAGCCAGGCCCTGCGTCGTCGACTTCCAACCGCACGGCATCGCCTTGCCCGCTGATCCGCAAAACAACCACTTCTTTTCCGTGTTTGCGTGCGTTGTCGAGCAAGTTGGTCAAGGCGCGCATCAGCAGCGTTGGGTCAGCGCGCACCTTGATTCCGGGCGAATCCACTTGCAGAACAGAGGGTTCAATCCCCATTCGTTCCAAAGCGCGAATGCAGAGCTCCGTGGGATCAACCAGTTGCACCTGAAGGGCCGTGAAGTCCAGGCGCGCCCCGGCAGTCAACTGGCCAACAAGGTGATCCGAATCGTCCAGTTCTCCGTCGAGATCATTGAGCATTCGCTCCAACGGCGCCCCGTCCCGCGCCATTTCCACCAGCAGGCGCATGTGGCCCAGCGGGGTGCGCATCTCGTGCGAAACCGTGGCCAGCAGTTCTTTTTGATCTTCAAGCTGTTTGCCAATGCGATCAGCCATGTCGTTGACGGATCGCGCTAAGACTTCAATTTCGCCAATGTGCTGATGTCCAATCGCGACGCGGGCTTGCAAGTCGCTTTCGCCGATCCGCTGGGCGACCGTCGCCACGTCCGCCAAGGGGCGCGCCAACCGCCGGGCGATCCGACCAGCCACCGCCCAAAGCATGAGGATAGCAATACTCAAATTTATGAAATTACGCCAAAATGGCAGGTACTCGGCGGAGCTTCGGCACAGAACCAAGACGCCCAAAGTCTCGTCGCCGACGACCACGGGGGTCCGATTGACTTCGTGCTCGCAGGTTCCCCCGTCGCGATCGACCAATAAGTTTTTATTGTCGTATACTTGGATGGGCTGTTCAAGATCTGAAGCGAGTTCGTGAATGAACGTGCTGCGCTCAAGGCTATGATTCCACACGCGGCCGATGTGGCGGGCGGCGGCCAGACGCAAACGCTCGCCGGGACGCATGGCGGGGCTAGTCAACCGTATGACACCAAAGGACAAAGCCGCCGTTAGGGCGATGGCGGCGGCGAACCAAAGGAAGATGCGGTTTTGCAAGGAGCGGCGGCCCGGGGTCTTCATGGTCATCCTTCGTCGCTGTTGCGCCCTTCCCTGGCAAGGACGTAGCCGACGCCGCGTACAGTCTTGATTAGTTTTGGATTTCTTGGGTCGTCGCCCAGCTTTGCCCTCAAGTGAGAAATATGGACGTCCACGGTTCGTTCGCCCACGGTGACATCGCCCCGCCCAGCCTCGCTGAGCAAGCTGTCGCGCGGCACCACCCGGCCGGCACGGCGCATCAGTGCGACGAGCAAGTCGAATTCGACGCCGGTTAACTCGACGGTGCGCTGATCCGATCGGACCAGACGGCCGGGGACATCGACGGTCAGTTCTCCCGCCACCAACTGTTCGGCCGTGGCATCAGGCCGCGAACGCCTTAACACGGCACGCAATCGGGCTAGAAGCTCACGCGGGGAAAACGGTTTGGAAACATAGTCATCCGCGCCAAGTTCCAGACCGAGCACGCGATCTAGTTCGTCGCCACGCGCCGTCAGCATCAGGATTGGCACAGGCCAGCGAACGCGAATGCGCCGACAGACTTCCAGGCCGTCCATGCCGGGCATCATCACGTCGAGCAACACCGCGTCTACAGAATGGTTTTCCAGCACCGCGAGGCCATGGGGCCCATCGGCCGCATGCAGCAGTTGCACGCCGTGGGGGGCGAGGTACCCCGACAGCAGTTCGAACAGGCGGGTGTCATCATCGATAAGAAGGACTCGAAAGTTCAAGGGATTTCTCCTTGGGCCAGGGACCCGGAGCCGACACAGGACTCGGTGCCGCTGGCGGGCGAGCCCTGCGAAGGGCTATGTCAATGATGTCCCTGTAACCAGAAAGGAACTTGGCCTGGGGTTTCAAGGGTAAGGGCGAATTGTCAAGGGCTTACATGACCATTCGCAAAGTTCTGTCAAGACTATGGCATGGCCGGCCAACCGCGCCAGTTTTGGCAGGCAGCCCCGCCTGCCCATGTCGACAAAACTTTCAGATTGTATTGCGGATTCATCCGCTTGATGCTGCAGGCCGTGCCGATGCGGCTTCGCCTCGGCTTGGGCCAGTAGCCCGAGTGCAGGGAGAATGTGGGGCAACCGCGGTGCTCATTTGCTCCCCGCCCGCGAATGGGCCAGCATCGCGGGCCCAGGGAAGGGGGCACGATAGTGAACTGGCGCCGGGCAATCCATGAACCATGCTTGGCCAATGAGGTTCTCGCCGGCCTGCTGGCCTTTGCTCTGGCATTGCCAGCCCTTGGCGCGGGTCGGATGGTGGACGACCATATTCACCAAGCCCTCTTGCACGGAACACTGCCGCGCACCATGGCGCCCTGGGACCTCTTCAACTTTGCGGATGGAAATTCAGCGCATATGCGCGTGCTGATGTCCACAGGGCCCTACGGCTGGTGGACTGAACCCGGCCTGAAGTTGCACTTCTTTCGCCCTTTATCCAGTCTTCTCATCCAGTTCGATGACGTGGTTTCTCCGGTCAGTGCGGTCTGGCCCCACCTGCATTCCATCCTTTGGTCGGTGCTGACCGTTTTGGCGGTGGCGCGTCTGCTGAGATACGTGGTCGGAGGACGCACCGCTGCCTGGGCGGTTTTGCTTTACGCCGTAAGCAGTTGCCACTGGATGCCCGTGGTGTGGCTGGCCAACCGCAACGCTTTGGTGGCCGCCGCGCCAGCGCTCTGGGGTCTGGTCGCCTGGGTTCGGTGGCGGCAATCCAGAAGTGTCACGGGGGCTTGGCTGTGGCCCCTTGGCCTAGTCATCGGCCTATGCGGTGGTGAAACTGCGCTTGGCGTCGTGGCTTTATGGGCGTGCTTGGAGGGGGCCCTGGCGCTGAACAAGGGGCAGGCGCACTCAGGTCAGCTGGGTGCATCGATTGCAAGCGCGCAAGAGATTCCGTTGCAACGCCAACTGGTTCAGGCAGTTCCAACCTTGGCGGTGCTGCTGCTCTGGGCTTTTGTGTATCGGTCCCAAGGCTTCGGTGCCAAGGGTTCGGGGGCCTACCTGGATCCGATGGCGCAACCCGTTGAGTTTATGATGCAAGCTCCTGGTCGGATTCTGGCCTTGATCGGTCAGCTCCTGGCCGGTGCTCCGGTCGACCTGTGGGCTGTCCATCGCGGCTGGCGTTGGCCCTTGGTGATCGCTGGATTGCTCAGTACATCTCTGGTATTGCGGATCGTTTGGCGGGCTCAAGGCCCGGAGCGCTTGAGGCTCGGTCCCTGGGCCCTGGCGCTGGGGAGTTTGCTGGCCCTGCTGCCCGCCGCCGCGACTTTTCCGGCATCGCGCCTGCTGACCGTGCCAAGCATCGGTAGTTGTCTTTTAATTTCAATGGTTTTTCAGAAGTGTTCTTGGGCCCTGCCGGCCCAGGCGTCCGCCCAAGCTTGGCGAGGTTGGCAGCGGCTCGTGGCCCGTTGGCTGGTGGTGGTGCACGTTGTTGTGGCGCCGCTGACCGTGAGCGGATTTGCCATCGGAATTGGCTACTTGGTGCACCTTCGCGATCCTTCACTGCGGCAACCGTTGTGGCAACAGACGACCGGCCGTGTGGTCATCCTGCCGGTCGCTCCGGACGCATTGCTTGGTTTTTACACGTGGTTGGCGCAGATGGCGGAGGATCTGCCACGGCCCGATGCGTGGCTGAGCCTGAGTCTGGCGATGTCCGATCATCAGGTGCAGCGGCCCGACCAAAATACGTTGGAGCTAATGCCCCTTGGCGAACCGATGTTGGCCTCCGAAGCCGAAGGGCTGCTGCGATCGCCGATGCACGGCTTTGTTGTTGGCGATCGTGTTGATCTCAAAGAGTTTTCTGCGACCGTCCTCGAAGTCGACGGCACGCGGCCGCGGCGGGTGCGTTTTGCCTTCAAGCGCCCCTTGGAGGACCCGCACTACGTCTTTATCCATTGGAAAGACAGCCACTTTGAGCTGTTGCCCCTGCCTGCGATCGGGCAGACCACGATGTGGCAGCGGACGCCCGGTGTTCTTGGCCTCTAGCGTCCGCCTAGGGCTTGTCACGGAATAATTCGCTGCAATCTCCAAGGGCTTTCACAGTAGCCATCCTTGGCTCGCGCCAGGGTCGGGCTGCAGGCATTGGGGCCCCTGGACGCGCGCATCATTGACGCGACGGTGCAAAGGTGTGGTCTGCATCTCCTCAGGCGCAAAGGGCAAAAGCAGGGCACGTAGGCGATCGGCCGTCATCGGATGGGGCGCAAGCCACAAGGGCCAATGGGCCGGCGGCAGGATCACGGGCATGCGGTCGTGGATCTGGCCGACCAGCGCGTTGGCCTCAGTGGTAATCAAGCAACAGGTTTGAAGTAAAGGATAATCTGCCGGAGCGCCTGGGGGCTTCCAGGTTTCCCAGAGCCCGGCCATGGCGAAGGGGCCTTGGTCCAGGGTCTGAAAGTAGAACGGCGTCTTGTGGTTGCCGGCGGTCTTCCATTCCAGAAAGCCATCGGCAATGACTAGGCAGCGCCTCTGCGTAAAAGCGTTGCGAAAAGCCGGCTTTTCCTCAATCGTGTCGCTGCGGGCGTTGATGAGGCGATTGCCGATCGCCGCGTCCTTGGCCCAGGACGGTACCAGGCCCCAGCGGGCAAATTCCGCGCGCATGGCCCCGCGGTTGGCCACCATCAGCACGTCTTGGCTGGGCGCAATGTTGTAGCGCGGCGCAAAATCAGAAGGTGTTTCAATGAGTTTAAGCGCCTGTGCGACTTCCACAGGCGAAGACTTCAGCGTGAAACGGCCACACATTGGCTCCCCCCTTGTCCCGGGCGTCCCGTCGCCTGCGCTGGCGGGGCGCAACTCCCTGAGGCAGCTTACCGGCTACCAAGCCGATGCGCATTCAGGTTTGCGCAACCCCGCCAAAGCCGGTAGGTTGTCGCTCATGCTACACCGCGCTGAGCCGGATTTACGACCAATTCTCTGGGGCCGCACTGAGCCGGGCGCGCTACTCGGCCTCGGTCTGGTGCTAGCTGGCTTCTTGCTGGTTAATGCTTGTAGTTCCGACGGTTTGGGTGGATCCGGCAGCGGAGCAGGCGCTCAGGGCAGCGCGGCGGTGGACCCGCATTCGCTCTTGCTCGACACCGACCCAGGCGGCAATGAGCCCCAGGCGGGGATCGTTTTTTCCTTTAATTGCCGCACATTCAAGCCAATTTCACTAGGCGATACGATTGCCGAGGGGGCCGAAGTGCCCCTGCCCGCAGTGGCGACCGTGACGGTCAGTGGCCCCGTAGGCCCTTTGGCCGTTGACGGAACCCAAGTTCGCTTCGCCAAAGTTGGAACCTATCAAATCGCTTGTGCTTTACCGACGCTAGGCTTGATCGATCCGACGCCAGCGAGCGTGCAAGTTGGCCCCGGCAATCCGACGCAGATCGACACGACGCTGGTCGATCCTCAAGCAAATCCAGTCAGTTCTGTGAAGGCGGGAACGACCGTTTCGGTCCAGTGCAGCGCCAGCGATGCGTATGGCAATGGCATTGTTCAGGGATTTTCTGCCGCGATTGCGCCAGATCCGGGTCAAGCGCCCAGCGGTCTGCTCTGGAAGACCAGTAAATCAGGGCAGTTTCAGGTGGCCTGCCAGGTGGATGGCGTGGCCGATCCGACGCCCGCACCGCTCCAAGTCGTCGCCAATGTGCCGCGGCATTTGTTCACGCTGATCGACCCGCAGCAGATCGAAGCCGGCCATGCCAGCAGCCTGACCTGCGTCGCAAATGACGAATTTCTTAATCCTATTGCGGATTTCCCCTTCTCTCTGGATCTGGACCCGGCCCTGACCGTCAAGGGGACCTTCGTGTCCGCGACCCTGGCCGGGCTGCGAAAAGTTCAATGTGTCCCGCAGGATGGCCCATGGGACCTCTACATCTTGCACCCAGCGACCTTGGCTGTGGTGCCGGCCGAACCAGCGCAGGTGGTGCTGACCCGTGTGCCCGAAAAAGACGTCTATAAAGACAATGAAAAGGTTCAGTTTTTGCACGCGGTGACCGATGCGTTTGGCAACCTGCGCGCTGGGGATACCGTGGCGCTCTCGGTGACCAAGCCGACCACGGGCTACAGCGCCATTGACAACGAAACCCTGCAATTCCTAAGTGATGCCACGTATTTCGTACAAGCGACTGTCGTGGATTTCCCGGCGATTCAGACGCAAATGCCCGTCGTCGTCGATGGCACGCCCCCCCTGCTGAGCATCGATTATCCGCCCTGGGGTTCGACGCTGACCGAGAAGCCTTCGGTGGCCATCAAGGGGACCGCCGGCGATCCCGGTAGTGGCGTTAAAAGCCTTTTGGTGACAAAGACTTCCTACTTCGTCGACCCGGCCCAGCAAAGCGCCTTTGTGCAAGCAGCTCCTTGCTTGACGGATGCGGACTGCAAAGGTCAGGGGCTATGCGTCGGTGAAGACCCCGCGTTCTTGCGGTGTTCTGTCGCTCCCTGGTCGGCCCAGCATGGCGCCGTGCATGGACTCAATGCTGTCCGCGCCGATGCCATTGACAGCGGCGGTAGTACAGCCAAAGCAACACGTGGTTTTTACTACGCAAGCAAGTATTATCCCGCAGATGCGGCTGCCCCTCAGGCCAATCTCGTGCCTGATGGTATGCAAGTCTTCTTGGGCAAAGACTTTTTGGACGATGGCGTTCATGATCCCGCGCACCCGGATGACTTAGCTACCCTGATGGAACTTGTCCTCAAAGGTATGAATCTAAACAGTCTTTTGCCGGTCAATGCCGGATCGGGTGATTTGGCCATTGCCTTGAGCAACACCACCATTGGCCAGCCCCACGTGGCTTTGCAGCCCGTGACCGGTGGCTTGCACATGGTTATCAAACTATCTGATTTTTATACGGATATTGACGTCAAGGCCAAGACCAAGCTCGGCCCCATCACGGTGAGCGTGCACGTCACGGGTCATTTGACGATGGATGCCATTGTCGTCGACACGACGTTGCTCGTCTCGGTCGTCGCCGGGGTGCCAGATGTGCAGATTCAAAGCAATTCTGTCGACTTGCAGAACCTGCAGGTGCACATTGACGGCATTGCGGGTTTGCTCGACCCCTTGGTGAACCTCATTTTGAGCAGTTACAAAGCGCAGTTGCAGGCGCAGATGCAGAGCGCTTTGGCCCAGGCCCTGCCGGGTGTGCTCTCCAAGGTCTTGCAATCCTTTGCGATCAATCAAGCGCTGCCGCTACCAGGGCTATTGCCAGGGCAGCAGGGCGTGACCATTCAGTTTGCTAGTATTCTCAAGGACATGCAGTTTTCGCCGCAGGGCGGGCTTTTGCACCTCGACGCGGGATTTGTTGCTCCAGCGGCAAGTAAGCATAAGGTTCTCGGGAGCTTGGGGCGCGGCGGCTGCATGGGCAAAGGGGACGACGCCTTTGCCATTGACCAGAATCAGCGCTTGCAAATAGCGCTGCACGACGACGTCCTCAACCAAGCGCTCTACGCCATTTGGCATGGCGGCGCTCTGCAAATTCCCAGTATTTCTGCAGCACAACTGGGCCTCGCCGGTGGCAATAGTCCTATGGCGGGCCTGTCCCTGGACGGTGCCACGTTTGCCTTAGACCTCTTCTTGCCGCCCATCCTCGAAACGTGTAACACCGCTTCTCCGCAGCAGATTCGTCTGCAGGCGGGCGACGTTCAGGCCACGGCGAACCTCAATTTTGCTGGAGATCCCTTGCAGTTGGGGCTGTTCTTGTCCGCTGACGTGACTGCTACCCTCGATCTGGCGACGACGGCGACCGGCACGGCGCTACAGTTGACCCTGGGTAAGCCGCAATTGCTCATGGAATTATACACGATTTCTGCGCAGTTTGCCGACGCCAAAGCGGCGTTCGCGACGCTGCTGGAGACCCAAGTGCAAAAGGCGCTGGGCAACGGCATTCCCGGTCTGGGTAGCTTGGCGCTCGCCCTACCGGCGCTGGACCTGGGGGGCTTAGTCCCTGGCTTAGCGAATGGTGCAAAATTGTCGTTTGTCATCAAAGATTTGCAACGCAGTGGCGGGTACACGGCGGTGTCGGCCGCGTTGCAGTGACCCACTGGGTTTGCGCAACAGCGCGAAGCCGTGCACGATGTAGCAGACTGGCCCCCGGCTGTCCCCATGATGGCGCAGCAGAAGCCGGGTGCGGGGAGCACGTATGGTTTTGAGGTTTTTGGCACAGTTGCGCGCGAATTGTCCCCGCCTGGTCGTTCCATGGGCCGGCATGCTAGGGCTTAGCCTCGCCTTGTCGCTAGGTACTTGGAACTGCAGCAATAGTGGCACGACCAAGCCGAGCGGTGGCACGGGGATTCAGTTCCTCGATGCGGACACAAATACCCTTGGAGAAACCGTTGATACGCTTGATGGCGACCTGAGCACCGTCACCGATGCTGGTACTGACACGGTCGACACCGGCAGCACGCCTATCGATCAACCGTGTTTGTCCGATGGGGCCTGGGGCTGCACGTGCGCCACCAATGACGACTGCCTTTCTGGCTTCTGCATCGACGGCGAGCAAGGGAAAGTTTGCACAAAAACATGTACTTCTGTCTGTCCAACCGACTGGAAGTGCGTGCAGGCCGCCGGCACCTCGGACTTGACCTACTTGTGCGTGCCGACCTACACCAATCTCTGTAAACCCTGCAAAACACATGATGATTGCAAGGCTCTGGGCTCAGATAGCGGCCAGAACTTGTGCGTGCCCAACGTCACCGCCACGGGCTTTGTCAACGGGTCCTTTTGCGGCGTTTCCTGCGCGGTGGGCGGGTCCTGTAAGGCGGGATATTCCTGCAAAACTGTGGAGTTGCCCGGAGCCCAGACGATTACTGCACAGCAATGCGTGCCAGATAGCGGCGATTGCAGTTGTTTGCCGTCCTGGACCGCGCTGCAAGTAACCACAGAATGTAGCAAAACCAACGAGTTTGGTACATGCACCGCCACGCGCAGCTGTATCGACGCCGGGCTGACCTTGTGCACGGCCTCGGCCCCGGAAGCAGAAGCGTGCGGCGACGGAATCGACAACAATTGCAATGGACAAACCGATGAGGATGGCGCGGTCGGTTGCACGGTCTACTTTGCCGACAAAGACCTCGATGGCTATGGCCTGGGCCAAGGCGCGTGTCTGTGCACCTCGCCGGGGATTGGCTACAGCGCCAAAGGCGGCGATTGTAATGACCTTGTTGCGTCGATCCACCCCGGTGCCGATGAGATCTGTGACAACATCGACAACAACTGCAATGGTCAGACGGACGAAGCAGGCGCCAAAGGCTGCAAGATCTATTACAAAGACAAAGACGGCGACGGCTTTGGCGATCCTGGCGATTCCGCGTGCCTGTGCCCGTCCAAGGCCTCCAAGGACTGGATCGAACAGGCCGGCGATTGCGACGACACCAACCCCGATGTCCATCCTGGCGTCGTGGAAGTTTGTGATAATATTGACAATAACTGCAACGCCAAGATCGACGAGGAAGGGGCCCAGGGCTGCACGTTGTTCTACCTCGACGTGGATGGCGACACGTACGGGCCAGCCACCGATAGCAAGTGCCTTTGCGCAGCTAACTCGCTCTATGTCACAGACAAGAGTGGCGATTGCGATGACAACAACAAGGCTGTCCACCCCGGCGCCGTCGAAATCTGCAACAATGTCGATGACGACTGCAACGGCCTGACCGACGACGGCGATGCGCCCAAGTCCTGCCCAGCCCTGACCGACGGCAGCGTCGCGGCGTGCACCGGCGGCAAGTGCGTCATTGGCGGCTGCAAGAAGGGTTTGTTTGACGTTGACGGCAGTTACGACACGGGCTGCGAATGCCAGGCCGACAGCAACTACGGCATCGTCGGCGGCCAGTGCGCAGCGCCCATCGACCAAGGCGAAGTGCCGGACGGTGCCGCGGCTTCCATCCTGTTGTCGGGCAACGTGATGCCGGGCGAAGACGGCGACTGGTACGCCTTCAAGGCGGTCGATCAGCCCGACGACGGCGGCGCCTGCGACCAGTTTGATGTGCGCGTGAAATTCCTCAGTAATCCCGGGCAACAGTTCGTCATGGACTTCTACCGGGGCTCCTGTGGCGCGGCGCAGCAGTTGTGCACGCAGATCGATACCGATGTGGGCTGGAACGTGTCCTTTGGCGGACAGCCGCCCTATGGCCCTCAACACCAAAATGGCGTTACGACAGGCACAGTTGTGGTTTCGCCGGCCCCGGAAGTCGGCGGCGAATGCAAGTGCACCAAGGAGCCGGGCGTGCCGGGGATGAACATCTGTACCGACAACACTTCGGAATTCTTTGTGCGCATCTACCGCAAGCCAGACATGCCGGCGACCTGCGATACCTATAAGATTTCTATCGATAATTCCCATGCGGACGGTCCATAGCGCAACGACCGCGAGGGTCGGCTGACTCAGGGGAGTCAGTCTCGCGCTAACCCCGTCTTGGGGTGAAATAGTGCTGCAAAGTCAACGCAATAACTCTGGATTGGCCGCAGCGCTGCCTGGCGCCGTCGGTACTACCGGCATCGGCGTCGGAATTTTCGGTCGGCTGCGCATGCTTCCGTGGCAATGGTGCCGTGCCCATCGGAAGATTCTCCTTGGCCTGTCGGTCCTTTGGGCCATGGGCGGATGTCTGTCGCCGGTGCCGATGGTGCAATCCTCGGCCCCAGCGGACATTGATGATGGCGAAGTCAGCATTGGTTTTGGCGATTCTGGCACAGCGGATGATGGCCCTGCAGACGGCGGCGACGCGGATCTGGGCGATGTTGGCCCCGGTGAACCGGACGCAGCAGATGGCGCGGAAATTGGGCAAGACGCTGAGACTCTTGAGGACTCCTCGCCGTCGGATACGCCGTCGAGCGACCTGCCGGACGACGTGAGCGCTGCCGCAGACAGTGGCGGAGACGGGGCCATCGAGCCAGCGGACGCGACGGCGGCTGAGGTGGGTGTAGACACCGCCTCCCCGCCAACCTATGCCTGCACCGTATTTGGTTCGGCGGGCTGTCTGCTCGGTGAGCAATGCTATCCAAAAGATACTTCTGTTGGCGATCCAGGTAGTTATTCGATCTGTGCCTCGACAGGAGCAGTGGCCACGGGGGCGCCATGCGCGTCTTTCAATGATTGCGTGGCTGATGACGTTTGCGTTCTAGGCCAGTGCAGGCAATTCTGCGACATTACAGGAAAAAACCAGAAGTGGCTGTGCAAGTCCGGTGTGCCCTGTCAGCAGTTGGCTGTGCCCGATGGCGATCCTCAGAGCATTATTGGTGTGTGTAAACAGAGTGTTGCTTGCGACCCGCTCAGTGACCAAGGCTGCCCGATTGGCCAAAGCTGTGCACCCACCGGGTACCTCAAGGCTTGCGTGGTGCCAGGGCCTGGCCTAGTTGGCGATCCTTGTGTAATCGCAGCAGATTGTCACATCGGCATGTTGTGCGATGGTGGCAAATGCCACACCAAATGTTCAACCACGGGCGGAATTCCGGTATGCACGACCGGGCTTTGCCAGGCCGTCTTGGCGCCGGACCTCTCGCCGATCCCTGACCACGTTGGCGTCTGTCAGGTGCCCTAGTACCGCAAACCCGAATTTCCTTGCGGGTTCAAGCTGCTGCATTTGCTTCTAGTTTCCTAGAGGCCGCAGCCTTCGGCCGCGCCTGCGGACTCAGCCCTGCGTTCGGCCGGGTCCCCTGCTGCAAAGTTCACAACGCCGAGTCCTTTGCGTTAACCCGGAAAGGACTTAGGGTCACCTGGACTAGGCCAAACTAGCCGGCTGATCGCGGTCAAAGCCAAAGTGTTCACGCAGGAACTTGCTGACCCGCAGGTGGATGAGCTCGGGAAATTCCAGGGGCGTGTAATGCGTGCCACTTGGAATCACGAGCAATTCGGCACCGCGGATCTGGGCCGCCATGTGCCGGCTTTGGGCTATCGGCGTGAACAGGTCGCGGTCACCAGTGACAATCAGTGTCGGCACCTGGACTTGGGGCAGGACCGCTTGGGCGCAGTGGTCGCCGAGGCTGTTGAGCGTGGCCATGTAGCGCGGCATGTCGAGGCCTGCAACCTCGCCGGCTAGTTCGAGAAAGACGTCTTCGGCCAAGGAATCAGACACCAACCCAAGCATTTTCAACACCTTGAGCGACGTGCGCGTCCTTGCGAGCTTCTGTGCGTAGGGTTGGGCCGGCGCCGCGAGATGCGACACGCTTTCCACAGCACGCATCACGGCTGGAACCAACGGGACTAACGGGGAATTGCCCAAGACCGGGGCGAAGGCGGTAGCAAAAGGCCGTCCGAACGTGCCGTTGATAAGCAGCAGGCCGAGGACGCGCTCCGGATGGTGGCGATAGAACTCAAAGCACACCTGGACGCCCATGGACCAGCCGACGCAGATGGCTGATTTTACGCCGAAATGCTCAAGGACGCAGCGCATGTCGGCGGCCTGCGTGGCCACTGTGTAGTCCGACCCACCGCCTGAACAGGGGCCGGAATTGTACAATCCGCGGTAATCCCATGAAAGAATGCGGTGATTGGGGCTGAAGTAGTCGATGAAGTACTGCCACGCATCGAGGTTGCCACCCAGGCCGTTGGCCAGGACCAGAACCGGGCCGGGGCCAGACCCGACTTCGTAGACGGCGAGTTCGGTTCCGTCATGGGCGGCGATGCGGGTATGAGCGTAGCGCATGAAAAAACTCCAAAATCGACGGAAGATGTTCCTAAAAAAGGCGCCGACTGTCCAGCAGAATCGTCACAGGACCATCGTTGACTAGTCCAACCTGCATGTCGGCGCCGAATACGCCCTGGGCGACGACAATTCCTCGACCACCAAGGGCTTTTGCCACCTGATCGATGCATTGTCGCGCTGCCTCGGGCGCCATGGCGGCGACAAAACTCGGCCTCTTGCCGCGGCGCACGTCGCCATGCAGCGTAAACTGACTCACGAGCAACACCGCCCCGCCGGCCTGGGTAACGTCCAGATTCATCTTGCCTTGGGCGTCGGTAAAGATTCGCAAACCTGCAACTTTTTCAACCATATAGGATAGATCGCTGGGGCCATCGCCCTCACCGGCCGACAGCAGCACCAGCAACCCCGGGCCGATGGCACCGACGATTTGCTCCTGCACAGCGACTTGAGCCTGTTTGACCCGCTGAACGACCGCGCGCACGTTTTCCCCGAAGGCCCGCGTTAGGCAGAGGACAGTGCCAAGAGGCACTGTGCGTTTATCCTTACGTTTCAGTTATCTACTCGAAGCCATGAACGGCTACCGTGCCGCGCTAATTGGCCCGCCGACGCCATTGGACTCGGCTCAGTCGCTTGCCAGCGGGCCGGCACCATACCATCATCGGCAGGTGCTGCGAAGTCTATGGGCTTGGTCGGGACCTTTCGGCCCCGGGGTGCAGACCGACGGCGGCAGCGTTTGGCGGGAACGATTCTTGCGCAACTAGGCTCCTTGTCAGGAATCTTGGTAGCGCCTTGCGAGGGGTAGCCTATGGCCTTGGCAGCAAACTCGGCGGCCCGTAGCCTTAGCCAGCATTACGGCGATCCCAGTCGTTTTCGCATGAAATTGCTGGAGATTCTTTTTGCCCTGGGCCGGCCCACGCGCGAGCAAGCGTTGAGCCTCGAAGCTGGCGATGCCCTGTGCGTGCGCACGTCGGGAGGGCAAGAGCACGCCGTTCGCACGCCGCTGGTGCTGCTGGCGGTGGACTTGGAACCGCCTACGCCCCAAGGCCTTGGCCACCGTCCCTGGCCCGCCGCGCTGCAGTCCCTGGGCGGTCCGGCGGTCGCGCTGGCGTGGCTGAGCGCCTTGGGCGCGCTGGTTGATGGTCCCTGTCAACGACCCTGGCATGTGGTGTACTTGCGTGGACCTGCGCTGGGCCTGCCCGCAGCGGTGCCCTCGCTTTTGGCCGATCTGCCGGCATTTTCGCAAATTATTCAGCTGGTTCCCGTGTCGTCTAAACCCTGGGCGGGGCCCGCCCTGGACCTCTTGCGCCTAGACCTGTTGCGGCCCAAGAACATTTGGCGATTCCCGGCTTGCGATTGGACGGGGCGCGTGCGTGCTGATTGGACTGGCGGAGAGCCTTTGGTCCAATTGCGCAAATTGCTGAAAGAATTGCCGGCAACAACCAACTGGACTTTGCACGACCTGAGGCTGGCCCCCGGGCGAATGGAAGCGGTCTTGAGGGCCTCGGCTCCGGTGCAACCAGGATTTGGCTTGGAAATTCAGGAGATGGTTAGCGATGCCCACCTGCTCTTTCCCGTCAACGATGCCTTGCTGAGCCTGCAGACCCTGCAGCAATCCAGACCCGCTTTTTGGGATGGTGCCGAGGCCGAGCCGCTGTGGGCCCAGGTGCTGCCGGACGGTTTGCGCCTGCATCGGTTGGTCGCCCACACGTCCGATCAACTCGAATTGCCTGAAAAGATAGGGACTATGCAGGCCCATAGCTGGCAGGAACCGTTGTGCGAGCCGGCGGCGCCAGACTGCCTGCGCGTGGCGGTGACTGCCAAGGAATGCCACGGTCCGGTGCCGACGGCGATGGCGGGCAGTACCGTTTGTCGCGTGCCGAACCTCGCCGACGAAGTCGAGATTTCAAAGGTTATCGGTGGGTTGAGGGCTCGGTTGCTGAGCGAGGGGTAGGGGCGGTGGCGGCTTGGAGCAGGGGGCAAAATCGCGCCGCCCGTCCTACTGGACCACCGCGGGACGCGCACGCTCTTGGGGTAGCTCCCCGTACCGAATTGAAATCATTGGTCTAATTGCTGGGACGCCAAAACCAGGGACGACGCCGAAGCTCGAACCCGCGCTGACATAAAGGTCATTGCCGAGTTCCAGATTGGCAACTACTGCGAATTCAACGCGTTGTTGAGCCTGACCGGCAAAGGGTGCTGAAATGGGCGCCTCCCAGGTCAGCGCGGCGTCCAGCCAGAATTCTTCGGGCCGCCAGCGATGACGCCAGTTGCCTCGAATTACAGAGGGATTGAAGCTTGCCCCCAAGCCGGCGCGCCACACGGAGCTGTCCTGCACGTTGAAGGAAGTCGAAGTCGCCTGCAATCGCAGTCCAAGGTTCCCTGTCCAACGGAAAGGTCCGTAAAGACCTGAAATAACACCAGTTGGTGTCACGGTGGGAAGACCGCGGCCGGCATAGGCGCTGACGCGACCGGTCGGTAATGAAATCGGCAGGGTCATCGCAAGCCCGTATCCTTGCCCGGCTTCAGGCCGGAAAACCCATTTGCCGGCCAGTACTAGGTCGCCCATCGCCGTGGACGCAATGGGTCCCGACTCGGGACCAAAGAGCGACGGTAGCTGGCCCTGCTGGTGGAGAATGAGCGGTAAGTATGCGCCCAGGGTCAGGTTCTTCCACACCCGCCAGCCGATGCCCAAGTCCGCTTCTAATCGCGTGGTCACCAGATGGCGCACCACTTGGTCCTGCACAGCGACGACCAAAGGCCGATAGGGATACTGCAATTGCAAGCCGTATTGCGGCGTTTGCAGGTCGGCTTGCTTGGCGGAATCCAGAGACAACACGCCTTGATTGTCCAGGTTCATCCGTTGACTGGTGATGTCGGGTGGCGTCAGGGCCAGACCCGGCACGGCCAAGAGCATGGCCAAAAGGCTAGGAATAACTAAATTTTGACTGCGCGTGCGCCGGCGCAGGCCCACCAGAAACACTGTCAGCGCCAACAGCCCTAGCCAACTCAGGCTCGGCCCGCCGCGGTGAGATGTGCAGGAACCCAGCGTCGTGCCGCGGATTTCCCCGCCGGGCTCCATGGCATTGACGTCGTCGCTAGGGTCGAGCGGGTTGGTGTGGGTGATCTTAATCTCAATATTATCAGGAAGTCCGCCGCCATCGGTGTCCTTGAGGCGTGGATTGGTGTGGTAGAGGTGCACCTCGTCGCCATCGGGCAGGGTGTCGCCATCGCTGTCCGTGTCGCGGTAGTCAGGCAGCCCGTCCTGGTCAGAATCCGCAGGCGTTTGGGGCAGAACGGCGGGGCCTGGCGGCAGTCCGGCCTCGTCTTTGTCCGAAACTGTGTCGCCGTCGCTGTCTGGGTCCAGCGCATCGATCTTGCCATCGCCATCGGTGTCGACAGGTTTAGAGATATTGCCTACTTCGGTCGGATCGAGCAGGCCATCGCCATCGCTATCGGCATTGGCCGGATTGGTTCCAAGCTTGACCTCAAGGGCATTGGGCAAGGAATCTCCATCTAAATCAGAACTTCCCGGGGCGTCGTCGCTGGGATCTAGCGGGTTGGTCTCGCCCGGGTCGATCTGCCCATTGCGGGTGAAGTCCTCGTCGCCGTCGGCCACACTGCCCCGATCCGTGTCGGCAATCAGCATGAGTGTTCGCGATTTTGGATCGGCGTCGGCTACGAACTGCCCAGCCAACAGGTCAGTTGCATTGGGAAAAGCCAGAGTCGCAGGGGTCAAGCCGCACTCCGTGCCGTCCATCAGGCCATCGCCGTCGCTGTCCCCATCCAGGGCGTTGACGGTGCCATCGCCATCGGTATCAAAGGCCCAGTTGGGCTCTTGGCCATCGGGCACGCCGTCATCATCGCTATCTGCATCGACAATTTGCGTCTTCAGCAGCGCTTCTTCGCCATCGCCCAGGCCATCGCCGTCGCCATCCGGGTCCAAGGTACCGCTGTCGGCATTGTTCGGGTCGCCTTCGTTGGCGTCGAATTTGCCATTGTGATTCCAGTCTTCGCGACCGTCACGTTGACCATCACCGTCCGAGTCGCGACTGCACGGGTAGGTTTGGCTGAGCGGGTCGGCATCTGGTCGCAAATTATCAACCAAGCCAGGCACATGCCCAGCAACGGCTGTAGTAGCCCCGCGTTCCAACCCGTCGGCCAAGCCGTCGTCATCACTGTCTGGATCGAGGGCGCCCGGTAAGCCATCGCCATCATTGTCATAAATAGCATCCGCCTCTGCCCCATCGGCCACGCCGTCGCCGTCGGTGTCGGGGTCCGAAGGATTGGAACCGGCGCGTATTTCCTCAGCGTCCAGCAGTCCATCGGCATCGGCGTCTTCTAATTGCGTGACTTTGCTGGCCATATCGGCCGGATCAGACTCGCCAGGATCGACACGACCGTTGCCGTTCGGATCCTCTGCCCCATCGCGCAGGCCATCATGGTCCGTGTCGGCCAGCAGCGGCGATGTCACGGTCTGGCTATCGGCGTCAACAACAAAATTGCGCAATAAGATTCGGGTGTCTTGGCCAGCCACTTTGACCCCGCGCTCCAGGCCGTCGGCTAGGCCGTCGTTGTCGCCGTCCGGGTCGGTGATGTTGACGCTGCCGTCGCGGTCCGTGTCGCAACTGGGATTCCACTCCTGGCCATCGGGGATGCCGTCGTCATCGCTATCTTGATCATTGGGATTTGACTGGAGAAATAGCTCTTCGGCATCGGGCAAACCGTCGAAATCGCTGTCCGGCAGCGCCGCCTCGGTGGTCGGTTGGGTGGCATCGGTTTCGCCTGGGTCAAATTTGCCATTATGATTGACGTCTTCGGCGCCATCGCGTCGCCCATCGCCATCGCTGTCGGCGCTATTCGGGTTGGTCTGGCTGGCTGGGTCGACATCGGCAAGAAAAGCGCGGGCTTTGAGGTCGGTGTCCTTGTCCAAGCCGGCGGCCTGTAGGCCCAATTCCGTTCCGTCAAAAAGGCCGTCATTATCACTATCTGCATCGAGCAAGTTGGCTAGGCCATCGCCATCGGCATCGGTGGTTTGTTCCTGACCGTCGCCCACGCCGTCGTCATCGGTATCGCGGTCCAGCGGATTGGCGTGCAATTTGACCTCAAGGCCGTCGCCCAAGCCATCGCCGTCGGTATCGGCAAGAATACGGCTGGTTCCTAAGATCTTTTCCTGCGCATCGGCGAGACCGTCGCCGTCAGCGTCTAAGCTGCGAAAATCAGCGACTTTGTCGCCATCTGTGTCCACAGGCGGCGTCTTCCAGTCGGCGTCGCCGGCCTCCTGCGCATCGCTCCAGCCGTCGCCATCGCTGTCGAGATCCAGGGCGTCGGGCGTGGAATCACCATCAGTATCAATGAGTTTTCCATTGACGGTTTCGTCTTGGTCGCTGATGGTGTCGCCGTCACTGTCCGGGCTGAGCGGATTGAGGCCTAGGCCCAGTTCGACCCCGGTCTTGAGACCATCGCCGTCGGCATCGCCATCCAAATCATCTTGCCCATTGAGGGGATTAGTGCCATCGACCAGGACTTCCTTGCCGTCGGCTGTGCCTCCCTTATCGGTGTCGGCCAGGTTCGGATCGGTCTCGCCAGCATCGACTTTGCCATTGCGATTGCTGTCTTCGGTGCTGTCGAAGAGGCCATCCTGGTCAGAGTCCTTCTGCAATGGGTCGGTCTGGCTGGCCGGGTCTGCATCGCCAAGGCCGCCAAGTTCCAAGCCGTCGCCCAGGCCATCGCCATCTGTATCAGCGAGGTTTGGATTGGTTTCAACAGGATCTACCTTGCCGTTATGATTGGCATCTTCAATCCCGTCGCCCAGGCCGTCCCCGTCCGAATCCCCTTGGGTCGGATTGGTCGTCGTCGCTGGATCGGCATCGCCCTTCTTGCCCGTTTCCAGGCCGTCTGGCAGGCCGTCGGTATCGCTGTCGACCACCAGCGGCTTGGTGCCGTAGAAGTTGACCTCAAGGCCATCGCTTAGGCCGTCACCATCGGAATCCGCATTGGCAGCGCTGGTTTCGCCCAGGTCCTTGTCCCAGATGCCGTTGGCGTTGCTGTCCTCGCTGCCGTCGCTGAGGCCATCGCCATCGGTATCGACAATTTTTGGATTGGATTCATCAACATCAGTCGTTCCGCTGTGGTTCTTGTCTTCCACGCCGTCGACAATGCCATCCCCGTCGGTGTCCGCCACATTGGGATCAGAGCCCTGCAGGGGCGCAATTCCAGCGTATAATCCAAGCCATTCGACCTTGTCGGTCAGACCATCGCCGTCGCTGTCTTTGGCGCGCGGATTGGTCGAATTGGGCAGCTTTTGCCCGGTCTTGGCGTCCAGTTTGTAGATCTGGTACTCCTGCAGGTTGCTCAGGCCATCGCCATCGTTGTCGAGGATGGCATCGGCGGGGTTCAAAGGCTGCAGCGGGGCGCCTTCCCCCTCTGCTTTCGAGTACTTGACCTCCCACGCGTCGTCGATCCCGTCGCCATCGGTGTCCGGCAGATTGGGGTCCGTTTCGCCCAGGTCCTTGTCCCATTTGCCATTGTGATTGGCGTCTTCCTGCCCATCGATCAGGCCATCGCCATCGGTGTCCTGGGCCAGCGCGTTGGTCTTGCTCGTCGCATCGCCGTCACCGATAAACGGTGGAATATTTGTAGCTTTTGGCTGCTTGACCGACACCATCGGTGTAGTCAGACCCTCTTCTTGACCGTCGCCAAGGCCATCGCCGTCCGTGTCAAAAAGCACGGGCGAAGTTCCTCCTTCGACATTTTGCGCCGTTCCGTCTTTAGAAACGCCCCCTTCTGCGCCATCGAGCAGGCCGTCATCGTCGGTATCGGCATCATTGGGGTCGGTCTTGAGGTGGTCCTTGAGGGGCAGCGCATCTTCGGCATCCGAGAAAGCGTCGCCATCGCAATCATAAATTAAATCAGATGTTTTAGTGACATTTGCTTCGTAGTTGGCCGAAAGACCGTCGCCGTCTGCGTCCTTACCCTTGTCATCCGCCGCGTTGTTGGGGTCAGATTTATCAAAGACTTCCACTGGATCCAGCAGACCGCCGCCGTCACTGTCGATCTTGAGCGGGTTGGTCTTGTAGAGCTTGACCTCCTGGGCATCGGTCAAAGAGTCCCAGTCCGTGTCTGGTAGCAGAGGATCAGTCAAATACATATTGATTTCTTCGCCATCGGTGAGGCCATCGCCGTCGGTATCTGGCTTGAGCGGATTGGTCTTGGCGGTCTTGACTTCGACGCCATCGCCCACGCCATCGCCATCGGTATCGACCTTGGTCGGATCGGTCTTGGTTTGATTGACTTCTTCGCCATCGAGCAAGCCGTCGCCGTCGGTGTCCTTCTTGAGCCGGTCGGTCCCGTACTTGTTGATCTCCTGCCAGTCTGGCAAGGAGTCTCCGTCAGAATCCTGTTTATCATCGTTGGGTTTAGTCGGATCTGTGTGATCGACCAGCACTTCAACGCCATCGTCCGAAAAGCCATTGTCCGTGTCGACTTGCAGCGGATTAGACTTGGTGACCTGCAGTTCGATGTTGTCCGGCAGCTGGTCGCCGTCGGTGTCCTTCTTGGTCGGATCGGTCTTGAAGACCTTTTCCTCGTCGCCATCGCTCAGGAAATCGCCGTCGGTGTCCTTCTTGGTCGGGTCGGTCACGGGCAGGGGCACCTGGGCATTGACTTCGGCACCGTCACTAAGCGAATCGCCATCGGTATCGGGCTTGGTCGGGTCGGTCTTGTGCGCCTGCTCGCCCAGGTTGTTCAGCCCGTCACCGTCGGGATCGTCTTGGCCAGATTGCTTGAGATTACCGAAGTATGCGCCTTCCCAAGCGTCGTCCAGGCCATCGCCGTCGCCATCACCAGCGCGGACGTTGGGTGCTGCCAGCACGCCTACAAGCAGGGCCGTCCACAGCAGGCCCTTGCGCTGTACAGCGCGGCGTACGCTGTGCCTTGCCGTGCGCCAGGGAATGCGCATTTGATCAAGCAACATAGGCGTTTCGCAAGCGCCGTGACAGCGCGAAAAGTGGAAAATAGCGCCGCGCGGCGCGGTCCATTTGTCGGTAGCGTATACCAACTTTGTCCGCCATGCCGCATTTTCATCGGCTTTTTGCCGGCCGCTGGCGCTTGACCCGCTGCGATAGGCTCGGGACACTGCAGCCCGTGGTCCGCCGGCCGAGGTTGGGGCGGCACCGCAATGGTATGGCGCGCCTCCCTGCGCTGCTTGAGGTCCCGCCCTAGGTGCAAAATCTACCGTCCAATCATGGGCAAACCGTGGAATTGCATCTGCCGATCGATCTGCAGGGCGTGCCCCTTGATGGCGATCCGCGTTTGCTGCCGGCAGTCCTGGGGGTCACATCCCTGGCCCCGAGCCAAGTTGCGGCCGTGGTAATTCGCAAACGTTCCATAGATTTGCGCAGGCGTCGCCAGCCGATGTGGGTGCTGCGCTGCGACGTCTTCCTGCGGCCCAGCGCTGCCCCCGATCTGGCTCTGCCGCCCCTATTGAGAACCCTTCATTTGGCAAAGAAACCGCAAGGTTTGTCGCCAATCATCGTTGGCATGGGGCCGGCCGGCCTGTTCGCGGCCATCGCCTTTGCCGAAGCGGGGGTTCGCTGCATCGTGCTTGAGCGGGGACAGGCCGTGGAGCCGCGGGCTTTGGACGTCCGAGACCTTCGTGTTCACGGGCAGTTGCATGAGGAATCCAACCTTTGCTATGGCGAAGGCGGTGCCGGCACCTTTTCTGACGGAAAGTTGTATACGCGGTCAAAACATCCTTTTGTTCCAGATATTTATGCGCGTTTGGTCGCCCTCGGGGCCGATCCCGATATTTCCGTGGCGGCACACCCGCATGTGGGATCCAATCGCCTGATTCCCATGATGAAAACGTTGCGAGAAGCGCTGCGCGAAGCGGGGCACGAACTGCGCTTTGGTCAGCGCATGACGGACCTTCTCCAAGACGGCCACGGGCGAGTCTGCGGCGTCCGTTTGGATGATGGCACGGAACTGCAGGGAACTCATGTGATTTTGGCCACGGGCCATTCGGCGCGCGACACCTACCGGCTTCTGGCCCAGCGCGGCGTTGCCCTGCAGCGCAAGGACTTCGCTATCGGCGCGCGCGTCGAGCATCCGCAAGCGCTGGTCGATCAGGCGCAACTTGGTGAACTTGCAGGGCATCCAGCCTTGGGCGCGGCTGAGTATTTCTTGCGCCAGCAGGTTTCGGTTTCTGGCCAAACGCAGGGCGTCTATTCATTTTGCATGTGTCCAGGCGGGTTTATCTTGCCCAGCCCGACTCAAGCCGATCGCCTCAACGTCAACGGCATGTCCAACGCCAACCGAGGTTCAGGCTTTGCCAATGCCGCTCTGGTGACCCAGGTGGCAGCATCTGAATTTTATTGGCAAAGGCCGGGCGATCTCGCCGCTGATGCGGATTTTGGCGACCACGTCGCCGGTGGCGCGCTGGCCGGCGTGGCCCTGCAGGAAAGGCTTGAAAAAGCGTGTTTTTCCATGGGTGGAGGGGCCTACGCGGCACCCACTCAGCGCTTGACGGACTTTGTGCGCGGGCAAGCCAGTGCCAGTTTGCCGGCGCGCATGACCTATCGGCCCGGAGCGGCGCTGGGTCGCATCGATCAACTGCTGCCCAGGCGCGTGGTTGCGGCGCTCGCCCAGGGGGCCAAGCAGGTAGAACAGGGGCAATTCAAGGGTTATTTGTCGCAGGAAGCAGTGATCGTCGGCGTCGAGACCACGACATCCAGTCCGGTGCGCATCGTTCGCGGCGCAGACCGTCAATCCGTCAGCCATCCGGGTTTGTACCCGTGCGCCGAAGGGGCTGGATACGCTGGTGGCATCGTAAGTTCGGCGATCGACGGCTATGAAGCGGCCCTGGCCATCCTGCAGGCGTAGAAACCGCTGAGACCGCCAACCCTACTTCAATTCTGCGGTAATTTCAGTGGGTTTTGCGGCCGATCGCTGCGCTCGTCGCTGGCGGACCTGATCCGCTGGAATCGCCAGCAGATCGGGGCGATTTTCCTGTAAATACGCAAGATAAGCTTCTGCTGGCAGTTGTCCCGGCAGTTGCCCCGCTTCGACCTCCGCTTCCAACCACGCCGTCACCTCGCCCAGCCAAGGTCCGCCTTGCAGGCCTGTGGAGGTCATGATCAGGTGGCCAAGCCCTTTGGGCAGGGGCGGAATTCGGCTATCGGCCGCGGCAATCTCCAGGATACGCTTGTTGAGTTCCTCAGTCAGCTGGCGCACTTCCGCGATTCGCCACTGACGCTTGGTCGTGAAATCGCTCTGGCTGAAGGCTAGGACGTCGTGCAAGTTCGGCCCCATGTCGCGAATCAACCGCCGGACGGCGCTATCGGTCCAATCGGTGGCATACACGTTGGCGCGCGCGTGGTTGCTGATGATGTAGACGACGCGGTCGCGCAGGTCGGGGTCCAGGTGAAAACGACCGGCCACGCCCTCCATCAGGCTGGCTCCCAGTTCTTCATGGCGAAAGAAATGAACTTTTCCCTTGATCACGGTGCGGGTCCATACCTTGCCGGTGTCGTGCATCAAGGCCGCCCAGCGCACGGCCAGGACCGGTGGACATTTCTCAATGACTTGAAGGGTATGGTCGAAGATGTCCTTGTGGTGGATCGGACAAGAGTTGTGGAAATCCGCCATGGACGCCACTTCGGGCAGCATCATCTGCAGGATCTGGGCTTGGTGCAGGACCAGCAGTCCAGTGCCTGCGTGCGGGGCCAGCAAGATGCGGGCCATGCCGCTCTGCCATTGCGCACGTGGGACGTCGAGGATGTGCCCAGATTCACGGGCTAATGCCCGGGCCAGTTCGCTGCTCAGCGGCCATCCGGTCTGGGCAGCTAGGACGGCAACTTCAAGCAATTGCGCGGGATCTTGGCGCAAATAGCCTCGCGTCGACCCCTGCACGAGAACCCGCCCGTCTTGGGCCAGTAACCCGTCAGCAGCAGAACTGGTCGAGCCGTGAGCGGACGACTGCGAAGATTCATCAGCAATATCAGAAACGTCAGTCACCCTTTTGCCTCTCGCGCAACTGGGCGCGGCGGCCACGGTGTACCGGCCCCTGGGTGCCCAGGTCAAGTCTTGGCGTGCCTCGGAGCGATTGCGGACCCCGGCGAGCGCACATGGCCATTGTTTTAAAGCGTAATTCTTTCTTGCGCGCGCGTGTCGCCGTCGACTTCCAGCGTCACACGACGGCTGTCCTGCAGGTGCTTGTCGAGGTCTGCTGGCAAACTGATGGTCGCCCGGCCCTGCGCGTCGGCATCGGCCTGCAGCTCAGACATATCGCTGAAAGTTAAGCGAATATGTCCTGACGTGGCTGGCTGCCGTTTGCACGGTTCGGGACGGCCTTGGACCAAGAGTTCTCGGACGCCGCGGTCGAATTCATGAGTACCTAAGCTCATTTGTTGGACCAGCGAGCCAATGATCATGCCCAGGCCCGCGGCACCGATCACGGCTGGCATGACATAGCCCGCCGCTTGGGACTTGCCCGTATTTGGGTCGGGCGGAACCACGGTGTTGTAGGTGGCCAGACCCGCCGCCGCCGCCGTCAGCACGCCGCCAAAGGTCCATTGCATGGCCAGCGAAGGTCCGACCGAATGGCGCTCTATAACCTCGATTCCACGGGCATTTTGCCGCGTCTGTTCGGTGCAGTAGGTGACCTGCCAGACCTGCACCAGCACGGCATCGCCCTGCCGTTGTCCGCTAACGCCGGTGCCATGGCCGCTCTCCAACCGGCTGACCCGAGGTTTTTCTAAAGGTTCTGCGCGCAACTGCACATTCTGCTGAATCTGCGCGCAGCCCACGTGCAGGCAAGCCAGGGTCAGCAGAACCGGGGCGATGCGGCGGAGGAGCCTAGGCATGGGAGCCTCCAGACGTCAGAGTCGCCACGCGCAACATCGCGTCTGCCAAGCAGAAAGCTACCGCAGCTTCGACCAAAGGCACAGCGCGCGGCAAGACGCAGGGATCGTGACGCCCGCCAACCTGCAACGTTTGCGGATGGCCGGCATTGGCCCAGCCTTGCTGAGGTTGTGCAATGGTTGCAGGTGGTTTGAAGGCCAATTCCAAGCATAGGTCGGCACCACTGCTGATGCCACCAAGCAAGCCACCGTGGTGGTTGGTGGCGAAAGCGGCGCCGTGATCTCCTTGGACAAAGGCGTCGTTGTGCTGAGAACCCCGCATCGTTGCAGCGGAAAAGCCTGAACCAAATTGCACGCCTCTTGCCGCCGGGAGCGACATCAGGGCATGGCTCAGGGTACCCGTTAGCTTGTCAAACACAGGATCGCCCCAGCCAGCGGGTAGGCCGCGGACGATGCAACGTACGATTCCGCCAAGGCTATCTCGCTGTAGACGCGCGGCATCGATGGCCTCGATCATCGCCTGACTGGCCTGGGCGTCGGGACAGCGCACCAGGCTCTGGTCGACTTCAGCGCGCGTCAAGGTAGCCGGATTCACCGCGTGTCCAGCTGTGGCGATCTGCCAGCAAGAGCCGGTATCTGCTTGGATATCGCCAATCGATTGCACCCAGGCGACCACCTCAATGGCGGGGCGTCCCTGCTGCAGGCGCCAAGCCTCGAGAATTGCTTCGGCAATCGCACCGGCGGCGACGCGACCGATGGTCTCACGGGCGCTGGCTCGTCCTCCCCCTCGTGGATCGACATGGCCGTATCGGGCGCGGTAGGTGAAGTCCGCGTGGCCGGCGCGCGAATTCTCTTGTAAAATCGAGTAGTCTTTGGACTTAGCGTCGTGATTGCGCACCAGCACGGCGATCGGCGTACCCAGCGTCATGCCCTGGTAAACGCCAGAGAGAATCTCCGGTTCGTCCCCTTCAGCCCGCGCGGTGGTCAGTGTGGATTGCCCCGGGCGACGGCGGGCCAGGGCCTGAGCCAACCGCTGCGGCTCAAGAGGCACGCCGGCGGGACAACCATCAACGACGCAACCCAAGGCTATGCCATGTGATTCGCCAAAAGTGGTCTGGCGTAGGGCGCCGCCAAAACTGTTGCCGGCCATGACCGTCTCCGTGCTTGGCCCCTGCCTGAGGACGGCCCAAGGCGGGCACGTCAGTACAGTTGCTCGATCTTGGCGCCATTGTAGTAATGCCGCAAAATCTGTCGAAAATCCTGTCCAGCCTTCGCGCGACCCACCGCCCCGGTCTGGTCCATGCCAACGCCATGGCCAAAGCCTGCGCCGCGGAAGGTCCAACTTTGCGGAATTCCGCCGCGAATGGGGCCCGGCGTCACGACAAACAGAGAAGACCGCAGTCCCTTTGGCCCTGCTGAACCGCCAAGCGCTTTGCGAATGCGCAGTTCACCCACAAGCGGGACCTTGTGGCCATTGTGCAAGGTCAAAGTGATCTCGATGGCGCGTCCAGAAACGCCTCGTTTATCCACATGAATATCGGTGACGGGCTGGTCGACGCCAATGCTCGCCAAAGACCGCTGCAACTCGCTGGCCGAGCGCTCTTGGGTCCACCGCGCCGCCTCGCCATTCATTGCGCTGGCAGCAGCCCATGAATTATCCTTTTCTGCCAGAAGGTTAAGTACAGCGGCCTCGCTCGGTCCACCGGCCAAATGGTCCACCGCACCAGCAACCAAATCGGCTCGCCCACGCAGGGCCGCCTGGGGTAGGCCGGGCCAAGCAAACTCATTGTTTTCGGTATGTCCGCCCGACACAGCGTGGTAATAGGCGTCCACCAAGTGCCCCTGGGCGTCGAGCATCACCATGCCGTGGGTATCGCGGACCGCCATGGCAATGCGCGGATTCACCTTGTTCATGCCGTTGTAAGCCTGGCAGTGCACTTCGCTGCAAATCGCATAAGGATCAGTAGCATGACGGGTGCCTACCTTGGCCAAGACGTCCGTGCGAGCGGCCACAGCTTGGGCGCGCAGGGCGGCTTCAGGGGCGCTGTGGAAGATTTCGCTGGCGACGATTCCTTCAAGAATTCGTTCAAGTTCTGCTTCATTGACGACCTCGAGGCCGCCGTCCTTGGCTGGCACCACGTAGATGCGCCCCGGCAAATCCATTTCCTTTTTGCCGGCTTTGCCTGTTCCGGTGACCCGCAATTCGCCCTTGCCCAACGCCTCAAACCACAGCACGTCGGCCGCGCGCAGCTCTGCGGACGCCGATTTGACGATCAGCGTACAGGTAGGTGGCTCGGAAAGCACTGAAATAATATCGAGATCGACGCCATACTGCTTCTCAAGCTCGGCCGATCTCGCTTCGGCCTGGGGCAGCCCGGCAAAAGCGGTCTCCAGGACCAGCAGGGTCGTGCGTGTGTCGAGCGCCTGCCCCGCAAGGCTATAGGTCGTGCCCGTTCCCAGGGTCTTGACGGGCAAGTTCCTTTCTTTCCAGACTTGTTTGGCCTTGCGCAGCAGGTCGAAATCCACAGCCGGGGCTTGAGCAAGGATGACAAAATGCTGCAATTGCCCTGGCTTTCCTTGCGTGTAGGTCACCTCTACCGGTCCCGGCACGCGCACTTCGACTTGGCCATCGCCAGTGCCCAGGATGCGAACGCCGCCAGCAGCTGATACTTCAAGCTTTTCAGCGCGAGACAGCACCGACATCGGCAGCAGTGGGTTGCCCTTGCCGTCCAGCCTCAGAACGTCCCGGTACAGACTTGCCGCGCGGTCGCCATGGCCCAGAGGGTCATTATCTGCGTAAATTTGCGTAGTTATCATCGACAACAGCGAGGCAAGCCCAAGGGCCCAGGCGCAACGGCAAAGGTACGTCGTGTCCTTGAGGTGTCTCGACGGGGCTGAACGGCTTAACTGTTTGATAATAATAACGATGTGCTCGAGCACAGTCACCTTCCGCCTGGGGTGTGCGGGTCGATACGCGCCCTACATGGGCGATCAAGAACAGAATTGACGTCTCGGGTGTTCCAAGCAGCATCTACCGCCGGGTTCGGGGCTGCGGCCGAGTCCTTGATCGGTACTGCTCCGGTCGCCAGCGCTAGGGAACCTCACCTGATCCGCCAATCTTTTCGCCCCTGTATAGCCCTGCGACCTCGCAATGGCAAATTGCCTCGCCGGATCAGGGCCGTCTTGGGTGTCCAGGCGCGCGGTTGACCCAGGTCCCTGCGCGCAGTTGACCCAGGCCCTTGCGTAGGCGTGAAGTGGACGCAGCAAACCCATAGTCGTGTGAAATTCAAAGGAAAAGTTACACCCAATAACGGGCATTTTCGCGCCAGACGCACCGTTGGGGCGCAGTCGTGCCTTTTGGGGGCTGCCAGCGTACACTCGCGGCCCGTTCGACCCTGAGGCTGCGATGACACACTCCCCGCTCATTTGCCAAGAACTCCCTTCGCCACCAGGGTTTTCCTGCCCCGCCCTGCACCTCGACCGCGAGGCGGTGCAACGCGCGCGCCACCTAGCAAGCGGGATTGCTGACCAAGTTCAGCTGTTTACGCAATTGCGCTCTACCGTTGCGATTGAACGCACGATTTTGCGGCTTTTTGGCGTTGATGGCGACCGCGACGGTGCACCCCTGGTCAATCTGGTGGTCGATCAGTTGCTGGCGCTTGGCATACAGCACCATGGAATCGCTAGACCTTTTTGCCACGCTCTGCTGAAAACCGGTCTCATGCCCCAGGCGCTGGCTCAGGCCATGGTCGATGACCCGACGCTGCTGGTTGCGCACGCAAATGTGGACGTTCTGCCGGCCCAGGCGCAGTCCATCGGCCTACAGCTGGCTCAGGCGGGCTTGGCGCGAATTGAAACGCAACGTCTTGAACGTGAAAGACAAATTTCCAAGCTTGGACAGGGGCAGCAGCCCCTCAAGTACGTCATCGTCGCCTCAGGCAATATCCACGAAGACGTCGTGCAGGCCCGGGTGGCGGCACGGCAAGGCGCCGATGTGATTGCGGTGATTCGCTCGACCGGCCAGTCTTTGCTTGACTACGTGCCCCAAGGGGAGACGAGCGAAGGCTTTGGCGGCACCTTTGCCACCCAAGCCAATTTTCGCTTGATGCGCAAGGCGTTGGATGACGTCGGGCAGGAACTGGGCCGTTACATCCGCCTGTGCAACTACGCGTCCGGCCTCTGTATGCCTGAAATCGCGGTGATGGGCGGCTTTGAACGCCTGGACATGATGCTCAATGACGCCCTGTACGGCATCCTGTTTCGCGACATCAACATGCAAAGAACGCTTTGTGATCAAAGGATTTCTCGGCGGTTGTCCGCATTGTCTGGCCTCATCATCAATACCGGCGAGGACAACTACCTGACCACGGCTGATGCGGTGGACGCGGCCCATACCGTCGTTGCCTCGACGCTGATCAACGAAGCACTGGCGCGGGCGGCGGGGCTCAAGACCGCCCAGCTCGGACTGGGACATGCCATGGAGATCAAGCCGGATTTGCCCGATGCCTTGGCCCTGGAACTGGCCCAGGCGGCGCTGATTCGCCACTTGTTTCCAGGCGCGCCGCTCAAGTACATGCCGCCCACCAAGCACATGACCGGCAACGTGCTGCGCGGTCACGTCCAGGATGCTTTGTTTGACCTAGTCGGCGTCATGACCGGTCAGGGCATTCAACTTCTTGGTATGATGACAGAAGCTATGCACACGCCGCACATCCATGACCGTTACCTGGCGCTAGAGTCGGCGCAGATGATCTTCTCGTCGGGACGCGGTCTAGGCGGCGAGCTCGCCTTTGCGCCGGGTGGCATGATTGCCAATCGGGCTGCAGACGTGCTGTCTCAATCCCTTGTTTTACTAGAAGAAATGGCTGAAGAAGGCCTCATGGTCGCTCTGTCGCGGGGGCACTTTGCCGACATCGCGCGGTCCCCGCAGGGCGGACGCGGCTTGGCAGGCGTTTTCCTGCGCAGTCCAGACTACTGGGATCCAAGTGAAGATCTCCTGACAGAACGCCTAGTTGCGCTGGGACATTTGCCCGCTCAGCAAGCGACGACGGAGGCGGCATGAGTTCGGTTCACCAAGGTCCCGCCCAGGACGCAATCGCGGGTCAATCCATCCCTGAAACGGTTGAAAATACGGTGAATTTGCCGGGCTCAGCCTCACCAGTGAACCAGGGAATCGACTTGACGCGGGTGCAAGCCTATGGCGACACGCTGGGCGACGGCCAAGTCATGCTGTCCTTTTCCATGCCCTTGCCCTTTGGCGAGGAAGCTAAGGAAGCTGCTCGGGAATTGTGCCGCAAGATGGGGCTGCAGAATCCACAGGTCTACCATGCCCATGACCTCGGCGAGGGATTTACCTACTTTACGGTCTACGCCAGCAGTCCTTATGCCGTTGATTTTTCAAAGATTCGCGTGGCTCAAGTCAGCGCCGCACGCCTCAGCAAGTCGGCCATCGAAGGGCTGTGGAGCCAGCATTTCTCGCGCAAATTGAGGATCATCGGTGCGTGTACCGGCGATGACGCGCACACGGTGGGCATCGACGCGATCCTCAACGTCAAAGGGTACAACGGTGAGAAGGGGCTCGAGGCCTATAAGTGTTTTGAAATCAAGAATATGGGCGCGCAGGTCACCAATGAGGTGATGTTAGCGGCGGCCCGCGATCTGGACGCCGATGCCATCTTGGTTTCGCAAATCGTCACGCAAAAAGATTGTCACCGTACGAACTTGGCTGCGTTGATCGACCTTGCAGAAGCCGAAGGACTGCGCGCCAAACCCTTGTATATTTGCGGTGGGCCGCGATTGTCTCACGCGATTGCGCTCGAACTTGGCTTTGACGCTGGCTTTGGCGGTGGAACGCTCGCACCCGACGTGGCTGGCTATGTGGTCCAGACCCTGGTGCAGCGGCAACAGCAGCGTTAGTCCGCACGCGGTCTTGTGTTTTGGCGGGCATGCTGCGCTCAGCCGCGGGGATCCTAGGCCGCCCATTGCCGGGCGTTGCACAAAAAACAAATTTATATCAGCGAGTTGTGTGGTGCTCGGAGGTGGGGCGGCGCCTTTACGCTTTGGGCGCAAAGGCGGTCGGACGCGGTTCGAAGGAGCCGGCGGTAAAGGCAACGGGGAGCAGGTCACGCAGGGGCAGACGCCACGCCGGTCCCTCCATGCCGACAGCTGTGACGCCGAGGTCTAGGCCGAATTCTGCAAGCATTTGCCGACATAGACCGCATGGCGCGGCAGGTCCAGCGGCATCGGTCACGACCACGATCTCATCAAATTCGCGATCGCCCAGGCTAACAGCGGCGACCAGGGCTGACCGCTCGGCACAGATGGTCACTGGAAAGCTAGCATTTTCAACGTTTACACCGACGTAGATGCGTCCGTCACGGGTGCGCAAGGCTGCGCCGACGGGAAAGCCGGAGTACGGGGCGTAGGCGCGGCTGCGGGCGGCCACGGCGGCCTCGATCAAGGGGGCCAAGTCAGGGCGGTCGCGCAACAATGCGGCGTCTTTGGACTGGGGCACGAAAAACCTCCGAAATTTTGTGTAGTTAGAAGAGCGGAACTCGCTCGGGCCATGCGGGCAGATCGGCGACAACGCCGGCGAGCAGCCGCGTCATGCGGTCGGTCGCTTCGGTCGCTACAGCCCCGACGTGGGCGTGATCGAGCAATTCCGTTCCTAACCCTGCGCCTAGATTGGTGATGCAGGATAGCCCCAGCACGCGCACGCCCATATGCCGCGCGGCGATCACCTCTGCGACGGTCGACATGCCCACGGCATCGCCCCCCAACCGCGCCAACATGCGAATTTCAGCAGGTGTTTCATAGCTCGGTCCGGCCAGGCCGACATAGACCCCACGGTGCACGCGAATGGCCTGTTTCTGTGCGACTTGCTCTGCTAAAACAAGAAGTTCTGGGTCGTAGGCCGCGGTCATGTCGGGAAAGCGGGGGCCTAGGCGATCGTCGTTGGGGCCGGTCAGCGGAGAACCTCCGGTGAGGTTGATGTGGTCAGAAATCAGCATAAGATCACCAGGTTGCATGCCCGTGTGCGCAGCTCCAGCGGCATTGGTCACGATCAGCGTGCTGCAGCCAAGGGCACTGAGCAGTCGCACCGGCAGGACAACCTGAGAAAAATCATGGCCTTCATAGCGATGAACCCGCCCCGCCAGCACGATCACGTCGCGCCCTTGCCAACGCCCTGTGACCAATTGTCCGGCGTGACCCGGCACAGTCGACGGCGCTAGGTGCGGCAAATCGGCCAGTGCAATGCGCTTGGCGTCCTGCAGGTGGTCGACCAGACCGCCTAGCCCCGAGCCTAGGACCATGCCTAAGGGCGCGGAAACAGGACCTAAGCGATCAGCAACGGCACCCACTAGCTCGCGTAGTACGTCATAAACGGGCAGGGTCATGCACTTCCTTGGAACTGGCGCCTCAGGGCGCGAGTCGCTCCACCTCAGGAGGCCACCCGGCGGCGAACCTGGGCATCCTCGGTGCGGTCGCGTTCGACCACCAAGACCGAACGCAGCCGCGCGGGCGAAAAATCTGTCACAATCACAGGCAGTTGGCGGGCAATTGCCGCAGTGGACCCTGACCGTCTTTGCCGCGTCCCTGGGCTGCATGTCGCCAGGCCCTCTACGCGTCCGGAACTTGTGACACATACCGCGCCCTGGGTCGAATTTCCCGGCCGCAAAGGGCCTACCGACCCGCTTGAGCAGCACTTTTAGGCGGCGGTGCGCCATAGGACCCTGGGCTGCGCTGCTCGCTGGCCATCCTCGGGGCCTTTGCAGAGCCGAGCAAGCCATTTCCATTTGGAATTACTGGTATTTATTGAGTTGGCGCAGCCTCGCCGTCGCTCCAGACAGCCGACGCAGTTGTTGACACCACCGCGCCCAGATGGTACTAGCAGATTGGGGATCCGCGTTCCCGCTCGCTCTTGACCCCTGCGAGCGGACCTGCCAGCGCGGCAGAACGCGGCCTCAGCTCGGCGATCCACCGGGCTGCGCGCCCCTGGAGTAGCGATGTTTGTGGCGTCATGTTGCGGACTTCTCCGTGGCCCGGGTGGGCTCAGCGGAGCGGGCCGAACTCCAGGACTTGGCGTCAAGCCAAGGTGTCTGGTAGCTCCACGGAACTGAAAGGGAATCTGAAAGGCGGTACCTCGGCAGCGACTGCCAATGAGCCAAAACGCTTCACCATCTCGGCGCGCAGCCGAAGGAGTAGCGGCGATCCAGCCCCAACTGGACCGATTGGCCCAACGTCAAACCGCCGGCAGCTGTCAAGAGCTGCGCAACGCTTGGATACTGCTAGGCTAGATCGAATCAACGCTGGGCCACGGACCGAATTCTGCCACGCGCCGCGCCTCTGAGCGCACACATGGGGAAACGATGAACAATAACCAACCGAAGAAGTCGCTTCCGAAGTTGAAGAAGAATCCCGCCGACTTTCTCTCCGCAGACGAAGGCGCGATCAGCGACAAGCAGGAAGAGCGTGTTTCCACGTTCTTGACCCTGACGGGCGCTGACGGCAACGTCCTGCCCGCGGGCGATCTGAACATGACGGCCGAGCACTGTAGCCACGGCAGCCACGGTTCGCACGGCAGCCACGGCTCGCACGGCAGCCACGGTTCGCACGGTAGCCACGGCAGCCACGGCTCGCACGGCAGCCACGGCTCGCACGGTAGCCACGGTTCGCACGGTTCGCACGGCTCCTGGTAGGGCGAAACGTTTGTCGGCACCGCGAAGATTCCTCAATGGGATCAAAGGGGTTAAGTCGGCAAGGGCTCGTCTAGCTAGGCTGCGTCATGCGAGTTTCCTGTCCGCACTCCGCGTTCCTCCCGCGCTTGGTGTCGGCTAACGGAACCTGTCGCACGCTCTTCAATGGCCCTTTGGCGCATCTTTTCGCGCATGGGCGAACTTTTGCCTACGCTTGGTCGGCCCCTTTGGCCAGCGCATCGTCGGCTTTATTGGCCAGCTACGTGCCTTGTTTCGGCGCAACGCTAGGCAGAGACCGACGCCAAACCCGCCAAGCGCAAATTCATCGTTTCGGCATGTACTTGTCCGCATTTGGAGCGCGCAAACGCTGGGCGTGGGTGCCTGCCACGCCGGACTTCGGTTGCCGTGCCGAGGCAGTGATCAACAAAATTACGCTGTTTTTCTAGACAGTTCCGATCCGCGGCCTAGATCAAGACGTCCGAGTCATCGGTCCAGCGACAGCGCTCGATCTGCGGCGGCTCCGGGTCCTGCATTGCCTGCGACAGTTGCTCCAGTAACCTCCTGTGCGCACGGCGGATTTGGGCGCGTGAGTAGGGGCGGTCGTGCAGATCAGCTTCGGTCTGGTCGGCAAAGTAGAGTTGTTGCAGGACGAGCTTCTCCACCGTATCCAAAGCCGGTTCAACGGCTTGCACGGCCTTGCGCACGTCGAGTCGTCCTGACACCGAATCTGCTTCCGCCGCCCGGGGCTGATCACGTTCCAGCGCAGTCTTGGCGCGCGCCACCCGCTGTTCCCGGCGCAGGCTGTCGAGCATGGCTCCCTGCATGCGCGCCCAGGCATAAGTGCTTAATTGCGCACCCTTGGCTTCGAACCGTCGCTGACAGGCCCACGCTTGAAACGCTGCCGTGGCGTAGACTTCTTCCGTCGCCAAGCCGCGGCAGTAGCGGGGCAGGGCTAAGTGGGCGGCCATCCGTTGCAAGTCTGGGCGCAGGGCCATGGCTCGGGCATTCATCGGTGGCAACTCCTTGGCGCTGATCGGCGCTTTGTGGTTTGCGGAACACCTGTTCTCTGATTCCGTCGTAGCGCGTGCCGGCCAACCCGTGACCGCAAGGCAGCCAGGTCGCCAGCATCGACCCGCGTCTTGGTTGTGCACGTTCTGTTCCACAGCCGGCGAGATCAATAAAGAGTAATTGTATTAGAAGGTTCACGTGCAATATCTGCAGTGTTGCTTGACAATCCCTGGGGCCATCGGACCTCAGGCTCTCCGGGGCAAATGCGGTCCAGTGGGGCCTGTCCACCCGCTTCTTCCGCCGCCCGCGCGGGGCAGCAGTCCCATCCGGTCTGGCGTGGGCCGGCGTGGGCCGGCGTGGGCACAGCGAATTCATTGACGCGGCGCTGTGCGGTATTATCGTCGAATTGGCCAACTCGGCTCTGGCGACGAGCGCGAGCGCCCGCCCGCCGACAACAACCTAAGATAGCCTGCGGAAACACCGATGAAACCTAGGTTTTCTGTTCTCACACCGGCAGCGATGACCGGCTTGACCGCGCGGACAGTCGGGTGCGTCCTGGCCCTGACCGCGGGCGCTTGTGGCACGCCCCAGGATTCAAAGCCGCCGGCGGCGGAATCAGTGGCTCAGGCCCCTGTTCAGCCGGCCTCGGCGGCGGGCAAGGCAGCGGTCGTTCGCACGCCTACCTTGGGCGAAATTGCCAAGAAGGTCGCTGAGGCAGCTCAGCAGGCGCCGGCGGCTGATGCCGAAAACCTGCAAAAGGCGATCAAGGCGAGTCGGGGCGATGCCAAGGTGCTCAAAGCCTTGTATGTAAAGCCACAATTGCGATTCTACGACGCCCAAGGCACCCTAGGAGCGGATGGTCAAGCAGTGTTGGCCTTGCTCGCAGATCTAGACCATCACGGTCTGGACAAGGCGGGTTACCGACTGGCAGCGATCGATGGGGCAAATGCCAAGATTGCTGAGGCGTTTTCCCATGTTCGCCAGGTTGGCCAGAGCGCAGGTAGCCCGCGGGCTGTGGCAGTTGCAGCGGCGGCGGCCAAATGGCTGCACAGTGGCGAAGGCAGCGAGGTTGTCCTGGCTCAGGCCGGTGGCGACCAACTCAACGCCGAGTCTTTGCGGGCCCTGGATGGCAAGATTGCTGAAATCATTGCTGCTGTTGCACAAGCGCGGCAGGTGGTCTGGCTGGCCGATCTCGAGCTCCAGCGCGCCGTTGTTCGCTATATGGTCGATATGCAGCTGGGGCGACCCGCGCATCCCTTGAATTACACAGCACCTTCCGCGGTGGCGCACCTTGCCGATAGCCAAGCGGAGAAGATCACGGGCTGGCTCGGGGCCAAGACGGGCAAGCAAGCCCAGGTCATGCACGATGCGTGGCCGACGCACCCCCAATACGCCCTGCTGCTGGAAAGCTATAATCAGTACAAAAAGCTAGTGGATGCCGGTGGTTGGAAGCCGCTCCCGAAGCAGGCCGCCAAGTCGGTCAAGCAAGGCGATAGTGGTCCCTTTGTCGAGGCCCTGCGCACCCGTTTGGCGGCCGAAGGATATGATCCGGGGCTGGGCGGGACGCGTTTTGATGAGGCATTACGCGAGGTTGTCGTCACTTTCCAGAGTCGACACCAACTCGATGCCGATGGCGTGGTCTCGCACACGACGGTCGTTGAGCTCGACGTGCCGGCCGAACAGAGACTGCGGCAGATTCAGTTGGCGCTTGAACGCCTGCGCGAGTCCGAAGGGCGGGACCCAGGCGACACCTATATCTGGGTAAATATTGCGTTTCAGAAGCTCTGGGCGGTGATGGACGGCAAGCTCGAGCAGACGCACCGCACCGTGGTCGGCAACAACGACACCGACACCGACCAGATAACGCAGATGAAGGGAAAGATCAATCGAACCAAGATGTTTTCCCACAAGATGACGCGCGTGATCTTGGCGCCCCGCTGGTATCCGACCCAGCGCGTGGTGGAACTGGAAATCCAGAAGCACTTGGCAACAGAGCCGAATTATCTGGAAAAACACGATTATGTTCGCGAGGTTCAGGGGGATGGAACCGAGGTCTATTACCAAAAATCGGGGCCAGAGAACCTGCTCGGCGAGGTCAAGTTCCAGGGCCCCAACAAGTACAACATCTACCTGCATGATACCAATGCAAAAGCGCTGTTTGCACGGGCACGGCGGGCCTATTCCCATGGCTGCATTCGCACGCAGGACCCCGTGACCCTGGCCGATTTGGTGCTCGGGCGCGATCGCGGCATGAGTAGCAAGGAGATTCGCGACGCGATCAAGGAAAAAGAAGAGAAAATCGTCAACTTGAAAACGCCCTTGTCCGTGCATATCGACTATGTTTCAGCCGCCGTTGATGAGGATGGAAACACTGTCTTTGGCGCCGATGTCTACGGATACGATCAGGCTTTCTTTGACGGACAGTTGCCGGTGAAAGAAGCTGAGGAATACAAGGCAGCCTCAGTCAAAGGCTTGTAATAAAACAGTAATGTCCCTCAAGGAGGCGATCGCCGTGGGCAAAAAACGGGCCCAACCCAGCCTGGAGGACTTGCAGCCGCCGCCGCTCCGTGTCCAGATCCGCATTCTTGACGACGGTCGGGTGGTCTTTGCCGACCTCCCCGCAGACTTGGCTGAGGTGGTTGAAATCCTTGGTGGAGTCGACCAATCCAGCGCGGCAATAACCTCGCCTTTGGTCGGGGCAACCGCAGCAATCGCCTTGGCAGTTGCCACCGACTCTGAGGCCGGCGAGCAACGAGACAAGGCAACCGAAAAAGCGGGAAACCGCTAAGGAATCAGCGTTTACGACCATGAGGCTCTGTCCCAAATGCGGCAAACGGAGTGAGGAGGCGCGGTGCCCGGAAGACGGGACGGCTACGCTGGTACTCGCCGCCAATCCGGACAGTCGGCTGGCCCTGGGCACCGAAATCAACGGCCGTTACCGGGTCCGTGAAATGATTGGGCAAGGTGGCTTTGGTTCGGTGTATCGCGCCACCAGCATCGCTACCGACCAAGATATGGCGATCAAACTGCTGGCCGTGTCCCTGGATTCCGACGACAGCGACATGATCCAGCGCTTCTTTGCCGAAGCGCAGGTCACGGCATCGCTCAAACACCCGAATACAATTCGTGTTTATGACTTTGGCCAGACCGAAGGCGGGGCGCTCTACATCGCCATGGAACTGCTCTCGGGCGTGCCGCTCAACGAGCTCCTGCGCAAGCGAGGACAGGAAGGCCGCGTTCTTACGGAAGAAGAGACGCTCAATATCGGCGTTCAGGCGCTGCGGAGCCTGGCTGAAGCCCATTTGGCCAACCTCGTGCACCGCGACCTCAAGCCGCACAATCTGTTTTTGCATGAAGTGGAAGGCGATGATCCGGTTGTGAAAGTGCTGGATTTTGGCATTGCCAAGAAGCTCGGCACCAACCTGACCGGCACAGGCAAGGCCTTTGGCACGCCCAGTTACATGAGTCCCGAGCAGGCGCAGAACAAGCCGCTTGATCGCAGAAGTGACCTATATTCGCTGGGTTGCGTGCTGTATCAATGCCTGGCTGGCAAGCCGCCTTTTGACGGCGAGAATCCGCTGTCGGTCTTGCTGAGCCATGTGGCTGAACCGCCTCCGGATTTGCGAACAACGGCGCGAACGCCCGTCAGCGAAGCGATGGTGCGTGTCATCGAGAAGTCTTTGAAAAAAGACCCGAATGACCGCTTCAACACAGCCATTGAGATGCGTCAGGCCCTGGAGGCTTGTCGCGGTGCGGACCGGACCGAACAAGCGCTGCGTGTGCCGCAGGGGGTATCGCCCCTGCCGATGGCATCGGGTGCAGAAAAAGACGAAAAAACAGCGGCTTATGACGCCAAGGGTGCCGAGAACCGCACTGCGGCCTACGCCGTTCCCAGTCAAGGGACCCCGCGGCCGGCACCGCTGGCTGTGTCTGGCGTTCATGCGCCCGGTGCCGTGCAAGGCGCGGATCAACCTACGTTTGGCTTTTTTTCGGCCAGTGATTCCGAGGCAGGCGCAGCGCCGATCCCGCCGCCAACGGCAGCAGTTAAGCCCCCGCCAGTATTGCTGTTTCTGGCGATCGCGCTGGCCATCGGCTTGGTCGCAGGCGCTGGTTGGTGGTGGCATTCGCGCGGCGCATCGGCCGACGGCGGCTCAGCGGCCGCAACTGGCAGCAGCGTAGCAGGCGTCGTTTCGGCGAAATCTGCTGCGAGTTCAGGCGATTCGCCAGCCCCCTCTGCAGATGCTGCAGCGACAGCCCCTGTGGCTGATGCGGCCGTGGCCGTTGCGGTCGATACCGCTCAGGCGGCTGACACTGTGCAAGCGGTGGCGCCTGCGGTCGTCAAACTGCAGACCGATCCTGCTGGCGCGCAAGTGCAGGTCGATGGCCGAACGCTGGGTGTCAGTCCTGTTGATATTCGAATGGTTGGCCATGATCGCGTCACCGTCAGCCTGAACTTGGCCGGCTATGTCGCCCGCGAGGTCGATGTCCTGCCCGAAGACGCCAAGCAAGGCCGTCTAGTCAAGTTGGACAAGCTGCCTGAACAGGCGCAACCACCTGCAAATGGTGGGAAAAAGACACCACCGGTCCGAACTAAGGTTGACAAGCCCAAGGTCGATAAGCCGGGCGGCGATAGCCCGCTCAACGAGCGTCTCTAGGCGTTGCCGGGAAGGCCAAACGCGCGCCCCTAGCCTACGGAGCTGTGTCGTTGCCGGCGGTTGACTGGCTGGGTAGCGGACACGGCTGACACAGGTGAATATCCCGCTGTAGCGTACCTGCCTGAACGTGAAGGCGAAACTGGTCGGGAATTCCAAAAGCCAGCCACAGCGGCCGCGTTGTCCGGGCGCCGGGCGCATCGGCATAGGTCTTGAGCGGCGTGGTAATCTGGCCGTAATTCAGCCCAGCCTCGTCGTAAATCGCCGTGGTCTGCCGCACGCACGTCGGTGGCTGGCTGCCCTGTAAACGCAGACGTATTGCGAACATCCGTAGGCCCTGCCCGCCGGTAATGAAAGAAGGACTGTCCCCTTGCACAAAGGGATGAAAAGGCGCTGAAGCGTCCGTGCCATCGCCGATTTCCAGATTGATTAGGCTGCCATCGGCACTGTTGCTGCACGCGTCCGGCGCTGGCGGCACAAAGGGCACCCCGGCTGGGCAGGCGGGGCACAGGGTCGCCAGAATTGCGACTAAGAAGCAGCGTTGGGCAGAAACGGGCATGTTCACAGGCGCTTGCTGCTGCCCATCGGCTCAATCGGCGTGCGCGGATACGCTGAATCGCCGATCACCCGGGCTTCAATGGCTATCATGGCCGCTAGCACACGGTCTTCCTGCCACGGCCGCGCGACTACCTGCACGCCAACGGGCAGTCCGGCCGAACCCGCTTCGACTTCTGCGCAACGTTTTTCAACCATATCAGACGGTTTGCGCCAGTTTTGCTCATCTTCGCCCACCCGCGTGATCGGCAGAACGCCGGCGGGAAAGTTCAACATCACGTAGCGAAACGGATAGTTCAGCGTGAGCGACAGGTCCCCAGAGGTCCCTAGCTGCATCGCCGGAAGGGCATGAGGCGGACACAGAACCAGGTCCAAGTTCTGAGTATTCCAGGCATCCAGCTCGGCGCGCCGCAGTGCCGTGCGCTCCGTGGTGAGCGTCCACAGCGCCTGAACGGGCTTTTCGCCCAGGGCCCTCAACAAGCGCGCCACGCGGTCCTGCCCGCGAGATGCCATGTACGCTGCGGCCAACTGCCTCACTGCACTAGGCAATCGCGCCATGCGCATGGACGGCTTAATTTGCCGACAGACTTCCTCGTCCGCCATCAGGGCCCGCATCGTCTCGCCGCCGTCAGCACTGATTCCGGCGAGCCAGATGTACAAGAGTTCTTGGGCTCCAGGCGGCTGATAGTCAACGATTTCTGCGCCCGCATCGGCCAAGGCCTCGGCTGCGCGTCGTACAGCGCGGGCAATGGCCGGGCCTGGCGCAAGGTAGCCATCGTCGGTAAAGACGCCGACGCGAAGCCCTTTGAGGTCAACATCTTCAGGACGAGGCGCAGCAAAAGGCGGGACGGCCGGATCGCGCCGACTCATGGCCAGCGGATCGAGTGCCGTGGCCAGCAGCGCCAAATCTTGGGCAGTTCGCGCCATCGGTCCGATTTGCGCCCGCACCAACTCCTGGCCGGGAATCGCGCCAACAGAGCCACGGTTCGACCAGCGATCTACGGTTGGTTTTAGGCCAGCAATACCGCAGAAATGCGCGGGAATTCGAATTGAACCGCCGATGTCGGTGCCAATGCCAAGCGGCGTCTGTCCGCTGGCCAACGCAGCCGCTTCCCCACCCGAAGATCCTCCAGGACTACGGCTCAAATCCCAAGGATTATGCGTGATTCCCCAAACGGAATTCTCCGCCTCCTGGGCCAGCAGCAACTGTGGCACGTTGGTTTTGCCAAGGATGATTGCCCCAGCCTCGCGCACTGCCTGGACGGTCACGGAGTCGCTTTTCGCAGGCTCATTTTGCCGTGATCTCAAGCCCATCGTCGAAGGCGTACCGGCAATGTCGACGTTCTCCTTGATCGTGATCGGCACGCCGTGCAGGGGGCCCAGCGCCTCACCCCGGGCACGTGCTTGGTCAGATAGCCTTGCTGTTTCAAGCGCTTGATCGTCAAAGCGCCGGCAAAACGCCCGGACCTGACCATCCACAGCTAGGCTTCGCGCCTGTAGGGCTTGGACAATTTCCACCGAACTCAGCTCCTTGCGGCGCAGGCGGTGGCTCAACTCAACGGCGCAAAGTTCATGGATCTGCATGGCCACCCAGTGTACCCCCGGCGATCGATTGCGCAAAGGCTGGTCGTGCCGCGGGCGCAGCCGCTATCCTCGGAGCCGACCCGGCCGCAGATGCTGCAAGGGTGATCAGGCAATCGCTTGTTATTCTAGGCAATGATGGACGTCTTGCTGCAAATCCTGCCCTGGCTGCTGCTGCCGCTGCTGCACGGTCCGTGGTGGCCCGAGCCCGTCTGCCAACTTCAGCCCGCATCGTGGGTGATGCCAGTTGATTCAAGTCGTTATGTGCCATGGCTGCGCTGTCATGGCGTGCAGGTGCTCAGGGCGGAACCGGGCCGAGCTCCGGCCATCGACCTGCGAAAAATTCAGCAGAAAAATGCGTATTTACGTGTGGTTTCTGCTGGGCCATGGGTCTTGCTGCGCCACGCCGGCGGAGCAACTGAAGCACCGGTTTCCGCAGGGGCCTTGCCGCCTGGAGATCTGCGCCTAGCCTTGGATGTCTATGGAACTCCTCGGGAATCTTCGCAGAACTGCGCCCGTGCCGTGGCCGATGCCTTATCCCCTTGGCTCGGCCCGGTCGCGGTACAGGCGTCGCCGCTCCGGTCGCCCTTGGCTTGGGCCAGCTTGGTCCTTGAGCCCGATTTGCCCAACAGTCACATGAAAACAATTGGATTTGTCTCGGCCATACCGGGGGTCGACTCGCGAAGCATCTGTGCTATCGAACTCTACCTGCGGACAGATCCCCAAACTGGGCTTGCCGTGGCGGGCCAAGGACCGACCACCGCGCTGGCCCAAGGTAGCCAGGAAGTGAAAGTAATTTCGGCGATTTTGCGCGCTATTGAACCATGGCTCTTTCGCCCCTGAGTGCTGCCAGCGTTGATGGCGAATTTGCGCCGCTGCCATGACCGGGCGACACTGTAGCTGGCGCAGAGGTGCGCCGGGCAAAAGGCCATGGCAAATCGAGGCTTTGACGGTTTGGGCGGCGGTCTGTCACGCTGGCTCAAGCACACCCGACAGCACACCGTTAAGCAGTTGCAGGCCGCGCAAGTGCGTGCTGTGCGTGCGGTTGTGCCCAGTTCCCATCCCGCTGAGCCTGGGCGCAGTCAAGATGAACGCTCCGCCTCCGCCAAGCGGCCTGTGGGCAAGGGCAAAGAGCGCTCCCTGCTTGAGCGTGTTCCGGCCCCGCGCGGCTTGGACGCCCTGCACGAACTGGCTTGGCACGCTGGCAATTCCTGGTTTGGCGATGCCATCAGCGACAAGCAGACCTTGGCCCAACGCGCTACCGAAGTCCTGTCCGGACTTGGACCGCTGCAACTGCCAGCGCGCCAAGTGGATGATGGCCAACCTGGCGGATTACATCGCTCTTTGCGGCGCGGTGGTGGCGTGGAGTTCAGTGAACACAAGGAATATTCGCCTGGCGATGACTTGCGCCACATGGACTGGAAGGCCTATGGCCGCACAGATCGCTATTATATCAAGCGCTATGAGCAAGAGGTCCACGCTGCGCTCACGTTGGTGGTCGATGCGTCTGCCTCCATGGCCTTTGCCGACTTGCGCGGTGGCGACAAATTCGATGCAGTTCGCCTACTTCTGGCGACGCTGGCCTTGATCCTTGTTCGCCAAGGCGATTCGGTTGGCCTGGTGGTCATTGGCCACCCGGAGTTGCAGGTGGCCAGTGGTACCGGCGTGCGGCATTTTTCTAACCTTTGTGCGCGCTTGGAGTCGATTCGCCCCTCCGGCCAAGCGGGTGTTGATGCCCTGACGCCGGCCCAATGGCGGCACGGGGAAACCCATGGTCTTGCCGTGGTGGCAAGCGACGTCCTGGTGTCGCCACACAAAGCCCTGAATCCTTTGCAGGAATTCGCCAGCGCGGGTCTCGACGTTCTGCTGCTGCACACCTTGCATCCCCGCGAACGCGATTTGGACTTTGCCGGGCCCACGCAGTTTCACTGCCCCGAAACGCAGGCGCACCAACTGACCGACCCGCGCCTGGTCAAACAGCAGTACGCGCAACTCATGGCTAAACATTGCGAAGAGTTGCGGATACATGCTGCCCACGCCGGCATCGGCTATTTGGCCGTGGACACTTCCATCGATGCCCGTGGCGTCATGCGCCAGATCTTGAGGGCGACGGCGCGGCTCAAACGGCGTGGTCAAGCGCCAGCGGCTGTCGGTGCCTATGGGGAAATCGGCTTTGATTCAGAAGCCTTGCTTGCCCATGAGGGGGCCGGTGCCTCGACCTGAGCGGACTGCGCTGCTGGCCAAAGGGCCGCGCCCCGCTTTCACAGCGCACAGTTGTCCAAAAGCCTAGCTTTGCCGAAGTAAGCAGCGACGATAATCCGCGCTGGATCAAGCAATTGCGTCAGTGGCAGCAAGGATTCACTGTGGCAAATCGTCGCGTAATCCACGCGGCCTCCTGCAGCCGTGATGGACGATCGCACCCGAGCTTCCAACACCGAGACGTCTGTTTCCCCTTTCTGCGCGAGCAGTTGTGCATCCTGCAGCGAGGCGAAGATCGCTCCGGCGGCTTGCCTCTGTTGATCGCTCAAATACACGTTGCGCGAGCTCATCGCCAAGCCATTCATTTCGCGGACAATTGGCGCGCCAAGGATGCGCGTTGGGTGATCCAAGTCGCGGGCCATGCGCGCAATTGCCTGCAATTGTTGCCAATCCTTTTCGCCAAAGACCGCCACATCCGCCATGACCAAGTTCAGCAGCTTGCAAACAACGGTGGTCACGCCACGAAAATGGCCCGGCCGCACCGCACCGCATAGGCCCGTGGTCAGGTTCTCTACCTCAACATGGGTCTGAAAACCTTGAGGATACATGGACTCAGCGCTCGGGGCGAAGACGACGTCGACCCCCGCTTCGGCCGCCAACTGGCAATCCCGGGCAAAGGGGCGAGGGTAGGCCTGTAGGTCTTCACCGGGGCGAAATTGCAATGGATTGACGAAGATGGACAGCACTGTGACGTCTGTGTGCGCCTGGCTATGCGCAACCAAGGACAGATGACCGGCGTGCAGGGCACCCATCGTCGGGACAAACCCGATGCTTTTTCCGTCTTTGCGGCACGATAACACCCAGGCGCGCAGGGCCTCTGTGCCGCGGGCCACGCGAACGCCGCTGACGATCTCCAGATCCATAACACCTCAGAATGATAGGCTAATATCGCGGCAAGATCGACGCGGCAGCAGCAACTGAGTCAGCGCGTCCGGGCAGCCCTGCGCTCGGGCCTCGACCGAGGGGCACGGGCGGCTTGGTACAGTAAAAATCGTTTCCGCAAGCTGGGTTAGCCCGCGCGGGCAGGAGGTCGCGCCTCAGCCACCACGCTGGGGTCGACAAAGGCGTGCTCCGGCCCAGGAAACTCGCCGCCCTGAACCTGCTGCCGATAGCTGCCAAGCGCTTCACCAATGATGCTATGCAAATCTGCGAAACGCTTTAGAAATTTCGGCTGAAATTCCGCATTCATGCCCAGCAAGTCGTACAGAACCAGGATCTGGCCGTCACAGCCCGCGCCCGCGCCGATGCCGATGGTCGGAATCACCAGCCGCTGGGACACTTCGAGTGCCAGTTGGGCCGGCACCAGTTCGAGGACCACGGCATAGCAGCCCGCGTCCTGCAGGGCCAGCGCATCGCGAATTAGCCTTTCTTTCGCAGCCTTTCCCCGTCCTTGCACCCGATGCCCACCCATGGCGTGCACCGATTGCGGCGTCAACCCCAAGTGGCCCATCACCGGGATGCCGTGGTCCACCAAGGCTTTGACAATAGGCGCCATTTCCGCGCCGCCTTCGAGCTTGACCGCGTGGGCCCCACCTTGGGCCAGCATGCGCCCAGCGTTCTCCAACGCCACGTCGACACTGCGATAACTCATGAACGGCATGTCAGCCACCAGGTGCGCGCGTCGCAGCCCTCGCGACACCGCCGCAGTGTGGTAGACGATGTGATCGACGGTGACCGGCAACGTGCTTTCCTGCCCCTGAATGACGTTGCCGAGCGAATCGCCCACGAGGACCACATCTATGGCCGCGGCGTCGACCAGACGGGCAAAACTGGCGTCGTAACAGGTCACCGCGGTGATCTTCACGCCCTGGGCTTTCATCTCCAGCAGGTGCGGTACGCGTACACGGCTTAGCGCCGGGGCCCCGACAGCACGTAGTTTGCGCGGCGTCGTTGCCTGTCCTGGCGTGGCGTAGACTGGTGCTTCTGCAGCACCTGCCTGCGGTTGTACGGGTGTCGTGGCGTTGTTAGCGGGATTGGACCGACGCCGAGGGGCGGGCGAGGCCTTGCGAGTAGGGCGCATGATTGTCTCCGGGTGGCCTCCTAGCGGCACGCGCCGCACATTGGTAGACCCCACGCGATCAAGGTAGCGAAGCCCCGTCAGCGACGCAAGCATGGGTCTGCTCGCTAACAGCGGTCTAAAACTGCGTCAAGCACCGCACCGGTTGTGGGCTAGGCCACGGTGCCGAAGTGGGGCCGAGATGTCTCGCAATCACATGTTTTGTTGACCAATTCCTGCGGCCTAGCCGGGCAGACACCACCACGATCGCCTCGCTCCGATCTTGCGCCACGCGATCGCCGCCTCTACGCTAGGGCCCATGGAAATTCTCGCACTGCCTCAACTTCTCCCCCTGTTTTCTCCCACGGCCGCTCTTGGGCGGACCTTTCACTTGGCGCAAGTGGACATGGATCCGCTGGCCGCCGCCGTTGGCTCGCGCGGCATGGTCTTGCTGGTGCTGCTGGTGCTGCTGGTCCTGTCGGTGGTGTGCTGGGTGGTGATCGGCAGTCGCGCCTGGGCTTTGTACAATTTACGCAAAGAAATCAAGAGCTTTCGCGACGAGTTCACCAAGTTCAACGACTTGCGTGACGCTGCCGAAGCCCTGGGCCGCAAGTACCTCGCCCTGCCGCACGTCCGCCTAATGGCGGCGGTGATGAAGGAAATGCACGCCCTGGAATCGCGAGGAGCCCTGCGCGAGCGCGACGTCGATGCCTTGGAGCGTTCGATGCGCCGCGTCGCCGAACCCCTGGTCGATGAACTGGAATCTGGCCTTTCCCTCTTGGGCACAGTAGCCTCTTCGGCGCCCTTTATCGGTCTGTTCGGCACCGTTTGGGGCATCATGGGTGCCTTCGGTGGCCTAGCGGATTCAGGCAGTATTTTGCAGTCGGTGGCCCCGCACATCGCCCAGGCCTTGGTAGCGACCGCTGTGGGCCTGCTGGCCGCGATTCCCGCGTCGATGGCCTATAACTTCTTGGGTCGCAATGTCCGCAAAATGGTGACAGATCTCGACGGCTTTGGCCTGGAAATCCTCAACATGGTGCGTCGCCAAGACCTGCGTCCCGAAGAAGTAGGGCCCGCCGCCGCCCCTGCGGTTGGGGCCTCCCGTCCCGTGGAAGTCCGCGCAGCAGCTCCGGTTGTCGCCGTTCGCACGGTTGCCAGCAAGTCCCCGCCTTTGGCTGGCAATTCCTTGTCGGCCACCAGCATTCCGCCGCCGTTTCCTGCGGGTGAAGGTCCTGCTCCTGCTGGGTCCACGCCCAGCAAGGAGGGATGATCCATGGCCTTTTCCGCCGGTAGCGCTGGGGGCCGCGGTCGCATTGCCCGCAGCACCATGGCCGAGATCAACGTGACGCCCTTGGTCGACGTCATGCTGGTGCTGCTGGTGATCTTCATGGTCGCCTCAGCCGTAGAAACGGCGCGAATCAGTCGTGAGGCCGAGACCTTAAGGCAGGTCGTGACCGAAGAAACGGCCCAGGTGCAAAAGGACGAAAACCAAGTGCCCGTGGACTTGCCCAAGCTCAAGGCCGATCCGGCGCCGCCCGCGAGCGGCAAACAGAGCAAGCCGACGCTGGCGATGGATGGACAAAAGCGTATCTATCTAGACCAGTTGCTTTTGATCGATTGCAGCAAGCGCAGTGTGGACCAGTGCCTTGACGGCTTTGAAGCCGCCCTGCACAAGGCCCCAAAAGCCCAAGGATTGCGCGATGCCCAGCTGCGGGCTGACCGCCACCTCGACTACGGCTTGGTCTTGGCCCTGATGGCGCGCATGCGTCGGGCAGGAATTGAGCATTTTGGCCTAGTTTCCGAAGATCCCCTGCCCTCGGCAGGGAAGTAGGCGGGCGCGATGGCGGATGGACATGTCGGCATGACCCGGCGCGATGTCGCCGTGGGCGCAGGCGTGGCGTTGCTGGTTCACGCGGTGCTTGGCGTGGCCTTAGCCCTTGCGCCGGCTCAAGAAACCGGTGTTGCTGCCCCAGAAAAGGTCGACAAGGAAGGGTGCACCTCCGTGGTCTCCCCTTCCTGCATTGGCCAAGGACCGCGACGCAAGCCAAAACCCATTGTAAAAAAAGAAGAACCTCAGGCAACCGATGAGCGTCGCTGTCCCGAGCCGGCGCGTCGGCTCTTGAGGCGTGAAGAGGAGCCGCCTCCCTCCCTAAACGTTGATCTCTTGCAAGCTCAACTGGTTGCAGCGCTGGGCAGCGAGGACGGCAACCGGCGTGACCCGGGCGAAAAGCAAGCCCTGCCCAAGCCGCCGGAGAAAAAGCTGGCCGAAGCGATGACGGAGAGCAGCAAACTCACGGAAATTCTAAAGGATGATGGCGCTGACGCCAAGAAGAAGAAGCTCGGCAACATCCTCGGCACAGCCACCGGCGTCAAGGAAGGGCAGGGCAAGGTCAACATGAGCGGCAGCGCGTATGCCGGGACTGTGAAACAGAACATTCTTTCGCATTTTCAGGTGCCTTCGAACATTCCGCCCTGGGAGCTGACCAATCTGGTGGTGCGCGTACGCATCGATCGGATGACCACGGCTGGCACGATCTTGAGCTACAAGATCGATAAGAAGAGTGGAAATGAGGCCTTTGATGACGCCGTGGCCGCCTACATGGCTGGCTACAAGGCGGGCGTGCGCACCTTGCCGCCGCCGCCTGAGGACGTGCTGCTGCAAATCAACTCACGTGGATTTGTGATTGATTTCGCGGCGAAGCACTGAGATGCGGCCAAGTGCATTCGCAGGCCGCGGGTAGGGACACGCGTTCTGACTGCAGACGCTGTACGGCCAATCCACACGGCCCTTGGCTGCGCCACGAACCCGCAAGGAAATCCGGGTTTGAGGTGCTCTAATACCGCGTCGCCAAAGCGAAATACAGCTGCGAGGTCTGCCGCCAGAACAGGTACGCGTGGCTAACACCGTCGTGCAGGGTGGACGTATAGCCAATGGACGGATCGCCCTGGGCATAGGCCACGGTGAGGTCGATATCGACGTGCGGCAGGCGCGGCAGATCACCGCGCACATAGACCTGATAACCATAGGAACTTTGCATTGGCTGCTTGGGAAACTGCGCGTCTTGCACCACGCCGTACGGAATCGACGACGCTGCGGTATTGGTGATGTCATAGAACCAGTACCAGTGCAGAACGCCCGTCAAGCCAACAGAAATCGGATGATTGATCGGTAGTTTGTACTCCAACTCCGCCACGACCCCGGAGGCGTACTGCACGTTGGGGTTGCCGCCCGCCATTTCGCGGTACTTGGCGATGTTGGTTTCGCCATAGCCTATGAGTTCAAAGGAGAAAGCGTCCTTTTTCCAATGGCCCGCTGCGCCCAACCGCAAGGTCGTATAGACGCTGGACAACTTGCTGTAGAAGGAAGTCGGTGCTGTCGCCACGGCGTAGATGCGCGTGCGAATATCCCAAGGTAAATCAGCATAGTGGGCATAGTACAGCGAGGTGTCATCGGTCCGAATGCCCGTTTCGCCCGGATCGGCCAAGAACCGCTCGTAGAAGTAGCCGCGGACTTCCAAGGCGTCATTGCGCGTCGGCTGCCAGCGCAAGTGCAAGAACAAGTGGTTGACCAGCTTGTTGCTTGCGGCCCCCGCCAAGTCGTTTTGGATGAATAGCCGATGGGTTTCCCAAGTCGCGCCGAATTCCCAAGGCTTATCCTCGGGTTTCTCTTCGGTCGACAGGACGTCTGCCTTGGTCGAACTGCCACTGCTGGGCGCGGTACCCCCAGGCGTCGCCGCGGATCGCCCGTGAGCGCCGTGGTCATCGGCCCAGGCCGGAGCGGCCAAGCAGGTGCAAGCGATCAGCAAAAGCCAAGCGCTACGCTTAGTTGTAGTAGGTGAATGCATCGAGGGTGTACTTCATCTGCAGTTCGTAACCGTAAGCGCCGCCCGGGAAATTGCCGTCATCTTGCTGATTGACGACGTCCTGGTTGTACGCACGCACCACCAAGTAGCTGGCAATATTGCGATCTCTGTCCACGACCAACCACTGGTTGCGCGACGGAATGTACGCCCAGGCATAGCGCTTATTGTCCGGGCCGAGGAACTCATTGAATCCATCGGAGTGGTGGACATCGGCGGCATCGGTGCGCGGCGACTGCGGATTGTAGTCGCAGTTGGCCAGGGTATCGCAGTTCGGGTAGTTGTCCTTGACCGCAATGTCGCGGAAGAAGTCCAGGAAGTCCACCTGGCGATTGAAGACGTAACCGCCAATCCAATCGCGGATTTCCACGCGCCCACCAAAGGCCGGGTCATGGGTGTCCTGGGCAAACTGCGCCACCGCCAGCGGAACGAAGTAGGGGTAGGCCTCGTATTGGCCGCCGATCATCGAGGCAATGGCGTCCTCGGCCACCGACTGGTAGCTGCCGTCGGGCGTGTCGCTGTAGCTGCTGAACCAACTGCCCGCCTGGTTGACGTCATAGTTGTCCGTGGGCCACAGGCCGACAAAGCTCTGCATTGCAAAGAGTTTGTCTAAGATAATGCCCTGTTGGGTGACGTCGCCGTAGTACTTGTCGTAGGTGGTGCGGTAAGGACGCTCGCCGGAAGATTGCTGAATGATCGCCTTGTGATAGGCGGCCATCAACTGACTGGCGGTTGACATTTCCTTGTTGAACTTGTTGGCCAACTGGTCGTAGTAGTCGACATCCGAGCCCTTGGTATCCGGGTTGGTGATGCCGATGCGACGCAGACTGTCGACCAGTTCGCTCGGGAACATGTCGAAAATCCACATGGAAAGGAAGCGGCGGCTGTCGCCAATGATGCCCGCGGGCAGATCGGCGTAGGCGTGGTCATCCCAGAACTTGCGGTAAACGCGGAAGTTATTCCATTGGTACTGCCACTCGTACTTGTCGATGTCGTTGGCAAAGATTTCCGAGGGCGTGGTGCCCGAATCGCCCATGCGGCACAGCGGCGTGTAGCGCAAGTGCTGATGAGAGCAGTACAAGAACTGCTTTTCTTTGCTGTTTCCCTGGGCGTCGGTGGCAAAGCCGTAGGGATCTTTCCAGGGAGCTGTCGCCGTCGCCTGACCGGAAATCGACGTACTTCCGCTGCCGTTTGGCTTGTCATTGGCGTAAATCCAAGCAATTGCGCCCTGATCGTAGGGGGCCCAGCCGGCCTGCCAGAACACGCGATCCGGCGCGGCGTTGTATTCCATCACGCTGGAGGCAAACAAGCCCACGTGATCATTGCCATTGCTGTCCTTATAGTGCGGGAAGTTATCGCGGTCCACCGAGGCCATGAAGTTGTGCTCCAGGCCCATCGTATGGCCGAACTCGTGCCACATCACCTGCGACCAGTACGACGAAATCAGCGTATTGGTCCATTCTTCCTTGGTTTCCCAGCGCCAAGCCTTGGTCTTGGTGTCCTGCACGCAGTGGCGGGCGTCCTTCTTCATCATCTCGATGAACGAGAAGGCCGTCGGTGGATCCTTGCGCAGGCGACTGAAAGCGCGCTGTTTGATGTTGTCGAGTTCGCGGTGATTCTCGGTCAGCGCCTTGAAGTGACTGAGGAAAGCGCCGGTCTGGGCCAAGCCGTTGGCACCGGTCATGCCATCGATGGGCACTTCGCCCCGGTCGATCTTGGCGGCAACCGTATGGAATTCGGCCTCTTGCTCAATGGACTTCCACATGGCGCTCGGGCCGTAGACACCGCCCTGCCCTTCAGGAATCACGTAGTTGTTGTATTCCGGGTCGGCGTAGACCCAGTAGGGCAGCAGGGCATACCAAGCGCGGTAGAAGTCTTCGTCCTGGTGGGGCACGAAGTCCTGGGGGCCCAGCTTGCCAAAGGTCGCGACTGGCTTCTGCAAGTATTCCTGCATCTTGGCGAACAGCGACGAGTTGCCGTTGTGGTTGAGCACGACCTTGGCGTCAACGATGGGCACCGTGTCGCCATCCTTGCACTCTGCGCCTGCGGCCGGATCTGGCCATGGATTCGGGGAGTTGATGTCCAAGCTGGCACCGATCGACTTGAGGTAGAAGTCGATGCGTTGGACATAATAGTCCTTGATCGCGAAATCATTGAGGTTAATGCTCGCGCTCAAGGTCTCGCCCGTGCGCGGGTCGGTCACGAACTGGGCGATGCCGGCAAAGGAATCTTGGCTGTCTTTGTCGCTCAGCCAGCGCACGAAGTTGTAGCGCACATCGCCGTATTGACGAATGATTCCGCCGTCATCGAAGTTCTTGAACTCAACGCGCATGGCGGCCCCACCGGCATCAAGCAGCTTGTTGGTCCCTTCGGCGACGCCGCCCGGCCCAGCGAAGACAGCCTTGTACTGATCGGGGAAGCCCTTGGCGAAGTACCAGGTATTCTTGCTCTTCTTGGGATCGAAGCGCATCACCAGCTCGCGGCCGGCCATCATGCCGCTGTTCGGATCGCGGGCGACGCTGAGGTACGTAATCGGGCCGTACTTATGATGAATCGGGTCTTTTTCAGCAATCTCGAGCGGCGTGTAGGTCGGGTTGGCCTTGGCGCGCATCATCGAGTACAGGATGCGGAACGTCGTGTGCGTCCGGCCGATCTTCGAGGCCGCGATACCCATGGGACCAAACGCGTCGACGCAGGCCGCGTCATCCCACTTGAGGGCGACGGACACTTCAATTTGCCATTGCAAATAGTCGTTTTGCTCATCGACCAGGAAGGATCCCGGCACCAGGGTCGAGGTTGCATTGCCCAGGTCCGTGCAACGCTCCAGGCCCGAGGTCGTGTAGGGACCAAAGACACCGGCGTCCGAGCCATCGTTCTTGTCAAAAGTGAGCTTGACGTATTGACGGACCTGCCAATCAAGTTCCTGATTTTCTTCATAAAAATTGGTAATTTCGCCGTCCAGATTGACGCGGAACTTCAGGTCGACGTTGGTGACGGGCCAGGAATCGAGGACTTCTTCGGTCTTGCCCTCGGTAGCGCTGGAAATCTCATGGAGATTGATCATTTCCAGCTTGTCCGACGTCGAGCGGAAACGCACCAAGGCGCCGCCGTTTTCCAGGCCGGAGAATAGGCTGACCGCGTCACCACCCAGGGGATTGGGCGTCGAGGTTTCCGTAATCGTTGCCTTCATGAACCAGCCCGGATCGGCACCGCCTGCGCCTGGCCGAATCAAGAATGATTTCTTGAGGTACTGGTTCTCATTGAAGACCCCGTTACGGGCCGGTCGATTGGTCACACAACCAACGGCCATGGGCAGCAACAGGCACAGCGCCAGCCAACTCGGGGCCAAGGTGCGAAGGAGCGTGCGAAGGGACAGGACGTTCATGGCAAGCCTCAAGGGCAACGAGTCAGGAAAAGTTCGCGTGGGCGAGGTCCGCAGGGGCGAAAGCGTCGTAAGAACGCGGTGTCTCAGTACTGTCCGGGCAGCCAGAGTAGCGCGTCGTTGACACGGCCGAAGCCGCCGCCGGGAGTGACGCCGACCTTGACGCCGTTGGTCTGAGAAATGATGTAATCCGGGTAGTTGTTGTACGGGCTGTAGCGGACGATGAGGCCGCAGGCGTCGTACACACCGGGGTGGCTGTCGATCCAGTCCAGGATGGCCGAAATCGAGCCGTACATGCGGGTGCGCAGCAGATCCCCGGTGAGCGGATCTTGGCACAGGAAGACGTCGCCCAAGAAAGAGGCGGAATCAACTGCCAAAATCGTGATCGGCCCCGAGCCGTCGGCCGCGGGTGCGCTCGGCGAATACCACACAGCTAGGTCGGTGGTGACGCCGGAGAAATCGAGCAGACCGGTGGTGACGATCTTGTCTTGCTGACCATTGACCGGCCAAGCAAAACCGTAACCAGGTTGCGGGGGTGCCCATGGCTCGACCAGGACTTCTAGGGGCGTTGCTGCACCCGAGGCCGGGTCGTAGGGGTCCTTGGTGTGGTTGATCTTCACTTGCGCCGATTGCAGGGCAATCATGGTCTTTTCAATGGTCAGATTGGACGAACCAAGCGTAAACGCAGTGCTTTTTCCGGTAAACGCACCCTTGTAGGGCGTCAGAATCGGCTTGCCGTTCTCGCGCAGGGGCAGCACCGGTGGCGCCTTGGCGTTGTTCGGATCGGGCACGTACGTCGAATCCAGAGGCGGAAGTTGGCCTTGGCAGTCGCTGTTGACCTGATCGAATTCCTTGGCGGTGGTCCAATCGGCCGTCGCGCAGTCGTAGGCGGTCTTGGAGCCGACATTGGCGTAAGCATTGGCCAAAACCGGACTACCAAAGACATTGGTAATGGTCAGGTCATTCTCTTTGCCCAAGGGATCGGTTGGATTAACGGTCAGCGCGCTATAGACCGCAGACTCGTCACGGTAGAGTTTGCGTTCAAAATCATAGTCGTAGAACGTGCCGTTGAGGATGTCCGCCTTGACCACCAAGTCTAGGGGTGGTTGGCTGGCGGTAACGAAGCGGCGGTCAATGTATTCGGCAAACTCGTACTGACCAGAGCCTTCAGAATCAAAGAATAAACTGGTCGTGTCGACGGGCACTGCGCTGAGGTCCAACTTGGTCGGGTCGCCAGCGACGATGAAGTACTTGAGCAGCGCGAGGACGTACATCTTGTAGTAGAAGCGCCGATCGCGCATTTCCGGAGGCAAGTTGCTGAGTTCGCCCTTGCCCAGGACTTGGCGGACGCGCTGGAAGGACGTGTCCCAAACGGCCCCTTGCAGGCCGTTGGTGTCGCTGCTGCCGCAGTAGTAGTAGCCCTTGTCTAGGCTGCCATTGGCGTCCATGCAGAAGGCGATGATGGGCTTGCCGGGCTTGAGGCCTAAAGCGCCAATGATATTGGCGGCATCAGGGCCCAGGCGAGTGCGATTGGCCGGCACATCCGTGACCGAAGCGGCCGCGCCCGTGCTGGTGGCGACCGCAGGCATGGCCGTGACAACGCCTTCAAATCCGGTGCAATTCGCAGCCGCATTCCAGCCATTGGGGGCAACGCCATTGCTGTCGTCCGGCCACAAGCAGGCCGGATCGCCGAGGTCGTGGGTGATCGCGTTGGGGTCAATGGCCTTAAGTTGCGCATTGATTTCAGCCTGTACCGAGCGTGCGAACTCGTACATGACCGCGCCCGAGCCATGCAAGTCATGAATCGCGCCGTCGGCACTCCAGTCGTTCTGAAATTTACCTAGCGTTTCCGCGTCAATGTAGACACCCGAGGCGATGTCGGGGTCCTTGGGCCGATCGGCGTCCCGGACTACATCGTCGGCAGCCAGCGATTTGGACTGGAATTCAAGGTCCACGCCGGAGGTATCGAAGACAAAGGTCTCCGAGCCGTGGGTGATGTTGCCCAGCAGCTTGTCATTCCACGGCTTGTCCTTGACGGGATCTTGGTTGATGTTCACGCACTTGTCTGTGAACTCCTTCCATGTCATGCCCAGGCGTGGATCGCAGTTCGTCGCGTTGGGGTAGTCGACCTTGGTCGTCGGGCCGTCGGCATCGAGCTTGAGGGTCGGCGAACCAAAGGTGTAGGGCATAACGCGCGGTAAACGAAGGTCAATGCGGTCAAACTTCGAGGGCGTTGGCTGCGGCGCATCGGGCCCGGTAATCCACATGTGCATGCCGAGGGGCCAAATGCGCAAGGCCGCGACATCTGGGAACTTCGTCATCGTGCACCGACCTGCAGCAACGCAGGAGCCAGCTGCGATGTCTTCCGCAGGCATTTCCTTGGCATAGGTGGCAAAGAGGCCGTCTGCGATTTCGGTGGCTTCCACGGCGAACTTGGTCGGATCGTTCCAATCGAGTTGGTATTTCTTGCCGTTCTTGGTGATCTGATCGCCCAGGTGGATGGAGAACTTGTCCTTGCCATCGCGCGAGGTGAAGTTTAGCAGGCCGTCATAGCCCTTGAACACAGAAATCCACTCCAATTTGTTGTGGTTAGCGACGTTGTACTTGATCCAGACTTCGGCGTTGTCGCCCCAGGAGTTGACTTGCGAACCGTCGCCGAACTGATCGCCGAGCGTTTCCGATTGGCAGTTCACCAACTCGGCCTGCTCAACCGTCATGCCCTTCCAGTTCAGGGTCGCGCACTTACCTTGGGTGCAAACATCTTCGTCTTTGCAATCGGTTTCCGCTGCGCAGTCAGTCGTACCGAGGTCCGCGCCGACGCCCACCACGCCTGCCGCAGCAAAGGCCGGCACGATGGGTTCTTTCATCATGGCGGCCCAACGCTTGGCGCGCTGTTCACCGGTACAGATTTCCTGCTTGTTGGAGCCACCCGCAAAGTCGGTTTGAAAACCTTGCGTTGCGCTGTTATCGACCACCGGCGGCGTCTTGCCGTCGTTCCACTGACTGGCGGCACCAGTCGGGGCGACCGTAAAGGTCTGGGTCGGACCGTCTTCGCAGGCCATCACAAGGGCTGCGCAGGCCGTCAGTAGGGTGGCGATCCGGGCGGCAGAAATCCGCGAATCCATGGTGAAGTCCTTGGCGAACATGTCGCTGATTCCGGCCTGAACTTGGGCTAAGTTCAAGCGTTGACGGCGGGCGAGATTATCGTTACGCAACTGCTTGTCAAGCGGCTCTATTTTGCCGCGTAGCACAGTTCCCTTTACACCTGAACCCTCTTAGACGTTCTTGGCGCTGAACTGATGACATTGGCGATAAGTGCATGGTATTGTAATGTTTATTCGACTGCCCGTGCAAAGGGCTTCAAGCTTGCTTTTCGCCGGCGTGACCATCAACTGCGGGTTGCTCGGTTGCAGGTGCCGTGCGATCCTGCGCAAGGCCTAAGGCGCAACAGGCACCCTTGGGTCATGGAGGGCAAATGCATCCTGAACACGTGAATAATCAAAACCTTTCGGCCGGTTTAGCACTTTGCCGCGATGCCAAGATTCAGACGCCCATTCTCTGCGGGGCGATGTATCCCTGCAGCAACTGGCAGCTGGTCGCCGCTGTGTCCAAGGCCGGTGGCATGGGCATTGTGCAGCCGATTTCGCTGGTCTACGCCCACAAGACCGATTTTCGTGAAGGATTACGCCTTATTAAGGCGGCCTGTGATGGCAAGCCGATAGGCATGAACGTGATCACTGAGAAATCCAGCAACGCCTACCTAGAGCGGATGCGCAACTGGGTCGACATCGCGTTGGAGGAAGGTGTTCGCTTCTTTGTGACTTCCCTGGGCAATCCTCGCTGGATCGTCGATCGCGTCCGTCCCTTGGGCGGGGTGGTGTATCACGCAGTGACTGAGCGCAAATGGGCAGAAAAAGCTATTAAATCAGGCGTTTCAGGGTTGATTGCCGTCAATGATCGCGCGGGCGGGCACGCGGGAGGCCGTACGCCGGCTCAGTTGATTGCGGAGTTGGCGCCTCTCGGACTGCCGGTGGTGTGCGCAGGTGGCGTCGGCAATGAAGCCGACTATGTCCTTGCTTTGCAACAGGGTTATGCCGGTGTGCAGATGGGCACTCGCTTCATCGCCACAGAGCAATGTCAGACCCATCCGGATTACAAGGCCGCGATTCTGCGGGCAACGGCCGACGACATTGTCCTAACCGACAAGATCAGCGGCGTGCCCGTCGCCATTATCCGCACGCCGTACATCGACAAAGTCGGTGCCAAGGCGGGGCCCGTGGCGCGATTGCTGCTGCGCAACGCCAAGACCAAGCACTACATGCGGATGTTTTACTCCCTGCAATCGCTGTGGAAACTCAAGAAGACCTTGCACCACGGCACCGGCTACAAAGATTTCTGGCAGGCCGGCAAGTCGGTCGCTGGTATCACAGCCGTGGAGTCGGCCGGGGCCATTGTCGCTCGCTTCGACAACGCCGCCCAAGCAGCATTTTCGGCAAAATCGTAAGGATTCAAGCGGTAAGGATTCGCTCGTACTATCAAGCCTTTGCGCGCCCTGCCGGTCCATCGCCTCGTCAAATGCGCCAAGGTGCGCTATCTTGCCCGGTCTTGCGCAGCCATGGCAGCTGCTGCAGCCAGGGCGTTGATGCCCTAGAATGACAAGTCTTTTTGGGGAAAAGCGGACCATGACTCAGCATCAGCCATCAGCCACACCGCGAACTGTCACGGAAATTCGTCAAGCTTTTCTTGAGTTTTTCGCAGCCCATGGCCACACCCGGGTTGGCTCCCATTCGCTGCTGCCTCCTGCTGATCCCACTTTATTGTTTGTAAATGCAGGGATGGTTCAGTTTAAGGACTATTTTACCGGGGCACGGCCAGCACCATTTGCCACAGCGACTTCGACGCAAAAGTGCCTGCGCGTCTCGGGCAAGCACAACGACCTCGAGAATGTCGGGCGGACGCGGCGGCATCATACATTCTTTGAAATGCTAGGGAATTTCTCGTTTGGTGCCTATTTCAAAGAAGGGGCCATTCGTTACGCGTGGCAGTTCTTGACCGAAGAGCTGCACCTGGACCCAAGCCGTCTGGTGACGACTTACTTTGCCGGCAATGACTCGGTGAGTGGCGACCATGAGGCCCGTGATTTATGGATGCAGATCGCAGGCTTGCCAGCCGAGCGCATCGTCGGCCTAGGCGAAAAGGACAACTTCTGGGCCATGGGCGAAAGCGGTCCTTGTGGCCCATGTACGGAGATTTACTTCGATCTTGATCCCAGCCAGGGCCCCGAGTGCACCTTGGCGGCGGACGACGGCCGCTACATGGAAGTCTGGAACTGCGTCTTTATGCAGTACGATCGCCAAGGCGGTGTTTTGTCACCGCTTCCGGCACCTTGCGTCGACACCGGCATGGGCCTTGAGCGCATCGCCTCGGTGGTGCAGGGCGGCCGTTCCAACTACGACACGGACCTGTTTCTTGACGTGATCAAAGTAGTAGAACGTCAATCAGGTCAAAGCTATGGCGGTCTTTTCGACCCGGAAAACGTGGTCTCTGGCGATGCGGCCATTGAGCGCGACGTCGCCTTTCGCGTCATTGCCGACCACGCCCGGACCACGGCGATGCTGATGGCGGAAGGCATTTTCCCGGACAGCGAAGGCCGCGGCTACGTCCTTAGGCGGGTGATGCGCCGGGCGATTCGTTACGGGCGTAAGCTCGGCATTTCGGGCGCTTTTCTTTATGAAGTCGCGGACAAAGTGGTCGACCTGCTCCAGGACGTCTTTGGCGAACTCGTCGCGGCGCGGGCGGTGATCGCGCGGGTGACCCGGCAGGAAGAAGAGCGGTTCCTGCAGACCTTAGAGAGCGGCGAGCGGCTCATTGCTGATGAAATTTCGAAGCGTACGGCACAGGGCGTTGATCGCTTGCTGCCCGGGCACCTGGTATTTCTGCTGCACGATACCCATGGTTTTCCCACAGATTTGACGGGCCTTATCGCTGCTGAACATGGTTTCACTTTAGATATGCCTGGGTTTGACCAAGCGATGGCCCAACAGCGCGCCCGTGGCAAGGCGTCGTGGAAGAAGGCTGGCACTGGGTTGGAGGAACTGCTCAAAGAGCTGACAACGGAAGGAATTTCCACGCAATTCATCGGCTATGACCATGGCCAAGGTCAGGCCAAGGTCCTGGCGTTGTTGGCCGATGGAGCGCGTGTCGAGCAGGCAGGTGTTGGTCAGGAAGTCCTTGTGATCTTGGATCAAACCCCGCTTTACGGTGAGGGTGGTGGTCAAGTCGGCGACCACGGAACCCTGAGTTGGGGCGAGGGTGGGCGAGGTCAAGTCCTCGATACGCAAAAGACTGCGCAGGGTTTGTTCTTGCACCGGGTGGCCATTGAAGCTGGCACTTTGTGGCCGGAGGATCAGGTTCAAATTCAGGTGGATGACGGCCGTCGGGCCAGTATTGCCGCCCACCACTCGGCGACGCACCTGCTGCACAAGGCGCTCAGGGACGTGCTCGGCCCCCACCTCAAGCAGCGCGGGTCACTGGTACAGCCAGGACGATTGCGCTTTGATTTCAGCCATTACGCGGCGCTGAGCGATGCCGAGCTTGTCGCTGTGGAAAGGCACGCCAACGCCCGGGTACTGGCCAACCGCGTTGCCCAAGTAGCCAATACTTCGATGGATGAGGCGGTCCAGCGCGGCGCCCTTGCCTTCTTTGGCGACAAGTACGGCGATGTGGTCCGTGTGATGGAACTCGGCGATTCGATTGAACTCTGCGGAGGCACGCACGTTGGCCGCACCGGTGACATTGGTCTCATCAAGATCCTCAGTGAATCCGCAGTATCAGCAGGTGTTCGCCGCATAGAAGCCGTTTGCCACCTAGCCGCCGTGACCTGGGCCGAGCAGCAAGCGGCGACCTTGGGCGAGGTGGCGCGACGCCTGGGCGGTGGTGAACAGCAAGTTGTTGAAAAACTAGAGAAAATTCAAGAGCAACTCAAGACTGCTCAGGCTGAAGTACAAACCTGGAAGCACAAGGCCCTGCACGCAACGGCAGGGGATTCCGGCAGTGAAACCAAGAAGTTTGGCGAGTTGACTGCCGTATTTCGCACAGTGCAAGGCGCTGATGCCGGGGCCCTGCGCGCGGTGGCCGACAAGGCGCGCGAGGACCTGGGAAGCGGCGTGGTAGGCCTGCTGTCGACACTGGCCGACGGCAAAGCCCTGCTGCTGGTGGCTGTTACCCGCGATGCGGTCGGTGTCCTGCAAGCCGGTGCGCTGGTTGGGCAATTGGCGCCTTTGCTGGGTGGTCGCGGCGGCGGCCGACCGGACTTGGCCCAGGCTGGCGGCGTGCTGCCTGCAGAAGTTGGCGTTATAGCTGTAGAATTCTTTGCAGCAGTTGCGCGGGCTTGTGGGTCGGTCAGTTAGGCTAGCGAACAGCATGGCTGGTCGTGTGCCGATTGCCTGTATTGAATCGTTATTTCAGAGGTGTATGCGCATTGACACGCAGATGGGTCGACGGTCCCGCCTTGATGTGGCGCGGGTTCTAGCGCGGCAACCGCTTGATGCCACCCATGGCAACGATGAGAACAGCGGCGCAGATCACTTCTAGAATCAAGCACTTCAAGAAGCCCACGTGCAAGAAGCGGTGGCCGACCACACTGCCGATGGTCGAACCTCCGACGCCGGCCAAAATCGTACGAACCATGCCTACTTGCCCCTGACCGGGCAGCACGAGCTTGGCGACACTGCCGATGGCCAGACCGACGATCACCGCCCACGCAAGGCTCATGACGGCGTGCAAGAGCCAGTGCGCCAGCACCAGGACCAACAGAACAATACCAAGGCCTACAACGAGTTCCATACCTGCCTCCTGAGGGGCCGAGCTCCGGCACGGCCAGCATGCCATGAGTTCGCGGCCTTGCCAGTTCGTGAGGGCGGCGTTTTTGCAACAGCATGATAGAACTACAAAATCAGCGCCCCGCAACCACGGCGACCTTGCGCTGCGAAGAGAAGGGCAACAACCAATGAATGCAGCAGGTTGTTCGGCAGGCTTGAAGCAATCGCCGTAGATGGGCGTGCTAGGTGCCAAGGTAGCCGCCGCAGCCTGAAAGCCGTATGTTGTAGCCTCGGCCCAGGCGTAACTGCCAGCAGGAGTTTGGAATGTTTCGTGTTTCTCTGATGTTGCTGGCCCTGCTGCTGGCGTCCTGTTCGCCGGTTGCGCAGCAGCAGGTGGCCCAGCAAATCGCCGATACTGAGAACCAGTTGTCGCCGCGAAATGACTTGTGGCGAATCCATTTTATCGATATTGGTCAAGGGCTTGCGGTGCTTCACGAGTTCCCCTGCGGCGCGGTCCTGATCGACACAGGCGGCGAGCAAGACAGCAGTTGCGATTCCGACCGGGCGCTGACCCAGTACCTCGATGCCTTCTTTGCCCGGCGCAAAGACCTGCAAAACACGTTGTCCCTGCTCGTGCTGACGCACCCGCACATCGATCACACGCGGGGTGTGCCTAAAGTCCTTGAACGTTATAAGGTTTTGCACGCGATTGACGACGGCATGGACCAAGGCTCTGGCGGTGCGCCCCAAGGGGAGTTGCATTCGTGGGCGGCGGGCAAGCCGGCGGGCACGTACTATGCGGTCGAACTCAAAAACATTCCGGATGCCAATGGGTTGACCAATGACGTCATCGATCCGCTGCGCTGCCAGGACATCGATCCGAAGATCCGCGCCCTGTGGGGACATGTCGACCAAGATCCGGGTTGGCCGGGCTTGAGCTATGGCAAAACACCCTTTCAGAATGCCAATAACCACAGCGTTGTGCTGCGCATCGATTTTGGCAAAGCGTCCGGCCTCTTCACGGGCGATCTGGAAGAGCCAGCGATCAAAGACCTTTTACGGCGATCGGCGGGCAATCCGATTCTCGACGTCGACGTGTACCAGGTGGGGCATCACGGCTCGATCAACGGCACCACGCCCGAGTTTGTGCAGGCGATGTCGCCACAAATCGCGGTATTTTCAGCTAGTTCTGCGAGTCGGCATGAGGAATGGTCCGGTTGGCAGCACGGCCATCCGCGCAAGGAAATCGTGGCGATGTTGCAGGCGGGCATAGAGCGACGCCGGCGGCCCATCGACGTGCTGGTCGGCGTGCATAAGCAGACCTTTGTGCCCGGACATATTGATAAAGCCGTTTATTCAACGGGTTGGGATGGTGCTGTGGTCATCGAGGCGCAAGCCGATGGCCGGATGCGCGTGGTGACCTCGGGTCGCAAAAGCGAAAAATAGCGAAAACTTCTGTCAGCGCATCCGAATTGTGATTGGCACGGCTTGGCTTGACCGCTACCCTAGGTATCTGCGGTCACAGCGGTATCTGGTTTGAGCCCTGGGTCACCGTTCCAGGAAATCGGAGCAGGCGGTCGGCCAGCAAAGTTGCGAAGAGTTCTAAGTAGTAGGCCGTGATGCTTCGGGTGTTCGGCACGACCATCGTCGTCCGGGTTGGGGTCAAGGAGGACATTTGCCCAGTGTTGTTCGCGAGCTTCGTCCGACCACCGAGCGGGTTCTGCCCGCTGCGGCGGCCGAACCTTGCCTGGAACCCGAGGCGGTTCTGGTGGGGGACGAGGACGCAGCGACCGGTGGTCAGTTGCATCTCTTGCCCATGCAACCTTCAGATGAGGAAAGGCTTTTGCAGGCCTTGTGCCAGGGCTCCGACCAGGCCTTTGAGACCCTGTACCGCCTCTATGTCGACCGTGTAGCCGGTTTGGCGCGCCTGCTGCTGCGCGGCGGGCCCGTGGACGATGCGGTGCAGGAGACCTTTCTCAGGGTCTTTCGCAGTATTCAGTCTTTTCGCAAGGAATCGCGGCTGACGACGTGGATTCACCGGATTGCGGTCAATGTCTGCGTGAGTGAACTGCGGCGGCGGACCCTGCGACGCGCGCGTGAAGGGGCTATGCAGCCTAATGAAATTGCACCAGATCTTGAAGAGCGTACCGTGGCGCGCCAAGCCGGTCAGGCCTTGCTGCAGATCTTGCAGGCCCTTGAACCAGCCAAGCAAACCACGTTTTACTTGCACTACGTCGAGGGCCTGACAGCGTCCGAAGTGGGCGAAGTTTTGGGGGAACCGCGAGGTACCGTTCTCAAGCGACTGCAGCGGACGCGGGCGGAGGTATTGCAGACTTGGGCCGAGCGTCACGGGGCTGCCCCGGTGGAACTGCGCGGGAGCCGTGAGCCCGGCCTGCGGGAGGCACCATGACGGCCTGCGATCGAGAGCAACTGCTCGATCTGGCAGCGGAAGTCTTGACGCCGGAGGAGCGAGCGACCGTGTTCGCCCACCTCAAGGGCTGTGCCCTCTGCGCAGCCGATTGGTCGGCGATGCAGGCCTTGCAGCGAGCTGCAAAAAAGATGCGGAATCAGGCTGTTGAGCCGGCGATGCGCGAGCGCGTTTGGGCAAAATTGCAGCCTGAGGCGGCCCAAGCCGCGCTGACCTTTCGTCGCCGCCAAGCTTGGCAGGTTGTGCTGGCGGATTGGCGGTTGCGGGCGGCGGCGGCTGTCTTGTTGACATTGGGTGCGACATGGGGAGTTGCCAAGTTAGCACCCAAGGGTCTTGAGTTGGGGCCTCCGGCAGAGCCAGCGTCTATGGGCGAGATTGCTGAAAATCAGCCTATTTTTGCACAGATGCCGGCAGTGCCGGTCCTGGCGTCTGCGCCGTCACTTCCTGGGGCCGAGCCTCTACCCCTGCTGGGCCTGGAACCGCCATCGCACGGCGCGCCGATCGGAGATCAAGCTAACGCTTTATTTTCGCACACGATCTTGCATGGGCGTGTTCATCGCGAGATCGCCACGCCTCTGATCCCTGCCGCAGGTCAGGCGTTGCAACAGCCGATACAGGACGCTCATGGCTTTGATATTGTGGCTAAAATCGACGCCGTCATCGCCCAGAGTCAATGGCTGCGCGCGCAGGAACTGGCCCTTGCGTACCTGGATGGCGACCCGATTGGCGACGATGCTGTGCAAGTGCGCATGCGCCTTGCGGGAATTGACCAGCGCCTGGGCCTGTTTGCCCAGGCTGCGCAACTCTATCGCGCGGTAGCTGAGGGGCCGGGCGCCCTTTCGAGTCGCGACAACGCCATGGCTTTGCTGGCGTGGATGTATCGTCAACACCGTGAATATGCTGAGGAAGAGTCGGTCTGGCAGGCGTACTTGCAGCGCTTCGATCGGGGTCTGCACGCGCGGGAAGCCCTTCTGCGTCTTGGCGAATTGTCCTGCGGTCGTGGGGACCCCGCCGACGTGCAAGTGCGCGCCACGCTGGCCCAGCGCTATGGGCAGGACGCCGCTGTTGTTGAATTGCTGCGTCGTTGCGCGGTCATGGGGGCTCCATGACAGCCCTGCGATTGACAGTTTTGCGATCGGCGATCGTCGCACTGATCGGATTTGGGCTGCACGCAACCGCCCTGGCCCGCGAGGTTTGGCTGCAGCCGATCGTCGACGACGTCTCTGGGCAAACCGATGGAATTCTCGAGGCTGCAGTGCGCACAGCTGCCGCCATTGTCGCCGCCGATACCCCTTGGCACGCGGGGCGACCGGGCGTCGGCGAGTGTCTCGGTGGCTGCGATATCCTAGAAATTCATGGGCATCGCCAGGGAGACATCGCCTATGTCGTCACCCTGGAGCGCCTGCCGGGTGCCTTTCGCCGGCAGCTGCCCCTGGAGTCTGGGGTAGCTATGGCGCCATTTGAACTTGCCCAAGCCCTTGCTTTGCATGGCGCATTTCTAGTCAAGACTCCAGATGCCGTGCCGATGGCGGCCGCGACTGATCCCCAGACTGGGGCGGGCGTGCGCTCAGCACCACCTGCGCGACGGACGCGGCGCATTGCCGCAGATGTGCAGTCATTAGCCATGATTGTGTCCGCGGGACCTTCCCTAAGCATGCCCGTTCGCCGCGGTTCAGGCACCGGTGGCAGTGAAGTTGCGGCGGCTCTGGCGCTCGCTGGGCGAGTGCGGATGGAAGCAGCGGTGGGCCTTGAAACCGGCTTGACGGCGGATCGGGCACCAACCCACGCCCAATTGCGTGTTATTCCAGCGACGATTGTCGCCGCAGCCGGTTGGAATGTCGGCCACCTCGCCCTAGGCGTGGGGGCTGGTGTTCGCTGGGCGAACTGGACGGGCGAGGCGGTTCACGTCAACCCCTGGCACGACCGGGATGTATCCCTGGTTGCTCAAACGCGTTTGACCGTGCTGATCGCTCCTCGCCTGACCCTGGACGTCGTCGTGCGGCCGACTTATGCCGTTATCGGCCAGAGCCAGCGCCTGCGCGAGGCTGCCATCGGTGTGCCAGCTGCGCAATTGCAAACGATTGCAGGCCTTACCCTGCGTCTGTAAGCGCGCCCCCTGCCGTCTTGTCATCACCTGGCTTTGCCCCGCGTCCAAAGGACACTGGCGATGCCGGCCTGGCTCCAGCGCGATTGGCGCGTTGTGCTGCCTGTGCCTGCCGCTCCGTGGACCATGTCTCAACGTCCTCGCCGTCGACCGCCGCGTTCCGGCCGTTTCATCCAGATTACGCTGGTGCAAAACGTTGCGGGACATCCTCGGTTCTTTGACCGCAACCTCCATCCAGAGGTCTGGGTCACGGCTTCCCTGGGCACCGTCCTGCACGCGGCGCTGGTCGTGCAGCGCCACGAACGCGGGCTGGGCGATGTCGCAGAACGGTATCGCGCACTGGATGTCGAGCGCGGTGAATGGATCGCCAACCTGGAGCTTCCCCTGGGGAACTACCCAGACCTGCGGTCGGTGGCGTTTGTCGACAGGACTTTGCAGGCGGCCTATCCAACACCAAGAGATTTATGCGTATTGCTCGCGGCGGAGGTTGCGTGAACACGACTTCGCCCCGGTCAACACGGCGCTCCGACCGCCGCCGCGCCACCTGAGCGCTCCATCGTTGCCATAGACCACTCTTTGTGTGCTCAATTACTCTGGTTATTCTGCAAACGAGGCCTCCGTGTCCGATACCGTTTTGCGTCAATGGGTTATGCTGACTCGGATTCCTCGTGCGCCGCGCAAGATCGATTCTGCATCCCTGCGTGGAATTCTGATTTCACAGGGATTTCAGGTTGATCAGCGGACGATTCAACGCGACTTGCAGAAGTTGGCGACCCTGTTTCCCCTGACCTGCGATGAAGTGCACAAGCCTTATGGCTGGTCGTGGAAACGCGATGCGACGGCCCTTTCGGCCCCCGGCATTGATGTCCATACGGCCCTGGCTTTTCGCTTGGCTGAAGACTACCTGCAGCAGTTGCTGCCGGATTCGACCCGCGATCACTTGAGGCCGTGGTTCGATCTCGCTCGGCAAGTCTTGGACAAGTTGGACGGCAATCTGCTTTCGACGTGGCCTGACAAGGTACGCGTTCTGCCCCCAGGGCAGCCGATGCAACCGCCGAAGATTGATACTGAAATCTTGGAATCCGTGCAGACCGCGCTGCTGCGGGACCGGCAGTTGACGGTCCAGTATCGGCGCCGTGGCGAGCAAGAGCTTCGGAATTATGTTGTTCATCCACTGGGTTTAGTCTGGCGCGATGCAGTGGCGTACCTAGTTTGTACCCTTCGCGACTATACGGATGTGGTCCAACTGGCCGTTCATCGCATTCAAGTAGCTGAAGTCCTTGGAGAATCGCGGCGGCCATCGCCCGAATTTTCCCTGGATGCCTACATTGCCAGCCGCGCCTTTGATTTTCGGCTCGAGCAAGCGCCAATTGCCTTGCAAATTCGCGTTAATGCCTATGTTCTTCCTCGAGTTCAAGAAACGCCCTTGGCCAGTGACCAGGAAATCAGCGATCAGGCGGGCGACCTCTGGCTGCTGCGAGCCACGGTGCATGATACTGTGCAACTGCGTGCTTGGATTCGTAGTTTTGGTCCAGCGGTTGAAGTCTTGGCCCCGGCAAATCTGCGGGCCGAACTGGCGGCCGAAGCGGTGGCGACGGCGGCGCTTTACCGAACGGCCTAGGGCGTCGGTGGGCCGGCGATCAGAGCCCGATGCCGTCAACGTTAAAATTTGCAAGAATACCAGGGTCTTCACAGACAACGTCAATGCGGCGCCGCTCGAGTTGGTGGCTTAGCTGGTCCAACCGCGCTGTCCTAGCATCGAGTGCGCGTAACTCGGTCTGCCACGCTGCGGACAGCACGATGGGGTGCCCAGCTTGGCCACTAGGCAGCGCAGGACGGATGAGGGACCAGAAAATACCTTGCTGATCTGCATCTTTCACAGCTTGCCTTAGCGACTCCACCACAGCCCTGCTAGGCAGCGGGCAATCGACAGGCAAGACTAAGACCGCATGATCGTAGGGAACTTCTGCCAAGCCCAGTTGAAGGGAAGCAAAGAGTGTGGCGTCCGGATCGGCGGCCACGGTGCAATCGGCGTGGTCAGCCTGCACCGGCCACGCCGATGGGTGCAGGACCGCGATCACGGGGGCGCACCCTTGGCTGCGCAACTGGTGGCACTGCCATTGCCAAAGTGGGATTCCATCTTTGATCTTCAGGGCTTTAGGGCCCCCTGCCCGCTTGCCATGACCACCACCAAGCAGCAACGCGGCTAGGACCGGCGCCGACTGCGCGAAAGGCGCATTTGGCAACGGGGTTTGATCCGCAGGAGTGGCGCGGCCGTTCACTCGGATGCCCGCAAGGTCGAGGTGGGGGCTTGCAGTGTCAACAGTTGCGCCGCTACGGAAATCGCTATTTCTCCAGGCAATTTGCCACCTAGCAGCCTTCCCTCGTGCTGCAGGCCAATGGGCGCAACCAAACGGTCCAGCAGGTGAGGGTCCACGCCCCGGCGTCGCAATCGTTGGCGGGTCGCGGCGATCTTGCTTCGCGAGCCAATCAAGCCAACATACGCAAGGTTACCTTCTGGTTCGCCCACAGATGCAGCCCCATTGCCCACCCGCAGCAAGGCTTCGGTCAAGTCGCGGTCTAGCGCGTGATCATGCGTCATCACAAGCGCATATGTGTACGACGGTACTGGAACTAGCGGCAACGGTCGGCCATGTTCCTGCAGGCGCACTGCGGCCCGACTGAGGCGCGCGGTCTCGCCGAGCCAACCCCAGGCGGCCAGAAGCCGTAGCGGCTCGGTGCAGACAACTTCGGTTCCCGAGGGAAAACGAAAGGTTTCAGCCCATTCCGGCCGAGAATCGACCACCAAGACCCGCCAGGGCAGAGGTTGCAGCACGCGGCTCAGGGCGGCAGCAACATGACCAGCGCCGCAAATCAATACGGTCGGCAGAGGCTGAGGACGTTCACGCAACTGCTCGTCGCCAAAGGATGTTTCCAGGTAATGGCCATGAGATTGAGCCTGTTGCGTGGCATGCGCCAGTTGCAGGGCAGCCGGCCGATCCAGGCCGCGAAAATGCAGCCAGGCCACGCCGCCACAGCACTGCGCGAGTTGAGGCCCCAAAGGGTAGCGGCGCAACTGGGCAATTTCACCTTGCGCATTCGCTTGTTCGCGCACATCGCCCCGGGACTCGGCCGGGCCGATACGAGGGTCCTCGGCGTCCAGGGCTTGGGCATGGCCGCTGGCAAAACTGCCGCAATCGGCCATCGCCTGTTGCTCTAAGTGCCCGCCACCAATGGTGCCAGCGATCAGGCGGCCTTCGCGCACGACCATCCGCGCGCCGACCGACCGAGGCGTCGAGCCTTCCACGCGAAAGACAGTGACCAAGACAGCAGGTTGAAAGACGATTTCGGGCAAGCGCAGCAATAGACGCAGCCCTTCGGCATCCATGGCTTGAGCCACGGCACCTGCAGGATCATAGGGTTGGAGAGGCTGAGCGTTCATGGCGCGGTTTGGCGGAGGGCTTGTTCCAGCAGGCGGGCAAAGACTTCGGCGCGGTACGTCGCTTTGGAGCGGATATCGTCAATCGGCTTGAGATCTTTGGCAATTTCTGCGCGCAGTTGGTCCAGGGAAATCTGAGCTTGGGCGCGCGCGGTGAGAAATTGTTCCACGTGCTGGCAGCGCAGGATGCTCGGCGCCATCGCTACGGCGACCACGCGGACATCCGATAACTGCCCATCTTTGCGAGGCAATACGGCTGCGAGCCCCACCTTGGTGATTGCCTGGTAGGACCGCGTGCCGACCTTGCGCCACCACTGCCCCGGCTTGCCGATGGATTGGCTTGGAATTTCAATGGCGACGATGAGTTCATCGCTGCGCCTGACCGTCTGGCGGTAGCCGCTGTAGTAGTGGTCGAGCGCCACGCGGCGCTGGCCGGCCGCAGATTGCAGAACAATAACTGCATCTAGGGCCATCAAGGCCGGAACACCATCAGCGGCCGGGGAGGCATTCTCCACGTTGCCAGCGAAGGTGCCACGCGCCTGAATTTGCGTCGCGCCGACGACCGCGCTCGCCTGGGCTAACAACGACAGATCGCGGTGTAAAATCGGCTCAGCCAGGGCCTGGGCGTACGTGCACAAGGCACCGAGGCGCAGGCCAACATCCGCATTGTCGCCAGGAAACCACTCAATTTTCTTCAGATCCTTGCCCAGTCCGGACAAGTCCATCAGGCGCTTGGGCATCGGCTTGCCGAAGTGCGCGTCGACCATCAAGTCGGTGCAGCCCGCCATGGGGCGCAATGGCTCACCGTCCTGCGCAGAAAGGCTCAGCAAACCAAAGGCTTGGGCCAGTGTGGTCGGCCGAACGACTTCCAAATCCGCCAGCATGATCATGCCTCCCCCGCGGGACGTTCGGTCAGGCCCGCCGCTTGGCCTGCCTCCACGGCCGCTTGCACCGAGGTGACGATGTGCGCATACCCTGTGCATCGACACAGGTTTCCGGCCAGAACCTTCGGCACGTCGGCTGCCGGCTGCCCCGTTTGCACCATCCACGCGGCCGTGACGATCATGCCCGGCGTACAGATGCCGCATTGGGCGCCGCCGTGTTCCAAAAAGGCTTGCTGGACGGGGTGGAGCACGGTCTTGTTGAAGGTGTCGCGCGAGGCAAGTCCTTCAATTGTTGTGAGATTTGCGCCCTGAACCTGAATCGCCGGAATGAGGCAACTGTTGACCGGTTGGCCGTCCAAAAGGATGGAGCAGGCGCCGCATTCGCCCTCGCCGCAGCCCTCCTTGGTGCCGACTAGGCCCAGATCATCGCGCAACACGTCGATCAACCGCCGCATCGGTGCCGCGACGAACTCCCGCGCTTGCCCATTGATTGTACAGGCAATTCGTACGGCACCGGCGGGTACGGGGCGGACTGGCGGTTGGCTGTGCGGGGAATGCGACATTGGATAGCCCTTGGTTCACGAGAAAAGGCGTTGAAATAATAGCGAAGATGCGCGGCCCCTGGGGCCTAGGCGCTCGTCCCCTCTGGGCGCATCGACAATTCGAGCAGACGCTCAGGAGTCGCGGGAATTGAACAGATATCACAGTCCAAGGCCATCGCCACGGCGTTGATCACCGCGGGCGCCGGACCGTCCATGGGCAACTCACCAATCCCCTTAGCGCCAAAGGGCCCGTAACCATAAGGTTGTTCTTGGAACAGCGTGCGAATCTCGGGCACGTCGGCCATGGTCGGCAGGACGTAAGTCGTCAAATTCGCATTGGCCATGCCACCTTGCGCATCGAGTACCACATCCTCCCACAGCGCCCAGCCGATGCCCTGCACCACGCCGCCGATAATCTGCCCCGCGGCCAGCAAAGGGTGCAGCACGCGCCCGACTTCTTGACCAGCGACAAAATCGAGCAGGCGCACTTCCATCGTCGTTGTATCGACTTGCACATCCGCCGCGTAGCAAGCCCAACCATAGGTGCCGTAGGCCACGCCTTTGTAGGTCTGGTCATCCCAGATCACGCCCGGTGGCGGTTGGTACCTCGCCCAGCCTTGCAGACCAGGCAGTTGGCGCAGGGCCGCCTGCAGATCCGCTGCGGCGTAGCGGCGGCCACGACCATCACTTTGTTCAGAAATCGGCGCCTGGCTCGGCAGGAGCCTGGCCCCGGTCAGCAGCCCTTTTTCCTCCACCTGCCGCACCAAGTCGTCGCAGGCCTTGGCCACTAGGTGCCCAACCACCATGGACGTGCGCGAGGCGACGGTCGGCCCAGAGTTGGGGACCTGGTCGGTATCGGGTTGAATAACGCGGATTTGGTCCGTATCCAGACCCAGCGCATCGGCGGCAATGGCCGTGAACACGGTCTGAGCTCCCTGGCCCATTTCCGTATTTGCTGCGCAGACTTCCACGACTCCGTCGCTGGCGACGCGGACCTTGACGATGCTGTCCAGCCAAACTTCGCCCGAGCCCGTAAAGCCGCAGCCGTGCATGAAGGTGGCCAAGCCAACCCCGCGACGCAGCGGTCCGCCCGTTCGCAGTTGTTGGTCGTTGAACGCCTTGTAATTCGCCCGCTTTTCCTCGTAGTTTAGCGCGTCCATGGTCTGCTGCATCCATTGGCGCAGGGCTACGGGTTCGCGAATCACTTGGCCTGTCGCTAGGGATTGGCCAGGCTCAATCAGGTTCTGTCGGCGAATTTCTGCAGGAGAAATGCCTACTTGCTTGGCGCATCGGTCCAGGTGCCTCTCCATGGCGAAAATCGTCTGTGGAGCGCCAAAGCCGCGAAAAGCGCCGTTGGGCGCGGTGTTGGACAGCACGACCTTGGCATCGATGCGCACGTGGTCGATGCTATAAGGCCCCGCCGCGTGAATGGTGCCGCGCGACAAAACTACAGGACTTAGGGTGACATAGGCCCCACCATCCATCAGCACCTGCGCCTCAAGGGCCAGCAACCGTCCTTGGGCATCCAGGGCCGTCGTTAGGCGTGTCTGGCAGGGATGGCGCTTGGTCGTCGATTGCATATCCTCGACACGATCATAAATCATCTTAACAGGTTGTCTTGCCTTCCACGACAGTAGCGCAGCGTGCCCAGCGATGATCGACGGATAATCTTCCTTGCCGCCAAAGCCGCCGCCCGTCGCCGTTTGCACGATCTGGATACGGTCATCGGGTTGATTAAACAAGTGTTTCATGGCGTTGTGGACGTAGTACGGACACTGCATCGACCCGCGGATGTGCACATGAAAAGGCTTTTGCGGCCAGCGACCGTGGGCCTCATCTTCTGGCGCTAGTTCGACGTGGGCGACAATGCCTTGGGGCTCGATGTACGCCTGCTCCTGCGCGCCCGTTTCGTACACGCCGCTGACTACGTGGGTCGCGTCCGCTAGCACCTTCTGCCAAAGGTCCTCTTGCTCGCCCGCGCCTTTGCGTAGGCTGTAAGCCTTGAAAATATTGTCCTTTCCGTGCTGAATTTGCGCCGGACTCGCTTGCTGCCGGTAATCGAGCACGGCCGGCAAGGGCTCCACCTCGATGTGCACCCGCGTGGCCGCCCAACGCACAAGATCGCGGTCGGGGTGGGCCAGGAGCACGACGGCTTCATGCTTGTGCCGGATTTCGTCGCGGACCAGATAAGGCTGGTCATCGACAATCATTTTCACGATGTTGAGGTCGACGTCAGCCGTCTGCCCGGCCTCAGCTGGCCCGTGCGACGCATCCGCACCATGAATACTGTGGGCAAACCGGGGAATATCGCGGGCATCTACGATGACGAACTGCCGCCAATCGGGCCCTTCGAGGAAGCGGATACTGCGAATTCGCCCCCGCGCGACGGGCGAGCGCACAGTGGCACCGTGCCAGCCGGAAAATGCTTCATCATCCACATATTGCGTCAGGCCCAGGACCTTGTCCCGGCCATCGGTGCGGATCATCTGGCTGCCGACATGCGGCTTGCCTGGGGCGGTTTTGTCGGACATGCATCCATTCGCTTGGCGGGTTGACGCCGCGGGCTAGTGTAGCCGTGCTTGCGCTTGGGGCAAAGGGCAGCCTTGCGGTCCCACGAGGCGCTGGTCAAAAAGCCAAAGGGCCTCTGCAGCGATGCAGAAGCCCTTTGACGTCCTAAGCTTGGACACAGCACTGGCCAGCTGGGCTGGTAGGGGCTGCTTATTCGGTCTCGTTGTCGCGGAAGATGGCCGAGCTGCCGACCTGGTCGCACTCAGCGGCGGTCGCGTTCGGGTCGCCGTT
>CAIMEY010000029.1 GCA_903840165.1 uncultured Myxococcales bacterium | reverse complement strand
CTAATCGTCCCCGTCGGCTTCGGCCAAACCGCTGTCGTCCCAGTCAGGCTCCGGCTCGAAGTCGACGTCGATAAACTCCATCATTTCAGGCGGTCCTGTAATACTCACGATGTCGCCACCGTCCGGATACGGTGCAGATGCGTCTGGATAGAGGTGCAGATTCGTCAAAAACCGCTTGATCTCATTGGCATCCTGCACCACGGCGACAACTACGCGCCTGCCGCCGTACGGACATTTCAGCAGATCCCAGTCGAAGGCCTGGCGAAGCGCTAAACTCAAGGTAAGCCTTGTGGTTTCATCCTTTTCCATGCAGGACTTCTTGCGCCGCGCCTTGGCCATGGCGCCCGCCGGAACCACCAGCTTGCGCAGATGCGAGTTCGGGGAAAAACAGCCATGATAGCGAATGCTTGGACGCCGAGGCAGCGGAACCTGCGCCAAGGCGCGAATCACCAAATCCCGCGGTGACACAAGCACGGACCGCGGTCGTCTGCTCGGCGGTAAACTGGCGACGGGACTTCGGGACCTCCTGGCCGTGTGAATGTCACAGCCGCTGGGTCTGTCACGTTTCGGCGGGGGCGGGACACGATCAGCGGGAATCATTATTAAAGTTGCATGGATATCTCAACCAGCGGCAGTTGGCGCTCAAATACGCTGTGGTCCCCGAGAACGGTTGGCTGGTCGGCAGTGGACCGATCGAAAGCATCGTTAACTACTTGGTTCAACAGCGGATGAAGCGGGCTGGCATGCGGTGGTTTGACGACGGCGCTTGCTCGATGCTGGCTTTGCGATCAGCCCGGCGAAGCGTTAGCAGCTTCGAATTGCTTGCAAAAGCGATGTGATGGGTGAAAATCTTCTTGGGGATGCGGCCATTTTGCCCTTTAGCAAGAAGCGTCAACATGACGTGCCGTTGCCATCGACGTAGAACGGCGTGTTCACCACCACGACCCGGGGCCCACCACGCAACCGCAGTAAAGTTCGCAGGATCGCACCGCGATTGTTGTGCAGGAAACGATAATACCAGTGGTCGACCACTAGGTCCGGAATCACTACGACGAGGTCGCGGTCTGGATGGTCGTCGCGCAATTGCAGCACATAGGCCAGAAAAGGCTCGAAAAACTGGCGATAATTCGACGTGAGCACCACGAGCTTTGGCACAGTCAATCCCGCAGACTGGGCTGGCTCGGCCACCAAGCATGGCCATTGTGCCGTCAGATCCTGCATCTTGACCGACTCCGATTTCACTTGCACTGCATGGACATCGCTGGACAAGTGCATGGCAAAATGGATGCCACGTTCGGTCAGTTTGTTCCACGACTGCGCGGCGACGACGACAATCGGCGGACCCACTGCTGCTGTGCGGAGCGGCTCGTCACTGCGGACCTGGGCACCGATTCCCTCATAATGACGACGAATTCGGACAAAGCCAAAGAACATCATTGGGATAACGGCAGCGGTGAGCCAGGCCCCTTCGGCAAATTTGGAGACGATGACAACGATGGTGGTCAGGCCTGTGGCGATCGCGCCAGCGAGATTGAGCGGCAAAGCGTGGCGCGCTTCTTTGCCGCCCAGCTTTTGCCAATGCACGACCATCCCCGCTTGTGACAAAGTGAAAGCCAGGAAGGCGCCGACGGCGAACAGCGGAATCAACCGGTCGGTCACGCCGCCAAAGCCGATGAGCAGCATGCCGCTGAGTAGCGCGAGCACAACGATGCCGTGCGAGAACACCAAACGACGACCGCGAGTGGCAAAAAAATCAGGGAGATAGCGGTCTTCGGCCAGGATTCGACACAGGCGTGGGAAGTCGGCGAAGCTGGTGTTGGCGGACAGGGCCAGGACGGTGACGACAGACCATAACGTGGTGTAATACAATGGTCCACGGCCGACCACAGCGGCGGTGACTAGCGACAGGACGCTCTGGTAGCCCCGGGCACCTGGCTCGGTGGCGATGATGCCGTAGGCCCGCGTGAGGTAGCCGATGCCCGCTAGCAACACGACGAGGATGGCGATGATGGCCGTAAGTGTGCGCTGCGCATTGACAATTGTGGGCTTTCGGAAGATCGGCACGCCATTGCTGACGGCCTCGACGCCGGTCATGGCCGTGCAGCCGCTGGCGAATGCGCGTACAAGTATCCATAAACTCACGGTTTCCAAGCTCGGCGGGCGGATTGGCAAGGGCACTTCGGACAGCGGATGGCCGCCGCTAGTCAGCGACTTGACTAGGCCGATGCCGAGCACGACGAACAAGGTCGCCACGAAGGCGTACGTCGGCAACAGAAACGCAAGCCCGGACTCGCGCACGCCCCGCAGGTTCACGATGGTCAGTAACGCCAGAATCAGCAAGCACAGCAGCAAGGTATGCGGCAGAAGGCTTGGCACCATGGACACAAGTGCGCCGACGCCGGCCGAAATGCCAACCGCCACGTTGAGGATGTAATCCAAGGCTAGGGCCGCCGCTGCCAATAAGCCCGCATGGGGCCCCAGGTTTTCACGCGCAACCGTATAGGAACCGCCGCCGCCCGGATAGGCCGAAATCGTTTGGCGATAGGACACATACACAAGACCAAGTAGCGCGATGATCAGCCCAAGCAAAGGCAGCACATGGCCGGCGCCCGCCAGACCGAGGGGCAGCAGCAAAGTCAGCGCAGCTTCAGGTCCGTAGGCCGCGGAAGCCAGGGCATCCAGGCCCAAAATCGGTACGCCTGTGCGCGGTCCGATCCGTTCGAGTTCGGCCTCATCCGATGCAAGTCTTCGTCCCAACAACCAATTCAGGCTTGCCATCTGAACTCCAGGCCAACGCGAGAGAATTCCCCTACAACTTCAACATGAGCGCCAAGGTCGCGCGGTCTTCGGTCTTGCTGAGGTCGGGCATCCACGAGGTGCCGTCCGGGTTCTTGACCTCGGAGCCAGCTGAACCTTGATTCACGTACGATCCCGAGCCGTTGGGTGGCGTGACGCCGCCATGACCGCTGAAGTAGGGGATGCTCGCCGCGCGGTGGTTGTACTCCAGGCGAAACGTCACGAATTCCACAGGCATCCAGTCGAAAGTGACTTGGGTGTCCCAGGCGGTGAACGGGTCGCCGGGGTTGGCGGAAAAAGCCGTGCTGCCGTCGGGGTTTTTGATGTTCGGGCTGACGCCGGAGTAGGCCGTGGCGCCGTTGATCGGCGGGACCAGGACCAAGTAGCGGCCCGGATTCTTGATGGCGCCGCCGCCAAGCGTGAGGCCGAAGTGGTCGTTATTGAACCACAAACGGTTGTACGCCATGAAACCGACGAAGTACTGCGACGGTGCTGCCGCCGTGCCGTTCATGCAGGACACGCCGCCGCCGGTTTCGCAGCCTGCGTCGACCGTGAGCGACATCGCGGCCTTGGAAATGAAGCCGCCCTTGTTCTCGTAGTACTTGACCATCATGCTGTCGTCCGTGTGCCAACGCTTGCGGTCGGGATTGCCAAGGGTATCAGCGCCGTAGTAGTTGTTGGACACGAAGCTGAGGTAGCTCGTGGGCCTCCACAAGATCTGGCCGCCGGCGCCTGGCGAATTGTTGAATGTGCCATAGGATTGCCAGCCGTTGACCAGCCACGGCTCGATTTTCAGCTTGTCCGTGAGGAAGATCTGCGCCCGCACGCCATTGAAAAACCAGGGCGTGTTGGAACTGACGTAGCTGGGCTGGTAGGTCCAGTTGTCGGCGTTGTAGTAGCTCCATAAGCCGATATAGCTCATAAAAATAACAGCTTGGATGTTGATGCCGTTGAGGACATCGAAGTGGTAGCCGCCGTACGCCTCGCTGACGTAGCGGTAGGCGTTGTCGAGTTGCCACTGGCCCCGAGCAGCGCTGGCGTCGTTGCGGGCGGTGGTCTCGGAATACATGCCGAATTGCGTCATCAATCGGCCATGAGCATTGCCATAGTGGAAATCGCCGCCGGCGCCGATCTGGGTCACCTGCAGTTCGCCGTGGCGGAACACCTCGGACGAGCCGCTGATGGTGTGGTCGACCGGCGCGTTGGCGTTGTAGTGCCACGGCGCGTCGATGCGGAATTCGCCGACGAACGCAGGGCCAGTTAGAGGACTGAGGTGAGTGCGCGAATTGCCGGGCACCCAGGTGAAGTCACCAAAGGCAAAGGGTTCTGCAGCAGCTGCCGTTGTGGCAGTGGCTGGGCTAGACAGGTCGGCGTCCGCCCAGGCCGAACCCGGGACAAGCGCGCAAAGGAGGAAACAAGGAATCAGGTAACGCATCACGGTTCTCCCAAGTTGAGAGCAACAGCATAGGGCGCAGCTGATCAAGATGGCATCAAGGTTGCCGCCCCCCGTGTCAGGAAAATCTCAAGACTGTGGCGTGCCGGTAGCTGCTTGTCCGTCTGTCACCGGCCAGCAGCATCGGCCGCGCTACGGGCAAACCCCGCCCTGGCACGCCTTGCCCGAGCCGCAACCGACGCCGTGGCGCGTAGAATCTGCAAACGCCATCCGCCACCATCCGCCCCGCCAGCCCGTGCCATCTTTTCGCCCAAGACCGTCGCCGGTCGACCCCACCTAGGGCTAACTCAACGCCCAAGACGCGTAATTTCAACGGCATCCCGCGCGGCCGCTAACACGCCCCCCTATCCCATCACCTCGGCGCTGGTCTGTAACTTTACAGCATCATTGCGCATTTCCAGCCACGCCTGAGCCAGATCGGAAGCACTCCAGCCGCCTTCGCGCACGAATCGATGTTGCGGTCGCGGCAGGGAAAACAGCGCCAGCTCATCGCCACGCACGGAAAGCACTTGACCATTAACCTCTTGCGCGGCGTCAGACACCAGCCAGGCCACGGCTTCGGCCACGTGTTCAGGCCTACATTGCTTGAGCTTTTCAATGCGCGCCCTCTGCACGGGGTCGTCGCTGGCCGGGATCGACGCCGTCATCCGCGTCCACGCAAACGGCGCCACTGCATTGCAGCGCACGCCAAAACGCTGCATATCCATGGCGATAGAACGCGTCAGGGCGACAATGCCCAGCTTGGCGGACGCGTAATTGGCCTGGCCCAAGTTGCCAATCAGGCCCGAGGTCGAGGTCATGTGCACCAAGGCGCCGCGGCCCTGGGGCTTGAACACGTCGGCACAGGCGCGCGACAGCAGGAAAGCGCCCTTGAGGTGTACGGAAACGACGTCGTCCCAGTCGGACTCGGTCATCTTGTGAAACATTTTGTCCCGCAAAATTCCGGCGTTGTGGATGGCAAAGTCGAGTCGGCCGAACTCGTACACGCAATGGTCGACCAGGGTATGGACGTCCTCCGCGCGCGTGACTGAACCGGTGTCTGCCACAGCGCGGCCGCCGGATTGTCGAATCGCTGCCGCTACTTCTTCGGCCGGGCTCTTGCCAAGCGAGGTGCCGTCGAGTTGGGCGCCAACGTCATTGACGACGACCGATGCGCCATAGCGGGCCAAAGTCTTGGCAATTGCAGCGCCAATGCCGCCGCCGGCACCCGTGACAATTCCTGCCTTACCTGTCAGCATGATTTCCTCGCAATTCCGATTAGAAAGCCGCTAAGCCAGTCAGAGCGCGGCCAATGGCAAGCGTGTGAATTTCATCAGTCCCTTCATACGTGAAGGTGCTTTCCAGGTTGACCATGTGGCGAATCACGCCATATTCCACAGTAATCCCGTTGGCGCCAAGCAAGCCGCGGGCCGTACGCGCGCATTCCAAGGCGAGCCGGCAGCAATCACGTTTGAAAATGCTAACTTGGACTGTCGAGAGCTGTCCCTTGTCCTTGAGCCGACCGTAGTGCAGGGCCAGGACCGACGCCTGGACAACGCGCGTCGCCATGTCAGCCAGCTTGGCTTGAACCAATTGCTTACTGGCCAGAGGTACTTCGAACTGTTGGCGGTCGAGCGTATAGGCAATCGCCCTTTCCAGGCAATCGCGGGCCGCGCCAATCACGCCAAAGGCCACGCCAAAGCGCGCAGCTTCCAGGCATTGCAGCGGCGCCTGCAGCCCCATACCCTGAGGTAAGCGCGCAGATTCAGGCAGGTAAACCTCGTCGAGGTGGAGCCCGCCGGTGTAAGACGCCCGCAGAGAAACCTTGTGGTGGATCTCCTGGGCCGAAAAGCCCGGCGTGTCCTTGTCGACGATAAAGCCAACAATCGTACCAAGCTGGCCGTCGTCTTTGACCTCGCGGGCCCAGACAATCGCTAGGTCAGCGATTTGTGCATTGGTAATCCATAGTTTGCTGCCATTGAGGCGCCAACCTGCGCCATCGCGGCGCGCGCGCGTGGCCATGCCGCCCGGATTGGAGCCGTGCCCCGGTTCCGTCAGGCCAAAGCAGCCAATCAGCTTACCTTCTGCCATCTTCGGCAAGTAGTGGCTCTTTTGCGCTTCATCGCCGAACTTGGAAATCGAGAACATGGCAAGGCTGGTCTGCACGCTGACAAAGCTGCGCAACCCCGTGTCACAACGTTCCAATTCCATGCATGCCAGACCGTAGCCAACGGCGCTGATGCCGGCGCAGCCATAGCCGCTGAGGTTAGCGCCTAGCAGGCCAATCTGCGCCATATCGGGAATCAATTCCGTGCGAAAGCGGCCGAGCTCAAAGTCTTCGCCAATCAGCGGCATGCACTTCTTGTCGACGAACTGGCGCACCGTGTGGCGCACCGTCTTTTCCTCTTCGGTCAACTGTCCAGCCCAACCAATCAGCGTGTCGAGATCCGTAGTGCTCATCGCTCATTCCTTTGTAAGTTCAAGAGTTTATGGATGGCTAGGCCGCGTGGGCGCTCAGGACGTCCCAGCGTCCTTGGCGGGCGAGGGTGTCCCAGCGCCACGCGCCGAGCAGGGCCGCGCCCAAGGCCCCGGCATAGATTCCATCAGGAACTGCGCGGACTTCAAGCGCAGCGCCCTTGCCCAGCGCGTCGATCGATTCGCGCAAGGCCAGCAGCAGGCCTTCGTCGCAGGCCAAACCGCCGGTCACCATGACGGCGCCTTCGGCTTTGACGGCCCTGAGCAACCGCGCCAGACGGCCGGCGATGGAAAGGTGGATTCCCTTGAGAATATCCGGCGTTGAAATGCCGCGCGACACCATGTTGATGACGTCGGTTTCGGCCAGCACGGCGCAAATGCCGCTGACCTGTTCCGGGTTGGCGGCGATGGTCGACAATTGGCCGACGTCCTGCAGGGCCACGCCCAAGTAACGCGCGATATTTTCAACGAATTGTCCCGAGCCGCTGGCGCACTGGCTGGTCATGCGGTGGCCAAGGACCTTGCCGCGCTCGTCCATCTTGATGGCGCGAGCATGTAAGGCCCCAACATCCATCACAGATCGCACGGTCGGGTCGAGGAGAAGGGCCCCCCGCGCGTGCGCCGTCATGCTGTAGAAGTGGCCGGTGTGGAACTCCACCGCATCGCCGTCACCGGTCGAGGCGATATAGTCAAAATCGGCCCGGGTCAAACCAGCCTCGTTACAGGCCTGATCAATCGTTGTTTCAACAACTTCAGTGACGATGCGTCGGCGGATTCGCTGCACGCTTTGGGCCAGCACTTCGGCCTGTTGGCCCGCCCGGCTGCGGATGATGGCGACTTTGACGGAGCTGGCTCCGGCATCGATTCCGGCTGTAATTTGAATGGGTTTCACTTGCACGGTTGTTCCTCCGGTGGCGGTCAGCGGTCCCTAGGGGCGAGCGGTCATCCGGCGCAGGGGGCGCGGGCATCATCGGCCAAATACCCTTTTTTGATGGCAAAAGTCGGCAACATGCCGCCGCGACCGGCATTGACGTCGTCTAGGCCGAACATCGCCGCGCCCAACGCACCCATGTAGATCGAGTCCGCGTGGGCGTTGAGCTGGATGCCGTTGCCGTAGTTTTCGATGACGAGCTCCTGCAAGAGCTTGGTTGCCATGGGGTTTTTGCAGACGCCACCGGTAAAGGTGAACTCGTTGTCAATGCCGCCGGAGCGGGCCAGCAGGCTCATGGCGCGCAGCAGGATCGCCTTGTGTAAGCCGGCGAGAATGTCCTCGCGACGTTGGCCAAGCGCAAGTCTTTCGCGGAGTTCTGCGCCGGCGAACACGGTGCAGGTTGAGTTGACGCGCACGATCTTCTGCGCCCTCAAGGCCAGCGGGCCAAGCTCATGCAGACCGAGGTTCAGTTCGTCTGCAATATAGCCTAGATAGCGCCCGCATCCAGCCGCACAGCGGTCATTCATCTGAAAGGACGTGACAACGCCGTGGTTATCCACCTGAATTGCCTTGGTATCTTGGCCGCCGATGTCGAGGACGGTGCGCGTGCCCGGGAATACCCGATGGGCGCCGCGACCATGGCACAGGATCTCTGACCGCACGCATTCCTTGGGGAAAGGCAGGGTCTGGCGACCATAGCCCGTGCCGACAAAAGCGACTTCTTCAATCGTTTCGCCCGCTGCGGCCAGGGCTGCGGTCATCAGGGCTTGACGCAAGGGGTCCGAGCCGCCATCGCCCGGGCGCACGATGTCGACAGCGCGTGGTAGCAAAATCGAAAATTCTCGTTCTGGAACGCGGGTTTCGATATCAAGGATGGCGCGGTCGAACAGGCCCACCAAGCGCTCAAAGGCGACGCGTTGGTCCACCGCAGCCCTTTCGGCACCGGCGATAAACTGAGCCCCCGCAATATCGCGGAAGAAGTCGGATTTTCGCTGCGAACCCGGGCCGAACAAATCCGGCGCGTGTACCCGCATATCATTGAGAATTTCACGCGACGCCTCGGTCAGTGGCGCCTTGTGTTCATTGGCGGGCAGGGAGGCACAGAGCACATTGACGCGGTCCTGCAAGGCACCGAGCTCTTCGAGGTACAACTCCAAGCGGAATGCGTGGTTCAATGCTTCGAGCGTGCCCCGCGCATCGAGGCCGAGGTTGCCACTGACACTGTCCAGTTGGCGGGACAGCAGAGAAAACCTTGTAGAAGTAAGGGCTTCATCGCGCGCTACGGCCGAAGCTGCGGCGTAGTTGCTGCGGCTGTTGGTGATGCCGCGGCCGACGATTTCGCCGTGCTCGTCGAGCAGGACGGCTTTGGTGGTGGTGGAGCCTAGATCGATACCGACAACGACTTTCATGGCAATCTCCTTACGCGGTGCGGGATTTGCGGGCATCGAGCATCTGGAAATAGCTCTGCAACCGGTTGTCGATATTGGAACGCGAGAAGTAGCGCGGGTCGACCAAGTCCGACTCGATGAAGCCACCCGGCACGCCCGTGCGTTGCTCGAGCTGGCGAAGCATCAGAAGTTGTCCTGCCGAAAAGGAATTGCAGGACTTGACGCTGTTGATGAGAAAGCCGTCCGCCTCGTAATCCTTGACGTATTTCTCCAGCAAGCTGACGCGGCCCGGCAAGTTGAGGTTGGTGTAGCAACCCATGCAGTAATCAGCAAGTGTTTCAAGGGGATGCTGATGGTCGTGGCGAAAGCCCGTGTCATACAGACCACCGACTCTGGTGTACGTGCTGGCCACAACGACCGCGCCTTCGCGGCTGAACATGTGCCAAAAGTCGTTAAAACTCGTCCAGTTCGGCGGGCCTTCGACCACCAAACGGTAGCGCTGTTCGCTGACGACGCCGTCGGGGGTCATCGGGCCTTCGCCACGGCGGATGCGCGCCTCGGTTTCCGCCCTCAATTCACGGTAGTAGTCCACAGCGTCTTGGGTGCCGCGGAACGAACTGAAAATCGGCCCGATGTAGTAAACGCCGCCGAAGTAGCCATCGATGGGCGAGGGCTTGTGCTTGGCCGACTCCCACACCGCCACCAAATCGTCTTCCGCCTGGGCGGAAAGGCGAAGGTTCTCGCGGAGTTTCTCTTCGTCAAATCGCTTGCCGGTGATCTTCTCCATGGCGGGAATGACTTCGCGCTCGAGTTGGTCGACGACGTAACGGCGCATTTCCGGCGTAATATGGCCCCCTTCCTGATAGGGCACGTGCAGCATGACCACTGGGCAGCCGTATTCTTCGCGAAGAATCTCAAACCATTTCAAGAAGGTGAAGCAGCCGGTATAGCTCAGGAGCAAAAGGTCCGGCTTGGGCAAGCGAGTGCCGGTCGGGCTGATGTTGCCCGACTTCATCATGCCCAGGTCGCACTTGACGTAGGTGCATACATCCTCGGAATGTCCCGCTTTTTCGGCTTCGGCGATGTAGCCGCCCGAACGCTGACGCATGCCCGACTGCAGGGCATTGATTTCCGGCAGAACCGGCAACATGTCAAAAGAACCAATCAATTCCGTGAGATTTCCGGGCACGAAGGTGTAGCACACCTTGTCTCGGCTCTCCGGCGCATTGGCGAGCTTCTCAAAATGCCGAGCAATCATCTGCTTTTGGCGTTCCTGACTGGCGTCCTTCTGCAGCGCTGGGCTCTTTTGCGCCGGGGCGCGCGTGCGGATTGGGATGGCGGTACTCATGTCGGGCCTCATCGGGTCGAGAAAAGACGGAAAAGTGTTCAGCGGTTGGGGCGGAACTGCGCGTCGCGGATTAGCAAGAAGTGGCCGTGGTGACACCGGTGCCCGTGGGTTCGCCCCAGAGCTTGACGGCGTCAGAGAAGGCTCCGGCCTGTTCGCGAATCACCTGGAATTGTCCTGTATTTTCAGCGAACTTCAGGCTGGTATAGGGAATGCCGGCATTGGTCAGCGCCGTCTCCAGCATGGGTTGGTCGAGCAAAGCTGGATCGCAGAAGCTAGCGGCCGAGAAGACCACGCCCTCCGCACCCGAAGAGCGTACCTTTTCAATCAGTTGGCGGCCCTTGACGTCATTGGCGATATAGCGCGACGCACAGGCAACACCTTGAAACAAGAAGGCATTGGCCAATGCCGCCAGCGGATCATCGGTGTCTTCCGGAATCGGACCATCAATCATGCGCATGCCCAACTGCAGGTCGTCGTCGACGATGTCGCAGCCGGCTTTCTCTAAGGTTTTCAAGAGGTCAAGGGGCGGCTGCTCGCAGAACGAACCGACCATGACCACGCGCACGTTGTCGCGGGCCCGCGCCGGACGCTTCTGCACCGCGGCCAAGTACGCCTCAGCAAAGTCTGCATGATCTTTGGCAAACATCATGCCGCCGACCCGCGAAATTAGGTACACCTCGGAAGCCGGCACTTTCCACGGCTCCTTGTGCCGCAGGTCATCGAGGCGCTGTAGGACCGCACGCCGGCGATTTTCATCGGCAATGGCCTGGCGCAGCCTCTGGTCCGTGAGCTCAAGGGCGCCGCGTTCGTGCAACTCTCTGGCCATGCGCCGCAATTCGCTGACATAGAACTTGCCACCGACCTTGGCGTCGAAGTTCTGCGGCAGGTCGACGTAGCAACTCCAGCGTTCTGGGAACAACATTCGCCACATACCGCTGAGGTTGCGGATCACGTCGCAAATAGACGGGAACATCATGCCATCGAGGCAATCGTACTGACCGCCCAGGGCCAATTCGATGGTACTGCGCGGGATATGGCAGATATAACTCTGGAAATACGAGTCGCCACGGATGATGTCGACCTGGTCGCCACCGCCGAACACAGCCACGGGCAGCACGCCGACGGCTTCCAGAATCGGTCGCGGCGCATAGATGGGCAGGTGACCGATGGCCAGACGGCCCGGTTGCTCCGCCTTCCACTGACGCACGGCGGTGAGGTTAAGGTCATCGACCCATTGACGAGCTAATGCAACGAGTTGCACGGTGTCGGCGTCTTGGGGCCAGGTCATGGTCGGCATGGGGGTCCTCCTGATCTCAGCGAGCGAAAATAGCAAAATACAAGCAATTGTAGTTGCTTAGCTATGGGTCCACAGGGGCGCGCGCCGGGCGAGAAAGGCTGCGATGCCTTCATTGCCGTCGTGGCTTGGGAGAAGTTCCTGTAAGTAAAGAGCTTCAGCCTGGTCGAGGGGCTCTGCGCACAAAGCCTGCACCGGCTGCCGCGCCAATTTCAGACCCACGCGAATTGCAAGCGCTGAGCGGGGTTGCAGGTGCGTCCGGTACCAAGCCACGGCATCGCGGTGCGGTTCTTGCTGCGAAACCAAGGTGCTCACCCAGCCCGCCTGCAGTCCCGCCTGGGCATCGAGCGGCGCGCCCGTCAGCAGCAGGCGTTCGGCCAGAGGCCCGCCGAGGCGCTGAGGACCAAGGACGCCCAAAACTGGAGGAATAACGCCCAGATGAATCTCCGGACAAGCAAAGCTGGCATCGGGCGTGCACAGGACAAAGGTTGCAGCCAAGGCCACTTCGAAGGCGCCGCCCAAGCATTTGCCTTGCACCAACACCGCGACCGGCACCGGGAACAGCGCAATCTTGCGAATAAGGCTATGAAATTGCCTGAGCATGCCCGCGGCTTGGTCCGGCTGATGCTCTTCAATCGAGGCGCCAAAGGAGAAGTGCGACCCCGCCGCGCGCAGCAGGACCAGGCGCAGCGCCGTGTCACTGGCAAAATGGCTAAGCGCCGCCTCGAGTTCACGCATCAACGCGCCATCGAAGACGTTGCCCTTGGGCTTGTCGATGCACAAATCCAGCAGGCCGTCGTGCGTTTCGCAGCGCAGGTGCTGCAGGTGCAGGTTTTCGGGCATGGCCATGGCCTTTGGCGGGTCCGGGTGGGTGGACGTCGCCCCTTGAATCCGTTGCTAATTTTACTGTTTCTCGGCGTCCATCGCCTTCACGGCCGACGGCGGGAGCACCTCGCGAATCAGCGCCTCGTCGAAGACGGCGCCCTGGGCTAAACGCTGACGCAGCAACACGAAATTGATCTCGCGCTCACTGCGATCGCCGTAGTGGAAGGCCGGGAAGCCGGCGCGGGCCTCGGTGTTCATGTTCAAGGCCAGCCAACTGCGGTTGGTTTCGCTGTTGCGATACCAGGCTTCGAGCTTCTTTTTACGCAGTGATTCCAGAGTCTTGCGCGTGCAATCTGGGAAGGTCATCAGCAGTTTGGTCGCCAAGGCGTCCACGGCTGTGTCTAGGCGCGACAGGTCGACGGTGCAAGCCTTTACCGTTTCAGAGGCTTGGGCCTTGGCTGCCCCGGTGGCCCACTCGCCGTGGACGATGCGCCCAAACTCGTCGACGTATCGGTCTGTAATCACAAAGGGATTGGCGATAAAGGTGCCGTCCGCCTTGCGGTACACCGGCACGACTTCATTGACAATGCCCAAACGCGCGGCCTTTTGCGCCGACCACGGATCGCAAAGAACTAAGGATTCTGCGGCTTTGCCTACGCCCACGTAGAGGTCGAGAAAGTCCGTGGAGCCGCCGTCCGGGGCCGAGCCATGCACGGGGCCAGCTTGGCCGAAACGCGCGTGGTCGCCCGCGACCGAGAAATCGCAAGCCATGCCGATCTCTTGGCCGCCGCCGATGCGCATGCCATTGACTCGACAAATCACGGGCTTATCGCACAAGAGGATATTGGTCACCATGTCATTGAACAACCGCATGTACTGCAGGTATTCCAAGGGACGGCCGGCGTAATAGCTGGCATATTCCGCGGTGTTGCCTCCCGTGCAGAAGGACTTGTCGCCCACTGCCGTGAAGATGACGGCCACGCAGTTGCGGTCGCAGCTGGCGCGACGCAGGCCTAGAATGACTTCCTTGACGGCGCTGGTCGTGTAGGAGTTGAGCTGCTTCTCATTATCAAGGAAAATCCAGATGTTGTGCAGGTCCTCGACCGGCTTTCCGTCGCGGCCGAGCACGGGGCGCTCTTCGTAGCGGATGTGGCCAAAGGGTTGGTCGGGGACGAGGTCGTGGTTGAGCAAATTCATCGATAAACTCCTGATAATCCAATGGAAATGACTAGCGAAGTGGGTCCAAGACCATGCGTGCTTGCAGGCGGTGGGCGGCCATGTCGGCGAGCAGTTCGTTGATGCGGCTCATCCCTGCGAATTCTAAACCAATATCCAGGCGCACCTTGCCTTGCCAGATGAGGTCGAGCACCGGGCCATATTGCTCCGGCGGGCAGCCCCAGGTGCCATGAACGGTTGCGTCAAAGGCCATGAGGTTGGACAAGCGCAACTCTACGGTTTTCGGGGTGAATCCGACCTGAACCAAGGTGCTGCCGCGGCCGAGAAAGGCAAAGGCCAACGACTGACCGGCCGGCGTGCCCGAGCACTCAAAGATCTTCGTATTGAGCGTGCCGGCACCGACACTGCTGGCAAAGCCTTGGACTTCTTTGCGAACATCCTTGACGGGCTTGTCGCTGACATCGATGACCAAGTCGGCCCCGAGTTCTCGGCTCTGACTCAGGCGCTGGGCACTGACATCGCAAGTGACAACGTGGGCACCCAAAGCCTTTGCAATTTGCGCAGTATAGCCACCAACGCCACCCGCGCCGACCACGGCCACGGCATCGCCGGCCTGCACGCCCGCCCGCCGGATGGCCTGCCAAGCGGTAGACACTGCATCGGCGACGACAGCCAAGGGGCGCAGGTCAAAGCCAGCCGGGGCTCCAGCAAGAGAAACCAATGGAGCAACAGGGACTTTGAGGTGCGTGCCGAAGCCACCGTGGTCGTCATTGCCGGGCATCGTCTGCTTGGGGCAGGCGTTGCCGCGACCGGCTAGGCAGAAAGCACAGGTGCCGCAGGGCAAGACAGCAGGAACAATCACCGGTTGGCCGACCCTATGCTGGGCATCGGGCCCAGCCGCGACGACTGTGCCGACCACTTCATGGCCAAGAATCAAGGGTAATGCGTGGTTCGGGCGCACCGAGCCGTCTGCGTAGCCGAGATCCGTGTGGCACAAGCCACAGGCCAGCACTTGCACGATGGCCTGGCCAGGCCCAGGCTCGCCGAGGTCGAAGTCGCGGCATTCCAGAGGACTTCCAGGGGTTTGCAAGAACCAAGCGCGCGTTGTCCAACTCATGGCGTGCCTCCGAGTCCCCTCGGGGACCCTGATCAACAGGTCGAAATCTGAGTCCTATTCATAGCCTATCAAAGGGCACGCCAGGTGTGGGGCTGGCACGGGCAAAGGCAAAGGGCCGACTCGGGCTAAGATAACCGGGCTACCAGCCGGCGTGTCGGGCGGCATCGACAGACAGACTACCCGGAGGTGGGCTGACTGTTTGCACCCTAGGTTCTTAATGGAAAGTCCTTGACAGCGTCAATGCTTAGGGGCTTGATCTGGATCAAGAACGGTCACAAGACCGTCACCGGGGCGGCGGCTGCGGGACAGCGCAAGAGGCGGACCGAGGGCCACGGGGAGGCTGGGCTCTTGGTAGGTTTGTTGGAATTTCAAGGGGTTGTGCTTGTGGTATACACGGCGATAACCTTATGAAATAACATCGTTGTTTCGTGAATTGCCGCAAAAACCACGTGTGACTGTTGCCGGGCCATCTGGCGCTGCTCAGGTCGTGTTGGGGCAAAAATGAGAGAATCCTGAAGAATATTAAACTATTGTCTGCGTGTACTACAAAGTGTAAGTCGTTGAAATTACATCCGTGGACCTAGAGGTCGCTCATGGCTCCAGCGCCGCTGCCTAAACGAGGCTCCGACCCAGACGCGCAAGGGGCCCCAGAGCCCCAGTTGGCATGGGTGGGTAATAACCAACAATATCGATGGCTTCATGGAATTGTCGCCGCAGTCATCGTGCTCAATGCCATCGACGCTGTGCTGACCGTACTGTGGGTGCGGACAGGCTTAGCCATTGAAGGCAATCCGCTTTTGGCCGACCTTGTGCTCAATCGACCGGTGGCCTTTGTCGTGTTCAAGATGACCCTGGTTTCCCTGGGCACCTGGATCCTGTGGCGACGACGCAACCAACCACTTGCAGTGATTGGGATTTTCATGCTCTTCATGGTCTACGATTGGTTGCTGCTGGTCCACCTGCGTGCCTTTCAGGTCGCTGTGCTGGACGACGTACTGAGGGTCCTTGGACTGCCGTAAGGGACGCTGGCCCACCAGCAGGAATCTAATCAGTCCAGGCGGTTAAGTCGCCACGTTTCTGACTGGTTGGTCCTAGGAGCGTGGCCGGAGACTGCCGAGCAGCGCCGCGTCAGGTCCCAGCCGGGCCGCGGTCACGGTGATGGCAAAGCCCGCGCACGCCTGCGCAACGCTAGCGATAATAGTGAGAATCTCGGCAGTTTGCCCAATATTGCCGAGGTGCACCACCGCGTGACGCGCCCCGAGCACCCGCGCCATTTGGCCGAGCGCTTGCCCCACAGCACGCGCTGCTCTTCCTTGTAATTCAAGCGCTTGAGCCTCGCCGGCCGCCGCACGCCAGGACAGTTCGCTGCGCAGGCCAAGGTCTCGTTCATCGCTTGCCGGTTGATTGCGCGGCATTTGGAATCGCTGGGCCAAGTTGTCTAGGGCCTGGTCGCTGGCATAAGTGCCCAAGCAACCTCTTGCGCCGCAAGCACAAATGGGGCCTAAAGGGTCCACGGGCCAATGCCAAGCACTGGGCAGCCAGGCGGGGAAATGACCGTCCAAACAGGCCGTTCCATCGAGGTCCTGATCGAGGCTGATGTACAGGCCGTTCTCAGTCCTATCAGCGAACTCGCCTTGGGCGATGGCGACGACACGGCGCTGAACCGTCACCGTCGGCACCGGCCCCTTCTCCTGACGCAAACCACCGAGACGGTTGAGAAAATCACTGATCCCGTTGTTCCACGTCGGCAACTCCTGTCCTGCCCGGACAAAGCTGGGGTGGACAGCGACGCCGACCCGCGTGGGGGCCATCGGGTTGCGCTGGCGGAGGACGGTTGCAGCATCCATCAGCGATTGTAAATTAATTTCAATGTCTTCAGTGGCCGTTACGGCACAACGGCGCTCATCGCGGACGCCACGGCTATCGACCAAGGCCAGTCGGGCCAGGGGCGCCAGCAGGTCGATAGCCAAGGCCAGCGGCGGCGACTCAGCCATGCAGACCCTGCACAACCCTGCGATGCCACGTGACAAAACTCAGAAGAGCCCACAGGGGCTTGCGATGGTCGGCCCGCCCCGCCACGTGTTCGCTGATGAGCGCCTCGACGCCTTGGCGATGCAGGCCCGCCGGCAAATCTGCAAGGGTATCGCGCATCCACGGCTGCAACGGCCCACGCAGCCAAGCTGCCAGAGGCACAGCGAACCCTTGCTTGGGCCTCTGGGTGATGGCATCGGGCAAGTAGCGCTTGGCCAATTCTCGTAGCAATTTCTTGGTAGTGCGCAGGCGCAGCTTGTACTTGCTCGGCAGTGAACGTGCCAAGTCGACCACAGCGTTGTCGAGCAACGGCGCGCGCACTTCGAGGCTGTGCAGCATCGAGGCGCGGTCCACCTTCTGCAACACCCCGTCTGCCAAGTAGAATCGCGCATACAGCCCGGCCAGCGCATCGCCATCGTCGCGGGCAACTTGCTGCCACGCCTGCCAAATCTGGGCCACTTGCCGCAGGGGGTCTAGTCGCGGAAGCCATGATTCTAAAGGGTTGTTCTGGGCAACGGCGCTGAGCAAATCGGGCGCTAGCACCCGCGCCAACTGCCTCGGCTCGAGCCCACCAATCCAAGCGATGTGCCGCAAGCCGCCCTGATAGCCCAGCCCCGCGACAAAGCGTTTGATTTGAAAGTCTAAGGCCAAATAGCCGCTGGACACGGGAATTCGCTGCACCGCCCGAGCAATCCATGGCTGAAGCCGTTGCATACCAGGCACATCCACGACCTTGCCCACCGTGTGGGCGTAAAACGTCGGGTAGCCGTGCCACCATTCGTCGCCGCCATCTCCGCCCAGCGCCACGGTAATATGCGGCCGGGCGAATCCACACAGCAGCCAAGTCGGCACGATCGACGCATCGGCCAGCGGTTGGTCCATCTGGCTGAGCAGCTGCGGAAGAACATCTAAGCAATCCGCAGGGTTCAAGATGCGCTCGTGGTGACGCGTCCCCAGGTGACGAGCCACGGCGCGGGCGTGCCCTGATTCGTCGTAGCTCTTGTCCGCAAAACCGATGGAAAACGTTTGCAGATTCGGTTGGAGACGAGCCGCGTGCGCCGCCACTAACGAACTGTCGATGCCCCCCGACAGGAACACGCCCAAGGGCACTTCGGCCATCAACCGGTCTTGGGTGGCGCGCATGATACGCCGGTCGAGTTCATCCAGTGCTTCAGATTCCTTCAGTTTTTCGATTTCTGGCTGGGCCGGGGCCGGTGGGTGCCAGTCCGCCACTTCCAGCCGCGCCTTTCCGTCGTCGCGCGCCGTCCACAGCCACCAAGTCCCCGGTTCCACTGCCGCCACGTGCTGCAGCATCGTCCGCGGCGAAGGCACATAGTCGAACAAAAACAGGGACTGCAGCCCCAAGGGGTCGACCTCGCGTGGCACGGCTGGATGGGCCGTCACCGCCGTCAGTTCCGAGCCAAAGACCAGGGTGCGCCCTTCATCGATCATCCCAACAAACAAAGGCTTTTTGCCGGATCGATCGCGCGCGAGGAGCAGTTGCCTCTTGTGGCCATCCCAAAGGGCAAAGTCAAACATCCCGGAAAGACGGGGCAAAAGCGCCGCGCCCCATTGTTCCCAGCCGTGCAGGAGCACTTCGGTGTCGCAGCGATTGGTAAACTGATGGCCCGCGGCGATCAGTTCCTGGCGTAATTGCTGGTGGTTATAAATCTCGCCGTTGAAAACGACCCAGACTTGGCCGTCTTCATTGGCCATTGGCTGATGCCCACCGTCCAGATCGACGATGGACAGCCGCCGGAAACCCAGCGCCACGCCTCCCGGTCTGTCCAGGGGCGCATCGAGGTATTGTCCGCTGTCGTCGGGCCCGCGATGGGCGATGGCGTTCTGCATCGCCGTCAAAATGCTAGGAGATTCAGGGGTAAAACGCCAAGGCAGCGTCGATACCCAGCCGGCAATGCCACACATGCGCTAGCTCGCTCTCCGCCGCTCCGGGGCTTGGCAGTTCAGGCGTTCGCGGACAAAATACGTAGGTTTACCCTGACTTTCGTAGTACGTTCGCATGTTCATTTCGGCCAACAAGCCAAAGAGCAGAAACTGCAATCCGGCGATTGCAAAGAAGATTCCTACTAAGAACAGGGGCTGATCCTTGACGAAGATGTGGCCGACGAAGCGATTGACCAAGGTCCAGCCCATGCACGCTGTGGCGATGCCGAAGCTCCAAAAGGAGAATCGCCCAAAGAAATAGATGGGTTTGGTGGCGTACGCAGCCAAGAATCGCACGGTAATCAAATCGAGGATTACGCGAAAAGTCTTAGAAAGCGTATACTTGCTGGTGCCCCAGCGCCGTGCATGGTGCAAGACGGGCATTTCGGTGATGCGCGCGCCGGCCAAGTGGGCAAAAGCGGGGAGGAAGCGATGCATTTCGCCATACAAATGAACGTCTTGCAGGACTTCTCTGCGAATGGCCTTGAGCGTGCAGCCATAGTCGTGCAAGGGCACCCCGGTGACATGGCCGATGAGTCGGTTGGCAATGCGCGAGGGTAAGGTCTTGGTTAGAAAGGCATCTTTTCGCTTTTCACGCCAGCCAGCGACTACGTCAAAGCCTTCGTTGAGCTTGGCAAGCATACGGGCAATATCTACAGGATCATTCTGTAAATCCGCATCGATGGGAAAGACCACCTCGCCCCGGGCGTGCTCAAACCCGGCAGCCATGGCTGCTGTCTGTCCGAAATTACGGCGAAAACAGATGACCGCGACCTTTGGGTCGGCCGCGGCGTATTGCTTGAGCAGGGCGACACTGCCGTCGCTGCTGCCGTCGTCGACGTAGATCACTTCCCAGCAAAGTCCTAATGGATTCAGGGCTTTACTTAGAGCCTCATGCATCGCGGGCAGGGATTCCTGCTCGTTGTACACCGGAACGACGACGCTTAGGTCGACATGCACGGGCGTTTTCTGTACAATTTCAGGCAATTCAGTGGGCATGGCTTCCGCAGCTGGGCCGGCAAGGCGCGCAGTGCGCCAGTGTAAGCCCTTCCCGCGCGGCTGGCCACTCTCTGTGCTGGAGTTAGGGTTTTGCCTTGACCGGCGCGACCTTATCTGCCTGAGTCTGCTTTTGGGTTCTCACGCATCCAGCCGACCACACGTAGACGTGGGTCGTGAATTCCTGAGGCTGACCATGGTATTTACCATCATCGCCGCGGACTTGCACAGTACGGGTGGCCTTGCGCTCATCGTCCTTGAGTTGCAGACCCACCAGGGCATCGCAGCCAAAGCGCCGCGCATTGGACTTGAATTCTTCGGTCACCTTGGCGCGATCGGCTTCCCCTTGCTTAGATTCGCTTTGAAACGTGCCGAGTTCCTCGACAGGTTGTGGCAATTCGCCCGCCGTGGCGGCCAGGACAACTTCAGTCTTGACCGGTAAAGCCTTGTACTTAGGCGCATTCGGATTGCGCGCGAACTGGGCCCCGCCACACGCGCTGACAGTCAAGCCGAGCGCGCTCAGGGCGATGAGCGTCCACTGCTGGTAATTGCTTGGTTTCATCTGAGTCTCCCTGTGCGGCATCCCAGGGCCGCGCGGCGGAAGTATGCGCAACGCCGGACCTTTGTCAACGCCGTTCAATGGTCAGCAAGTGAGGTCGAATCTCCGGATAATGCCTTGAATCTATGGTTATTTCGTCCCTCGCGGCGGCGGCATGGCGGTTGCATACGCCGCCCGAACGGCCGATTCGCCATGGCGTTGCTCCAGGCTGCGTAGGGTGAAGTGGTGTCGAGCAACATGTTGAAAGTGTTCCATAAAGGCGGCATTGAGCGCAGCGCCTGACGCAGCGCCTAGCAAAGGAACGGCCTGTGCCAAAGCCTTTTCGCCGACGACAACCTGGAAACGATTGGCGATTTGCCCCAGCAGCTTGACCAGAATTGGTGCGGTGCCCCGGGCTACGGCATCGCTGAGCTCAGCCGCGCTGGCCCGCGCGACATACTGACTTGCCGACCGCATGGCCATCGCGAGGCCTAGGCGGGCACCGTAGTAGGCCGACTCAACCGCGACAGGATCTTGTTTTTCCTCAGCTTGTACGCTCGCATTGTCGTTTCTGGGACCGCCCAGGCCCAGCACCTGCAGGCACTCAAGGCGCACCGCCGGATCCTGGAGATCGGCCCCGCAATCCTGGGCAACTTGGGCAATGGCGCGCAGCATCAGAACCGTGGTGATCGGCATTTCTACGGGCAAACTCGCCGCGCCGAAGAAGCCGCCAATCAGGCCCGTTGCCGCCGCCGCTGCGGTGTGCAGTGCGCTGTCGTGCCCCAGTTGGCCCAAGCGCCCGGCAGCCGCAGGCAAGGAAATCGATTGGATCGCGAATTCTAACGCTTTTTCCAGTCCAGCTTGCACGCCGCGCGCGACGCCCTTTTGCAATCGGGCAGGAAGCCGCGCCATCAGCGACTCGGCCGGTCGACCGAGCAACGCCGCGGCTCGCAAAAGGAAACCAGGGGACTCTAGGTATTGTGCAGCCGCAGCAATCTGGGCTCGCTCCCCTTCGCCCAACTGAGACGGTACCCCGGCGAGTGCCGACGGCTTTTTGGCCTCCGTGTCGATAAACCCGTCTGAATCTGCGCGATTGGCTGACATTCGTGTCCTTACGCCTGGCCTGGACCGGCCGTGCTTGACCCAGTGTCGACCCTAGCAAACGAAGGGCAAAAACGGCAGCGCCGCAGACCAAGAGGACTGGACCAAAATGTGTCCAAGTCCGCTTAGCTGCGGCGAGTTCTGCCCAAGACCTACGCTTTTAGAACGAGCAGCCGCCGTCAACGTCCATGGTGCGGCCGTTGAAGTAGTCGCATTCAATGCAGAATCTGACAGCGAGCCATAGGTCGTCCGGCGTGCCAATGCGACCGACGGGGATCTGCGCGATAAAGGCCTCTAGCGCCTTAGGATTCATGCCTTGGGTCATCGGCGTGTCGACCATGCCCGGGGCTACGGCACAGACGCGAATGCCAAACGGCGCGAACTCCCGGCTCCAAGTGACGGTGTTCGCGGCCAAAGAAGCCTTTGCGGCCACGTAGTTGGACTGACCACGGTTGCCGTGGCGGGCGATGCTCGACATGTTGACGATGACGCCCGGGCGTTGGCCGTTCTCGACCATCCAAGCGACCGTCTCGCGCACCATCAGGGTGGCGCCAGTCAGGTTGATACCAATGACTTTGTTCCAGTTTTCCTGGCTCATCTTGACAACTGCACCGGTGGTGCGGTCCTTCTTGACTAGCAGTCCGTCGCGCAAGACTCCGGCATTGTTGACCAAACCGTTGAGCCCGCCCATCTGCGCTGCGGCCCACGCGACAAATGCAATGCAATCAGCCTCTTGGCTTACATCGAGCCTCTGCCGATGGATCCCCGCCGGCAGTAGGGCCAGCCGTGCTTCGTCGACGTCGCCAACAGCTACTTGTGCACCTGCAGCATGCAATTGCTGCGCAAAGTGGGCACCCATACCGGCAGCGCCACCGGTGACGATAATCTTGAGATCACTGAGCTTCATGATTTCTCCAACAACCAAGCGGCCATTTGCGGATAAAGATGGACCTTGGCCATGCGGCCAATCACCGCGCCGACGTGGCCGCCCGGCACCGTCAGCGTTTGACAATCCTGACTACTTACACACGATTGCAGCCCCTTGGCTGCCAGGGGCGGGCAGATCTCGTCCCGCTCCGTGACCACGGTCAACACCGGGCAGGTGATGGCCTTGAGGTCGACCTGACGGCCGTGGACGCGATGCTCGCCGGCAATCAGCTTGTTTCCTTGGTAGAAATCGCGAATCCATACGCCGTAGGCCGCCGCGGGAAACGGGATATTGTCCGAGGCCCAAGCTTCCAGGGCGAGAAAGCTCTCGACAGCCCTAGAATCATGGGACTTATCGGCCAGCTGAATCCACTTGGAGATCGAAGCAGTCGGGCGCAATGCCTGGAAACCAGCCTGCATTTCGCTGGCACCCATGTTGCCCGCCGCGGCGATCGCGTCGCCATCGAACCAAGCCGGTTGGGTCATCTGGCCCAACTTGCCAATCTTTGAAAAATCGAAAGGTCCTGCTAGGTTGATGAGGCCCGCGATCCGCTCGGGATGAAGTGCCGTCTCTACCGCACAGAGCGTGCCGCCGATGCAGTAGCCGAGCAAGGAGACCCGCGGCGCACCCGTCTCGCGCTGCACCCGGCGCACCATGCGATCCAGGCGATCGATGAGGTCATCCCACGTAATATAGCGGTCTTCCGCCTCGGGCACGCCCCAGTCCAAGCACCAAGTGTCCAGGCCCGCCTGCACCAGGGCTTCGCACAGACTAAAGCCCGGGCGCAAGTCTACGACAAACCAGCGATTGATCAGCGACGGCACCACGAGCACCGGCGCCGCAGCCGTGCTGGCGTTGGTTTGCCCCGAAGTCGCGACCTGGGGGCGGAAGTGGTACAGGCTCGCAGTACCATCTATAAATACAGTGTCTTTGGGCGTTGCAGCCAGATTGGGCGCGCGGTCACCGAGCAGACCGTGTTCGTGCAACTTGGCGACTGATGGGGGCATCGGGGTCCACATGGGCTCACCTGTACTGGGTTGATATCCAAGGAGTGAACTGTCTAATTTAGCAGGGATTATCGCCGGGCATCCCGCCGTTAAGCTCACGCGCGTGTGCGCTGGCCAGCGGTCTAAGCCGTTGATAAGAAAGACACCATCGTCGCGGCGATTCCGCCTAGGCAACAAGGCCCTTGGAGCGGAACCACCGCGACGCGGTCGTCTCGTGTCGCCAGTCTGTGGGCCTGCGCGAGACCGGTACACTGGCGAGTGCCGAAACTGGTACCTCAAAGCCGAAGTCCTTTGCGGTAACCCGTGAAGGACTTGGGGTTACGTGTACTAGGCAGCTGTCTGGCCGAAGTTGCTCATGCGCTTGACCAATTCGCCGACATTGGCGCGGTTCTGCACAGCCAGTGTCGCCCAGTACTGCACGCCAGCCTTGGTCAGACGCGCCATTTCGTCGACACCGGCCTGCACCTGTTCGACGGCCTTCTGCTCGCCGGCCGACCACTGAGTCTCCATCGCGGCAGTGCGGCCCAAGTGGGCTTCCATCAGGCGCTTTTGCTCGTCGATCACGTGCTTGTACGGCGCGGTCCACTGGTTCTGCAGGTTGCCCCACGCCTGCGACCAGTTCTGGCCGCCGAGTTGCTGGACGGCCTCAACCACCTTGTTTGGATCCAGCCACTTGCTGGCATCAAACAGGCTGGTCGGGTCAAAGGTCGGGAACACACCGCGCGTCGCTGCTTCCGGCTGGGCCGAAGCATTTTGTTGCGGCTGCGAAGTCGTGTTCTGGTTAGCGCTGTTCTGGGAAGTCGTCTTGTCCACCATGGCATCCTCTGGAAGGCAGGGCGACGGGCGCCCTCGATTGTCTCTGGAAGTCCGCAACTTAACGAGGCAACTTCCGCTAAGACAGGGCTCGTCGCGAGCCAAACCGTCGGCGGGTTTTGGGCACCACCGTGGCGCCCGCCCATCGACAACCTCAAGGTAGGCGCGCCTGGAGCTGTTGTCAAGACAATTTTGTTGCACTGCAGCAAAATAATTTAAAGCACTGTTTTTATTTAGGAGTTGTCTTTGCCGGTCGGCCACGCTTGGGCTTGTTTGCTGCAACTGCGGTGCGCAACTCGGCCAGTTCGCGGCGCAGGGCGGCTAGGTCGTCGGCCAGAGGCTGAGCAGGTGCAGAGGACGGGCCGGCGGGGCCAGGCTGAGAAAAACCAACTGTATCAGGATTTTGTGCGACATACTGCGCAGCAGCCTTTTGCAGATCGGCGCGATCGGCCGCCTCCGCCTGCGCGACCGCCTGGGCCACAGCCTGTGCAGCTGCTTGGGATGCTTGCCAATTAGCCTCGGGCGAAGCGGTTTCTGGCGCTTGGCCGGGCCCATACGGCGAACCCCAGGGACGCGGAGGCGAGGGGGCTGCACTGCTAAAGGGCCAACCGGGGACGACGCGACCCACTTGCTGCAATGCTTGGCCAAGCCACGGATTCCATTGAGAAACTTGTTGACTTGTCTGCCGCGCCCTTAGCCAGGTATCCAAGGCGACGGTCAGGTAGCGGCCGAAGAACTCGGCCAGTGCGTCGTCTTGGAGGCGCACCAATTGCTGCAGGAGCGGAATCGGCAAAAGATAAGCGGCGCCGCGGCCTTCCAGGATGATCTGTGCCAGCGTCGTCTGGGTAAGATCGGCGTCTGTGGTCGCATCGACGACACGCACCTCGTGGCCTTCGCGAATCTTCCCCGCGAGTTCCTCCAGCGTAATATAGCGGCTCTGCGCTGAGTCGTAGAGGCGACGGTTGGCGTATTTCTTGACGATCACAGTAGGCTCCGCGCGATCGAAGGTCGCTGCGATCAGGCCTTGTAGCAGGCCGATGGTGCCAGGGCAAGCCCCAAGAGCGCCGCCTTCGCGCCTGCAAGAAGTGAAATTGCTGCACTGCACAAAAACGCTTGACACCTTGGATCGCGGCAGTTACCCTGGTCCAGCCATCGCGGTTGCTGCGCTGCAGTAGGCACTTTGGTGTTAGGAGAGCGAGCCGCCCTGGCGTGCTGGTCTTTCCCCGCCGTCGCTGGCGGACTACCGTAGCAACCTCTCCGTTGCCGATGATCGGGGTCTTGATGAACGCGCTGACGCAAAACAAGTTTTTATTCAGTAGGTTTGGGCGATATCAGGCCTTGACCGCCATCGGTCTCTTGTTCTGCGCAGGCCTGTCCGCTTGCAGCAGTGCTAGTAGTGTCGCGGCCTGCACGGTGGCTGCCGATTGCGCCAGTGGCGTCTGCCAGGCCGACCACACCTGCGCGCCTGTGGCTAACGCGGGGGCTGACGTCATCTTCTCCAATGATAGCAGCAAGTATGCGGACGGTACTACCGCCGGTGGCCAAGATGGGGCAGCCGTCCCGACCGATGGCTCCGTGTCCGCAGACGTGGCGACGGCCGATGGTGCCAAGGGCGACCAAGGGGTGGGCACGGCAGATGGTTCCCCTGCAGATAGTCAAATTATCCCAGGAAGTTGTGTGCCCAATCACGACGGCGTTGTCACCCGGGCTGAAATGCCCGTGGTTGTCGGCGCGACGGCGCAGTGGCGCGCGGCCAGCAATGCGACCTTTGCCGTTGCGGGTGCTGCCCAGGCTGACGGCAGCTTGCAGTGGGATCTGGCAAAAACCCTGACTGGCGACCATGACTTACAGCTCAAGACACTGCCCATCACCGGCGCGTGGTATGCCGCCGCCTTCACTGGCGCGACCTACGTCTCGCAGTTGGCAGAAAGCAGCGACTTGTTGGGTATTTTTCAGGTGACGGACTCGACGTTGCTCCTGCTAGGCGTCGCCTCGCCGACCGATGGTCTGCAGAAGACCGAACTGACCTACACGCCTCCGGTGGTCGTGCTGCAATTCCCTTTGCAAACAGGCAGTGCGTGGACTACTTCCAGCAGTGTCACGGGTACCGCGACGGGTATGCCTGTCCTGTACACGGAGACTTGGACCAGCAAGGCCGACGCCCAAGGCTCGCTCCTGGCGCCGCTGGGCACGCTGCCCGTGCTGCGGGTGCGAACGCGCGTCGACCGCTTGATCGGCATGATCCCGTCGACGCTGAGGTCGGTGCTGTTCGTCAGTGAATGCCTGGGCACCGTGGCGGCCGCAGATGCAGCAAGCACTGAATATGTAGATGATTTTTCTCAGTGCAGCAGCGTGCGGCGCATCGGTAGCGGGGGCGGTCAGTGATCAGAACCCTTGGCAAGATCACCGCGCTGCAACGTTTTGCGTTTGCACTGAGGCCTTTGACGGTAAGGCTGATCACCGCCTTGCTTGCGGCTGTTACGCTGGCAGGCTGCTTGGCGCACCATCAAGGCGCGATGCCAGGTGAGCCCAAGGCCGCGAGTTTTCACGTGATTGATGGCGTGCGCGTTCGCTACCGCGACGTCGGTCAGGGCCCCGTGGTCGTGCTGATTCACGGTTTTGCCAGTTCGCTGGAAACGTGGAGCTTGGTCGAACCGGAACTGATCAAGGACCACCGGCTTATTTCCCTGGATCTCAAGGGTTTCGGCTGGACTGACCGACCTGAGGGCGACTACTCGCCCGACGCCCAGGCCCGCATTGTCCTTGGTCTGCTGGACCAGTTGGGAATCGACAAAGCCGCTGTGGTTGCGCACTCTTGGGGCTGTTCCGTGGCCCTGGCCTTGGCCTTGCGCGCACCGACGCGGGTGACCCGGCTTGCTCTGTACGATGCCTGGGCCTATGACCAGCAAATTCCGGCTTTCTTCCGCTGGGCTATGGTCCCTGGGCTCGGGGAAGCGCTGTTTGCGCTCTACTATGACGAAAGGCCGGAAGATCGCTTGGTGCTGGCCTTCTTTGACCCCAGCCGTGTGCCGCAAAAGCTGCTCGATGACGTGGTGTTTTCGCTCAAACGCCCCGGCACCACGGCGGCGGCTTTGGCTGCGGTGCGCGGTGAACGGTTTGCGGCGATGCAAGGGCGATACCGCCAAATCGCCGCGCCGACCTTGCTCCTTTGGGGCCGTCAAGATGGCGTCGCTCTTGAAGAATTCGCAGAGCGTCTTGTACGCGACATGCCCGACGTCCGGGTGCGCTGGTTTGAGCGCTGCGGCCACTTCCCCATGCTAGAAGCCGTCGCCGAGTCCAACCGCGCCCTGGGCCAATTCTTGCGGGAGGGGCGATGAGTCACAACCGTTTGAACTGGATAGCATTTGCTATGGTGGCCAACTTGGTGTGGCCGGCTCTGGCCCTGGCCTGGGATCCGCTGGACCCAAGTGCTGCGACCTTTGGCGAACTGGGTGTTGGCCTGCAGAATCGGCCGGCAACCTGGGTCGATGTGCATGGCGATTTTCGGATGCGCAGCGAGGGGTTATACAATTTCGACCTCGACCGCGGCCCCACGCCTTCGGGCGCGCTGTTGTTCGCCGTGCCGCTCAGCGACCCCAAAGGCCAGTGGCTTTACCGCACCGATTTTCGCGGGCGCAGCGACGTTGCGGTGCACGCGCCGGGCGGGCAGGTGGCCTTTCGTATGCGCCTAGATGTGCTCAACAATGCGCCAGCTGGAACGGCGGGCACGGGCGAAGCAACAACGGTCGTCCTGCGGCGTGCCTGGGGCGAAGTGCTTCTGCCCTTTGGTGTTTTGGCCGCCGGACGCATGGGCAGTCACTGGGGGATGGGCCTGCTGAGCCACGGTGGCGATTGTGCCGATTGCAATACCGGGGACGCCGCCGACCGCATCGCCCTGGTCAGTCCGCTCTTTGGCCATTTGCTTGCAGTTGCCTATGATTTCTCAGGTGTTAGCGTCCAGTCCCAAGCCCAGGCAACCGGGCGTTTCTTAGACCTCGACCCGCAAAGCGATGTGCGCTCAGCGACGGTGGCACTCCTGCAGTGGCGGGGCAAGGATGCGATTTTACGGCGTTTATCGGCGGGTCAGTCGACCTTGGACTACGGCCTGTCGGGCAGCTATCAGTGGCAGGATGTGGCATTTCCCACCTCAGTTGTGCAACCTACTGCGGCCCAAGCGATTCCTCGCCATCTTCGCGCCGCTGCGAGTGACCTTTGGTTGCGCTATGTCCAGGAAAACTGGAGGATTGAGTTGGAAGGCGCCTACCTGTGGTCCCAAGTCGACCAGCCGAGTCTCATGCCGGGCGTTCTGTACCGAACCTCTGTGCAGGCGCAGCAATGGGGTGCTGCACTGCAACAAGAATGGGGCAATTTGCAGCAGGGTCTGGGCATTGGCGTCGATGCGGGCGTGGCTTCAGGCGATCCGGCGCCGGGCTTTTCGCCACCGGGCAATGGTCTGCTTTCCTATGGAAAACCTGGGGATTTCCTGGCCGGTCAAGTCAATGTCCCCCATGACAACCGCGCCGACGACTTTCATTTCCACCCAGATTTTCACGTCGACGAGATTCTGTTTCGCAACCTGATAGGCACGGTCACCGATGCGGCCTACCTGCGGCCTCACGCGCGCTGGCGCTGGGCGGACTTTGGCGCCGGACGTCTTGATTTGCGTGTAGCTGCAGTGGCTTCCACGGCGCTGTATGCCAGTTCCACGCCCGGCGGGGCCCGGCCTTTGGGTGTCGAAATCGATCCCAGCGTGGACTATTGGAGCCGCGATGGCTTTGGTATCGCCCTGCATAGCGGCATTTTGTTTCCACTTTCTGGCCTAGACAATCGGCAGATGGCGCTGGCGGCGCATTGGGCTGGCATGGTGTCGGCGCGGATTCACTATCGGTTTTAGGACCGTAGTACAAGACGCCGTTGAGGTGCGGATCCATAGGCAGAATTGCTTGCTCAGGTTCGAAGTTAGTGCGTCAAAACGGTCGTTTGCGACCACCAATCGTGTTGCGGGGCTCTCTATGCAGAATCAACGAATTCAAGGACATCGCCGTCTGTGGCGCGGTCTAACCGTTGGCTTGAGCCTAACCCTGGTCGCGTGCGTAGATAACACAAGTCAACCCGGGGCCTTAGGCGATTATCAGTCGGCGCAGTCGCCCTCGACGTGCGTTCCTAACCTCGATGGTCAGATCGACGCGGCGGAACTGACGGCTTTGTATGGCGTTGCCGCGAGTTACCGCGTTTCGCCGGCTGGCTTGACCCGCAGCATTGACATCGCTGGCAGCATCGACGCCGAGGGCCACCGCGTTTGGGACTGGTCGGCCCGCAACAACGACGACCAAATCGCAAAAATCAGTGCTCAAACGCTAGGTTCACAGTGGTATGCCCCGAGCTTCCCCGAGGGGCAGTTCGTCGTTCCCTTTGACGCCGGCGACCAGATCGAGGCAATTTATAAGAAAGATAACAACGGCTTGTTCTTGCTTGGCCTTGCCTCCCATGATCAAGCGCCCGCCCAAGGCAGGACCTTGCTGCCTTATGACCAGCCGATTGCGGCGCTGCGATTTCCCCTGGCTGTGGGTAAGACCTGGACGACGACGGCAAAAACCCAAGCAGGCAAAGGCATGTACCACGGGATTCCCTTTGCTTCGAGCGATACGTACGCGGTCAGCGTCGATGCGGCGGGCCGGCTAGAACTGCCGGATTTGACAGTGACTCAAGCGCTTCGCGTTCGCACGCAAGTGACGATTGTGCCGGTGGCCGGATTGACCACGACACAACGCCAAGTGTCGATGATGTTTGAGTGTTTGGGCGAAGTGGCCCGGGCTGTGAGTCAGAGCAATGAAAGTCAGCAAGACTTTCAAACTGCGAGTGAAGTCAGACGGTTGGCCCTGTAGTCGTCAGCCGCGATCGACCGGGCGCCAAGCGCGCCCTTGCTGCAAGTCAAGGAGTTGCCAATGTGGATGTGGGATCAATGGAAGAAAGGCTTTGATATCTGGGAAGATGTGACGGCCAAGTACCTTGAGCAGGTGCTGCAGAGTCCAGCCCTGCTGCAGCCAGCCGGTTCCCTGTTGACGGTGGCGATGAAGGCCAAGGCGCAATCGGACAAGGCGGCGGCGCAGTATTGGTCCGGGCTCGGCTTGCCGACGCGCCGGGACCAGGAGAGGACCCTGCACGCTCTGAACCAATTGCAAAGTCGGATTAGTGACTTAGAAGAACAGATTCACGCAATTGGCGTCGCAAACTCCGCGGCTTCTGTCGCTACTGCAGCCGCGACGGCCCAGGCGGTTGCCCACGTGGAGGCCCCCGCTGTGGCGGCCAAGTCAACGCGCGCGACCAAGGCTGCAGAAGCCGACGCGTAACGCAAAAAGACATTCCAGTTCAAGAGGTTCTCCATGGACGTCACGCCCTTTCTTGACCTGCAACCCGCGCCGCGCGTGCTCTTCAACCAGTTGCCGGAGCGAGGGTCCCAAGCGCGTTTTCTCTTGCCATCGGCAGGGGGTTGGCTGCCGGTCACCTGGCAACAGCTAGCGGACCAAGTGCGCCACGCGTCCCTGCATCTGCAGGAGGTTGGCTTGCAACCGGGCGAACGTGCAGCGATTTTTGCGGGCAACAGCGTGCAGTGGCTGGCCGCGGCGCTGGGCATTCAGGCTGCACGCGGGGTCATGGTGCCGGTGTATCCGAGTTGCACCGCGGAACAGGCGGCGTACGTCCTTGAACATGGCGATTGTCAAGTGGTTTATACGGCGGGAGCGGCCCTGCTTGAGCGCGTGCTAACCGGGACTGCGTGGGCAGTGCTGCGCAAAGTGGTGCTGCTGGCTGACCTCAATGTCGCGGCTTTGGTAGCGACGCTTGAGGCTAAAGGCATTGTAGTTCCGGGGGATTGGTCGACCAAGGTACAGACCTGGTCCCAGAGTCAGGATCAAGGCCAAGCTGTGCAAGCCCTTGATCCGCAAAAGTTTGACCGCGTACTTGGGCAGATTCGCCTGAGCGACGTCGGGCTCATGCTCTACACCAGCGGCACTTCAGGGCAACCCAAGGGTGTGCCACTAACCCATGAAAATGTGGGCGTAAATGGCCGCGATTGGCTGATCTGCAACGGTCCTCTGCTGGATCCCGGGATGGTCGACCTCTTGTGGCTGCCGATGTCGCACATCTACGGTTTTGGCGAAGCATGTCTCGGCAATACCTTGGGTTTTACGACCTATCTGTCGGACCCGCTCCAGGTCATGAATCACCTGTCCGAGGTCAAGCCGTCGGTCTTCATGTCGGTGCCTTCGGTGTGGGAGAAGTTTGCGGTCGCGGCGCAGGCGGTGCCGCTGGCGGACCAAAAAGCGGAGCTCGATCGCGTAACTGGCGGCCGCATGAAGTTCTGCCTGTCTGGCGGGGCGGGACTCAAGCGCGAAGTGAAAGAATTCCTCTTTGCCCACGGCATGTTGATCATGGAAGGCTACGGGCTGACGGAATGCTCGCCAACGCTGACCTTGAACCGCCCGGATTCATTTCGCTTTGACAGCGTCGGCAAGCCCGTCCCCAGCGTGACGCTGCAACTCGCTGAGGATGGCGAGATCCTGGCCAAAGGTGCCAATATCTTTGCGGGATACCACAAGGATCCCAAGGCTACGGCGGAAATCTTCACGGCCGACGGGTGGTTGTGCACGGGCGATATCGGCCGCTGGACCGAAGACGGATTCCTGCAAATCATCGACCGCAAGAAGGACATCTTAGTGACGGCCGGGGGCAAGAATGTGCCGCCAGCCAATATTGAGATGCAATTTCATGATGATCCGGTGATCGCCCATGTTGTGGTTTACGGCGATGGTCGGCGTTACCTGACGGCCGGCATTTGGGCCTGGGACGCCGTCGCGGCGCGGATGACCCAAGAACAACTGCATGAAGTAATTGAACAATCTGTGCAGGCGGTCAATGCCCGCCTCGCCCACCATGAGACGATCAAGAAATGGCGGCTGATGACGCCGGCGCTGACGGTCGAAGGCGGCTTGCTCACGCCGACGCTCAAGGTCAAGCGCAAGCTGGTTTGCACCGCTTTCCAAGCGCAATTCGAGTCGATGTACTAAGCTTGGTCGAGGAACTTGGCGCTAGGTCCGCGGCCGGAACTATCGGTAGGTCGGCGCGCAGATTGGAAAATAGATCTGCAATCACAACGGCATGCGGGCGGTTTGCCCCAGGCCAAATGCGCGGAGAATGAACGTGGCCTCCACCGAAGCAGCAGATACGTCGGGGCGCAGCACCAAGAGATTGGTCAATCTTTTCAAGCTTTCGCGCCGACCCAAGCCCATCGTTGGCGTCACCCCGGCCGACGTGATCCACAGCGAGAACAAGTGGCGCCTGCTGCGCTACCGCAATCCGCGGCCGACGGTCAAAACGCCTGTGTTGCTGGTGCCTTCGCTGATCAACCGCCACTACGTCCTGGACTTGACGCCCGGCAAGAGCCTAGTCGAGTTTCTGCTGGCCCAAGGCCATGATGTGCTTTGCATCGACTGGGGAACGCCGGGGCCCGAAGACCGCTTTGTCACCTGGGATGATGTCGCGGGCCGCTGGCTGGGACGGGCGATTCGCAAGGCAGCGGCGCTAACGCCTCGCAACCAGGTTCATGTCTTGGGGTATTGCATGGGCGGCACCTTGGCTGTGGCCCACGCGGCGGCCCAGGGGCCGGGGCCTAGTCCGATCGCGTCCATCGTCGCCCTTGCCGCGCCGGTTCGCTTTACGGGAAGCGGACTTCTGGGCGCTTGGACCCGCGTGCCGGGCTTTGACGTTCAGGCGGTGACTCAGGCGCTCGGCAATGTGCCCTGGCAGTTGCTGCAAACCTCGTTTCTGCTGCTGCGGCCGACCTTGAACTTGGCTAAGGCGGTCAACCTGATCGATCGGGCCTGGAACGACCGATTCTTAGACAGTTTCTTGGCGATGGAAACGTGGGCCAATGACAATGTCGCGCTGCCAGGGGCCTTCTATCGCAGCTGGATTACCGACGTGTACCAGGCCGATGGCCTTTGGAATTCCACGCTTTCCGTCCTAGCTCGCCCGTGCCAGCTGCAGGCGATTCGTTGCCCGGTGCTGGCCATCGCCTTTGCGCAAGATGGCATAGCACCCGGACCAGATTGCGCGGCGTTGATAGAGCGGATTAGTAGTAAAGACAAAGCTTTGCACATGATGGCCGGCAGTCACGTTGGCGGCGTCACTTCGCGCGAAGCGGCCAGCGGCCTGTGGCCCTTGCTCAGCGGGTTTTGGCGCCAGCGCGATGAAGCAGCGGCTGAGTCTTAAAGAGAAATTAAAACATGCACCCCGCCTGGGCCCGAGCGATCGCACAGCGGGCCGTCGATCAGCGGCTTGTTCCGCATCCAGCCCAGCAACCGCAGCCGCGCGGTGACCCTGCATCACTGCCCGGCGTGGTTCGCTGTTTTCCCCGCATTTCTCAGGGGCTGACACGGACTTAGCCCGGCGCGACTTGAACCGGCCGGCCATCCAGGGTAGAAGCCAGTGCGGAAGTGAATTCCGCAGGACCGCGCCGTTCTGCCGCAAGCACCTCCGTTTCCGCGTCGCAGCCGCCGATCCACGGGTGGGACGCCAAGCCTTCGGGGTCATCCCGACCGAGTTCGCCCATGAGCCAAACCCATATTGACCAACGCGATCCTGAAAAATCGACTATTTCCATATCGTTAGACGTAGGTTTGTATCCGATTGAAGTGTTGTACGGCGCGGCCTACATCTTCATCGACCGCTGCTTTGTCCTGCTCGATCGCGAAGGTGGCGAGGGCAAAGGGGCCGGACGCTTTGTGGTTCGCTTGCGCGGCAAATCTCCGCTGACCACAGTGCAACTAGATGATTTAGCAGGTGAATTTGCCAATGAACTGCTGAGTCAGGCGCTTCGCCGCAAGATTGTCAAGCAAAACCAGAAGATTATTGAAGAAATCACCACGCAGGCTATTTCCGGCGCGGCGGGAGGCAGCTTGCCGACCGATTTCCTCGATACCGCCGATGACGGCTTGGACTTCCTAGACGATCCACTAGGAATTGCAGTGCCTTGGGAAGACAAGTTCAAGAAGAAGAAGGAAGGCGCTGACGCCTAACCTCTTTGAGTACGCCCTGGTTTGCACCGCGCGATTCGCCCCCCAATTCGCTCGTGCTGGTCTAGCGAGTTGTCCCTGTTAGGTCGACGCGGCTTTGGCTCCGCCGGGGCTAATTCCATTTGATACAAGGAGATTGCCGATGAGCGACGCCCTCTCTACCGCTGATCAGGCGGGTAACGTGGTTCGCCTGCACCGTACCCTGTACATGCAGCAAGCGATTCGCGATGCAGCTGAAACATTTGCTGATTTTGCTTCATTCGCCATCGCCCGTGACGGGGAATACTACGCCGTGACCATTGCCGACATCGATGCCGATGCCGACGGCGATGTCGTGGCAGAGTTCTGTAATTTCGCGCTGTACAACACAGCAAGTCGCAAGAGGAGCAAGAAGGCATGAGCCAGCACGTGACCAACGGCCCGACCGCCCTGGACGCCCAGTCCCTGCCGCCGCTGAGCCCAGCGGAGCATGATCGGCTATTGCCCCATGGCAATACCCTGCAACTCCAAGGGCTTATCGATCCGGGCAAGGTCAAAGCTGATTTCGCCGTGCCGTTCAATCACCGAGCCTTTGGCGATAAAGTGCTGATCTCTAACGATCTTGGCGACCACGCGTGGCTCAGCCCCCTAGAACTCCAGGCGCTGGCCTATGGCGACGTGGCTTCAGGCACTGCGCTGTATGACCGCTTGGCTTCTAGCAATTTCATTGCCGCGACCGTGGACATCAAGGCCCAGGCCGAGCGCTGGCGCAAAAAGAAGCAATACCTGTTCTACGGCCCGTCTTTGCACGCCTTTGTCCTGACCCACCGCTGCAATCATGGCTGTCAGTACTGCCATAGCAGCATCGTCGGCATGGAGCGCACCGATACGGATATGAGCGTTGAAGTCGCTGAACGATCAGTGGATTTGGCGTTTCAGACCACTTCGCCTGGCGTCAGCATCGAGTTCCAGGGCGGCGAGCCCATGGCCAACTGGGAAGTGCTGCAGCATGTCGTTGAATATGCCCGGCAAAAAAATGCACTTGCCGGAAAATCGCTGTCCTTTTCGCTGGTCACCAACCTGTCGCTGATGGATGAAGAGAAGCTGGACTACCTGCTGGACCGCAAGGTTCAACTTTGCACTAGCCTCGATGGCCCCGCAGAATTGCACAATAAAATCCGGATTTGGAAAGGGGGCAACAGCCACGAGCATGTGATCAAGTGGATGCGGCGCATCAACCAGCGTTACGCAGATATGGGTTTAGATCCAAACAGTTATCGCATTGAGGCCCTGCCGACCATCACCCGCCAAGCGTTGCCGCATTGGAAAGCCATTGTCGACCAATACTTGGACGTCGGTTGCCGCGCGATCTTCCTGCGCAAACTCGATCCCTTTGGCTTTGCCGCCAAGTCGGCCAAGACCCTGGGCTACAGCATGGACGAATTCCTGGAATTCTATGCCCATGCCGTCGATTACATCATCGAGCTCAACCGCCAGGGCATTCAGGTGATGGAGCGCCACGCCGCCATCATGTTGTCCAAGATTCTGGCGGATTTAGAGCCTAATTACCTCGATTTGCGCACGCCAGGAGGCGCCTGTATTGGTCAACTGGGCTACGCGCCGGACGGCAGCATTTACTCATCGGATGAGGGCCGCTTTGTCGCCGCGATGGGCGATGACATGTTCAAGATCGGCACTGTTGAGGATACCTATCATCAGCTGGTGACTAATGGTGCCACCCGCGCGGCAGTGATGGCCGGCCTCAATGACGGCCAACCGGACTGCGTCAGCTGCGTGTACAAGCCTTGGTGTGGCCAACAGGTTGAATATAACTACAAAACGCAGGGCAGCTTACACGGGCGTATGCGCGATTCGACCTGGTGCAAGAAGCACAAGTCGATTTTTGACTATCTGATGCACAAGGTGCTCAACGCCAACGCCGAAGATCTGGCGATGTTTCAGCGCTGGACCATCAACCGCAAGCTGGAGCATTTCCTCCAAGATCGCGGGACCCTGTAAGGCAATCGCGGGACCCTGTAAGGCAGGCCCGGGACCCAGCCGCTACCGCTTGGTCTCGAGCGGATGGCCGATGAGCGCGGCAAATACCTTTTGCACAACCGCATCATCCAGGCCTGAGTTCTGGTTTTGCGCCAGCAGGGCGGCGATGATGGCCTGCTCGCGCGGCGCGTCTAAATGCACCAATCCTAAGAGATCTTTGCGCTCCCATGCAGTCTGTACCAGGCGAGCTCGCGTTTGGCATAGCTTGAGCAGGGCGAGATCCACGGCATCGATGGCGCGGCGGATCTGTTGTAACTCTGCGTCATCTGTCATGAATTCTTCCTCAAAGACCAGCGTGGTGTCGGTAGCGTCCTAACCCTCTACGCACAAGACAAACTCAACATCTTGGACGATTGCGCCAACATGGACGTGAAAGGTGACGCGCCAGACGCCAGCCATAAACAATTCAAGAGGTTCCACGTTCCAGCTACCATCGGTCTGCGTCGTCATCGTCGGCAGGACCGAAGCCGGATGACCGTGATCGGGCATGAACGGTGACACGTCCACGGGTAAATCCAGTAAATCTTTGCCTTTTTCGTCTGAAATCCGCACGTGCCAGTGGTTGGTGCCGTGGATGGGTGGCTTGGGGTCGGCGCTGAGCAGGGTCACCTGGACCGACTTATCGGCGGAAAACGCTTTCCATCCATCTTGATAGGGCGTCACGCGCGGGTCGTGGACGCAGCTGACCAGCCCCGTGTCGCTGACCGCATCGGCTGTGGCACTGCTGCCACCGGAGCAGGCGGTCACCGTGAGAAAACCAATCAGTATCAAGACTTTGTGCATGTTCGTCTCCGATTGCCGCGGACGTTCGGCAGGCCCCGTCCTGTCATTATGTCTGTCAAGGACTTAGCAAGAAAGGGAAATCGTTCTGCCGTGCGGCTTCATACAGCACCGCAGTGACGGCGTTGGCCAGATTGAGGCTGCGAATGGCGCCGGTGGTCGGTAAGTAGCACATCTGCCCGGCGAATTGATCGCGGATTTCTTGGGGAAAGCCACGACTTTCGCCCCCAAAGACCAGGACATCGTCGGCCCCGTAGCGCACGCGATCATAGCGCGTCGGGCCATGCGCCGAGTAGAAATGCAGCGTCCGTCCGGCCATTGCCTGCAGAAAGCTTGAAAAATCAGGGTGCAACTGCAACTGAACGTGGCGCCAGTAGTCGAGTCCAGCGCGCCGAACGTACTTTTCATCCAAAGAAAAGCCGAGTTGGCCGACCAAGTGCAGACGAGTGCCAGTGCCGACGCAGACGCGCCCGATGCTGCCGGTGTTGCCGGGAATTTCTGGTTCGATGAGGGCGATGTCCATAAGATCGTTCTTTTTGCTAGGTTGAGTCTTCGGTTGCCCGCTGGCTAAAAGTAGTACGTGATGCCCATGCCGCCCGCAAAACCGCCGCCGAGGCGTAAGTCCAGGACTTGGTTGCTGACTGAACTGGTGCTGGCGGCGTTGGCGTAGGTGGTCACCGTGTGGATTTCCGCCGTCAGGCCGATGCTGCCGCTAAGGCCGAGATTGTCGGTCAAAAACAGTTCGCCCTGCAGGGGTAGTTCAAGGCCATAGCGCGTTACTTCACCTGTAGATACAGCCGCTTGCGGTTGAGACTCGGCGTGATAAACCAGCCAGGGCCTCAGACCAACGCTCAGGCTGGCCCGTGGCTGATCGCCAATCTTGACCAGCAGGCCCAATGCGGCGCGAATCTCGCTTGAACTCGCGGCGTTGGTTAAGGACTGCACGCCCGAGTGCGAGCCGTAGCTGGCCAGCAACTCCAGGACTGCTCCGCTCATCCAGTAGCGCACCGTTAGGTAAGGCGTGCCGTCGGTCGTCTGTACGACGCCAATGCCGGCTTTCCCTGTCATGTCGCGGGCATAACTGGGCTCGGCGCAGGCCATCCACGCGCTCAGCACGACCACAGCTTGGGCAATCGCCCTTCGGCCGCGGTGGCCGACCGTCCGACTTGGCTGGCTGGCTCTTTGCTGGGGCGGCACAATCGCTATCATGGCGGCGATGCTGCCTGGACTGCGCCAAACCGTAAAGCACCTGCGCGACCGCCTGACCAGGGCCCGGCCCTTGGTGCCTGCCGTGGCCTGGGGCCTGGGGCTATGGCTGGCCGTTGTGGCGGTGCCCTTTGCATTTCTGTTTCCGGCCGAAGGCTTGGGCCGCACCGTCTGCCTGTTGCTGGCGCTCTTGCCGCCCCTGGCCATGGCTGCAGCGGCGCTGACGGGCGACGCGGTTGTGGTGCTGTACGGCGGATTGCTCAGTCTTCTTCCAATCTTGGTGGCCTGTCCCGTGCTCCAGGGACCGCGCACCACGGGCCCCCTGCAGGGGTTGCTGGTCGCGCTGATCAGCCTTGGCTTTGTGGCCCAAGCGCATCTGTGGACGGGTCGCAAGCGCACGTGGTCCTGGCAGCCGCTGCGGCGCCGAATTCGCGATCCCATCGATCAACTGGCCATCCCCCTTGGTCTTTTGTGGCTGGGTCAGGCCTGGCTAGTGCCTCAAGTCGGCGTCGAGGCGATGGAGTCAGCCCGTTCCCTGCGCGTCGCGAGCGTGGCGGCCGTCTGGCTGGCCCTGCGCCTAGTGCCCTTGCAAGGCCGTCCGCCGAGCCTGCAGGGCACGCCTGGGGAACGCTGGCTGCCCTGGCTCATCCGGCGCTGCACGTGGCTGCTGCTCCTTGCTGGGCTGCTGTGGCTCTGGCGTCGGCCGCCGTAACGCGCCAAACTGCGCTCGGTAGGGCTGCTGTGGCCGGGGCAGCGGGGAAGGCTTAGGTTGGCAATTGCCTTGCACATCATCGGTGTTGTCCTTGCGCTGCTGGCGACATGGCCGATGAGCTATGCGCTTGATGCCGCCGGTTCTCGCGATTACCTAGCGTGTGGGTTGTTGCTCGGACTGACCTGGGCGCTGGCCCGCACGGGCTTGGAGCTCGTCGCCAGTGGTCGCCTGCTCTTGCAGCGCGCCGCAATCTCAGCGCCAGTGCGCAACGCCAATAGCCCGCAAGTTCAACGCAATTCGCAAGAGGAGGAACCAAGGTGAATCGCTCCATGGTCCGTGCGGCGTCTGCATGGCTCGGCTTTGTCCTGCTGCTAGTAGGCTGCCGTAGCGCGGTAGCTCCATCCAAAAAACTCACGGAAATCAAGATATTTCAAGGCGCTCCGGCCCTGCCTCAGGGGCCCATCAGCGGTCATCCCTGGGCGACCCAGGCTTGTGGCCCCGCAGCAAAGCCGGATCCAGGGATTCTTGCATGTGTTCAAGGTGTTGCCATTACCCGTGCGCGGTTTGACGCCGTTCGCTCGGCCTATCCTCCGGCAACGCCGCCGCGGGATATTCTGCAAGCCCTCATTGATGAAGAAGTTTTGGCTGCTGCAGCCGCTGCCACAGGTGGCTGGTCGGCTGAGTTGACCCAACTGCAACGGCGAGCATCTGTCGCAAAACTTCTTGAAAATACGCAGGAAAAGGCTATTTCGGCCGATACGATCAGCGCGACCGACATCGCCCAGGCGTACAAGGACCAACGGATTCGCCTGCACTATGATCACAACGCCGCCTACTTCGTGACGGATGTGCAACTGCTCTGTTGCAAAGGGGATCACCGGCAGTGCGAAAAGCGCGAAGAGGTCCGTGCCTGCATCGATCGCACCGAAGTGCAGGCCCGGGCGCTGTGGCAAGCGCTGCGCGATGACTCCCCAGCAACACCTGAAGAACTCAAGGCAAAAGTGGCTGCTTTGGGCGACAAGTTTCCGCTCGCAGCCGTCGCCGACGTCGAATTCTGGTACGACAAGGCCAAGACGTACGAAGCGCAGAAGGGCTACGACTTGATGGTCAAGGAATTCGCTTTGCCAGTCGTGGAGATGCAGCCCGGCGACATCAGCCAGCCCATCCGTTCGCCTTTTGGCTGGCACATAGCCCGTCTGCTGCGCGTGGAGCCGGCAATGCACAAAACGGATAAGGATCCAGAGGTTCGTCGCGATATCGCCGACCACATCGTCGGACCCGTGCGCGAGCGCGAGGCCCAGCACTATGCCGTGCAATTGTTCAAGAAATACGAAGTTCAGTTCTTCTACGACCGCCTCGGCGGTGGCTGAACCCGCGTCCGGCGATCAAGGTCCGCGATAGACCGGCTGATCCAGACCCGGCAAGGCGGCGGCATCCCCGTACAGCTGCGTCACGATTTCCTTGAGATCTTCAGGCCAATCGACGCAAAAGCGCAGCATTTCACCCGTTCGCGGGTGGACAAAGCCCAAGGCATAGGCGTGCAGAGCCTGGCGGGTAATCCCCTGTAACAGCCCGACATCCTTGGCTGTTCTTGCCGTCTTGGCGTGAGGCCTCTGCCCGCCATACAAGGCATCACCGGCAATGGGATGACCGCGCTCGGCCAAATGCACGCGGATCTGGTGGCTACGGCCGGTCTCAAGCGTGCAAATCACCAAAGAAGTCAAAGGGGTTCGCGCCTGAACCTGCACGTGCGTCACAGCCTCCTTGCCGGTGCTGACCCGTCCCGAAAACTTCTTGCGGTCATTGGGATGGCGGCCATGCAAGGAGCGAATGGTCATGTGGTCTTGCGGGAAATTGCCCAGAGAAATCGCGGCATATCGTCGCTCCAAGTCATGGCGTGCAAACAGGGCCGCGAGCCGCTGCATCGCCACTTCGTTCTTGGACACGACCAGCAAGCCGGAGGTGTCCTTGTCGATGCGGTGGACCAGCCCTGGTCGATATTCGTCACCCAATCCCTGGACTTGCGGCGCATGGTGCAGCAGCGCATTGACCAGCGTGCCGGTCTCATGGCCCAGCGCCGGATGCACCACCAGACCCGCGGGCTTGTTCACGACAAGCAAGTCATCGTCTTCAAAGAGGATATGCAGGGCCATCGTCTCTGGATCGGCCGACAGGGTCGGTCTCGCCTGGATCTCGATGTGCACTTCGATGGTCTTATTCAGCAAATACGAGGGCTTGACCTTGCCCGGTGCCAACTCGCCTTGCAGCGTATAGAGCCGGACCAGGCCCAAGGCGATGTGATCGACCGCTCGCGCCCGCGAAAAGCCAGTAATTTGTTGGGCTAAGAAGGTATCTAGCCGGGTACCGCCGTGTTCGGGCAGGACGGGCAACTGCAACGCAGGCTCAACGGGGATAGATGGCAAAAGACTAATCCTTATGTATCTTTGAGTCTGAATCCGCCGGCGCTTCTGGCTTCGGATCGCCGCCCGTGGGTGCCACTGCGGCGGGCGCAGAGCGATAGGGGGCCAAGAGGGCTTGGATCTTGGCCTTGGCGGCGGGCTGCTCTTCAGCAATCAATTCAAGACCTTTTGTGATGTCGTCCTTCTCGTTGGCATCCAGCGCCAGGGCCACGCCCAGTTCGTGTGCGGCGATGTCGTACTGACCTTGTCGCGCGGCAGCCAGGGCGTACACGCGCTTGAGGTCCGGTCGGCTGGACTCGGCCTGTTCTGCGGCCCGCTTGAAGTACGGTAGGGCCAAATCCCATTTACCCGCTTTTCCATACATTTCAGCCACATCAGAGGCCATGGCGATCCACTGGCTGCGCTTTGACTTTTCATTGGCACCCGGCATGTCGGGAACGCCTTCATTGTCAAGCAGTTGGTAGTAAACGGCTGCCTCTTCCCACTGCGACAGCTTGCGGGCAGCGGTCGCGGCGTGTTTGAGAGTTGCCTTATAAGTCGTTAAAAGTGCTGGATCATCTTCCGGCCAGTCGGTCTTGCGGTACTCCGCGTAACCCATGCGGCCCTTAGGCATCGCGCCTTTGCCATCGGCTGCGCGGAAGGCACCGATCTGCGCGCGGCACTGCTCTAACTCCTCTTGATAGCGGCCTTTTTCTTCAAGCCACTGCATCCACGTGTTCAGGGTCACCAGTTCGTCGGGCTTGAGCTTGAGGGCGGCCTGAATCGCCGCCAGCATCTTGTCCTCGTGGCCCTGTTTGCGGTTGAACATCGCGAGGTTGACCCATGCATTGAGCAAGTTTGGATACAGGCGCAGGGACGCTTCGATGGACTTGATCGCCTCTTCGCTGCGGTTCATCGAGTTGTAGTTGAGCGCCTCAATGAAATGATTCTGAAAATCGTCCGGGTTGTACTTGATCGCGGTCTGAATCGCCGAAAGGCCTTCGGACGGGCGACCGCGTTTCTGCAAGCTACGACCATCGGTAAAGCCGTGCTCGGCGATCAGCCAACGCTCATGTAGCCCTTCGTAATTATTGAAACCTTTCAGATAGACCAGACCGGCTATGGCCAGCAGGAGCAGGCCCCACCGCGCAAAATCGGGAATCGTCGCGCTTGGGTGATCCGGATCGCGGCGGACCAGCCACCACTCAGCGGCACCGATGGTCCCGAGATGCAAAGCAAAAACGAAGGTCGGCGCCGGCAGCTGCAGGGGAAAGGAGAACAGCGCGTCACCGCAGATGGCGAAGATACCTGCCAGCGAACTCGCTGCGCCGTAAGCTAAAAGCGCCGCATTGTCGCCTTTGGCATCGCCCGCGCGGGCATGGCGACCGTCATCGTGGTGGGCCGCAATGCGCACCACAAGGTAAATCGCCAAGCCAATTAGGGCCATCAGGGCCAAGAAGCCCTGCGTTCCATACTCCGACCAGATCATCAGGAAGTCCTGGTGGCCACGGATCGGTTGTTTGGCGATGGTGAACATCTCGTTCTTTTCGCGCTGCGTCACGTATTGCGGATAAATGACACGCCAATTGCCGGCGCCCATGCCCGCAGGGTGATCCTTGATCGCTTCCCACGTGGTTGACCACATGCCAAAGCGCCATTGTGCTGCTGAACTATGCGTATCAAAAGAGGATTTCACCAGATCGCCCATGCTCTTGGCGCGCTTCTGATCGCCTTCATCGATGGGCGTGTTGAATCCAGACTTCACCAAAAACCAAGAAGTTCCAGTGACTGCGGCCGTGCCGATGCCCAGCGCCACCACCAGGGGCACAAGCCTTGAACGTCCCTTGGTCAGTGGCTGATGCGTCTGCTCGGCGGCTTCACGGGCGGCACGACCGCGGCGTTGCTCAGCGAGGAGTCGGCCGAAAATCCAGGAAGTTCCAGCCACAACCAGACCAAGCACCGCGCCGATCATCGCCGATCGCGTCACCGTGAGCTTGAGGTAATAGGACAAGATCATAAGGGTTAGGCCAGCAGGCACCGCAATGGCAAGCGCGCGGGCGGCTTTGTTCTGCATCCACCAGCGAACGGCCAGGGCCAAGATCGCGTAAGTAGCTGGCATAACAGCAACAATCTGCTCGGCAGCCATGTTGCGATTGCCAAAGGTCGAGCCCGGCTTGGAAATAATTGCCCAATGTTCGGTGGGTTGTAGCCACAGCAAGTCGTGGTGCTCGCCAATGCCGATGAGGGACACCCACAGGCCGCCGATCAGGTTTCCAATAAGAATAGGCCATAATCTCCGGGGCTTGGAGACCGCCATCAGCGTAACGGCAAAGAGCACCATGGCCGCGAGCCAGCGATGGACGTCGTACTTGGCGAAGATCGAAAGCACGCCACCGGTGTACTCCGGGGCCACTGTCAGCGACAGCAGAATGGAGGCAATCAGCGCCAGAAAAGGCCAAACAATCGGGGTCTTGGGCCAGTGAATTGGGCGACCCGAGACGGCCAAGATGCCGGCAAGCCCGGTCAGCAGTAGCGCGCCTTCGGCCATCCACAGCTGCTTAGGAAGCTGAAACAAATCGCGGATATTTGGCGTCACGATCCGCGGAATCAGGATGCACAGCAGGCCTAGGCCAATGGCCAGGATGTCGTCGACGAAGTCCAGGCCGTCTTCCCCCGCTGCGGCCTGATACGACGGCCGCGGTGGGGCGAGCTTGGGCGACTGCAGACGAGCAACCGAATTGCCCCCGTCAGTCGACGTCAAGTTTTCAGATTGATTGCGATTTTTCTTGGCCATGGACAGGTTCCCCGCAAAGCGAAAGCGGGATTCTAGCGCAAGCCCAGGTCTAGCGCACATGGGGTCTGCGCTCCCCGCTGTTTGTCTGTTTTTTGCCGCGCGCGACCCAAATCCGGATTTCGAGCGAACACAGCAATTAGGGCCGCTGTGGTCCGCATCGTGGAGAAGCCAATGTCCAGCCGTCAGTCGACCGTACAATACCCCACCGCCAACGCCAAACTTCATTCGAGAAATAGCTTGCAAATTCAAGAAGTGTACGAGCAAATCCACGACACGGTCGACCACGCTGTCGACCTGCACCGGCGTCATCATGTTCTGAAACTGCATGTGGAATTGCCGATTCTCGACCAGCTCAACAGCCTCGCGCAGGCCCACCCGGTGCAGTGGCACGCCGTGGCCCGGAAACGCAAGAGCGCGCTTTGCCTGTGGCTGTTTCAGGTGGCGATTGCCGCTGCCAGTGCCGGTCATGGGCCAGCTTCGTTAGACCTTCTTGAGCGATTGCCCGGAGTTCCTGGTGCTGCCGAGGGCCGTCGCGGCCTGCTGCGCGAACTGATGGCCTGGCACGACGCCATGGCGGACCTGCAGACTGTGGCGTAGGCGGCTGCCGTGGTTCCCAATGCCTAACGCTTGAAATCGCGACCGATTGTGACCAAGGAGACCAATGATGATGACCCTGAGCAACGACACGTCGATGTCCATAGATTTGCTCCCTAATCAGCGCATCTGGGCCGTTTTATATTCAGATCCAAGGGGTTGGCGCGCCATGCCTCTGGATTCGGTCCTGACCATCGGCAGCGGGCCGGACTGCGATCTGCGTCTGCAAGGCGGGCAAATTGAGCGTCGACACGCACTGTTACGTCATGATGGACGGGCGGTGACTTGGACGGTCCTTGGGGCGGCGCTGGGAGGTCCGCCACGTCCGCAGCCCGTGCAGGCTGGGCAGGTGTTGCGCGTGGGGAGGCACCCGCTGGTGCTGCTGCCGGCAGAGGTGCGGCATGGGCGATTGTACTTGCAGCAAGGGGAGTTGCACTCCTGTGAGCCGGTGATGTGGCAGGCGTTCGCGGAACTGGCCTTGGCTGCGCAAACGCCGTGGTCGGTGCTGCTGCACGCCGAGTCTGGCTGTGGCAAGGAACTGGCGGCGCGGGTCCTTCATGCCCAGTCGTCCAGGGCGCAGCGGCCATGGATCGCCTTAAATTGTGCGATGTTGACGGGCGATACCCTGCACGCAGAGCTGTTCGGTGCTGTGCGCGGGGCCTACACCGGCAGCACGGAGAATCGCAAAGGTGCCTTTGAACAAGCCCATGGTGGGACGCTGTTTCTCGATGAAGTCGGCGAACTGCCACCCGCCGCCCAAGCCGCACTGCTGCGTGTGCTAGAAACGGGGGAAATTCAGGTACTTGGCGGTTCAACGCGCAAGGTCGACGTGCGCATTGTTGCGGCTACCCACCGCGACTTGTCGGCCGATGCGGCTGCTGGACGATTTCGCCTGGACCTGCTGCATCGCTTGGCTGTCACCGTTGTCGCGCTGCCCGCCCTTCGCCAACGGCCTGATGACTTGGCGTTTTTGCTGGAGGATTTGTTGCAACAACCCGTCTTGGCGGAGGCGGCCCTGGTTCTTGCTCAACATGACTGGCGGGGAAATGTTCGAGAACTCCGCAACTTTGCCCGCCGTCTCTGGGCGATGGCGCCGGACGTGGCTCCGTCGACGCAGGACGTGGCGCAAGCGCTGCAGGCCTGGGTGCGTCCCACGCAATCGCAGCATCCGTCGCGCGAGGCGGTCCCGCTCTGCGCCCAAGCACGGTTGCAACTGGTGAGTACCCTGCGCGATCAGGCGGTTCGCACCCGTGACGCCTTGCAGCAGAGTGGTCTGCCGCGCGGAACCTTCTTTCGCTACTGGAAGATGGTTCACACGGCGCACGCCTAGAAGTCCTGCCCTATCAGGTATTGGTATTTGCTCGCTAAAGTGTTGGCGGCCAGGCATGCGCACGTGAAGCCTTGCCTGGCCGTCACCTCGGGATTTTTTTGACACGGTGCGGCGTTGGCGTACATGGCACCGTGGGCCACTGCCCGCCGCCGTTGACCTTCTGCTGCGGGGCGGCGCGCGGCTTGGCCCAAGGACCGAGGCTGCAATGCGACAAAATTTCAATACGTTTTGGCTCATCAGTTCCCGCCTAGCAGGGCGTGCCCGGCGTTGTTCGGCCAGCGTGCGGGCTGTCCGGAGGGCTGCGGGCCCAAGTTCGGCGCCTAGGCGAAGCGAATTTCGAAATTGGGCTGTTATTCTATGCATTTGTGTGGCGCCTCTGCTGGTGGCAGCACCAGCCCAAGCGGCGGGTCAGCACGGTGAACTCCAAGGGGCGCAGCCATTGGACCAGGATGAGCGGGCGCTGTTTGCCGCTGTCGGTGTGCCGGATATTCGCCTAGGGCTGGGTTACGGCCTGACGTCTCTTGTTGATATTGCACCACAAATTCGCTTGGCCTACGGTCAAGCGACGCGTCTGGGTAGCTTCGGTGCCGGCGTGGGTTGCGGCTACCGATTTCGCTTTGCGACCCTGGACGGATGGCACTTTGCCCTGGTGGGACGCCCTGAAATCACAGCGATGGGCGGCGTCACCGATTTTCCGCCCTCCCCAGGCGGTACGACCAAGGTCTTTGGCCTGGACCTAGGGGTGCCTGGCCTCGTCGCAAGTCAGGAAATACTACCAAAAACATGGGTTTCATTTAGTCTTCGCGTGCCAGTTTCCTGGTACCTACTGCCCTCAAGCGCTGTGGCTGTGCCTGTTCTGCTTGGCTTTGGCGGTGAACTCGGCATCGGCGATCACTGGCGCTTCACAGCCAAAATCGAAGGCGGATCAGTGATGTACTACGGCAAAAACCAGAGCAGCGAACTCTCCGCCGCGGCTTGGGTCGGGCTGGGATGGCTCTAGCACACGTAACCCTAACTGCTTTGCGGGTTACCGGAAAGCTCGCGGCGATGCGGACTTTGCAGCAGGGGACCCGGCCGAACGCAGAGGTGAGCCCGCACGCGCGGGCGACGGGGGCGGCGCGCCCCCTAGGAAACTAGAAGCAAACGCCGTATCTCGAACCCGCAAGGAACTTCGGATTTGAGGTACTAGTCTGGACGCAGGCGCGTCTCACCCAAGCAATTGGTCAGTGGATACAAAGGATTGAACGCCCTAAAGCGCATGATTTCAGCCTTCAGCTCAACGCGCCTGCCACTCGGTTCGCGTCGCCTGAGCTGTTTGATGAATCCGTGCGCAGGGTTGCGTCTATTGACTATCCTGTTTGGGGCCCTGATGCCCGCCATCGCTTCGGCGCAACCGATGCCCCTGCAGTTGCACGCGGGGCATCTGCGACAGGCACTGCACCTCGCGTTTTCGCTGCAGGTGGACGCCGAGCCTTCCTCCCGCGGCACCCTTTGGCTGGACCGCCATGGGCAGACTTGCCTCTGGGTGCAGGAGCCACTACAGCAGCGAATGTGGTTAGCATCCGAGGGGTTATCGATCTACTATCCCGCTGAACGCACGCTGCTCCGGCAGGTCAAGGCCAAGCCGGAAGTGCCGGCGATGCTGGATGCACTGCTGGTCGGCTTGCGCTCTCCGGCCGAAGTTTTACCCAACAATGCTAAGCTGATCGCGCGCGAACGTACGCCGCAGGGGACGTGGGAAAACTGGCAGATCGAGGACCCTCAAGGGCGACCTCTGGCCAAGATTCGGGCGCTCGAGACCGCGCAAGGTCCTAAAAGTGTAGAAATTTCTGATGCAGACGCGCAGCACGTGCGTACCTATCGCTTTGGCCCTCCTCAACGCGTCGGCGCTTTGTCGGTGCCGACGACGGCGGACACAGAAGTCCTGCATAAGCAGGCGGTTGTGCGCAAAGAACACTGGACATTCAAGGTCTTGCCGGGCGGTACTCCCCCTGCGGGCGCAAGCCAATGTCTGGGTGCTGCGGCTGATGCACGCGTGCAGGTTCTACCATGAACCGAGCAATACGCTTCAATGTCATAAGTTTAGCGTGCATTCTTGCCCTAACGACAGGCGCCACCGCTGCGGCTGAGCCCCCTACGCCGACGCTTGTCGAGGCGGTCCTCTACCTCGATCGGGCACAACGCCCAGATCAGGAACCGGATTCTTCGCCATGGACGACCTGGGACGGCAGCGTGCCCTTTGGCCTTGCCTGGCTAACCCTGGGCTTGTACCGGGCCTTGCCGGCGCAGACGGATCTGGATCTTTGCGCTTTTACGCCGAGTTGTTCCCACTTTGCGGATCAAGCGATCCAGCGATTTGGCCTGTGGCGCGGCGTTTTGCTTGGGGCCGACCGCTTGTTGCGCGATCACCCGGGCGCGATGCATCTGCCCTACAGCCCCGCCGTGGATGGCATTCACCTCAGCGACCCCGTGCAACGCTATGAGACAACGCCGTGTTTGAGCTGTTCGCCATGACCAAGTCCTCTCGCCCTTGTGCCATGACGCTGGCCCTGGCTTGCTGCGTGAGCTTGACGATCGTGTTGCAACCCTTTGTTGCGCAAGCGGAACCTCTGTCACTTGCCCAGCAACTGGCGGACATGGGCCAGCACCAAGCGTGCGCCGTGGAAGCGTTGCGCGACCTGCATGGGCAGACTGCCGCCCCCCGGCCGGCGCTGACGCTGGCGACCCACTGCCTTTTGCAGGCCCATGAGGACGGGCCGGCGCTGCGCTTGTTGAACGACGGCCGCTATCGCGATGTTGTCGCGAAAAGCCCTGAACTTATAATGAGATCTTGCGTCTTGCAGGCCATCGTTCAGCCGGGCCTAGAGCCCTCGCCTTGGTGTCAGGTGCGGCCTGCACGACCGGAGGATTCTGCTGTCGGGCATGACGGCTTAAGCGACCTGCAACTGCTTGATATTCAGAGAAAACTGCTGTCCATCGATGCAAATTCTCCGCAGCGCCCGCCTTTGCCCTCGCTGGCCAACCAAGGCGACGCTTGGCAGCGACAGACAGCGCTTTGGCTGGCGCGTTCCAATGATTTACCAGCTTATTCGCCGGCTTTAGCGGGGGCGCTATCGGCGCTCCTGCCCGGCCTGGGGCGCGTTTACCAGGGACGTTGGCAGGATGGCGCGGCCACCCTGGGCGTGCTGGTCGTGCCGGCATATTTTGCCGAGACTGGCTTTGCCCAAGCGGGGTTACACTCGACCCGTGGCTGGGTCTTGGGCGCTGTGACGGCCGTTCTTTACGCGGGCAATGTGTATGGCTCTTGGCTCGGCGCCGTGCTGCAGAATCAGCAGCAACAGCAGCGCTTACACGCCGAAATTCGTCAAGGAATGCGAGATCATGCGGCGCAATAATCGATGCCCATCCTTGCCTTCGCTGGGCGCGTTCCGGTTGTTTGCGCTGTCCTTGGCCTTGTTGACCTCGTCCGAGGCCCGCGCGCTGCCCCTAGCGGCTTCGGTCACAGAGGTTAGCGCCGGGACGTCGGCCGAATTTGTGATCTTTCTCAGTGATCTCGGGCTCTATCCGGCAGCCATGCAGGAGTTGCAACGCCTGGACGCCGCTGGCCAACTGCCGTGGCTGCAGCCGGGCCTGGGCTACGATTTTGGCCATCGCTTGCTGGCTGAGGGGCAACCAAGCCTAGCTGCAACGTTTCTTGAGCAGGCTGTGCAAGCCGACCCTGAGCCGCTGCGAGCCCTGGGGCAGACGCCCTTGCTGGCCCTGGCGCTGGCGGCGGCGGGGCAAACGGCGCGCGCGGTGCATTTGCTCGGTCAAGTAGAGGATTTATCTACGGATGTCACAGAGGTCGCAATGGCGCAACGGCTGCGCTGCGTGCTGCACCTGCAAGGCGCACAGGAGGAGATGGGGCGCGCTTGTTCGCTGAAATTGCTAGGAGATGCCGTTGATTCAGTCGCGCTAGAACGCCTTTCGCTGCGCCCTGACCGTCAGCGCTGGATAGGGGGTGCCTTGTCCGCCGCCCTTCCGGGCCTGGGGCAACTGCTGGCCGGCGAACCCGAGCAAGCGGGCGCGGCATTGGTCGTTAATGGCGGTTTTATTTGGCTTAATGCGGCGTTATTTGCCGAACACGCTTGGCTTGGCGGTGCCTTTCTGATCACAGGCGTGACCGGGCGGTACTACGCCGGCAACATCGCTGCCGGGGCGCGGGCCTGGGAGCAAAAGGCCACCAGAGACCGACAGCGGGCAGGGCGACGGCTCGTCGAGCAACTGGTCGCCTTGCCAAGCCCTGGTGTTCATTCAAAATAGCAGGCGATTGCTTGGCGTTCTGGGCCGACCAGGCCCGCACTTGCGTTCCCCTTGGGCGCATAGACCGGGCGCTAGCGGTTGCGCCCAACCTCGGCCGGTGCCAAAGTTGCCCCGGCGCGGCCCTTTGGCTGCGGAGACTTGGACGATGGCTGAACCCACTGCCCTGCAACTGGCCCTGAACGCTTGGCTCAACAAGCCATTGGCCGCCGCTGAGAAAAAAGGCCTGCGTCGAAAGGCATTTACCCGCTCCACGGGCGATGCTGTTGCGCCGCTCTACGCGCCCGAGCCCGATACGGCGACCAAGGCTGCTGAAGATTATTTGACCAATCAAGGGCTTCCGGGGCAGTACCCCTATACCCGTGGCGTGCAACCGACGATGTACCGCGGTCGCCTGTGGACCATGCGTCAATACGCGGGGTTTGGTACAGCCGCCGAGTCCAATGCCCGTTATCGCTACCTCCTGGACCGCGGCCAGACCGGCTTGTCCGTCGCCTTCGACCTGCCGACGCAGATGGGCTACGACCCCGATGATCCGATGGCTGAAGGGGAAGTTGGCAAGGTCGGCGTGTCCATCGCCTCGGTGCAGGACATGGACATCCTCACGGCCGGCATTGCCCTGGATAAAGTTAGTATTTCCATGACCATCAATGCAACAGCGACCACGCTGCTGGGCTATCTGTACACCGTGGCCCAGGAGCGGGACCTAGACCCCAAGGGCCTGACGGGCACGGTGCAAAACGATGTGCTCAAGGAGTACATGGCGCGCGGCACTTACATTTATCCGCCACGGCCGTCGATGCGCCTCATCACCGACTTGTTCGCGTGGTGTGCAACAGAAGTGCCTAAATGGAATACGATTTCCATCAGTGGCTACCACGTCCGTGAGGCCGGCTGTGATGCCGCCCAAGAGATCGCCTTTACCCTTGGCGATGGCGTGGCTTATGTCGAAGCAGCCATGGCGGCCGGCCTAGACATTGACGATTTCGCTGGGCGCATTGCCTTTTTCTTTAATGGTCACAATAACTTTCTTGAGGAAATCGCCAAATTTCGCGCGGCGCGGCGGCTCTGGGCGCGGATCATGCGCGAGCGCTTTGGTGCCCGCAACGACGAGTCCTGCAAACTGCGATTCCACACGCAAACAGGCGGTTCCACGCTGACGGCCCAGCAACCGGACAACAACATCGTGCGTGTCACGCTGCAGGCGTTGGCGGCCGTGTTCGGTGGAACGCAGTCTTTGCACACCAATTCGCGTGATGAAGCGCTAGGTTTACCCACAGAGGCGGCGGCGCAAATCGCCCTGCGTACCCAGCAGATTATCGCCTTTGAGTCTGGCGTGGCCGATGCGGTTGACCCGCTAGCAGGTAGCTATCTCATTGAATCGTGGACGGATTCCCTGGAACAGCAGGCCCGCGCCTACTTGACGCGCATCGACGAAATGGGCGGCATGGTCGCGGCCATCGAAAAAGGCTATCCGCAAAGGGAGATCCAAGACAGTGCCTACCGGTACCAACGGGCTGTCGAGTCCGGCGAGCAGGTGATTGTCGGCGTCAATCAGTTCCGTGCGGCGCACGAAGAGCCGATGCCAGTCCTCAAGGTGGATGCCCAGGTCGAAAGGGACCAAGTGGCGGCGGTGCAAGCGCTTCGTCTGTCCCGTGACCAGGCAGCCCACGCCCAGGCTATGCAGGCCCTGGCCGACGCCGCACGCTGCGGGGATAACCTCTTGCCCAAAATTGCTCAAGCAGCCAAAGCCCGCGCCACGACAGGCGAAATCAGTGGTGCGCTCAGGGTCGTGTTTGGTAAGTACCAGGAAGTATTAGTTGTTTAGGATTCCTGGCTGGCGATTTGTAAGTAATATCAACGAGTTGTAACAGTGTACTACAACGCCAATTCTCGTTCCCGGAGGGCCTCCGATGCGTCAGCGCCGCCTTTGTCTCAGCCTCCTTGTGTCATTGGCCTGTCTGCTTGTCGCGCCGTGGGTTGTCGCCGCGCAACCGGCCCATGTGCAGCATCCCCACGCCTCACCCGTGGCCAGTATTGGCAACCCTAATGCCAAGGTGACCCTCATTCAATTTAGCGATTTTCAATGTCCTTTTTGCAGTCGTGCCTATGTGACGGTCGAGGCGCTGCGCAAGCGCTACGGCGATGACCTTCGCCTTGTTTTCGTGCATCAACCCCTGTCCTTTCACGCCAACGCCCGGCCAGCGGCAATAGCGGCTATGGCGGCACAGCAGCAGGGAAAGTTCTGGGAAATGTACGCAAAGCTGTTTTCCAATCAGACTTCCTTGTCCACGGAGAATTACCGAATTTGGGCGGGTGAAATCGGCTGTGATCTCAAGAAGTTTGACCGAGACAACCAAGACCCCAACATCGCGGCCCAAGTCGATCGCCAACAAGCGATTGCCAATGCCCTGGAGGCCCGCGGGACCCCGACGTTCTTCATCAACGGAACCTTGTTGACTGGGGCTCAACCATTAGAAATGTTTGAGAAAGCGATTGACGCTGAGATTCGGCTGGCCGATGCAGCCCTAGCCAGTGGCGTCACGCGAGACAAATTGCGCGAAACTATGACCCGCAAGAATAGTCCAGCAAAGGCCGATTCCATCGAACAGTGGATTTTTCAGGGTGGGCCCGTGCCCCCTGCGCCGCCAGCCGCCAAACAGCGCGCAGATGAAGAAGATTCTACAATCTGGAAGGTTTCGCTGCGCGGTGACGAGCCGGAGCAGGGCCCCGCGGACGCGCCTGTCACGGTGGTCTGGTTCAGCGATTTCCAGTGTCCGTTCTGCAGTAAGGTCTCAAAAACACTTGAAGAACTGCGCGCCAATAATGCCAAAACCCTGCGCCTCGTACACGTCAACCTGCCCCTGAGCTTTCACGCCCACGCCCACGAGGCAGCTGTGGCGGCGATGTGCGCTCATAGTCAAGGGAAATTCTGGCCTTATGTGGATCTGCTTTACGCCAATCCGCAGGCCCTCGAAGCCTTTGACCTCGCGCGGTACGCGGTGGCCGCCGGTGCGGACCCGTTGGCGTGGCAGATCTGCGTGGAAAAAGCCCTGCCAGAATCGAGGATTGCCCAGGATGGCATCCTTGCCGAGCGCGTAGGTGCCAGGGGTACGCCGACTTGCTATGTCAACGGTCGAAAAGTGTCGGGCGCAAGGCAGTTGGCCGATTTTCAGACCGTCGTCGATGAGGAATTGCAGCGTGCGAACAAGGTGTTGGCCAAAGGTACCCCCCATGCCCAGCTGTACCGGGCGCTGATTGAGGGTGGCAAGGAGATCGAGCCTGCGCCGCCCCTGGCCAAGGAAGTCCATGTATTTGATGCGAAAAATTCGCCACGCCTCGGGCCCGTGGGCGCCAAGGCCCAGATGACGGTATTTCTGGATTTGGAGTGCGTGTTCTGTGCCAAGCTACTGCCCAAGCTTGTTGTTCTACAAGCGGAATTTGCCAGCGACCTGAGCATCGTCTTTAAGCAGTTTCCCTTGTCGGACGCCTGTAACCCCAACCTGCAGCGCGACATGCATCCGGCAGCCTGCGCCCTGGCTTTCTGGGCCCACGCGGCGCAGCAACAAGGCAAGTTCCTTGCTTTTGTTCAGCAGAACTATGATCAACTCGCTCAATCGCAACAAGAATTGACCGCGCTGCAGCCAGATGACGAGCAAGGCGACGCCGCGCCCGATCCTGCCCATGCGCAAGCTGCAGCTCAGGCGGTCATTGCGCGAACAATCAAGGAAATAGCGGTCAAGGTGGGGCTTGACCAGGTCAAGGCTCAGGCCGTTGTCGAGGGCAAAGCCGCTTTGTTGCAGATCAAGGCTGATGCGGCCGAGGCGGAGAAAGCCGATCTCAAAGGGACCCCAACTGTGTATCTGCAAGGGCGCTTGGTGCAAGTGGAATTATCGAGCGCCTTGCTGCGGGACGTCGTGCGCAAGGTCCTAGACGGCAAGCTGTGACGTCAAGCGCTTGGCCATCGACACCCAGTTGGCAGCCCTGGCGAATGTGGGTAAAGGCTATGCTTTTCAGGACTTATCCTCATGCTGGCCTTGCGCGACCGATTGCGGACTTGCTGCCGGATTGTTAGGAATCTCAAGTAGTTTAGGACCTTGACGAATGCCCGACCGGCACGTACAGTGACCTACGACCGCTGCGCGTGGCGGTTGCTTGGCTGGCGAACCTAGGTTCGTCGGCTCCTCCGAATGCCCATCCGGGTTTTTGCCCGTCGCGGCGCTGAGATCCAGAACATGAAGACGCCCGCCCGCCTGCTGCCCCTGGTCCAAGAGGGACAGATCGATGAAGTGCTTGGGCAACTGATGAGCGGCAAGGAGGCGGACATCTACGTCGTCGACTGCGGCGGCGTGATGCGTTGCGCCAAGGTGTATAAAGAGTCGAAAAATCGCAGCTTTCGCCAGCGCAGTGACTATCAGGAAGGCCGGGCTGTGGGCAACAGTCGGCGGGCCCGCGCCATGGCCAAAGGTTCCAAGTTCGGCAAGCGCGAACTCGAAGAAGCGTGGCATAGCGCGGAAGTGGACGCCCTGTATCGCTTGACGGCGGCTGGCGTTCGCGTGCCACAGCCATTATTCTATGATCACGGGGTGTTGGTGATGGAGCTGGTCGCCGATGCCCAGGGCGACGTGGCGCCGCGGTTGACGGACCTTGAACTCACTGAAGAGCAAGCCGTCCAAATGTATTCGGTACTGCTCAAGGAAGTCGTGCGGATGCTCTGCGCCGGTCTGATTCACGGCGATTTGTCAGAGTACAATGTGCTTGTGGGCAAAGATGGTCCTGTAATCATAGACTTGCCTCAAGTCGTGACTGCGGCTGGCAACAACAATGCGCGGAAACTGCTCCTGCGCGATATTGATGCCCTCGCGTTGTGTTTGGGACGGTCGGCGCCGTCGATTCGTCAGTTCGATTATGGCAATGAAATCTGGCAAGCCTACGAAAAGGGCACCCTCGATCCGGACATGAAGCTCACCGGTCGATTCAAGCGTCCTGATCACAAGGCCGACGTGGGCAGTGTGCTGCGCGACATCGAAGACGCACGGCAGGACGCGCTGCGGCGGGCTGGAAAGACTTAGGTTTTCTTGGCGTAGCGCGGGGTTAAGCTCCTCCCTCCCTGCGCGGCCGCCATCCCATCAGGGCAGCGACCGCGCGGGCGGAAGGCGACGGCCGAACTACCCCAAATTCGCAATTCGTTGCCCCAGGTCCGGCACCTTGGCCGAGGCCAGCAGCGCCATCACCACGTACACCTTCCAGTTGGCCTCTCGGGCGACGTTGACCGTATGCTTGGCCATGACGCCAGGCGAGACCTCGGCGCCGATATCCGCAGGCAGGCAGTGCATGTACAGGGCATCGCCACCGTGGGTGAGGGCCATGCGCCGTTCGTCGCAAATCCAGTCCTTAAAGCCGGCATTGCGGTCCAGGGCGCGCTTCTCAATGCCGCCCATCGCTGCCTTGTCGCCGGACTTGTTGGCGGCCACACGCTCGAGCATCAGGTCGTAGGGGCCCCAACTCTTGGGATATACCACGTGCGCATCGGCAAAAGCGGCGTCCATGTCGTTGGTTACGGTGAATGAGCCTCCCGATTCCGTCGCGCCCCGTTGCGCCGACTGCAGGCAGCGGTCCATCAACTGATAGCCCTGCGGGTGCGCCAGCGTCACATGGGCGCCAAAGCGCGGCAGCAGCATAATGAGGCCCTGGGGCACGCTCAGCGGCTTGGCATAACTCGGCGAATACGCCCAGGAAACGGCGATCTTCTTGCCCGCGATGCCCTCGGGGAAGTATTCGCGCAGCCACAAGAGGTCGGCCATGGTCTGGGTCGGGTGGTCGATGTCACATTGCAGATTGACAATCGGGACTTTGCGCTTGTCACCGGTGGCCACCAGGTAGTCGTCGATGCCGCGCTTGACGTCGCGCATGAAGCTGTTGCCTTCGCCGAGGATGAGGTCATGGCGTACGCCCAGGGCGTGGGCGTTCATACCGAGCATACACCCTGTTTCTGCAGCAGTTTCACCGTGCGAGACTTGGGTCGAACTGCCATCGACGATGACGGGTTGCATCCCCAGCCGCGCAGCTGCGCCCGCCCAAGCCGACTTGGTGCGCGTCGAGTTGTCAAAGAACATCGCGTAAGCCAACTCATTTTTCAGCCACGCCAGGTCCTTGCCCGCGAAATCGGCCTTGCCCATGGCCCACGCCACTTGGGCCAACGTGTCGATTTGCTCGGTGCTCCACTCATCGGTGACGAGCAGGCTCTTGCCGGCGATTTGCTGGAGGATTTGCGGATTAATAGACGCCTTCGACATCTCAGAACTCCTTGTTTGCTAAAAGGAAAACAGTGATCCCGGTCGCTGCAGCGCCCGAGAGTACATCAGCGCCCACCCGGCGGGCGAAGGCCCAGGGAAAGGGCAGTTGGAAGTCCTAGCCCAAACGGATGCGCGTCCCGGTCTTTCCGGCCAGTGCATCGCTTAAGTGTTCGGGTTTACAAATGATTGCTTCACCAAAGCCGGCTTCAACGTAGTCGCACACCGCTTGCACCTTGGGCCCCATGCTGCCCGGCGGAAACTGGCCTTGCGCAAACAAAGCGCGTAGTTCCGAGGTCGTCGTTTCGTACAGGGCCCGCTGCGTCGGCTTGCGGAAATCGGCGTAGATGACCTCAACGCCCGTGGTGATGACAAAGCGCGGTGCTTTCAAGCGGATGGCGAGCAAAGCACTGGCGCGATCTTTGTCGATGACTGCCTCAAGGCCGACAATGCGGCCGCCTTCGCCGCGGGTGACCGGAATCCCGCCGCCGCCACAGCAGATGACAGTGGTGCCTAGCTGGCTCAATTGCGCAATCGTTTTAAGCTGAACGATGTTGTAGGGCAGCGGTGACGCCACGACTCTTCGCCAGCCGCGTCCGGCGTCCTCGACCATCTGCCAGCCGCGTTCTGCCTGAAATTGTTGGGCTTGTTCGGCTGAGTAGAACTTGCCGATGGGCTTGGTCGGGTGTTGAAAGGCGGGATCGGCCGGATCGACTTCCACTTCGGTCACCAGAGCGGCGACTTCCCGTTCAATGCCGCGCTGTTGCAGGATCTCGCGAAGGCCCCGTTCAATCATGTAGCCAATGGCACCTTGGGTATCGGCGACCAGGGAATCCAGCGGCACTTCATGGATTTGGCCCGCGGCAATTTCCGAGCGCAGCTGCAAAAAGCCGACCTGCGGACCATTTCCGTGAGTCAAAATAAGCGGTTCGCCGGCCTGCAGCAGATCGGCGACCTGGGTCATGTAGCCACGCGTGACCGAGAACTGATTGTCCAAGGTCGGTGGAAGCCCCGGATCCAAGAGGGAATTGCCGCCCACCGCTACCACAGTAGCCCGCGTCGGCCGGTCCCAGTCTGCTTGTGTCGAACTCATCGCGCATCCCAGTCGGTGCCAGCCGACTTGCGCTTGCCCACACTCAGGGCCCGCGCGGCAGGAGAATCTTGCATCGGCAGACGGTATCTCCGTTTGCCGTCAAAGGCATACAGTGCGCCAGCTACAGCCGCTGCTGTCGGCACTAGGCCGATTTCCCCGACGCCTTTGGCTCCATAAGGGCCTTCCGGTTCGGGATTCTCGACCAAGATGACATCGATCTGCGGCGTATCTTTGGCGCGCAATACCCCAATATCTCTCAGCTTATGGGTCGTCGGAATGCCGCCCGCGCAAGGTAGGTCTTCGCTCAGCGCGTAGCCTAGGCCCATGTGCACGGCACCTTCGAGTTGGCCGCGGCACAGGTCCGGGTTGATGGCCCGGCCCACGTCATGGGCGGCGATGACGCGCACGACCTTGCCGCGCTCATCCAACTCGACGATCTGCGTCGCATAGCCAAAAGACGTATGCGTTTTAATGGCTTTGCCAGGGGGCAGTTGAGCGCCCAGGGCCGTCGTGTCGTCGGTCAGCAGGTCAGCGGCGTAGACACGACCGACCAGTTGCGCCAGCGACAGGCCCGCATCGAGGTCCACGCGCAGCTTTTCTGCGGCTGATTTCACAGCATTGCCGCCCAGTAGCGTAGCGCGCGAGCCGGTGGTTTGGCCGCACGATAGCTGGTACGCGGTGTCGGTGCGGGTGCGAAAAGTCGCGTACGGTAACCCCGTGGCTTCACAGGCACATTGGATGAGGATGGTCGAGAGGCCCTGGCCCATCTCGGTGTAACCATTGTAAATGGTGATGCTTTGGTCTGCCTCGACAAAAATTCGCGCCTTACCCCATTCTAGGACGCCGTTGCCAATGCCAGAATTCTTGATTCCACAAGCAATTCCAACGGGTTTTCCAGCGTCACGCAGGGCCCTGTAGATGTCCTTGACGGCCAGCAGCGTCTTCTTGACGCCGACGCTCTTTTCCAGGATCTGCCCAGTGGCAAACACGCCGCCGACGTCGATGGCATTGCGCCAGCGAAATTCCCAAGGATCGGCGCCGACTTTCTCGGCCAATTGGTCCAGAGCGCCTTCCAGGGCAAACTGCGCCTGATTGGCACCAAAGCCGCGCATCGCCCCGCACGGAGGATTGTTCGTGTACACCGCCACGCCAATCACATCGACGTTGGGCACCACGTAAGGCCCGCAGCTATGGCCCGCCGCGCGTTCGAGCACTTTGCCGCCCACGGAGGCATGGGCTCCAGAATCGCCAAGAATTCGCGCCCATACGGCCGTCAGATTGCCCTGCGCGTCGCATCCCACCCGGTAGTGCAACTTCATCGGATGGCGCTTTGGGTGCACGCGCACGGATTGCTCGCGGCTGAGCGTCACCCGCACCGGGCGCTGGGTCAGCCAGGACAGCAAGGCCGTTTGGCCCTGGCAGCTCATGTCCTCTTTGCCGCCAAAGGCCCCGCCACAAGGCACCAATTCGACGTCCAAGTCTTCTTCTTGCAAACCGAGCAGGGCCGCGCACTGCCGCCGGTCATCAAAGATCCCTTGACCTTGGGTGTAGAGCTTGAGGCGACCGGACGGCTGGATCAGGGCAAAGCAGCTTTCTGGCTCAAGAAACAGGTGTTCAATCCGCTGGGTCTGCCAATGGCCATCGACCACATGGGCACTCTGGGCCAAGGCCGCTTCGGCGTCGCCCCGAGCAATGACGGATCGCGACAAAAGGTTTGCATGCGTGGGGTTGACTTGAGGCGCATCCGGCAGCAAGGCCAACTCTGGGTCGGTCAATGGCTCAAGGACCTCGTAGTCGATGCGAATCGCTGCGGCAGCTAGGCGCGCGGTCCAGGGGTCTTCCGCGGCAACAGCAGCCAATACTGATCCGATATATTGAGTCGTTTCACCAACTTCAATCATACACGGCCAGTCGTTGTACAGCATCCCGTACCAGCGCTGCCCGGGGATGTCCTTGGCCGTGGCGACGGCAATCACGCCCGGCATCGCTTCAGCGGCGGACGTATCGATGGCCAAGATGCGGGCGCGGGGGTGTTCGGTGAGGCACAGGGCGCCATGTAACATCCCAGGAGCCTTGAGGTCTGCTACGAAGTCGCGGGTGCCCAGGGTCATCGCTTCGGCCTGGACTTTGACCGGGCTTTGGCCGACGCGGCCTGTCTGGTCCGGGATGGGCATCAGGAAGCCCTGCCATTTCACTTTGGCGGCCAGCTGAACCGCTTCAATAATGCGCGCATAGCCTGTACAGCGACACAAGTGGCCGTCCAAGGCGGCGCGCACTTTGTCGGTGTCCGGCACGCCCGGCGTCTGCAGCAGGACGTGGGTCCTCAGGGCAATGCCCGGAGTACAGAATCCGCACTGAACACCCGCAACACGGGAAAATGCCTGGGCAATCAGGGTCCGCTCTTCGGGGTCAATGCCATCGAGCGTGACGATGCGCTTGCCCTCGGCCTTTTCGGCGGGCACTGCGCAGGTCGTCTTGGGCGTGTCGTCGATCAGCGCAAGGCAGCAACCGCATTGGCCTTGGGGTTGGCAGCCGTCCTTGACCGAGGTGATGCCCACCAGTTCGCGCAAGACGTCGAGCAGGGAGGCACCGGCGGGAGGCGAGACTTCGTACGATTTGCCGTTGACGTTCAAGCGCATCGACCCTCGGTTGGCCAAGTTGCCCGGCTGGACAGACCTTGGCCATTGCGCCAGAAATCGACGCGTTGGCCGTTCTACGCCGGACCGGACGGTCGGTCAAGGAATCCCCGCGCCGCCCTGCTGTCTCGCGGTTGTGAACATTTTGATGTTACTAGCCATTTTCCTTCTCGCCTGCCGTGGGGCTCAAGGGGAATCCTGGGCGCTTACCGCTTGAAAAGAAATAGATATCGATCCGTTCGGCTTTCAGCGGCGCACCTGAGTTCGCGCCGATCCGGGCTTGACCACGCCGCCAAGGGTGCCGAGTCGCATGTAGTACATTGAGATATTCCATTGAAAATAAAAAGAATACTGCGTCGTAGTCCGTTGCAAGGTACTCCTGCACGCCGTTGTTGATCGGTCCCGGGCCGGGCCGATGCCTGCCGCTCAACAGCCTTCATTCTTGGGATCGCTGCCCACCCAATGCGACAGATTTTGTCGCATTGCTGCGCGGACTTGGCGCGGCGGATAAGGGGGATGGTGTGGGCTCATCGCGTGCTGCAAGCGGGGGTGAGACCGCCCTTGATGAAGGCTGCAAGACCGGCACGCAAGGCCCGGGCTGCGGCGTCCAGGATTGTGTGATAATCTGTTGAAACTACATATAATTATTCGTATTTGCCGTCAGCAATAGCGCTGCCGTGGCCCATGGTTACGGGGCGGCACGCACACCCCGTTGCTTGCGCAGGGGTCCAACAAGCATACGATGAGGGTACAAGGTGTTGCGCAGTTCCGACCGATCATGTCGGTGGAAAAACCTTGGATTACAGCACCGCAAACGCAGCGCAGCGCATTGCGCAGAAGGCTCAATAAGTGCTGAACAGGACTAAAGAAATTGAGCAGAGTCTTGGGCAACCGAACCCGCATTTGCGGCCCAGGGACTGCTCGGGTCCTGATGGCGCCCAAGGGCCCATGAGGCTGACGGGCCATCCTCGCCTCGCCCGCGCGTCGCTGTGGCTCAGTCTGCCCATGGTGGTCCTGGGCCTTCTCCTGTCGCAGTTGGCAATTTGTGAGGAGAATCAGATATTTGCTGGCCGCTATGCCGACGAATCCGCCCTCTTGAATTGGCTGTGGAGCCACTCGCCCGAGGTGCTGGCGGCCCGGGCCGATGCAGAAATCGCCATGGGTGCGGTGACTCAAGCGCAATTGCAGCAGAATCCGCAGATCGATGCGACCTGGGGCACCATTCCCATTGGCCGTACCACGCCGGCCGGGCTGAACAACCCGCTCGGGCAGGTTTCCAACGTCGGTCTGGCCCTGGGTCAGACCTTTGAGCCGGGCAAGAGGGGGCCGCGAAAAATCTTTGCGCAAAGCGGAGTTGCCGTGGCCCGGGCCCAAGCTGCGGACGTCGCGGTCGGTCGGTTCTTTGACCTCCTGGTGGTTATCGGTCGGGTGGCGCTGGTCCAGGTGCGCCAGGCCTGCTTTGATGCGCTTGTCGTATCGAGTTCAGAACTCCTTGAATTGCAAAAGGTTCGCGCCGGTCGAGGCGACGTCGCCGAACTCGACGTGACCCGCGCCGAGGTGGAACACCAACGCGTGTTGGCGCAACGCTCAGGTCTAGACCGCGACTTGGCCGACGCCCTGGCTGATTGCTCCATGATAACAGCTGCTTTGTGTGCGCCCTTTGCCGACGCAGCCGCCGCCCGCGCTTGGCTCGATGGCCAGAGGGCTGTTGGGCTGCCCGCGCAGTGGTCAGAAACGGTTGCTCAGCGCCGCACGGACATTCAAGTGCTTGTTGCGCAATCGGAACAGGCTCATGCGCTGACCCAAGTGGCGCGGGCAAAGGGGCTCCCCGATGTGTCGGCGCATCTCGGGTACCTGTGGGACAACTTCGTCATATCAGGGAACCAGCAGCAATCTTTGGCGATTGGCGTCGGGATGACCCTGCCCATCTTTGACTTCGGTCAGGCCGATGCCTGGGCCGGCAAGGCTGGTAGCCTAAGGGCTGTGCAGGTGCAATTCGCCGTACAATCAGCAGCTAAGCAGGTGCTGATGGGGGCCTTGCGCCGCATTGCCACTGCCCGGGCGCGCGAAGAGAGCCTGGACCACGCGATCGAAAAGGCCGCTAAAGTCGTTAAAATGATGGGCGATATGCATCGTCGGGGAGCTGTCTCCTTGACCGAACTGATCTTGGCGCGTCAAGCCTGGCGTGCCCTGCTACTCGAACGTCTTGACCTTGATGTCGCTGATTTTCAGGCTGTCATGGATGCACGGCGTGCCGGGGCCGTACGTCCGCCTTTGCCGACGCCCTAATACGAGAGATAGGCCCACCGCGCTGCAGGCCCAATATGCTATTTCTATTGAGGATGTCTCGTGAATCTACCTGATCATGAATCCCTTGTCGTCTCAGCGGACCCCACCGGAGTCGTGGGACATAGCCACGCAGCGCCCGCGGCCCGGGCGGAGACTCTGCCGGCTCGCCGGCGTTCGCCCTGGGTCACGGCTGTAGCAAGTGCCGTGATTCTTGGTGGATTAGCGGCCTTCGGCTTGAGCATGTTGGGGCCGGCCAAGGCCTCGCCGGAGGTGCCTCAGTCGCCGCTGAAGACGCAAGGCGCCGAACTGCGCATTCCAGCTGGAAGTGACGCCTGGCATTACGTGCAGTTTGAGACCGCTGCCCTGGCGCCGCCTCTGGAGCCCCTGCCGGTCGCAGGGCGAATTGTTGTTGATGAATCAAGGACTTCTCGCGTCATGGCTCCTCTGCAGGGGCGAATCGAATCGGTCCACGTCCGCCTAGGGCAACACGTTGTCGCTGGCGACGTGCTGATGACGGTGCGTTCAGGGCAACTGGTGTCTTTGCTCGCTGAAGAACAGATGGCTGAGGCGGCAGTTTCAGCGCAAAAACGCAATCTTGCGCGCATTCAGTCCCTGGTGGAACTGCAGGCTGCGCCCGAAAAGGACCTCATCGCGGCCCGGCAATCCCATGAGGAAGCCCATGTGGCGTTGGAAGCCGCACGAATGAAGCGTTCTAGCTTACGTGTCAAGGAGTTGGGGCAGGGTCGATTTGAGCTTCTGGCAACCAAGTCGGGCGTACTGGTTTCCCGCGACGTCGCTGAGGGCTTAGAAGTCGGGCCGGATCGCGTAGAACCATTGATGATGATTGCTGATTTAGATCAAGTCCTGGCAGTCGCTAGTGTCCCCGAGGCCGATGTCGAGGGCATTGAACTGGACCAAGTGGCTCGCGTCTGGCAACCCGCTCAACCTGCACAGGAAGTGACCGGAACCGTGGCGTGGGTCAGTCCTTTGGTCGACCCGGACCGCCACACGGTCGACGTACGCGTTCGTCTGGACAACAGCAATGGGCGAATGCGACCAAATGCTTGGGTTCAGGTCGCTTTTGCGCCCAAGGGAGCCCCGCGTCTGGTGGTGCCGGCGGCCTCGGTGGTGACCGATGACCAGCGAAACGTTGTCTTTGCGCGCCTGCCCGACGCGACCCTGGTGCGCAAGACGGTGCAGATTGGGCGGCAACGCAATGGTCGCATTGAACTTTTGGCGGGTCTCAAGCCCGGCGAGGAGATCGCCTCCCAAGGTGCTCTTCTCTTGTTAAATGCCATGCTTTTGGCGCAGTAGGCTCACCATCGCTCAAGGCCCGCGCGCCCAGCGTGGAGGAACCGAATGTTCGAACGCATTGTTGCATTTTCACTCAAGAATCGAATGGCGGTGATTGTTTTCACGCTGATCGCTGCAGTCGCCGGTGCGCAGGCCTTTCGCGTTCTGCCCGTGGAGGCGTTCCCCGATCCTACGGATACCCAAGTCAATGTAATTACGATTCTTGCTGGACAGCCAGCCGAAGAAGTCGAACGCCAAATCGGCCTACCTCTGGAAAGGGCCCTGAACGGCACGCCGGGCATGAATCGCCTGAGAAATCTGAGCCTTTTCGGACTGTCCTACATCACACTGACTTTTGATGACCAGACCGACGTCCTGTTCGCTCGCGCGCAGGTGCTCGAGCGCTTGCGTGGCGCGGAGTTGCCGGCCGACGCTGTGCCGCAACTCGGCTGTCTCGCAACGCCAATTGGCGAGATTTATCGCTACACAATCAGTGGGTTAAATGGCGATCCGCTGCAACTTCGGACCTTGCAAGAGTGGGTCGTTCGGCCCCAACTTTTGCGCGTGCAAGGCGTGGCCGATGTGGTCAGCTACGGCGGTTTGGTGCGGGAAATCCATGTCGAACCTAAGCCCGGACAGCTGGCCAGTTTTGGCTTGACAATTGAGGACTTGGAAACAGCCTTGCGCAAGGCATCGCAAAATGCGTCGGGAGGCGTCCTCGAACGCGGCTCTGAGCAACTGGTGATTCGCAGCCAAGGATTACTGAGTAGTTTGGAAGATTTGCGAGCCACTCGCGTGGCAACCCACGGTGGAACGCCGGTGCTCGTGCGCGACGTGTCGACGGTCACAGAAGGTTGGACGCCTCGGCAAGGCGTGGTCAGCCGTGGGCGCGACTTTGATGCGGTCGAAGGCATTGTTTTGATGCGGCGCGGCGAGAATCCCAGCACGGTGCTGGCCCGCCTGCGCGAGCAGGTCACCAAGCTCGATGAAGGCCTGTTGCCACCCGGCGTCAAACTGTCGCCCTTCTATGACCGCACTGAACTTGTTGATACTACACTAAAAACAGTCGGAAAGAACATGCTCGAAGGCGCCCTGCTGGTGGTCTTTGTGCTGTACGTGTTCTTGCTCGACCTGCGTGCCGCCCTGGTTGTCGCCGTGGTCATTCCGCTCTCGCTCTTGACGGCCTTTCTCTACTTGAGGCTGCGAGGGATGTCCGCGAATCTCTTGAGTATGGGCGCTATCGACTTTGGCATCATCGTCGATGGCAGCGTCGTCATCGTCGAATCGATTGTTCATCGCCTGAGCCAAGGCGATAGTCATGAGAAATCAAACAATAACCAACCGGTATCCGACCGGATTCGCCATGCCGTGGGTGAAGTGGTGCAGCCCACAGTCTACGCGCTCCTCATCATCATTGCTGCGTACTTGCCTATTTTTCTTCTGGAACGCGTGGAAGGCCGCATCTTTGCGCCCATGTCCAATACCGTGGTGGCCGCCCTGCTCGGTGCGTTGGTCTTTTCGCTGACCCTGGTGCCCGTGCTGGCCAGCCTTGTCTGGCAAAAGCCAATGGTTCATAAGGTTTCCCCGGTGCTGTACTGGGCGCAGCGGGTCTACACCCCTTCTCTGGCGTGGTCCCTGGCGCATCCATGGCGCGTGATCCTGGCGGCGGTGCTTTCCCTAGTTATTTCAGCGCTGGCGGTCCCCAAATTGGGTTCGGAATTCCTGCCGGAACTCAACGAGGGTGCCATTTACGCCACGTTTACGCTGCCTTCCAATGTTAGCCTCAATCAAGCCCGAACATTGGTGCCCAAGGCCACGGCTTTGCTGGAGAAACTGCCCATCGTCGACGAAATTGTCATGCAGCTCGGCCGCCCAGAGGATGGCACCGACGCCAAGCTGTCCAACAACCTCGAAGCATTCATCAAGCTCAAGCATCCGTCGCTGTGGCCTAAGGAATTCAAGGGTATCGACGATGTCGTGCGTGCGGGCAATGCCGCCCTGGCGGAGCTACCGGGCGTCGAAATCGGCTTTTCCCAGCCGATTCGCGACAACGTCAACGAAAGCATTTCCGGGCAGCAAGGGCAGATCGCAGTCAAGATTTATGGCCAAGATCTCGGGGTGTTGCAGGACATAGCTGAGAGGACCAAGGCCACCATCAACCGCATTCCCGGCGCGGCTGACGTTGGCATCGTCAAGTCCGGCACTGTGCCCCAACTCAAGGTGGTGCCGAGCCGCGCGGCCCTGAGTCGCTACGGCTTGGATATGGAAGACTTTCAGCACCTTCTCCAAGCCGCCCTGGGTGGTCAACCTGTCGGTGTGTTTTGGGATGGCGAGCGCAAGTTCGACGTCGTCATGCGCTACCCCCTGGCCGCCCGCGATGACGTGGAAAAGCTGCGTAAGCTCTTGATTCCTGTGCCCGGCGGGACCAGCGTGCCTTTGGATGCCTTGGCGCAGGCGGAAATCGGCTTTGGTCGCGCCTCCATCAACCGCGAAAATGGTAGGCGTTACATTGGTGTACGCATGAATGTCCGCGGGCGCGACATGGGCACCTTCGTCACCGACGCTCAGGCCGCCGTGCACGCCGCCGTGCCGTTGCCCCAGGGCGTGCAGGTGGAATGGGGCGGCGAATTCGAGAACAAAGAACGGGCGATGACTCGCCTGGCCCTGGTTGTTCCCGTGGCGCTACTGCTCACCCTGGTCCTGCTATTTCGCGCCTTTGGGCAGTTTGCGCCGGCGCTGCTGGTGCTGCTCAATGTGCCCTTTGCCCTGGTCGGCGGGGTGGCGGCGCTGCGCTGGCTCAACATGCCCCTTTCCGTTGCTGCTGCCGTGGGTTTCATTGCCTTGATCGGCCAGGCGTCGCTCAACGGCGTCTTGGTGCTCACGGCCGTCCTAGAGCGGCGCGCTCACGGGCAATCCCTAGACATGGCGGTGCGTTTGGGCTGTCAGGAGAGGCTGCGCCCGGTGCTGATGACCGCGGCGCTAGCGGCTTTGGGCTTGGTGCCGGCGATGATGAGCCGGGGCATTGGCTCGGAGACGCAGAGGCCCATCGCCGCGGTGATCGTCGGCGGGACGCTGTCAGCGTGCGCCCTGACTTTGCTTGTGTTGCCAACGATGTTCACGTTGGTGGTGCCCTGGCTCGACCGGATGGCCAAACGGCGCCGCAATTCCTAAGATATCGAGCAGACGGCGGAAATCCCGGCCTCCAGGGCAATTCTGCGAGGGGTCGGGGCCCACATCGCCGCCTTGGTCCCGCTTTGGGATGGGCGCCGCAGCCTGCCTAGGAATTCCAAGGCATCTTCAGTATTCTGCAGACAAATGCCGCATCGTGGGCGGAGCAGGGGGACCAACATGGCGCAGCCGATGGTAGCAGGGAATCACATGAAACAACAGCAAAATGTCTCACTTGCGGCCTCGCAACTGCCCTTGACTACCCGCTTTGGCACCGATGTTGGGGCACTGGGCCCGTGGACAGTTGCAACCGGCCAACTAGCAGCCATCCGCCGTAGAAATAGCGTATTGTCAATGGGTTGCTTGGGTGTCTTGGCCGTCCTGGCCGCCGCCGCATGCAGCAACAGCACGACCAGTGGCGGGGCCGTTGACGATCTGGGCGCTAGTGAAGTCCTTGATACATCCTCGATTCTTGGTGATTCGGCCACGGACGACTCGGTGGTCGTAGATGTTGGAGCCGACGTCCCGACTCAACCCGTCGACATCGTCGCACCCGCCGATACGCCTGTTCTCTCAGATGGTTCAGACGGAGCCTCAAGTGACGGTGGCTGCACGACCGCTGGCTGCGCATGTAGCGAAAACCCGCAATGCGACAGCGGATTCTGCGTGGAGGTCGATGCCGGCAAACAGTGCGCCAAGCTCTGTGCCCAAGGATGCGACACGGGCATGCACTGCGGGCAGTTGGCGACGGCCGGCGGCGACATCGTCAGCGTCTGTGTACCGCAGTTTCCCAGAATTTGTGAACCATGTCAGGCAGATAGCGATTGTAACAACGTCCTTGGCGGCAGCGAGAACCGCTGTATTCCTTACAAGGACGGCAGCGGTGCCCTGGTCGGCGCATTCTGCGGCAGCGCCTGCGACAGTGACGCTGCGTGTCCAGGCGACTATGCCTGCAAAACCACGACAAGTTTGGGGGGTATTTCCGCCAGTCAATGCGTCAAAAAGGACTTGGTCTGCCCTTGCGATGCCCGGGCCAGCAAGCTGCAACTGCTGACGGCGTGCAAGAGCCAAGATGCCGCTGGATCTTGTTCAGGAAAGCGTAGTTGCGGTGCCCAAGGCTTGAGCGTTTGCGATGCGCCCCAGGCAAGCACCGAAACGTGCAACTTGATCGATGACGACTGCGACGGCCAGACCGACGAGCCAACCGCCGGCATGTGCGATGATAACCTCGCGTGCACGTACGATAATTGCGTTGCGGGCGACTGCCAACATCCGCCCAAGACAGGGCCGTGCAATGACGGAAATGCTTGTACCAAAGAGGAGTTCTGCTCGGATGGCTTCTGCAAAGGCACCGCTGTGGTTTGCGATGACAAAAACCCGTGCACCAAAGACAGTTGTGACCCAGCGAGCGGTTGTACCTCAGCCCCGGACGACCTTTTGCCCTGCAGCGACAACAATGCCTGCACCGCTGGCGACGCCTGTGCGGCAGGCGCCTGCGCGCCCGGGGACGTCACTGTGTGCGATGATCAGAACCTTTGCACGTCAGACAGTTGCAATCCAAAGCAGGGCTGTGTGTTCGCAGACAATACTTTGCCGTGCACCGACGGAGATGTCTGCACCTTGGGCGACGTCTGCGCGGGCGCGTCCTGCCAGCCGGGCAAGGTGACGCTGTGCAACGATGGCAACGCGTGCACCGAAGATTCGTGCGATAAAACAAATGGTTGTGTCTTTGCTGCCAACGCAGCCAGCTGCAGCGACGGCAACGTCTGCACCCAGGGCGACCAGTGCGTGGCCGGCAAATGCGCGCCCGGCGCGCCGTATTTGTGCGACGACGGCAATCCTTGCACCACCGACCTGTGCGACCCGGTCAAAGGCTGCATGGCGACGGCAAGCAAAATCCCTTGTGATGACGGCGACATTTGCACCCTTGGCGACGTCTGCGCCGGCGACGACTGCCAGCCCGGCAAGCCGGTCTCCTGCAACGACGGCAACCCTTGCACCGATGACGGCTGCGACGCCAAAAACGGCTGCCAACATGCCGCCAACTCAGGGTTTTGCAGTGATGGCAACCTCTGCACGGTCAGCGATGCCTGCCAAGGTGGGGCCTGCCTTGGGGCGCAAATGCTCAACTGTGACGACGCAAACGCTTGCACGGACGATAGTTGCAGCCCCATCGGTGGTTGCCTGCATACCGCCAACAGCGCGTCCTGCTCAGACGGCAGCGTTTGCACGGGCGGCGATGGCTGCAGCAACTTCGCCTGCGTCGCCGGGCCGAAAATCCCCTGCAATGACGGAAACCCTTGCACCGATGACAGCTGCGATCCCAACAAAGGCTGCGTATTTACACAAAATGTGGCTGCTTGCGACGACGGCAATGCCTGCACCTTTGGCGATGTCTGCAAGACCGGCGTCTGCACACCCGGCAATGCCTGTGATGCCAATGCAACTTGCGGTAAACAGGGGCAAGTTTCTGCTTGCGTTTGCAACCTAGGCTTCCAAGGCAATGGCTTTGCCTGCGCCGCCATCTGTGGTGATAAGCTCGTGGTTGCCACTGAAGCCTGTGATGACGGGAACTTACTGGACGCCGATGGCTGCAGCGGCAAATGCGCCATCGAGTCCGGTTGGGCCTGCATCGGAATCCCTAGCGTTTGCTCGACCTTGTGCGGCGATGGCCTCAAAGTGGGCGCCGAGCAGTGCGACGACGGCAACAACGTCAGCACCGACGCCTGCGTCAACTGCAAGAACGCCAGCTGTGGCGATGGCTATGTACAGGCCGGCGTTGAACAATGTGACGCTGGGGCCAACAACAGCGATGTCAAAGCGGACGCCTGCCGCACGTCGTGCAAGAAGGCGACCTGTGGCGACAAGGTCGTCGATTCTGGCGAGCAATGCGATGATGGCAACGTCGTGGCGGGCGATGGCTGTGGCGCAACATGCCAAAGCGAATCGATAAACTGCAAAGCGGGCGTCACGCTCAACAAGGCGCCCAGCGGCAAGGCGGTGGTCTGCCAGAATCCGAACTCCTGCGAGCAGGACAAGAACAACGACTGCCCCTCAGGATTTCACCTATGCAACCTCCCGGAATTCAATGCTTATAACGACGGATGGAACTACCAAGCGCCGGGTACTGTCGTCGGTGCCATCAGTTGCCGTGCAGGCGGCGGTGCCGGTCACTTGTCCATCTATGGCAATTTGCAGAACAATATGGCCAATAACTGCGATTATGGCTCGTCCAACCCGTGGTGCCCGTCCGGCTACGGTTGCAATGAACAGAGCTCGATCGGTGTTTGCTGTGTCGACAACCCGGGTTGCGGCGACAAGGTGGTCAACCCAACCCTGGAACAGTGCGATGACGGCAACAAGGTCAACGGCGACGGCTGCGACAACGACTGCAAGATCACGACGCCACCCGGTTGCTAGCGTCTAGCGAACTGATTAGGTGAGATTTTCTTCACAGTAGGCGGGTTGTGTTCTTGCCGGTTCAAAGGCGATTGCTCGCCGGACGGTACTTGCAGGTGCCGTCCTGACGCACTACCGTAGGCCTGCTGGCCCCGGAGGGCTGGGGTGAACCGCTTGGCCCGCGCCGAATCCACACCAACCGTGATGCAGGAACTCGCCCGCTTCTGGCTGGGCAGTCGCTCGCGCCTTAGGCAATTGCTGTTTTTACTTAGCTTATTTTGGCTTGCCGTTTTCGGCACCCAGTGGTTTCGCGTCAGCAAGGATGTGGCGGGCGGAAGGCGCCTGCTCGGCGCAACTGCTGAAACAGCCTACATTGTTCCGGTCCCAGCCCTGAAGATGGCGAGCCTAGGGCATCAGAGCTTCGCCGCCGATTTGATGTTCCTGCGCGCGGCGCACTACTTTGTCCGTCATTTGGCTACTGACAGCCGATTGCCATGGATAAATCTATACTTGGATGCTATCTGGGGCCTGGACGCGCACAACAAGAGCACGTACCACTGGGGCGCCCAGATCATCAAGTTTGGCCAAACCATCGACAACGGTGTGGCCGAACGCGCGGACCAAATCGCTCGCCTGGGGCTGGAGTATTTCCCTGATGATCCATGGCTTTACCATGAGATCGCCTTCAACCTTCGCTACTCGATCGAGGCCAATTCTGAAGCCGAAGCGCAACGTCTCAAGACGCTGGCCTTGTCCTATCTGGAGATTGCGTATTCATTTCCGGCATTCACCTATGATCCAAACTACTTGGCTAGCCAATTCAGCCGTGCTGGGCGGGACGACGACGCGGTCCGATCCGCCTTGGCCACCTATGAAAATGCTACGGAAGATCAGCGGCGAGAACTCCGTGAAATGCTAAAGGAACGCAATCAAGCCGAGTCTGCTGCGGAACTGGCTTGGTATGACACGTACCACGCGCGCGATTGGTCCTATCTCTCTGAAACCCTGACGCGTTTTGTCGGGCCTAAGCGCGTTGCGGCACCGCCCCTGCATGCTGCGGACGTGCGAGGCTGGCTGCGCGAACCGACGGCCGATGCAGCGCTGACGACGCGCCTGGGCGTTGTCCGGGCACTTCCGCCAAAACAGGAACGATTGCCAGGGGATGAGGATGTCGAATTGGCTGAAGCCTCGACGCGGACAGCTACTGTTCAGCCAGTGGCTCCTCCCGCTCGCAAGACGTCTACTGTTCACTGAGTTCCCTGAATCTACAGGTGAAAAGCTAGATTCCCCACTGAGCGGAGACAACCGCTCCCGGAGACCCGCATGACGCAGTTGCCCGCGACAAAAGCCCTGGTCCAGCAGGCGCTGAGCCGACTTTCCGGCTCCACCGTGGCCATTACCGGCGGTGCTGGGTTCATCGGTTCGACTCTGGCCGCGCGGCTTAGTGATGATCCGACTATTCAAGTGATTTTGCTCGACAATCTCCATCACGACGCAGTGACCGATACGCCGTTGCTGCGCCGGCCCAATGTGCGCCTGGTGCGCGCCGATGTGCGCGATAAAGTAGCCGTTACAGAGGGTTTGCGCGGCGCTCAGTACATCTTGCACATGGCCAGCATCGCCGGCGTCGACACTGTGATGAAGATGCCGGTGTTGACGATGCAGGTAAGTCTGCAAGGTACGATGAATGTGCTGGAAGTCGCTCATGAAATGCAGCAGGCCGGGCAAGCAGTTGAGCGGGTGATTGATTTTTCAACGTCAGAAGTCTTTGGTCGCTACGCATTCAATGTCGGCGAGGCCGATGCCACCCTGCTGGGCGCGGTCGGTGAGGCGCGATGGACTTACGCTGTTGCGAAGTTGGCGACCGAGCACTTGGCGTGTAACTACTGGAAACAGTATGGGCTTCCCACTGTGGCAATACGCCCGTTCAACATCTATGGGCCACACCAGATGGGCACCGGGGCGATCCACCACTTTGTCCGCCGGGCCTTAAGAGGCGAACCGTTGATCCTGCATAACGATGGATCGCAAATCCGTTCATGGTGTTACATTGACGACATGATTGACGGCCTGCTGCTGGTCATGGTGCGCAAGGAGGCCCTGGGTCAATCGTTCAACATCGGCAATCCGCGCTCGACCGTGACGATTCATCAATTAGCCCGTGATATCATCCGCTTATCTGGCTCTTCGAGCGCAATGGAACACCTGGAGTGGAACTTCCCAGATGTGGAGCTGCGGGTGCCAGACATTCGCAAAGCCAGGACATTACTCGGATATGAGCCGCTGGTCGACTTGGAAGAAGGCTTGGCGCGCACCATAGCTTGGTATCGGCAGCAACCCGTGATCACGGTGGTCAATGAGACGCACGGCGGCGATCCTCGGCCGAATGTGGGCTAGAATCAAGCAAAAAGATTGAGTAAATGCGGCGCGGAATAGCACGGCATCGCTTGGACTTATCAGGTCGTGGCGGGAAGGTTATGCTGTCGCTTGCGCGCAGCGTCCGCGCGGGTGGAGTTGGGTGTGAACGCAAACCGGCAAGATGGCGCCCTTGGTAGACCAACATGGCTTTTTAGCAGGGGAATTGCCTTGCTGGCCTTGGTGCTTGCTTCGGCCCTGGCGCTGGGGCAGTCGAGCCCGGCGTTGGCTCTGAGCAAATCGGAAGTCTTCACTCGTTGTGCGCCAGCGACATTGCTCATCGTCGTCGCGACCAACCAAGGTCTCGAAATTGGTTCGGGAATCGTCATTGATAGCAGTGGCCTTGCCATTACCAACCACCACGTTGTCGACCAAGTGGCCCATGCGCGGCTGTTCGTCGCATTCCTCTACGATCCCAAAGAGCGCATTGTTGAAGAGGATTTGGAAGACTACTTGCGCACCCATGAGGCAAGGGCCCTGCGGCCCAAGGTCGTGCGCATCGATGCGACCAGCGACCTTGCGCTGCTGAAACTGCCGGAACGGACAGGGGGCTATCCCAGCGTCAACTGGGGAGATTCAGACAAGATTCAGATTGGCCAGGATGTTGTGGCCATTGGCAATCCTCAAGGTCTTGCTTGGACGCTGACCACGGGATCCATCAGCGCGATCCGCAAGAACGCCATCCAGACGGAAACAGCGATTAATCCAGGCAATTCCGGGGGGCCTCTTCTGGACATGGATGGTCATCTGGTCGGGATCAACACTTGGATTCGCAAGAACTCACAATCGTTGGGTTTTGCTCGCCCCGTCAACGCCGTTCGCGCCTTTGCCGAAGACCGCGCCTCCCTTGGCGTGGCGATGCAGCAAGGACGCGCCCAAGCCGGTGTGCCCGCGCCAACGGCAAGACCGCCTTCCACGTCAGGGAATTCTCCTGGCTTGAGCGCACGCGACTCGCCCCACGACCTCATTATCGACCGCTTTGCCAAAGCTGTGGACAAGAAGTACTCCGGAAGCGCCGGATTGCGCATTATTTGCGGGCTCTTCAGTGCATTCACCTGGCATGGTCGCACTGGGCTGACCGAAGTTGGCGACATCAACTGGCTCAATGACACGATGGCGAGCGTCATCGGCGCAAGTGATAGCGAAGCCGAGCGGCAACGGGTCACCGCCGAAATCACGGACATGTTTCCACAAGTGGCCGTGTCCAAGGACGGTCGCTTGTGGATGCGCAGTGGGGTCAAGTACTTCGACGTGGGGCGAGCTGTCGCCTGGGACGTAGATGACGCGACAGGGCAGATCTATGTGACTGATAACTTAGGAAAAGTAAGCGCTTACGACCCAGCCACCGGCCAGTGGCATCCCATTGCCATCGAGCCGGCGGCCGACGTCGAGTCCAGTCAAGGAATACTCTATGTCCTTACTTTAAAAGGACAATTGCTTGCCATCCAGAAGCCCGGTACGGCCTACCAGCAGGTCGCCAGCCTCGCTGACCGCGCTGTTCGCGGGCAATTGGTGGCTGCCGCCGGAGCCTTGTATGTCCTGGAGCCGGACAAAGGGGCCCTTTATCGTTTGCGCGCTATGCATTGGGACTTGGCAGGGCAACCCCTGGCGACCGGTGTTCGCGAAATCCGAGCGGCTGGCACGACATGGTATGGCCTGGACCACGACGGCAATGTCTACTCGGGAGCCCTGAATCGGTACATCGACAAGGACGGCGACTTGGCTGCTATCTGGCTGATAGGCGAAGACTTATTGGCGCTCGGCAAGGACAACAATCTCTACCATTGGAGCGCGTCCGGGCGCTCGTGGCACGCATTGTCCAAGTAGGACAGCGCGGGCAGCTACCGGCGAAGAGCCTTGGCCAGCAATCGGTTTGTCGTGATTGCGGCCAAGGCCTGCTCCGGCCTAGCACGGCGCTGCGGGTCGAAGCCCCCGGCGTCGCTGCGGCAGAGCCCCTTTCGCAGGCGTGTCATCGCCCTAGGATGGCGGCAAGGGCCCCCTGTCAGGATGGCTCGACCGTCTCGGCGCTGTCCGTAAGGGATCGGCCGCTGCCCGGACGGAACGGGTGGGGCACACCTGTCCTGGCAAGCGCGAATCCCTGGGCCAAACGCAATAGAGGCAAAGGGATTTCGCCGTCGAGGCCTTCATACAAGTTCCGTAGTCGTTGCCAGCCTAGGGCCTGGGCCAACTGCTCAATGCGTGTCCATTGGCCCTCCGACAGCCACGGGCGCAGGTGGTCGCGGCGCTGTTCAACCACGTAGCTCAGCAGAACTTCAACCAAAGTGGACGGCGCCCGATTGAGTTGGACGCACACATCGCCCAGGCTTTGATCTAGCGAAAAGGCTTGAGCAGCAGCCTGTTCAGTGGCCTGCCTGTTGTCGGCAATGGCGACAGGCGGCCTAAGCCGAGCAGCAGGGGGCGCCAGCGACAAAGGCAGTTCAAGCGCCAGACACGCCTGATGCAGCCCCTGCAGCAACGCCTGGCCGTAGTTCTGCGCCTTGGCAGGGCCGATGCCATGGACGGCCAGCAAGACTTCGGTGGTGGCCGGTCGGACCTGCGCCAAGTCCGCCAACCCCGCGTCGCTCAAGATGATATACGGTGGCACCCCATGTTCAGCGGCGAGGCGGCGCCGAACCGGACGCAGCGCTTCAAACAGCGCGGCCTCGGGCGATTCCGGGTCCAAGCCGCCAAGTGGTCGCCGTGCCGTGGGCGAGGCAGGCTCCTGTGCTGGAGGGGTTCCTAAAGAGTCAAGCATGCTTGCTTGGATTGACAGCGGTTGCATTGGCGAAGGCTCCACAGGCCCAGACGGCGGGCCGATTTCCATTCGTGGAACACTGCATCGAGCGTGCCAAACGAAAGGATGCTGAAATCATAGATAATCGTTGCCGGACCGCCGGTCTCACCTTGGTCGCGAGACTGGTATCGAGACTGAGACCAAAGTCGGCGGTGATCATGGCAAATTTCGCTTGTATGACATACGCATAAAATTTTGATATTGTTTACTATTCTCAAGATAAAGCCGCCGATTCATGCCGGTTCACCCCCGGCTGACCAGCCGCTTTTGGCGCGAATTTCCCCATGTCGCGACCCATTTCCGGAAATCGAGCGATCACCTTAGTCAGCGGCGCTTCATTCCGCCCGGAGCTGACCATGCACGATTTCTTTCCTCGCCATGTCCTTCCAGGAAAACTCTATGAAATTACAGCTAGAACACAGGATGGGCGCCACTGGTTCTCTGCAGAACTCCGTGACTGCCTGAGCTTTTCCATCGCGCGGGCGCAAAAAACTTGCAATATCAAGATATTTGCCTATGCCGTCCTGAGCAATCACTACCACATGCTTGTGTCCGCCGAAGGGCCTCAGGACATGGCGCGATTCCTCCAGATTGCCCATGCCTCGATGGCCAGAGCTGTAAATCGCCATTGGAAACGAAAGGGTAGGGTCTGGGCGCGTCGTGCGTCGATCGTCCGCGTCAGTGACGAACCGGCGGCGCAACTCGCTAGATTGCGTTACATTTTGGCCAATGGGAGCAAGGAAGGGTTGGTCAGGCACCCCGCGCAGTGGGGCGGGCCGCATGTGGCGCATTACTTCGAGACTGGCGTGGCCGAAGGTGGCCCCGCAGAAAGGAAAAAAGTAAACAAGTCTAATCAGTTGCGCGTTTGTCATACAAAGGTACAGCGGAGTCACACCATCTGCGTTTCCCGCCTACCGCACCTGTCTGGCCTGCCAATCAAGCAGTACCTCAGTGACATGCGCCACTTGATGGATTGCGTGGCTGAGCGCCCCTTGGACCGCGATCACGGCATCGAACAGCACCTGACCGACCCGCGCCTGCCACGCACGTTCGCGCCGGTGGAGGCTCGGGCTCCGCGCGTGATGCTTTGGAAGCGCGATAGGGGCCTGAAAGTGAAGGCGATTCCGTCAGCCCAGCGCCCTCCTGTCACATCCGACGGCTGGGGCCCGTTCACAGCCCTGGCCCACGACGCTGGGGTGCGGGATGAACTGATCGAACAGAGAAAGGCATTTGTGTACGAATACCAGGACGCTTCTGCAAGATTCCGAGCCGGCGTGCGCAGGCGACCCATGTTTCCTGCCCGGTGCATCTTGCCTCCCAGCGCATGGATACGGCCAGACCGCCGACGCACCGGACTGTTCGTGGCTGACACGTCGAGCGGATGCTTGGGTTGAGCGAGGCTGAAATGCATAAAATATTTATCATTTCAAGTGTTTGCGCCTATGTACTACAAAGGCTAACAACCTGTAATTGCAATATCGCCCCCAGTGGGGTGGCGCTACCGCCTGTTTTTCGCTACCAATTGGAACGCTCGCCCGGCCCTCGGGTCAAGGCGATTGGAGTTCACCCATGTCTGGAATCGCTGGAATTATTGACTTTCGTCGGTCAGCGCAGGACCGAGAACCCCTGGTCAGTGCCATGGTCCGCGCGCTTCGTCATCGCGGCCCGGACGCGCAATCCGTTGAAACGCAAGGTATTAGCACACTCGGGGCTGCCGTTCTGCGGACTGGCAAAGCGCCGGCAACCCCAGAGCCTGTGCGGGTGATCATGCCGGACGGCCACCCCTGGTTGGCGGCCATCGACGGGTGCTTGCATAATCGCGAAGAATTGCGTAGAGAATTCAGTCGATTTGGCTTCGACGTTGACTGCGCCACCGATGCCGCCCTAGGCGCATTTGCCTGTGCACGCTGGGCCGGCGAGGCAGCCGTCCACCTGGAAGGCGGCTTTTCACTTGCAGTTTGGGATGGCGCCAGCGAAACCCTATGGCTGATTCGCGATAAGTTTGGCTGCAAGCCCCTCTACTATGCGGACGGCGAAGGAGGATTCTCCTTTGGTTCCGAGCAGAAAGCGCTCCTGGTGCAAGGGCGTCGGGCTCCAGGATTTGCCGGCCTTTGTGAAATGTTTCTGCATGGTTCAACGTTCGCTGCCGGCCACACGCTGGGAGACCGCTCCTTTTTCCAGGGCGTTCTGGCACTGCGTCCCGGCCACGCTTTGCGCTGGAATACCAAGGGATTGCGGACTTGGCGTTACTGGTCCTTGGCTGACGAGTCCTTTGAGCCGTTGCTGGACCGAACAGGCCTGCTGGAACTCCAGGAAGATGCATTTTCTCAAGCAGTTGCGCGCATGACGGACGGCGTCGACGGTTTGGGCTCGATGCTCTCAGGCGGTGTCGACTCCAGCCTAGCGACTTCGGAAGCGTGCACGCGTCATGACGGCGGCGTCACCTCCGGGTGCATCAGCTTCAAGGCCGACCGGTCCGACCCCGACCCTACAGCCGCTGCCCTGGTATCGCGTTGGTTGAACGAGCGCCAGGCTGGGTCGCATGTCCTCAAATTCACCGATGTTCCGCTTCCTTCCCTGTTCGACGACCTCGACACCTTGGTCCGCTGCGCCGATGAACCGCAATGGGACACGCGGCAGATAGGAATGGCTCGTAATTTCAAGACATTGCGAGATTCTGGCGTCTCCGTCGCGCTTTCCGGCGACCTAGCGAGCCAGATCGCCTTTGGCAATTTCCCGCGCTTTCCGGGGTGGCGGGCGGGGCCCAAAGACCTTAAGACACCCAATGATTTTAGGGAGATGTGGCAGTGTCATACAACTTTTCTGCATGACCTCCTAGCCCCCGCCTTCCACGCCAACGCCATCGCCGCCGACCTGCCCGCCGCGTTGATGGACGAGGCGATCGCCGACCACCTCGCCCCCTGGTGGCACAAGCCCGAAGACCGCAACTTCGCTGTAGGAATCTGGTACATACAGACGTTTGGCTATTCGCTCATCGGCAACAACGACCGCCTGGGACTGCTGCACTCGGTCGAAACGCGATTCCCCTACGCAAGCGAGCGCATGCTCAAGGTCGCGCTGAGGACGCCCTTCGCCTGGAACACAGCGGATGATGATATCCGTTGTGGAAAGGCAGTGTTACGCCAGTTAGGTCGCACTCGTCTGCCGCGCGAGATTTGGCACGACCGCGGTGGTCTGCCCCTGCCGGCTCCCATCGAAGTCCGTTACCACCTCGCCGTCGCCGACCGCCTCGAGCAGGAAATAGCGCTTGCGTCTCCAGCGGTTTGGGACATCGTCGACCGCGCCTATGTGCAGGGCATGGTGGCGCAGTTTCGGGCCCACGTGCTGCCGATCCTGGCTGTGACGCCCAATGCTGGCGAGTCTGTGACCCTATTCAATCCGAACCTACCCGTTCGGACTGTCCATTTGTTTAGTGTTCTAGGCTTGTTGCGCTGGTTTGACATCTACCAAGCCTAGGCCCGCAGCGCCCAAGTCGCCGCTGTTCACAGGAAGGTGCTGTGCGTGACCAATTCTTGCTTCGGCCCGACCGAATTCATTTGAATCACGGGGCCTTTGGTGCATGTCATACAACCGTGTTTTCGGCCTACCAACGCCACCAACTCGCCGTAGAATCCGATCCCAACGACTACCTGCTGCGCACCTTCGCCGCGCGTATGGCCCCTGTCCGCAAGGCCTTGGCCGACTATGTCCATGCCGACCCAAATGACCTCGTTCTGCTGGCCAACACGACCACGGCGATGAACCTGGTTGCGCGCTCCCTGCACCTGCAGCCTGGCGATGAAATCCTGAGTTCGGACCAGGAGTACGGTGCCATCGACAAGGTCTGGGAGTTCATCTGCGAGCAGACCGGGGCCCGCTACGTCCGCCAACCGCTGCCCATGCCGGCGCCGTCCGCCGAGGCCATCGCCGACGCGATCTGGGCGGGGGTCACGGACAAGACGCGCGTGCTATCGATTTCCCACATCGCTGCGCAGACTTCGCTGGTCTTGCCGGTCGCGGAACTCGCGGCCCGAGCCCGGTCGCGGGGCATCGTGTCAGTGATCGACGGAGCGCACGCGCCGGGGCAAATAGACCTGGATCTTCAAGCAATTGGTGCAGATATCTACATCGGCAATTGCCACAAATGGCTGGGGGCACCGCGGGCCTCAGCGCTGCTTTACGTGCGCCGGGATTGGCATGAACGCCTTGAACCGCTTGTGATCAGCTGGGGTTGGCGGCCCTGGCAGCCAGGCCCTTCACGCCTGGTCGACGACCACCAATGGCCCGGCACCTTCGATGTGGCCGCGCGCCTTGCAATCGTAGAAGCTATTGATTTTGCAAAGCAAGTTCTTGAGCCTGGCCGTCAGCGATGTCATGACCTCGTCGTCGATTTTGCCCGTGAAGCGCACTCGGGGTTGGGCCTATGTGCGCTCGGGGCCCTCGCTGCGACGGCGCAAATGGTCACGCTGGCTCTGCCAGACTGCGACGCTTTTGCCTTAGGTCGTCAACTCTTACAGGACGATGGCATCGACGTCGCCGTCAACAAGTGGTCAGGGCGCCCGCATCTTCGCGTTTCGGTGCAAGTGTACAATGATTTTGCCGAGTTGGATCGCCTGCTGCAGTCCCTTCACCGGATCCTGCGCCCGGTCCGTTGATCACAAAGGCGCTTGGGTCGGTTTGCGGCGATCGCTTCGGTAAAACAGCCACTTGAGGACCTCAGCGCTGGCCAAGTACGCAACGACTAGTGCTACCAGCGCGCCGAGGAAGATTGGCGGTAGTGGAACAAATCCAAGCGGTTGTGCCAGGGGCGAATAGGGCAGGGCCAACGTGACCACAGCAATCACGCCTGTGGCCGTGGTCAGCAAGGTGCTAGGCCGGTTGGTGAAGAAGGGCCGGCGCGTGCGGATGACCAGGACGATGGCAGAGGCGGAAATCACCGATTCGACGAACCAACCTGTTCGAAATTCTTCGGCATTTGCGCGCAGTCCAAGGCGCAGGACGGCAAAGGTTAGGTAGTCGAAGACCGAGCTTAACAGTCCAAAAGTCAACATGAATTTGCGAATAAAGGCGACGCTCCAGCGTCCAGGTCGCGCCAACTGGTCGTCGCTGACGGTGTCGCTGGCGATGGTCATCTCGGGAAAGTCCGTCAAAGCATTGGTCAATAGGATCTGCTTGGGCAGTAGGGGCAAGAACGGCAGAAAAAGCGACGCGCCGGCCATGCTGAACATGTTGCCGAAGTTGGCACTCGTGGCCATGAAGATGTACTTGAGTGTATTGGCAAAAGTGCGCCTTCCCTGGATCACACCGGCGATCAGCACGCCCAGGTCTTTTTCCAGAAGCACAATATCTGCGGCCTCTTTGGCAACGTCGACCGCGCTGTCCACCGATAAACTGACGTCGGCAGCGTGCAGGGCGCACGCGTCGTTGATGCCGTCGCCCATGTAACCCACGACATGCCCAGCCTTGCGTAAGGCAATAATAATTCTCTCTTTTTCGTTCGGAGCAATCTCCGCAAATACGTCGGTGTGGCTAGCCTGTTGTTGCAGGGCGGCGTCGCTCAGGGCGTCCAGGGCGCTGCCGGTCAACAGGCGTGGTGCCGCAATGCCCACCTGCACGCACAAACTCCTTGCAACTTGAGCACTATCGCCGGTTATCACCTTGAGGTTGACGCCGAGTTCCCGCAGTCGCGCAATGGTCGCCGCGGCGTCGGCTTTGGGTGGGTCGGCCAGAAGCAGGAAGCCTTGAAAAACAAGGTCCTTCTCGTCACTGCGCTCAATGGTCGCTTGGGCGCCGAGATCGCGGGTGGCAATCGCCAGGACCCGCCAGCCTTGTTCGCCGTACACGTTGAATTGCGCAAGAAGTGCATCCTCTTGGCCCGCCATCAGCTCCAACTGCCCGTCGCTTTGCCGGCAATGGCTGCACAGCGCCAGTACGCCAGGCACAGCCCCTTTGGTGACCAGCACGTGGCCCTGCCCGTGGCTCAGCAATAGGCTGAGGCGTTTTCGCACGAAATCGTAAGGAACTTCATCGATTTTGCCGAATTCCTCCGGAACGATGCCGCCGGCTGCGATGGGCTCCTGAGGTGGCCAAGCGTGGCGTAGTGCCTCGTCGATTGGATTGTCAAAACCGCTTTGATGCAGCGCGTTTAGGTAGGCATAGGCCAAGACCTGTTGGCTCGGCAGGCCCATGGCGTCCACGGCACTGTGCAACCGCACCGTGCCCTGTGTCAGCGTGCCGGTCTTGTCGGTACAGAGCACGTCCATGCTGCCAAAATTCTCAATCGCGGCAAGGCGTTTTACGATCACCTTTTGAGCAGCCATGGCCCTGGCACCATGGGCCAAGTTGACGCTGATGATCGCCGGCAGCAGCTGGGGCGTCAGGCCTACCGCCAAAGCCAAGGCAAACAGAAAGGAATCGAGCACGGGCCGGTGCAAAAACACGTTGATGGCAAAGATCGACAACACCAGCATCAGTGTGATTTCTAGGAGGAAAAAACCGAACTGCCGCACCCCTCGCTCGAACTCCGTCAGCGGCGGTGTCTTGGCTAAATGCTGGGTAATTTTACCTAGTTCTGTGAGGCTGCCCGTCGCCACTACGACCGCAAGACCAGTGCCGCTGGTGACGTGGGTTCCTTCAAAGAGCATGTTGCGGCGCTGGGCCAACGTGGCCGCCGGATCCGATGTAGTCTCATGTTTTTCAACCGGAAAGGTCTCGCCCGTCAGCGCAGCCTCGTCGACAAACAGGTCCTTGGCCTCCAGGACCACGCAATCGCCCGCAATCATGCCCCCAGCGCTCAGGCGGACCACATCGCCAACCACAATCTGGTCGATAGGCACCCGCCCCAGTTGTCCATCGCGTAGGACGTTGACCTGAACTTTCACAAGCGAAATAAGGGCTTGCACAGCGCGCGTCGCGTGGTGTTCTTGCCAAAAGCCCAGCACGCCACTGGCGACGACGATTGCAAGGATAATCCCGGCGTCAAGACTATCTTGCAAAAACAAAGAGATAACTGCAGCCGCCAGCAGAATGAGCACGGTTGGTGCCTTGAACTGCTGCAGCAGGGCGAGCATCGCCAAGACCCAAGGCGGCCTCTTGGCCCGTTCTCTGGGCTGTTGTCGTTGTCGAACAAGGACTTCCTCGCTCGTCAGGCCTGTTTGCTGGCTGTCAAGCGCCGCGAAAATGCGCCCGGTCGGCTCAGCCCATGGGCGCGGCAAAGGGCGTTGGTTGGCCATGTGCTCCATCCTGTGGTCATTTGGGGCTGTGGTGTCCCGTCGCAGCAATTCGATGAATCTCAAAAGAATGAGTCACCTTTGTTGCGCGCACATTACCCGGCGACGAGGCCTCCCCCGGCGCATCCAGCATAGCGCGAAGCGACTTGGGCCGCATGGTTTGTCCATCGACTGGGCGGGGCGCGACCTACCTCGCTCGACGCTGCCCCGCCGTCCCGCTTGCTCCCAGGCTCAAGAGCGCGGAAAATGCGCCCCTCGCGGCCCAATCTGCCGCCAAGGACTCCGAACATGTCAGCGACAACCACGCCAAATCCTACGGCAATCATCGAAACCAGTCTGGGTGATTTCACGGTCGAACTGTTTGTCGACCAGATGCCCATCACCGCCGGCAACTTTATACGCTTGGCCAAGGAAGGTTTCTACGACGGCCTGCATTTTCACCGTGTGATCAAGAACTTCATGGTCCAATTCGGCTGCCCGCATAGCCGCGACCCCAACAGCGCGCGCGCCGGCACTGGCGACTCGCCCCACGGCACGATCAAGGACGAGTTGACCGCGCGTATTTCCAATGAACCCGGAACGTTGTCGATGGCCAACACTGGCCGCCCCAACTCGGGCAGTTGCCAGTTCTTCATCAACACCGTTCACAATGACTTTCTCGATTGGTTTTCCCCGGGTCCGAGCAAGCATCCCGTCTTCGGCCGTGTCATCTCCGGCATGGAAGTTGTCAAAGCCATTGAAACAACGCCGACTTCTCAAGATCGCCCGCTCAAGCCCGTCAAGGTGGTGCGCATAAGCGTCAGTCAGTAGTTTGGCCTCGTCACTGCCCGAGGCCTCCGTCCGATCGGCGGCCTCGGGTCGACTGCTATTTGCGTAAAATTGCGAAACAATTAGATAATTCGGCATAGAGACGGCTGAGATTGGCGCGTTCGGGGCGTGGGATTGACCCGACCGGGCGCAATGCCCATGATGGTCGCGCCTAGGCATTGACGCGCATAGCCAAGCGCCCAGAGAAACCTGAACGTGTGCGTCCGGCAGGCGCGCTCAGGCGATGGAGTTCCCGTGAGACCCGTGCTCGGCACAGTCCGCAGCAAATTGATGGCGTTGGTTGGTTTATCGTCCTTGGTGGCGCTGGCCGTCGTGCCGCTCATTGGTTCGCTCATGCGTACCGAACTGCTGGCGCAAATCGACGACCGGGTCCAAGACGCGGAAAAAGCCTTTGGTATTGAGCTAGATGACGATATCAAAGACCTGACCCTGGCGGCGCGGTCCCTGGCCCGGGACGGTGAGGTGCAGGCGGCCGCTCGGATCAAGGATGGCGCCAAGCTGGCCATTCTTGCCAAGCAATTCCATGATGTGTATGAGGATTTCGACGTAGCCTTCTTCGATCCCTCAGGGACACTGCTAACGGCCGTGGGCTGTGGCTCGGCGCGGCGTGAGCTGGCTTCGTCGCCAGAGTTGCTGGACGCGCTCAAGAACAATCACGAATTTCAAGGTGTTATAGCCTTTGGCTGCGAGCAGGCAGGTCCGAGTGCGGTCCGCCCGCCGCCGGCCTATGTGGTTGCCGTGCCCATGCCAGGAATTGGTCTTGTTCTCACATGCTTGCCTTTGGATGCCCACCTTGTTGCCAATGCGGGCAGCAAGCTTGGCGTGCAGATTGCGCTGCTGGCGAATCCTCAAGGAGACATGCTGGAAGTGGCCAGGACTTCAGGGTTTCCTGGCAAAGCTCCCCACCTTGTCGCCGGGGCCGAGCCAATGCAGACCCGCCGCGATGACCGCTTTGCCTTCATGCGCTTTGATCCGCCGCAAATTCAGAGTCAGAATGCTAAGTTTGCTGTGGTTGTTTCCATGGACGTGTCGCAGATCCAGACCTCGATGGAGACCCATTTGCGCAATGCCTTGGTGGCCATCGTGATTGCGACGCTTATCGCCTTGATGGTCGGCGTGCGCATTGCCAACACCATGTCCAAGGCCGTCCGGCAAATCAGCGATGCGCAACGGAAATTGCAGGATCAGCAATACGTCAAAGTTCGCGCCATGCACACGGGGGACGAGATTGAAGACCTGGCCCATGGCTTCAACAGCATGATCGATGGTCTGCAGGAACGCGACAAACTCCGCAGCACCATGGGCAAATACATGACTGAGCAGGTCGTGGAACACCTGCTGGCGGGCAAGGTGCAACTCGGGGGCGAGTCCCTCAATGTGACGGTTCTGTTTTCGGATATCCGCAGCTTTACGACGATTTCTGAGAAGATGCCGGCCCATGACTTGGTGGCCTTGCTCAACGAGTACTTCACCGAAATGGTGCGTGTCGTCATGGACGAGGGCGGCGTGGTCGACAAGTACATAGGCGACGCCATCATGGCCGTGTTCGGTGCACCGGTGCCCAAGCCGGATGATGCGATTCGCGCCGTTCGAGCCGCCATTCGAATGCGCAAAGCCTTGGATTTACTCAACGATCGCCTGGAAGTGCGCGGCATCGCCCGTTTGCGCACCGGCATCGGCATTCACACCGGTATCGTCGTCGCGGGCAATATCGGCAGCGACCAACGCATGGAATACACAGTGATTGGCGACGCCGTGAACCTAGCATCGCGCCTGGAATCGGCGACCAAGGAACTCCATGTCGACATGGCGATTTCTGAGGACACCTGGAACCTGGTGCACGGGCAGTTTGATCTCGATTTGTTGAAAGAAATCACAGTGAAAGGTCGCGAACAGCCGGTGAAGGTTTATACCGTGCCTCTCACGGCGCCTGAGCCCCCGCCGCTGCACGCCGTTTGAGCCCTGCAAAATCTAAGGCTTGGGCGGGGAACCGGCTGCAGGCTGCCACTTGACGCGAACGGCCTGGGCGCGAACGCCCGGCACGTTGGTTGCAGCTAGTCGAAATTGCGATAAATTCGCGGAAGACTCAAGGTCATGGCTAGGTCCGTGTGCATGGTCGTGCCCGCCGTCGCCCAGCGCAAAATCGAGGACTTGGCCGATAAATCGTCGGGGTCCTTGACGCAGCAGGGACAGGGTAAATAACCCAGCGAGAATCCAGGCAAATACCTGCTTGACCGCGGGTTCGGCACCAGCCGTGACGGCCGTAGGTTGCCAACCTGCGCCGATCCATTGGTTCGTGATGTAGCCCGCTGTGACGGCTAATACGGTGATCACAAAAGCAAAGGCCACGGCTCCCTTGATGCCATGTAGACGGGCCAGGACGCCAAGCGTTGTGATGTTGGTCGCGGGCCCGGTGATCAGAAAAGCCAGCCCAGCTCCTGGGGAAATACCCGCTACCAGTAAGGCTGCGACCAGCGGAGTCGCGCCCGAAGCGCAGACATAGGCCGGCATGCCCAGCAAAGCCAAGATCGGCACATCCCACCCTTTGGCGATGTGGCGGGCCATGTCAGCCCCAAGGACCGGTTCCGCACCGGCGGCCAGGAGTAAACCCAAAAGAATCCAAGGCCCTGTGTGATCGGTAATCTCGCCCAAGCCCACGCGAAGCCCTTGGAACACACGCCGCGGCCAGGGCGCATGGGTCCCCGCGGCCAGGGACTTGTCGGCGATGGGTTGGGCTGTTGGCGTCGCTGCCAAAGCGGGCAGGCGGCCCAGCAACCATCCTGTGAGCACCGCCACGGCCGCAGCCGCGACCACCCGGGCCAGGGCCATCCGCTTGCCGAGCAGGGGTAGCGACAACAGCACGGCGTCCAGCCCCAACTCCGGGGTAGCAATCAGAAATGCCAGCGCCGCCGCCGCGGGAACCCCTTGCTGTACCAAGCCGCGGTAGACGGGCACGACGCCGCACGAGCAGATCGGCAGCGGGATGCCAAAGGCCGTGCCCGCCAAGGCTTGACGCAAGGTACCGCCACGCCGTAGCCAGACCAAAGGCGCAGCAGGCAGCCACACTTGCACCAAGCCAGCCGCCGCATAGGCGATCAGCAGGGCCGGGGCCGATTCTGCGAACAGGTGGTTGAATGTTGAGAAAATTCGACCATCTGCGTCGGTATCGCCGGTGTGACCATGTTCACTGCGCAGCACGGCGACCAGCAAGGCGGCACCCAGGAGCCCACCCATTCCAGCGGCATACTTGCGCCAACCTGTTGCCGAAACACGCGAAATTGGATGAGGGCGGTGGAGCACGACATGCAGCAGAGAGCCGCTGACCAAGGCTTGGGCGCAGGACAGGCCTAAGCCGCCGATTTGGCTGACGATTGTCGGCAAAGCCATGCCGGCCGAAGTCGCCACCGCCACAGCAGCCAACGCAGCCGCCGCGACCTTGGAGCCGTAGGTCGGCCTCAAAAGCCACCACAGGGTCAGACCTTCGGGCAGACGGTGCAGCAACACCGCCATGGCCATTGGACTGTCTAATCGCGTAGTTCCGCTTAGCGCGAGGCCATCTAGCATCGCGTGCAGCATCAGGCCCCCCAGGCCCAGAACCAAGGCTGCCAAATGCACTTTTGCCGCCGCCCGGTGCAGCCAGCGCTCCAGCAGCGAGGGGCCGAGCAAGCCCAGCAGCACCAGGGGCAGCACCAGCCAGCCACCACCCTCAAAGGCATGGGGAATCAGGTCGCCGACGACCAGTCCGCCCACGGCCACCAGGACAAAACCGTCGAGCAACTGCATCGCGCCGGCGACCCGCTGCGCCTGGGCCAGCAGCCAGGGCGCTAAGGCCAGTAAAAGCACTGAAATCAGTAGTAGAACAAGGGGCTGCACGGCTAAGATCTCACGCGGGCCCGCTCGTCGCACTGGCGCGCCCGGGCGCATGGTAGGGGAAAAATGGGCGTGCGTCAGCGCCTTGGCCTAGCGCAGGCGTCCATGACGGTCGATGCCGGCGGCGGCGGGGGAAACGATGGGGCGTCGGGGTGCGCATAAGGCTATGAAATGGTTCACTGATGGTCGCAATGGCGGGTGTCGGTCGCGCAGAATCTTGACCGGAGCGGTTCCAGCAGCGCAAAGTTCCCCGCGCCTCACCCTTTGGCGTGGAACTTAGTGCGATGCGACGCTCGGCCCGGTGGCTGCACATTCTCTTGGGAATTGGCGTAGTTGTCGTCGGCTTCTGGCTGCCGCTGCGTCTGCTGTACCTTGGCCAAGCGCCCGCTGTGGACTGGGCGCTGGACCTTGGGGTCCTCGGGCTGATGCTCCTGGCGCGGCCCTGGCAGGATGCGCAGGCAGAATCGCCCGACCATTGGCTGCCTCTCATCCGAAAAGCCATTGATTTTACGGTGATGGTGCCCTTTGACTTGCTGGCCCTGCCCTGGCTGGGCGATCACAGTTACCGCCTACTGGCCATCAAGCTTCTGATATTGCATCGGATTTATCTGGTGCGCCTGCTCTTCGACGGCCTGGGGATGCTCCATCCCATCTTGGCCCGCCTAGTACCGATTTTTGTCTTCTTACCGCCACTTGTGCATCTTCTGTCCTGCGGCTGGATCGCCCTGGGCAGTGGCACGGCGGGCGTGGATGCCTCCCCATTGCACGCCTATATCAAGGCCGTCTATTGGGCGATGACGACGCTAACTACGGTCGGCTATGGCGATATTGCGGCCAAGACCTCGATCCAGATGCTCTACGTCTGCGCCGCACAGCTCATTGGCGTAGCAATTTTCGGCTTTATTGTCAGCAATGTATCGAGCATTCTCACCCGCCTAGATGCTGCGCGCGAGCATCACATGAACCAGCTCGATAGGCTGGAAACCTATATGAATTACCATATGTTGCCCCAGACTCTGCGTGGGCGGGTGCGCGCCTACTATCGCTACATGTGGCAGACCCGGCAGGGCTATCGCGACGACGAGGTCCTCGGCAGCCTGCCGCCCAAGTTGCGCGCCGACATCACGTTGCACATGAACCTCGACACCGTGCGGCGGATTCCGCTGCTGGCCAACGCGAGCGAAGAATTGGTCCAAGATATCATGTTGGAGCTGAACTCCGTCGTGGCCGTGCCGGGAGAGCGGATCTTTGCCGTGGGCGATCCCGGCGACGCGATCTACTTCATCCATGGCGGTGAGGTGGAAATCCTCGACCGCGCCGATCAGCCCCTCGCGGTGCTGCATTCCGGTGATTTCTTTGGTGAAACGGCCTTGCTCACCGGGGCTCCGCGCAGCGCGACGGTCCGTGCCCTGCAGTTCTGCGACCTCTACGTTTTGCCCAAGGCCGCGTTCGACCAAGTTGTCGTGCGCTATCCCGAATTTCAACAGGAATTGCTGGTGTTGACCCGCGGTCGGGAAGGGATGCCCGGTGTCGACACCGCCCAGAGGACCACCTAACCCAGCTACCCTTAGGAGAATCATGCGTCGCAATCTCGCATTTTTGCTAGTGATATCGCTGCTGGCCTTGCCGGCTCAGGCCAAGGTCATGCGGATCGAAGACAGGACCCCGTCGCGCGACACCGGCACGACGCTGCAGCAGGTCGGTCTGGACGGCTCAGCCATGGATAATTCCGTGGATCCATGTGTGGATTTTTACCAGTTCGCCTGTGGCAGCTGGAACAAGACGACGCAGATTCCGGCTGATGAAGCGTCGTGGTACCGCAGCTTTGACGAGATTCAGAAGCGTAATGAAGCAGAATTGAAAACGATTCTCGAAAGTGCGGCCAAAGAGCCTGGCGATGACCCTTTGCGGCAGCGCCTGGGGCAGTTCTACGGTCGCTGCATGGCCGGCCTAGCGGAAACCAGCAAGGATTCTGCGGGTCTTCGTGAGATTCTCGCCAAGATCGACGCCGCGGCCGACAAGAAGGCCCTGGCTGAAGTCCTTGGCGAGTTGCAATCTAAGGATATTCATCCATTTTTCGTGGCCAGTGCTGACCCTGACTTTGCCGATGCCACCCGCGTCCTGCTGTGGGTCGACCAAGGCGGCCTGGGCTTGCCCGACCGCGATGACTACCTGCGCGACGATGAGGCAAGCAAGAAGTTGAGGCAGACCTACGCGCAACATATGGAACGGATGCTGCTTTTGTCAGGTTTTGCAGCGCCTCAGGCCAAAGAGGCGGCGGCCCAAGTCTTTGCCCTGGAGACGACGCTGGCCAAAGCGAGCAAGACGCGCGTCGAGAGGCGTGAGCCCAAGGCCCTGTATAACCCCATGACCGAGAAAGAGTTTTTTGCCCAGTCGCCGGCCTTTCCCTGGCAGACGGTGTTCGCGGCCCTTGGGGCCTCCGATCAAGCCAAGCTCTCGGTCACAGCTCCGGCCTTTGCTCAGGAATTATCAGCTGTTTGGCTGCAACGGCCCCTGCCCGAACTCAAGCACTACCTGCGATGGCATGTGCTGCGCAAACTAGCTCCGCAACTGGGAAAACCCTGGCAGCAGGAGGCCTTTGCCCTGGAGCACGCGATTACCGGTCAGCCGGAAATCAAGGCGCCCTGGCGACGCTGCCTGGACACAACAGACCAAGTTTTGGGCGAAATTCTTGCCCAGCCCTACGTGGCGCGCAACTTCCCGCCGCAGGCCCAATCCGAGGCCGAGCGCATGGTGCGGACCATCGCTCAAGCCTTTGTCGGCAATTTGGAATCGCTCACGTGGATGGATGCAGAAACAAAGAAGAAAGCGGCGCAGAAGGCTGAGCAAATGGCCTACCTCATTGGTCGTCCCAAGGCGTGGCGGACCTACGCTTGGGTGCCGGGGCCCGACCACCTGCGCAATCTCCTGCAGGGGCTCCAGACGGAGGTGTCCCGTCAATTCAAGCGCTTGGGCAAGCCCGTCGACCGCGAGCAATGGCTGATGACGCCGCCGACGGTCAACGCTTACTACGACCCCAGCAAGAACCACATGGTGTTTCCTGCCGGCATCCTGCAGCCGCCTTTCTTCAATGCTAAAGCAAACTTGCCGGTGAATCTTGGGGCCATTGGCATGGTGATCGGTCACGAATTGACCCACGGCTTTGATGATGAAGGCAGTCAATTCGATGCCTTAGGCAATTTCCGCCAGTGGTGGCAGCCGGCAACGCGCACGGCTTTTGAGGCCAAGACCGCCTGCGTCGCCCAACAGTACGATGGCTACGAGGTGCAAAAAGGCTTGCATCTCAATGGCCAACTGACCCTCGGTGAGAACATTGCCGACCTCGGCGGCGTCAAGCTGGCCTTTGCGGCTTACCGCAAGCTGCGCCTCGGGGCTGCGCAGCGCATTGTCGCCGAAGGGTTCAATGAAGATCAGCAGTTCTTCCTCGCTCATGCCCAAGCCTGGTGCGGCGCGATGCGTCCTGAGGCCGAAAGGCAACAAGTTCAGACCAATCCCCATAGCACGGCGCGCTTTCGCGTCAACGGTCCCCTGGCCGATCTGCCTGAATTTGCAGCTGCTTTTCAATGCAAGGTCGGCTCGCCCATGGTGCCGGTGCATGCCTGCAGTGTCTGGTAAGTGATTGTTTAGGAATCGCTTTTTCCGAACATCGCTCTTCAGACCGATCGGCTAATTGTGCTTGCCCCGCTTTGCCAGCAGGGCCTTGAGTTCGGGCACGCGGTCGGCAGAGTCCATGGCGCGATCTGCAAGTAATTCCCAATGATTGCCAGGCAGCTTGCGCAGGAGTACCAGCACTTGATCGCCGGGCTTGGGCTCGTGGGCCAAGGTCGAGACGTAGGAGATCTCCTCCAATTCGTGACAGATCTTCTCTAGTTGGCAGCGTTTGTGCGCCTGCAGGTGCGCTAGCCAGTGTGGCTCGTCGACGCGCAGACTCTGAGGTGGCCGTCCCCAAACCAGCTGTTTCCGTTCAAGATGTCGAACATACCTCTGGAACGCAGGCACGGCGGCCTGCCCCTTGGGCACCGGTACGGGTACGGCAATGACCGTCGACGGTGGATCGCCAACTTGGTAAACCGCAATCGCATCCGCTTGTTGTGCCGCCATAGCGAGTTCGATGGTCGCGGGTTCCGCGGCCCCGGCGTGCAGCGGCGTCAAAAGGGCCGTCAGCCCGAGCGCCAGCCGCGACGCGAGACGTACACGGCCGAAGGGGCGAAAGTCCTGGGCAGTTCGCCCGTTTTGTTTGTCATAGCACATTGTTGCACATCCTTCGCACGCAGATTTCCGGCACCTCGGCCCGCCTCTACGGAGGATCCCCGGTTGGGGCTGGCGAATCACTGCCCGCCGCTTGGCAATGACGCTTGGCTTCTGCTTGTTCTTCCGGGCGGTTGGCCTTGGCGGCAGCGGACTCAGCCTCGCACCAAGCCACCCGCCTTTGGGCTGCGCCTTGGGCGGCTTGAGCCGACAGCCGATAGGACGTAATTGCCACTTCCGGTTTTCCTGCCGCTACTTCGGCGCGCGCACTGGCCAGCCACGCATCGCCATGGCCGGGCTCGGTTTCCGTCAAGGCGTCGGCTGCCAAGGCTAGGTCAGCTGCGGCCGCCGGGCTGGGCGTCGTTTGCCATTCAGCCCAAGCGATTTCCCCCAGCAATTTCGGGGGATGCGGGTCATTGGCCTGGGCGTTCACCACACTCGCTACGGCATGGGCCACGGCGCGCAAGGACCGCGCGGGCGCAAAGGCTCCGAGCCAATCCTGCTTATCGACAACGGTTTTGCCGGCTTTGACCTGCGCCTGCCACTGGGTCAGGGCGTGTTGGGCGAACTCAAGCACCAGCGCCTGGGGCCCCCCATCTTCCGGATCGAACTCGCTCGCCTTGCGAATATCAGCCATAGATTCAGATAGTTTTCCCTGGTTCTTAAGCGCCAAAGCCCGGACAAATCGTTGCAAACTGCCGTCGCACTGTCCGCCCGCAAAGGCGATGAGCCGTTCGGCCGCCTGCACAGCCTGGGCCGTATCCTTGGTGGTCCGCGCCAGATCCATCAGTAATGCATTGACTTTGCAGAGTTCTTTGTTGTCGCTCGGCTCAAGCGTCAGCAGGGCCCGCAGCGACTCTTGGGCGGCGGCGACTTGTCCGTGGCGTAACGCCTCGGCGGTTTGCTGCCAAGCCGCGCGAATGGGCTCGCCGGTGACAGCCTGGCTTGGTTCCGGTGTCTTGCGCGTCAACATCTCAGAATCGAAGCGAAAATCCCGATCGTAGCGCCCAAGCCTTTGGGGCAGCCAAGCCAGGAACTGCTGGTCCAGCGCCTGGGCCGATTGGCCAAAGATTGCACGGAGATGCGAATCGGTCGTGCCCCCCTTGGCATAGCTGGCGACCAAGGTGCGAATCTTGTCAAAGCCATAGGTTTGATGAAGGAATTCCACCAAGAGGGAGGCTTGGTAGTACGCCTGCACGATGTCATCCAGACTGCGGGCCTGGGTAAAAGCAAGATTGAACTGTTCAATGGTCGCCAACTTCCCGGATTTCCAGCGTTGCCACGCCTGACGGTCCAGGTGCATCTGCCAGCGCGGATTGGCCCAGGAACTCTCCATCATTGCAAGCCCTTCGGTCAGCCAGCGCGGCATCCGACCATCAGCAGCTTGGATGTGGTACACGTGGCTAAGTTCATGTTGCAGCACCATTTTCCAGTTAAATGGCTGCTCGATTGGGCTTCGCGACGTAATCAGGTGGCCAAAGCAAACCGCGTGGGCCCCGAGCTGGGGCAACCCGACCGTGCGCACGCTGAACTGTTCGACTTCTGGAAAGATCTCGACCTGCAGGGGTTTTTCGGGTGAAAACCCGTACTTGCGACTCAAACCGTCCACCGCCGCCTGCAGGAAGGGCATCACCGTGGGTTCTAGGGCCTTGCGGTCCTTGCGGTGAATGCGCAGGTTGACGTTTTTTCCTTGCAAAATAACCATTTGCTTGAGCACACCGTCGTACAGCACGTCGAGCTGATTGTGCGTCGGCACGTGGAAAGGATCACTGCGCTCGGCGACATCGAACTCCTTGCGGGCCTGCACGTCGTCGGCCACGCGCGCATACGAGAAGCCCAACGCCGCGTGCGCCCTGGCTAAATCGGGCTGGCGGGCCAGCGCTTGGCGCAGCAGAATCATCACCTCGCGGTAGCGATGGTTCTGCTCGAGCCACGTCGCCGCCGTTAGCCACAAACGCCCGTCGCCTGGCAGAGACTGCTTGACCACTTGCTGCCAAAGCGATTGGTTATCAGTGAGTTGTGCCAGCGCGCCCAGGTCCCAAAGCACCTCCTGGGCATCGCTCCGGACCGCCTGGGCCCGCTGCAAGTAGCCGTAGGCGGCGGGAAAATCCTCATCATGCATGGCGATCTCTGCGCGGACCGTCAACAATTCTAAGTGATTGGGGTTGTCCCGCAGGGCCGCATCCACGCGTCCTCGCGCCTTGGCGATGTCGTGGTCACTTTGCACGTCGATCTGCGCCATTGCGGCAATGGCCTGCCCATGGTGCGGATTGATCGCCAACACTTTGCCCAGGGCGGTATCAGCATCGCGCCAATTGTTTTTCGTCATAAGCAGTTGCGCATAGTGCAACTCGACCACAACCTGCTCCTCCGGTTCGGCGGCCGCCTGCGCAGCTTGCTGGTAAACCTTTGCCGCATCACGGACATAGCCATTGTCCGCCAGAGAATCAGCGACAGCCACGAGGTCCAGCGGCTCATGGAAAGCCTCCGCTTCATAGCGATCTGCCAATGGGTCCAAGATTCTGCGGGCTTCTACGTTCTTGCCAGCCTCGATCAGGGCCTCGCCCAGGGCGACCAGAAGGCGAGGTTCGGAGCCTTGGCCCGAAGCGGTGGCATTGGCGACTATTTTCTGAACACTTTTCAGGCGTTCATTGAGTGTACTACAAGCCTTTTGCAGGCTCACATACGCGAGCGCCACCGGCAAAGCTACCCCGCGCGCCAAGGCGATAGGCTCAAGAATTTGGCGGGCTTGCGTATATTGACCGCTGGCAGCGAGCGCCTCGGCCAGCAGCACCGCTTCCTGCGGGTGCCAGGACGTTTGGGTCAACGTCACCTCAGCCGACACGCCAGCAGGGCCATGTGCCTGAGCGTAGGCCGTAAATCGCTGCAGCGCTGCCTGGGTCTGACCGTGCAGGATGAAGTCGGCCGTCTCGCGTGCCAGAGCGGACTCTTGGTCGCCGGTCGGAAGGGCGAACGCCGAATTCTGGGCCAGTAGAGCCGCAGGCAGCAACAGGAGCATAGCATGTAGTTTTGAGAAGTTGGCCATGGCTATCGGCATCCCCGGCCGCGGTCATTTGCCCGAATCTGGCCGGCGGACGGCGTAAGGCGCGCGCCTTGGTCGCTGGCGGGGGCTATAACCCTCCGACAATCTTCCACTTACCCTCTTCCCGGGCCATTCGCATTTGGTTGAAGTCGTCCCAAGACTTGTAGCTGTCGACGCCTCCCTCGGTCACCAGCACCCGGCCGACGAACTCGTATTCGACGGTCGCCACGTCGCCCTTGATGTCGATTTCGCGAAGCTTTAAGCGCAGTTGAACCTTCTTGACGTTGTCGCGCAGCATGGTCATCCGCTGCGCCAACTTGTCAAAGCCGTAATCATCCGCGGGGTTGTCGGTCGTACCGGCATTCTCATGGTAGCGCGGTGACACCAGTGCCTTGATCGACTCGATGTCCTTTTCCTCAATGGCGGCGTGATACGCTTTCAATACCTCGAAAACCTGCTTATTTTCTTCGGTCGCCTCAACCTTCTTGTCCAGGTCTAGGTAACCGGGCCCGCAGCCCATTAGCAGGGTCAGCATCAGGAGACTTGGCAGCAGCTTCGAGAAAAGTCGCATCAACATCATCACTTCCAGGTGCAGGTATCTGGGCACGTCTTGCGCGGCGATGCGGTGCCCACGTGGCCGCAATTGCCTAAGCCCTGGGCGCAGCCGCGGCTTCTACCCGTGGCAGCGTAGTCGGGAGGGCCCTGCTCGTCAAACCGCTGGCCGTTGCTGTTATTCCCGAATCGCCCAGCGCCCGTGCATTGTGGGGCGAGGCAGCTTGCGGCCAATAGGACGCCAAATCGCGGGGATTGTGAATTGCCTAGTGCTTTTGCGGTGCCGGACCGGGAGGAGGCGGCGGAATGGCCGGCGGAGCGCTGTCCATGGGCAACGGCGTGGTCGTCGCCAGCACGGTCACGGCTTCAATGCGCGTGGAACTCGGCTTTTTTGCAGGCGGAACGACCACTGGGGCAGGCAACGCTCGGCCTCGACGCGGCGGACCAAAGGGCTTTGGGCGTGCGGCCGCGTCGAAATGCTCTGCCTCATCGGGGGACATGGTCATGGTCTCAGCGTGGCGCGGATCGGTCGCCGCGCGCGGCATCACGGCGTGAGAATCCCTTTTGGGCGCCGGCTCCTGTTCCGCACCGACCATGTGCACGGGGCGAATACTGGGGACCGTTGGCGTTCGCGTTGTCGACTCTGTCGCTGCAGTTGTCGGGCCGATGCTGGGCAGCGTGGAACCGAGGCGTCGCGTAATCGCCGAGGCAGGTGTTGATGCGCAGACCGGTGCCGCAACCCCATGTGTTGTTTGACCAAAATGCCGATGGCTCGGAGGGACAGGCAGCAGCGGTAACCTTTGAGGCAGGTCCATCGGCGCACCAGGGAGCCCGGGTTGAAGCAGCCAAGCCCGGCGTTGCAACTCCAAATTCTCTTCCGCCATAAGCAGTTGGCCTGCAAAATGCGTCAGCGCCGTTCTCTCCTCCGCCAGCTGGTGCAGGCGCGTGGTCAACCAAGCCTGTCGTTGTGTCTCGGCCTCGGCTTGCAAGCTACGCAAGGCTCTTGCCAGTTCTTGCGCCAGCGCTACGACAGATTCCGTATTTATTTCAGGTTCTTGTTTGGCTGTCTCTGGAGGACCGGTGAGCGCCAGACCAAAGCTGGCCAAGTCACTCGCCCGCAGAGCCAGCGTGATGCACTGGCGCGAAAGTTCAGTTAATTGAAGCTGTTGTGCAGACTCAAGCGCTTGAACCTGTCCGGCCAGATCCGGCCGCCCATCCTCTGTGTCTGAACCAACAACCATTGGCTAGCTCCGCGGCATTCGCTCAATCATCTCACGGTAATGCGAAAGTTCGGGATGGTCCGGATGGCGCTTGGCCAATGCGTCGAGCAGCGCGACTGCCGAATCATAGAAGCCCCTCTCGATGAAGAAGTCCAAAGTCCCTAAATCTTTAGACATATCCCGGGCTACGCTGGGCAGGTCGCTTGAGGTACCCATGCGCCGCGCCAGCCGTGGGCGGGGCAAGGAGTTGGAGCGGCGGCGTGCCGACGCCACGGGTTCGTCAACCGCCGGCGAGGTCGTTGTCAACGGCGCTGCTGCGACCGTTGCGGGGGAAATGCCCCGGAGTAAAATTTCATCAAATTCACTGGGTTGGAAGATGGTGCGGTCTTCGACATCAAAGCCTGGCTCGTCTTCGTCCTCAGCGGGGGGCTCTGGTTCTGTGATCTGCCCGTGCATGGACGATGCTAGCGCATCCAGGGCCTGCATCTGCGTCTTGCGCAACTTGCTGGAAGATGGCGCATTTCCTGTGGGGCCATTGGGCGCGCGCAGGGTCGGCCCGTCGGCCCAATCTACCGAGGCACCACCGGAACCGCCAGCCACCACGGCTGCATTGCCGCCAGAGGTCGCGCCTGAGCGAGGCGGAACCACCACCGGCGCCGACGAAAGGTTTGCAAGTTCAGCGGGCATGCGCACAGAAGGCCGTCGCGTTGGCACCACAGGCACGTCCGAGACGTCCGTTGTCCTTCCCGGCGTCGGACGCCGAGCTGGCAAAGGCCCCGTGCGCTCTGGGTCAAAGTGCGGGTGGGCCACCTGTCCCTGGCTCTCTGGCCGCCGCCGCGGCGGTGGTGCCGCGCTGGAATCCAGTTCAATCACCATGCCTTGCTGGATCTCAGCGTGCAGAACGCCCAGGGCCTCACGTGCATCCGGGTCCGTGGGATCGAGGCTGTACAGGCGCTGCCAGACCCGCTCCACCTCGATCTGTAGGCCTATTCGTTTGTAATTATTTACCAATTCCCGACACAGCAGTGCGGCCTTGTCCGGTTGCCCCAGCGCCTCCAGCGTGTCAATGATCAATTCCAGCACTTCTGCGTCGTTGGGCGTCGCCTCGTAACAAACGATCAGCTTGGCCAAGGCCTCTGCGTGGCGACCCGAACGCACGTAATGCAAGGCTAAGTCATGGGCAACAGTGGTATTTCCCGGCTCGTGGTAGACCACGCGTTCGGCGACGCGTTCCCAGTCCTCGATGTCGTCGCGCTGCAGCAGCATTTCAGCAAGATTGGCAAAGGCTTCAGCGGCCTCGCGATTCTTGCCTGCACGACTTAGCGCCTCGGCCAACTGCAGGCGGCCGTGCAAGTTGTCGGGATCCAGGTCGAGCAGGCGCCGCATCACCAGCAACCACTGATCGTATTGCCCTGTCGCTTCAAACAGTTGACTCGCAGCTGCGTATTCACGCGCGGCGTCTTCCTGCATCCGCATCTGCACCAGGACGTCGCCATACATCAACCGTGCCGGCGCCGAGTCGGGCTGGAAGCGCACGGCCTGTCTCAGGACCGCCACCGCCTTGACCGGCACCGCGTGCGTAATGTATAACTGCCCGACATGTAAAAGTTCTTCAACGGCCTCTGCGACCCGACCCGCCTTATGCAGCTCTTCGACTTGCAGCAGACGGTCCCGCGCCTCGGCAGAAACGCTCGCCGACGCCTCGCCGCCGCGCTTGAACTTGCCGGATTCTTGCGTCGCAGGGTTGGCCACGGTGTCGCTCGTCGGTCAGTGCAGGCCTAACCTACGCCCTTTGTGCCACAACTGGGCGCGGTGTGCGCGGCGCAGTGGCAGCCTGCCAGGGCGCAGGGCAGGACAGTTCAAGCCCGTGCTTACTTGTTGACGCGCTCGACGTAGCGGCCGTCGCGGGTGTCAATCTTGAGGACGTCGTTTTCGCTAATGTACAAGGGCACTTGCACGCTATAGCCCGTCTCCACCGTCACCGCCTTGGTGGCTCCTTGGGCGGTGTTACCGGCGACGCCAGGCTCGCAATGCGTGATCTTGGCGACGATGAAGTTGGGCAGTTCAATCGCGATCGCCTTGCCCTTGAACAGCAAAATGCTGACTTTGAGGTTTTCGGTCAGGAAGTTGGCCGCATCACCGACCGCTTCTGGCGGAACCTCAAAGGATTCAAAGGATTCCTGGTTCATGAAGTGAAAGCTGGTGCCGTCATTGTACATGAACGAGCACTCGATTTCCTCGCACTCCGCCAGATCGCAGCGGTCGCCCGAGCGGAAGGTGCGGTCGATCGTGTTGTTGCTTAGCAGGTTCTTGATGCGGGTGCGGACAATGGCCGCGCCTTTGCCGGGTTTGACGTGTTGAAATTCAACGATTTCCCACGGAGAGCCTTCGATCTCGATTTTCAGGCCTTTGCGGAATTCAGAAGTGTCGATGCTCTGCGCCATGATCGTCCTATCGCGCCGCGCCATGGCGGCCGTTAATCGCTTGATTCCTTTGAGGGAATCGAGTCCAAATTGCTATCTCTCGTCGGCAGAAGGAGCGCCGCCTTGCAGGTGCTGTACCAGTCCGCGCAGGGCAAGTTCGTAGCCAACTGCGCCAAAGCCCTGAACTCGAGCCAGGGCCACGTCGGCCAGCAGGGAGATGCGACGAAAAGGCTCGCGCGCATCGGGATTGCTCAGGTGCACTTCGACAAAAGGCCGACCGCTGGCCAGCAAAGCGTCGCGGAGCACCACGCTGGTGTGAGTATAGCCGCCCGGATTGAGGATGTAACCGTCCGTGGCGTGGCGCACCGCCTGAACCCGGTCGACCAATTGACCTTCGTGGTTGGACTGAAAGGTGTGGATTTCCACGGCCAATTGCTTAGCAAGTCTCTGCAATTGTAGGTCGATATCGGCCAGCGTCGCCCGGCCATAGATGGCGGGTTCGCGTTCGCCCAGCAGATTGAGGTTGGCTCCATGGAGGACGTCGATGCGCATGGGCACGAGATTGCACGCTGGCAGGCCGGCGCTGTCAACCCGTGGCTGCGGAGGCTGCGTCGGGCAAGGACTTTTCGTGACTGCCCGGGCGTTGTACAACAGCACGCCGTCGTCTTGTTGCGCCGGCTCGACGCTGGCCCGTGCGCTCTGGCCCAACTCGCCACAGCCTCGGCTACTGGCGTGTGCCTATAGAAGTCTTGAAAGTCACGCGGTTTTTTCCGCGGAGGTCCCCGATGTCGCTGCCCGTCTTCGTGTCCGGTACTCCGCCTACGATCGATCACGTGATCGCGCAGTTGCAGCCCTTCGTCGCGCGGGAAGCGGACCTCACGCGGCGAATGCGCGTTGCCAAAGGGCTTTTGCCGGCACCGCCCGAAGCGCTGGTCCCTGCCATGCTGTGGCTTTTTAGCGACCCTGAGGCTCAAGTTAAGGCGGCTGTTCGGGAATCTCTGGGTACAATGCCGGCGGATCTGCTGGGACCGGTGCTGCGCGGGCTCAAGGAGCCGGCAATGCTCGACGTAGCTGCCCGGCTTCTCTACAAAACCGACGCATTTAGCCGAGAAATTCTGCTCAATCACGCCACCGCGGACGACACGCTGCGCTGGCTGGCCGGCGTAGGTAGTAAGGAAGTTTGCGATATTATTAGTCAAAACCAGGTTCGCGCCCTGAGGCACCCCGCGATCATTGAAGCGCTCTACCTCAATCCGCGTGCAGCCCAGGGGCCGACCCAAGGCCTATTGGAACTCGCTGTTCGGCAGAATCTTTCGCTTGATCATATTGTTGGCTTTCGCGAGACCAAGGCCCTGCTGCTCGGCGAAGAGCGCGGAGCAGACACGGAACAGGGCCTTTCAGATGCGGAATTTGCCGTGGCGATGTTGGTGGCCATCGGACAAGGCGAACAAGTTGCGGCGGCTGTTAAACCGGGCGAAGAGGAGAGAAAAACCAACAATATTCAGGTTTTGATCATGAAGATGTCCGTAGCGCAGAAGGTGCGCTTGGCCAGCGTCGGCGACGGTCAGGTGCGCAAGCTCTTGATTCGCGACCCCAAGAAAATGGTCGCCTATGCCGTGCTCAAATCGCCGCGCCTCACGGATGGGGAGATCACAGGATTTGCCGCGAACAAGGCGTTGGCCGAAGACATTTTGTCGCAAATCTGCCGTAACCGTCAGTGGACAAAGGATTATTCGGTACGCCGGGCCCTAGTCATGAACCCCAAGACGCCGCTGCCGTTCTCGATGACCTTCCTTCGGACGCTCAACGGCAAAGATCTCAAGGATGTGGCGTCCAGTCGGGACGTCAATCAAAACGTGGCGCGCGCAGCCAAACGGATTCTGGCCAGCGGCCAAGCTTGAATCTGCGGACTCAGTTGGTTCTTGAAAATACTGAGAATTAGCTATCCCTGCCCGAAATGGCCGACGCGCCAGGTACCCGAGACACTTTGCGGCGTAAGCTCGCGGGAAACCAGGGGCAGCTGCGCCGCAAGCTCTTGATCTTCAATCAAAACTTGCAGCACGTTGGTGCCGCCCTTGGGCCAGTCCATGCCAGCGGTCACCACCAAGGGCTCAGCCGCCGTCATGCCGTATTGGCGTCGCAGGATAGACCGCGCAAGGTCGATCATCTCGGACTTTTGCCGTTCAGATTCATGAAGTTGCAAGAGCACGGGGTGAACGCCGTAGTAAAATAGCAGGGCCCGCGCCACCGCTTCGCTGTAGACAAACGCCAGCACCGGCACGGTCGGTCGATAGCGCGACAGGCGTTCGGGGGTTCGACCCGTCCGCGTCGAACAGATGATCGCTCGCGCCGGCAAGTGCTCGGCAAATTGGACAGCGGTCAATGCAAAAGCATCATTAATTCTGCGTAGATGTGGCTGTCCGTCTTGAGGATCGACCGGACGCGGCAGGCGCGGCGCTTGGCCCAAGGCTTGTTGATCTCGACACCAAGCCTCGGCCTTGCGCGCCAGTCGATCCATAACGCGGACCACCTGCACAGGGCGAGTGCCAACCGACGTTTCCCCTGACAACATCACAGCATCGCCGCCATCAAGGATGGCGTTAAACACGTCGGTCGCTTCGGCGCGCGTGGGAGTCGGGTTGGCGATCATCGACTCAAGCATCTGCGTGGCCACGATCACCGGCTTGCCATGGCGCCGGGCGGCGTTGATCAACTGTTTTTGCACCATCGGCACTTCTTCGACGCCCAGTTGCAGTCCGAGATCGCCTCGGGCCACCATAATACCTTCGCAATTGTTCAGGATATCGTCGATGTGCTCGATGGCCGATAGCGTTTCGATCTTGGCGATCACCAAGGGAGGAGGCCTGCTGCGATCGCGCTCCGGCGCCGCATCGATAAAGGCGCGAACTCGCAGCACATCTTCGGTCGTGCGCACAAAGGAGATGGCCACAGCGTCGACACGATTGCGCAGCGCAAATCGAAGATCCTCTTGATCTTTCATCGGAAAGGGGTCCAAGTCCAGATCGATCTCGCGCACGGTGATGCCCTTGCGCGAACCCAGGACTCCGCCCGCAACCACGATGCCACGCACAGAGTCTGAAACAGATTCAAGCACTTCCATAGCGATGTCGCCGTCGCCGAACAAGATGTAGGGCTTGACGCCGGGACGACTTTGCAGCACGGCGGCCAGACCGGAGGTGATGGCTGTAAATAGCAGCTCAGGAACGGGAATTTCGGCTATGGCAACATCGCTGGGCGCTGCCGAATTCTGCCGGTTTTCGCTCACCAGTTGCACAGCCTGATGAATTTCCAGCGGAAGTCCGTCGCCCGGCATTCGGCCGATCCGCGTCTTAGGGCCCTGGAGGTCCGCCATGACCGCGACAGCTGGGGATTCACGGTCGGGCAGGGCCTGGTTGGCCCAGTCTAAGATCGCCTGTTCCTTGGCATATCCCGCGTCTGCGTGGCTCATGTTGAGCCGCAGCACGTCCACCCCTGCTTGGACCAACTCGCCCAGGAACGTGGGGTAGGGCTGGTCGTGGCTGTTGCCAATCGTAGCAACTATGCGGGTTTGGCGTGGGCCACTGCCTTGATCGCGCTTCATCGTGCCTCCTTGGGACGGGCGATGCTGCCACTGTGGCGCGCGGAGATCCACGTGTCGGCCATTTTGGCCACGTCAAGGCGGGTTGCAGGTCCGTCGTAGCAAAGTCCACGGTGATGAGTAAACCCATTGAACCTGGAGTGGAATCTCGTGGCGGCGGATTTGGCTCCGGGTACGATGACCTTACCGAACCGCCCCATAGGGCGGCACGGCGGCGAATTCGGCTATACTGCGCAGGCGCCACCATGGCGTACGGGGCGCTTGGCATGAACCGCGCATGCGCATTTGGACTGCTGCTGATCCTGGCCGCCTGTGGAAATCAGCTCGCTAGTACAGGTAGTTACAACAAGTACACGCTGGGAAAGGTCGTCCTAGACTTTGATGCGACGGCCAGCGAGGCCCATGGCAACTCGGACACCGGTCTGACGGGCGCGGCCGATGTCCAGGCGGCCGGTGACCTCGGTTCGTACCGGGCACCTGAGGACCAATGGGTGTCTGACGCCGGCGAAGAGATAGGGCAACCCCCTGCAGATACAGGGCAACAGGGCGAAGACCTGCCCCCAGTAGACTCGGGTCCTGAAGATACCATCGCAATCGACGTTGGCACGCCGGTTAACTGCGGGCCTTTTCACGACATTGCTCATTTGCTCGCTTGTGGCGAACATGTCGTGGACTACACGCTGGACAATGTTCTGGTCACCTATGTCTTTGACAAAGGCTATTTTATTGCCGACACCAGCACGACCCACGGTCTAGAAATGTACGTGGCACCCGCTGGTCAATGGACCTATGCCAAGCCGAATCCCGGCGACGTCGTCAGTGTCCACGTGAGTGAACTGAGTAATTTCAAGCTGCAGCAAGAGGCGACCTTGGCCGACGCGCCCGTTGTCACGGGGCAAGGCGACCCGGCAGCCTTTGCCTTAAACCTCAACACGGTGGCCGCTGGCGAATTGACAGAAGTCAATGAAAGCAGGCTATTGACTGGTACGCAGCTGGCGGTGTCGACCTTTGTTGGCCAGGACGGCGTGGTGCAATTGCCGGTAGGCGGCGACCTCCCCCTGCGCGTAGAAGGCGTCACCAACCTCTGCTCCGGCGCGACCTTGACCTTGAGCGCTGGGGTGTTGACCGAGTACGCGGGATTGTGGCGCGTGCAACTGCTCAACGGCGCTAAGGATATCGCTGCGCTTGGCACAAGCGGCTGTGCAGGAGCCGTGGCCGCAGACATGGCGAACTGGGGCTTTGAGCAGCCCAGCACAGCTGACCCGCCTCCTGGATTTACCAAAGCATCCACCGGTTTTACAGCGGTCCGCACGACCTCCGCGGCCCACAACGGCAAGGGCAGTTGTCAGCTGACCTGGACAAGCAATGCCAACCAGGACTTGGTGGCTCAGTACGACGCTCCGGTGCTCGCTGGCGGCAAAGTAAGCTTTTCTGTTTGGTTTTTGGACAATGACAAGGCCGGCCGCGGTCGGGTAGCCGTATCGTTCTTCAAGGCTGACAAGTCGCCGTCGACAGCGGCAACAGCCTATTCAGGCGCTTATTCGGCTGATAGCGCCGCTTGGCAACAACTGAGCGTAACGACGGCGGTCCCTGCTGATGCAGCCTATGCGCGTGCAATGGTTCGGCTTTACGATGTTGCAGCCTCGTGGACCGGTCAAGCGGCCGTGCTCGTGGACGATTGGGCGCTAGCCGTGCAATAATTTCCGCTCGGCCTGCGCGCCGGAGCCGTTGGTGCCCAAGACGACCTTCTGTGCCTAATAGGTTGAAATGCTTGTTGTTTTTGGTGTCGCTGCAATCATTGCGCTGGCGGTTTTGGCGCTCACAGCCAACGTCGGGACTATGGCTGTTGCGGGTATCATTGGCCTCCCCGTGGCCTATGCGGTTGCCCGACGCCCAAAACACCTGCTTGGACTAACGGTTGCGTTGCACTATTGGGGTTCGATCCTGCCAGGGTTCTTCACACCGTTCAAGATTGCACTTTCGGTCTTAACTATTGAAATAATGGTAGTGTTTATCATCACGCGGCAACTTCGCGCCCCGCCCCGTGCCTTTGGTTTGGCCTTTGCCACCCTGTTGATTGCTGTAGTAACTCGCGAAGTAACGAGTGATTACGGCCTCGACATGGTCCACGTTGTCGATTTCTTGGGCACTACTGCGGTCTACATGGCGATGGTTCAGTTCATTGTCAATCGCAAATCATTGAAATTGTTTATGTTTTATCAGGTTGCAAATCTCGCGGCCATCGATATCTGGGTACTGCGTGAAGTGTCCTGGCAGGCGATGATGGCCGGCTCGGTGCGCGCGTCGGGTCCGATGGGCCAGGCCAATGGATTGGGCGATTTTGTCGCACTGCATGTGCCGTATGCGCTGGCCATCGTGGCGGATCGTACGCTCACCCGGTTGGCGCGTGCGCTGGCGTTGGGCACCTTCGTCTTTGGCCTCTATACGTTGTTTGCCGCGGCCTCCCGGGCCGGAACGATTAGCTTTCTTGTCGGCATCTTGGTCTTGGTGCTCTTGGCACGTGGTTCTTTGGTGAAGCGATTCGGACTGCTTGGGGCTGCGCTCAGCTTGGTCGTAGTGGTCAGTGCTGTTGCGCCCACGAGTTTCCGCGACCGGGTGATTGGCACCTTCACCGGTGAAACCAAGATGAAGGACGTTTCCAACTCGCGTCTCGATCACTCACGCTTAGCCGCTAAGATGATTACAGATCGTCCGTTTGTCGGCCACGGTACGGGCGGTTTTTACGCATGGCGCCAGGTCGAAACCCGAGGGGCCGTCAATGAGCCGCCTCATTCGAGCGCCTTGGTCATGGCGACCGGCTATGGCGTTCCACTGGCAGTGTTTTACTTTGCTATATTGATTGGTGTAATCACGCTAAGCTACCCAGTTGTGGGGCGATGGCGCACCGATGCGACGTACGGCCGCGCCCTCATCGCTGCCGCCTGCGGAACGTTGGTCAGTTCTCTGTCTGCGCCGGGCGTATTTGGTCTGCCAACCTGGCTTAACGTCTTGCTGCTCAGCCTTGTCCCCGGTTGGAGCCAGCCGGACGATGAAACGGCCGACGATGGGGCCGCACTCCGTGCCGAGGTAGGACCGGCTCAACTACCCTTGCCGCCGACAGAGTTTAGCCGGCCACCATCGCACGGCGTGGACAACCATGCATGATTGTAAAGGCCCTTGGTGCGGGCAGAATACATCAAGTACCGTGGCTGTTGTGGTCAAGCTGAGTTGGCGAGAAGTCTTTGAATATGGAGGGAATATGGGTAGTCGAATCAAGCTCTTGTCATTGTTGCCCTTGGTTGTCAGCGTGGCCATTGGCGTTACAGCGCTGGGGTGTGAAAGTGCGACGGGCTCCAGCGGCACCTTTGCTGCCTTAGGCGGCAATGCTTCGGACGCGACGGCCGGCATTGATGGCACTGGCGCAGGCGACGTGGGGCAGGATGCCCAGGCTAATGCTGAGGATTTAGGCCCAGTCCTGCCGCGGCCCGATGGCGGGGCCTTACCTGACGTGCCAGGGACGGACACGCAGAACGACACCGGAGTTGTCGACGCGGGCCTAGTTGACGTCGGCGTTCCCGATGTCGGCGTAGCCGATGTGCCCGTAGCCGATGTGCCCGTAGCCGATGTGCCAGCACCAGACGTCCCAGCCGATGACACGGGTTCGGGCAGCATTTGGCCGACTTTGCCCCCAGGTGCAGACCCGGCCTGCCCTTCTGCCAAGAAATGGACCAAGGGAACCAGCGGGTCCAAGTCCATGGAACCGGGCATGGCCTGCATCGCGTGTCATAGCAACGGGGAAGGGCCGGGCTTCTTTGCCGCCGGCACCGTCTATCCGAGCCCAACCGCGGTCGACAAGTGCAACGGCAGCCCTACCATCACAGTGGAACTGACTGGCGCAGACGGAAAGGTCTTCACGACGACGACCAACAGTGCGGGGAACTTCTACTTTAGCCAGAATATTGCGATTCCGTACAAAGCGCGCGTCATAGCGGGTGCCCTATCGCGCAAGATGTTTGCACCGCAGACCGATGGCGACTGCAACTCGTGCCACACCACCCAAGGCGTCAACGGCGCTCCGGGGCGAATTGTTGAGCCATCTCCTTGATTAGCCAGTAACAAGGCCCTTGCCATCAGCGCCCCTGGTCAATCGACTCCAATGGCGGCACACTGCCCAAGGCGTAGGTGCTTGAGCGCCTAGACCGAGGAGTGATCATGGCGGGCTGGCGAATTGTGCGGGGCATGGTCGGCATCTGCGGCAGCGGGTTGCTCATGGTGGCGTGCGTTGAGGCGCGAACTCCGGCCCAACCGCGCTTTGTGCAAAGTCAAACGGCCCTCGCGCAACCGACACAAGTCGCTGACCGCCGGCCGTCTCAGGGGCCCTTGGTCGCGCCAGCAGTCACGGTAGCTGCTCCTGTGCCGGACGAGAAGCCTTTGATTCTGCAGATCTTGCCTTGGGGAACGGCTGTCGCGCAGGTGGGCCACCGCCGCGATGCCGAAGCGATGCCTGAAGGTCCCATGGCCCTGGCTGTGGCACCGTCCGGGCAAATAGCGGTGCTGGACCAGGTCAATTCGCGGGTTCTGTTGCTGGCACCCACCGGTCAGCCCCTTGAAAAGACGCAGATTATCCCTCTGTCTAGGCCGACCTTTCAGGACATCGCCTTTGACCCAACCGGTCACCTGTTTGCGCTCGATCGTCTGCACACGCCGGAGGTGGTCGGACTGTCGCCCGGTGCCCAATGGTCGGTGCCAATTGCGGGCGAAGATCTAACAGAACCGGCTGCCGTGACAGGTCTTTTCCCGGCCCAGGATGGCGTGTGGCTGGAACTGACGCACAGTAGCCTGCGCTGGCTTGCTGGTGCGGGGGGGATGGTGCCTCAACACGTACGCAGGCTGCCGGCGCGGCCGAGTGCAGATGGACAACATCTTATTTCGATTGCAGTTGTCGCCGCCAACCAAGTGGCTGTCAGCGTGCTGAACGCCAACGGTGATCGGCTCTTCACGCGCAAAATCACGATGCGCCAGGCTATCTTGGGTGTGCGGGAATGGGGCATAGACCCTCAAGGACGAGCCATCATTGTGGTGGCGACCGCCTTGGAACAGGGCGATCGCAGCGTCGATGAACACCTGACGGCCGTGGTGCTGGGTGCCGATGGCAGTGGCGATCGTCGCGTGGAACTACCGATTCCTCAAGGGCCTGAAGAGCATTTCCGCCCCGTCCGTCTGGCCGCTAGCGGGGCGCTGTATGGCCTGCAGGCGCGTGCGCAAGGCGTGGCCGTATGGCGGGTGCAGCCATGAGTCGCGCGCGCTGGATTCAGCTGATAGGTCTATTATTTTGCGTACTTCATGCGCCGCACCTCGACGCAGCGCCTCAGCCGATGACGGTCGCCGCCATCGTCGATTTGGCCAAGCACGTCGTCGGTTACTCTTACTGGTGGGGCCACGGCGCCTACCGCATGGACGGCGCGCAACCCGGTGCATGCAAAGGGACTTGCAGCGGCTGTGGTTGTCCAAGCTGTAGCCACACCGGCAGCTATGGCGCTGATTGCTCTGGGTTTGCGGCAAAGGCATGGCAAGTCCCTGGACCGATTGCAATTACCCAGGATTCGCATCCTTACAGTACGGTGAATTTCCAAGCTGCTTCGTCGTATTGGACGCCGGTCGCCAAGACAGCGGTCAAGCAAGCAGACGCTTTTGTCTATAATTCCAATGGCGAAGGCCACATCTTCCTGTACGACTCCGGCGACCCAGCCGGCAATGTCTGGGCCTGGGAATGCAAGGGCTGCGCCTATGGCTGCGTTCATGATTTACGCCCAGTTTCATCCATTTACGCGGGACGCCGCCGGGCGAACTTGGTCTCCGATGTCGATACCGACGGCGACGGTGTGCCCGACAGCAAGGACAACTGCGCCAAGGTCAAGAATGCCAACCAAGCAGACCTCGACAAAGACGGCCTTGGCGACGCCTGCGATGACGACATTGATGGAGACAAGATCGCAAACAGCAAAGATAATTGCCCCAATGTGGCCAATCCCAATCAGCTTGACACCGATAAGGACGGCAAAGGCGACGTCTGCGATCCCGACAACGACAATGATGGAATCCTTGATGGAAGTGACAACTGCCCCCTGGTCGCCAATGCCGATCAGGCTGACCTAGACAAAGACGGCCAAGGGAACGCCTGTGACAACGACATTGATGGCGATAATGTTGTTAATTCAAAAGACAATTGCCCGCTTGTAGCCAATGCCGACCAAAAAGACAGTGACGGCGACGGCAAGGGCGATGCCTGCGACCAGGACCAGGATGCCGATGGAGTTCCCGATTTTAAAGATGATTGTCCCAAGGTTGCCAATCCGGGGCAGGTGGACACGGACCAGGACGGTGTGGGCGATGCCTGCGATCCCGATCTGGACGGCGATGGCGTCGCTAACGCGGCGGACAACTGCCCAAATGACAGCAATGCCAATCAGTTAGACGCGGATTCAGATGGAATTGGCGACGTCTGCGACCCCGACGTCGATGGCGACGGCGTGCCGGATAAAGGACCGGTTGGTCCCTACGATAACTGTCCTAAGCTGGCCAATCCAGACCAAAATGATAGTGACGGTGACGGGTTGGGCGACGCTTGCGATGATGACCTCGATGACGACGGCATCGCCAATGCTGCCGACAACTGTCCGACCATGGCCAATCCAGACCAAAAAGACAGCAATGGCGATGGCTTAGGGGACGCATGTCAGGGTGATTCGGGCGAGGCCGATGCGGGCCCGCTGCAGGACGGCGGGGCGGCCGATGTTGGTACGGCTGCTGGGAAAGACGCTGGAACAACGGCGGATCTGTCTGCTAGTGCTGATGACGCGGCCCAAATCTCTGGGGACAGCGCCGCACTGGGCGACGCTGGCGGGCAGGGGGTTGCTGGCGGACAAACATCTGGAGCAGCAAGTGGTTGCGCGACAACTAGGCGAGGCGCTCCCCCTTGGTGGGCCCTTGGGCTGCTGGCGGCCTGGCTGGCACGGCGACGATTTGGGTGGTATTTGTCTTAGTCTAGACGCGGTTAGCTGAATCGCGCCGATTGGAGGTCATATGGCCATCCCTACAGGACCGGCGGGTCGCCCGGGCAAGAAGAAGCCGGCCCCGGAACTTGTCATGGAACCACGTACTGTTGTTCAAGATTTCGCAGAGTTGACGCGTTCCTCTGTCCGCGCCGAAGGGGGACCCGTGCCTCAGCCTCAGTCCCCGCTGCCGGCCGCGCCATCCCCGCGGCGCAATCGCAACACGGATCGGATTCCCAGCGAGATCATCGCGCGGGATTTTACCTTGTCGCCAGCCGTACTTGGCCTGACATTGACCGACTTCTTCGACCTGCTCTACCAAGGGCAGATCGGGCCCGACCAGATCACGGTCGAGGAGTTCTTCCGCATGCGCGAAAACCATGCATGGCCAGACGCTTTTCCTGCCGGCGATGCCCGGGCGCTGTTCACCGAAGACATGTGTCGGCGCGGCCAGTTCGTGCCCGTGGGTTGGAACACGGAGGGCATTTGCTTTGCCACGTGCAAGCCTGAAGCCGAACAAGATGAACTGGTCAAAGCCCTTGATTTGTTGGTACGTTTGCCGGTCACTGTTTACACGGCGACGGTGGAGCAGGTCGAACACGGCATTGGCTGGCTGTACCGGCGTTCCTAGTCGGCGGATCGCCAATTTCTCGTTTTATTACGGGAGATTACCTGTGTGTAGGGGCCAGCCTTGGGCCTGCCAGAACAGGATTCCTTCGTCGAGCACCTTGACCTTTTCGTGTCCGGCCTTGATCAAAGCCTGCGCAGCTGCAGTGCTTTCTGCATGGGGACACCCGCAATACGTCACTGTCCAAGCCTCGGCCGGCAACTGCGCGGCAAGATCGGCCATGGCGTAAAACGGCACGGAGACGGCACCCGGCAGGTGAAAAATGGAATAATCTCCAGTAGGTCGTGCATCAACCAGAACGATTTCTCGCTGATTGTCCAAGGCCGCCTTGACTGCCGCAGCCTCTACGTACAACTCTGATTGGCTTGCAAAATCAGGCGATTGACTGCCCGCATGTTGCACAGGGTTGGGCCATTGTGCTGGGGCTGCAGGTGTTGCTTGGTCGGTCGGTGGGCGCTGCCAACTCCTTATCAAAACAACGAGATCGTCGACATTCTGCCTGGTCAGTTCCTGGCCAAAGCCCGGCATCGGCGTGTCCGGTCGACCATGGACTATGACATGGCGCAACCAAGCATCCGAGATAGTGTGTAAAAACCATGGGTTGTTGATGGTCAAGAAGGGCTTGCCGGCGCCTGCCTCGCCATGGCAACTGCGGCAATGGACGTTGTAGACGGCAACACCGCGGTCGGCTACCCCCGGGCCCACGGCATCTCCGGCCAAGAACGCTGCGTCTTGAGGCTGTTTGCTGCGTAACCAGTGGATAATCGCCTCCACATCGGCGTCGCTAAGGGGCCCGCCCAACGCTTTGGACCACGCGGACATAGGCGTGCCCGGCCGGCCGTGGACGATGGCGGTGCGCAGGAAGTCGTCGTCGACGCTGGCCAGAAAAGTCGGGTTGGCCAGGGCGTTGGCGCCATCAGCTTGATATCCAAGGCCTTCTTCGCCATGACAGAGGGCGCAGTAACGCAAATACACCGCGGCGTCGGCCGCTGGTTGGGGGTCTGCGCAAGCCGTCAGAAACGCCGTGACCACGCCGACAATGCTAAGAAAATCTAGGTACTTCACGGTGATGCAGTTGGGCTCGCCTCAAGGGCTTGGCTGACAACGCCCTTGACCAGCGCGTAGCCATCGGGCGTTGATAAGTTGGTGTTGCGCGGGCCGATGACTGGCAGGTAATCGACCAAGCGACCATCGGCGGCGAACATGTAGAAATCGTCCTTATTACCACCTAGTTGCGTGTACCAAACCTCCACACTGGGCAGGTCCTGCAGGATGGCAAAGGAGGCGCGATCCGTCAGTTTACTTTGGTAATCAACGGCATCGGTCTTATTGATCGCCAGGAACTGAACATTTTGTCCGTTCTTCGCGAATTCTAAACGCATTTGTTCCAGCATCCCAACCTGGGATTGGCAGTAGCCTCACCACCCGGCGAGCAGGGCCACCAAGGTGGGTTGCCCGATGAAGGTGCGTAGGCCGTAAGTCGCCTTATATCCACAGGAAAGCGGCTGCACGTCGGTCAGCGCGAAATCCGGAGCCAGTTCGCCGACCGTCGAAGTTGCTTGCTGGGGCGCACTGCCGGCGAGTGGTGATGGCGTCGCGTGCCAAGAAGCGGCAGTTGGGGTTGGCCCAATGCAAGCGCCTGATTGTGCAATGGAATTGTCGGAAGCAGTGAGGCCGCTTTGTCCATCGACGCAGGCGATGGCCGTTGAGATCAGCAGGGCCGATGCCAGCCAGTTGTGCGTATTTATGCCGGTTATCCATCGGGTCGTCATTGCAACCTCCGCGTGGCAGATATGGGCCACGCTGGCAGCATACGCCCGACTGCGTTGGGGCGCCACATGCACGTAACGTCGGAAATCAGGGTGGAAATGCCGATCCCCGCCCGCATAGGCCTTGACCCGCGGCGCGAGTGTCGGTTACAAGTGCCTGGATTGCCTGCGCCAAGTCAGCGTAGCTCGGGCGTTGGTATCGCGCGCCCATGTGCGCCGCACCATAGCTCCAGTTGGCGGGCACCCTCAGGAGGTGAGATGCGAATTCATCGCCCAATTCTCTTTACAATGAGCTTCTTAGCGGTGATCGCCTTGGCGGCGTCCGCGCAAATTGCCCAGGCTGCGGTGCCGGCGGCCATCGGGGTTGAGGGCGTGCTGCAAAGCGGTGCTGGGCCTACAGCCGATGGCAACTATAAGCTCACGTTTTCTTTGTATAAAGATGCTTCCGGCGGTGTGCCGCAGTGGAGCGAGGTGGCCACGCCGGTGCCGGTCAAGAACGGCCAGTTTGCTTGGCAACTGGGCAGCGCCACACCCCTTCCCGGCAGTCTTTTGGCGAATCTGCCGGCGCCTTGGCTAGGTGTCAGTGTCGGCGATGACCCAGAGATGCCACGCAAGCCATTGCTTTCTGTGCCTTTTTCTCTTCGCGCAGGCATGGCGGAAGGTCTAGACTGCAGCGCTTGCGTGACGTTGCAGGCCCTGGACCCCAAGGTGTTCAGCGGGTTGGCCAAGACGGCTGATTTGGCCAAGGTGGCGACGTCCGGCCAGTACGCTGACTTGCAAGGGATTCCTGCCCTGGCTGCCTCGGCGCTCTCAGGCAAGTATGCCGACTTGATTGGCTTACCCGACCTGTCTGTGTTTGCCCAAAGTGCGGCGCTGGCCAAGGTGGCGACATCAGGGCAGTTCAGCGACCTGCTAGGGGCCCCAGACACCGCTGTTTTTCTTAAGAAATCCGACGTAGCGAGCGTCGCAACCACCGGTGCCTATGCCGACCTGAGTGGCGGGATTGCCCTGGGCAAATCCTGCGGAAGTGGATTGGTTCTGCGCGGTTTCAATGCAGACGGCAGCTACGATTGCGTGGCCAGTCTCGACGTCAACAACCTACCGGCCGACGGCCTAGCCAAGGTATCCAATGGCTTGCTGACCGACCAGATCACCGACACGGCCGTGAGCAGCACAACGCCAGTGAAGATCCCGGATTACAATCCGAAAGGCGTCTCCGACACCATCACCTGGCCCGACTACGGAACGGCCCAAGGCATCAACATCACCGTTGATATTGCCAACTCGGACGTAAGTAAGTTTTTTAAAGTATTGGTGAAATCTCCAGACGGCGTCAGCTACACGCTCTATGACAGCACGGGCAGTGGCAACACCCTCAAGACGGCTTTTAGCGATAAGTCCAAGATTGCCGTGGGCAGCCTAGGTGACTGGGTGGGGAAAAACCCAAAGGGTGTCTGGACTTTGACCGTGGTCGACAACAATTTCTCCGGCGGTGGCAATGATGGCCAGCTCAACAGTTGGAGCCTGACGGTGCAGACCTTGTCGGGCAAAAAGGTCAAGGCGCTCGGCCTGTTCCAGTTTCAGAATGCCGTCAGCAACCCAGTGCCCTGCGATTTGACCCAAGCCGGTGCTACATACTACAACACCCAGGATAAAGCCCTGTATATCTGCAATGGTACGGACTACTTCCCGCTGATGCTGGTGGTTGTGGGCACTCAGCAGAATCCGGGTGCCAGTTGCAAGGACATCCTGACCAAGATGCCCTCGGCAAAAGATGGAAATTACTGGATTTTACAAAATAACGTCGCCACTCAGGTGGTCTGCGATATGACCACCGATGGCGGCGGTTGGACGCAAATTGCTCTTGAAAATACAGCGGATGCAGCGGGTTGGAGTGATGGCACCTTGACCAACGCTACGGTCGCGGGGGCTGCAACGCAGGTTCACGGCATGTGGGGCACGGGCGGTGGCGGCTACAAGACCTTTGCGACCGGCTTTCCCCATACGCAAGCGCGCATTCGTGCACGGTATTACGCCATCGACAGCTGGGACAATGAGAACAATGGCGCTCAGTGCATCGTCGACGGAGGCCTAGTCTGGAGCAAAAACAAGCAGTACGGCGCGCCCGGTGCCGGTCCGGGCTGGATCGATGCCGCGTTCGCACCTGCGCCTTGGGGTGGAGCAGCGGAACAGGGCTATTGGACAGTGGAAACGGGCCTAGGGCTTATCAACCACGGTGCTGCTACGCTCAAGCTGGAGTTCCGCACCGGTCTAGATCAGGCCGTCAGTGACGAATCGTTTGGCTTTAGCCATGTTCAAGTGTGGGTGCGATAAGTCATTAGAATAAAGGTTTTTTTGCAGCACCCGCGGCCCCAAGGCCTTGGTCGAGCCGCTCAAACCGATCGAGCCGATGGCGCCGCCCTCTATCTCTTTGCCACGCATCGTGTTGCAATGCGCCTTGTGGCCATGCAACACCGTCAAGCTGTCCTCACGGAGGGCACACCGCGTCTCGACCTCGTCGTTCAAGCCTGGACGGGGCAGTCGCGCGCGGTAGTTCGTGGCATGTTTTCACATGGTTGTGTGACGCTCAACCAAAGACCTTGTGCCGAGGCCGGTTTGGCCGTTGCCGCCGGGGCTCTGCTGAGCCTGCACTACGATGATCAGCGAAAATACAAGGAAAAACCGATTGAACGGGGTCATCGCGATTTCCAGGTCGTGTTTGAAGACGCCTACCTTATCGTCGTCAACAAAGCCGCTGGCGTGCTGACGGTTCCGACAGATCGCTGTGAAGACAACACCTTGGTGCACCAAGTGGCCCAGCACCTGAGCCGAGGCGCGCGGATCACGCGGCGGGCCCACATTGTTCACCGTTTGGACCGAGACACCTCAGGATTGCTGGTTTTTGCCCGCAGCGAAGACGTGGCCCATGCCATCAAAGCGCAGTTTGAGGCGCGCAAGCCTACGCGGCGCTACGTGGCCATTGTGGCTGGCGTTTTGCCTGAAAATTCCGGCACCTATCGCAGCTACCTGACCACCAATGCTGACCTAGACCAGTACTCGACCACCGACCCAAGCCAAGGCAAGCTGGCCATTACCCATTTCAACGTGGTCCGACGTTTTCGCGATGCGACCTGGGTCGAAGTGCAACTGGAAACGGGGCGAAGAAATCAAATTCGCGTGCATTTTGCCGAACATCACCATCCGGTCCTCGGAGACGTGCGTTATCAGTCCGAACGCGCGCGGCATCCACATTGGCCTCACCCGCGCCTGGCTTTACACGCGCAAACGTTGGGCTTTACGCATCCTGTGACCGGTGCACCTCTGTCATTCACGTCGGTTTTGCCTGCGATGTTCGGACGTTTTGCTGATTCGATGCGCTGACCGGTCCTGCTTGAGAACCGTGCCTCTACGCGACCTCAAGCCTCGCCACGGGCAAGAAACGCTTGACATGCCGAGGGGTTGGTAGCCTGGAGTTCAGCAAAGCACTGCAGGTATGCGCGCAACTCGTCGAACTCAGAGCCTTCTTTGATGTCTTCGAGCGCAGACTGGACATGAGACTTGGCCGCTTGCCACGCCTCGTTCAGGGCCGGGCCTCCGCGACCAAAGACGGCCCAGGCTGCCACGGTGCGCAGGCGTTGGCGGCCATAGGCACCCCCTTCTCGCAGCTTGGTGCCCACGGGCATGTGCGCATAGGCCAAGGCGAATAGGTCGTCGTCGGCGTGCCACTGGCCGAGTACACGGGCCAGCAGCGGCAAGGGGTTGGGCCACCGATCGGACTGCCTTGCCCGATCCACAGCCGCACCGGCCGCGCTGAGCACGGCGTCGCCAAGACCGCCCAGCAAGCTGCGCTGTTCGGGGGCCAGACCCACCACGGCTTCCAGGGCACCCCAAAGCAGCACGGGATGCTGATCGAACTGCCTGTCCGTCAAGCTCAAACGCGTCAAGGCCTCGCGCAGCATGGTCAGGGTGCGTTGGCCAGGCTTTTGGCGAACGGCACCCCGCCCCAAGGCCGCCAAGGCAAAGCCGTAGCCGACGGCAAGATCGGCCGGTTCGCGCACGTGGTCCAACTGCTCCAGGAACTCGGGCCAAGCCTGTTCCGGGTGCCCCGTGAGAAGCAGGAGTTGCCCCAACGCGCCACGCACGCGGCCGACCGCTGGGACCCGGGGGAATACCCGCAACGGTTCGGCCCAACGCAGCAGCAATTCGACCAATTCATGGGCTGCGGCTCCCCTTCGCAAGTCGGTCAGAATCGCGACACCCGCACCGAGGCCATCGAGGGCTTCCAGCAAATAGTCAGGACTCTTCGGCGGATGCGCGAGAACTTGGTCCCGCCACGGCTGCCACACCTGCCAGGCGCGCGCGGGTTGCCCTGCTTGCATCCAAGCCCGCACCAGTAGGGCTTGTAATTGGGAAGCAATGACGCCCGCTTGCCGGCCATGGTCCTCCTTGAGGGCTTCCAGAAGCACGGCTAGCAGCGGTGCCAAGGCGCCCGGCTGCACCGCCCGCCGCTCTCGCAAATCTTCATTCTGTACAAGGGGTTGTAGCTGAATCGCCGCATCGTGGAGTACCGAGGAGCGTTCCGCCTCCGGCAAGGCGGCCAACTCGCGCTGCAGGCCGGGCACCACGTCTTGCAAGGGCACAGCAGCCAGGGACCGCCAGGAAAGTCCTTGAAAATGGCCTAAGATCATGCGTTGCCAAGCGACGGCGGCATCGGACTGCTCCAGGGCCGGCACGCGGTCGACGTGAATCCGGTCCTGCAGGCGCAGTTCGGCCAGACGCGTTTGCAGCACGGCCAGCCAGTCGGTCTCTCGGCTGTGCTTGAGCGCGGACTGCAGGTTCCATAGGCCAAAGTCGACAACCGTTTGGCCAATTAAAATATGGGCTTCACTGGGGAAGACCTCCACCTTCACCCGCGGCACACCGCGAGGCAGGGCCGGCAGCCAACGCAGCGCACCCGTGAGGGACGCAAAGCGCCCCATTGTAACTAAACCGGAATCTTCGGCACGGCGCTCCGGGAAGATATGCAGTGTGTCGCCACTGCCCAGGCCTTCGCGCAGAATCACGTGAACCACCAGCGCGAGATTCAGGGCGTCAATGGCGGCATCTAACTGCCCGTCATACATGGTGGTTCCCAGCACCGATAGGTGGGCCGCCGGGTGTTGCTGCCAAAGGCCACGCAGGATGCCGTCGCCCAGCAGGGCAGGGAATTTTTGATTCGATTGGCCAATTTGCCTAGCAAGATCGGTGGCATGGGGTGTGCGCAACGCCTCGATCAGCCATTGTGGATTCTGCCCAGCTTGGGGCCCCACGGGCCGATCCAGCGAAAGCCCAGCCACAAGAACGACTTGGCAGGGTTTGGCCTCTTCATCCACCCAGGCGGGAAAGGTCTCGTCCGTGTACAGCCAGCAGGCGCGTGGCATGGTGAAACCTCCTAAAGTGAAACGACGATTTGTAAAGAACGACTGCGGTAGTGGCGCAATTCAGGCTCCCCAGGGGCCACGACCGGCGTCTACCCCGGGCCTGACTTCAACCCCGCATGACGCAGCAGAGCGGCCACGGTGGGTGGGCGGCCGCGAAACTGCACGTACACGTCCATAGGCGGCACAGAACCCCCTAAAGCCAGGACTGTTTCGCGAAAACGCAGGCCCACCTCTTCGATCGCGGTTGGGTCGTCCTGGCCCGCCTCCTCAAAGGCCCCAAAGGCATCGGCGCTGAGCACTTCTGCCCACTTGTAACTGTAGTATCCTGCTGCGTAACCACCACCAAAGATATGGGAAAATGCGCAAAGGGAGCGATCCCCGGCCAGCGGCGGCAGGGCGGCTGTGCGCATGGCCACCTGTCGCGCCAAATCAAACACGGCCTCCGCGGTCTCAGGGGGCGTGCCGCTGTGCAACTGCCAGTCTGTTAAGGCAAAGCCCACCTGACGGAGCATGTCTGATCCCGCGCGATAGGTCCGGGCTGCACAGATTTTTGCAAAGATATCAAGGGGTAAGGCCTCGCCCGTCTGCCAATGGCCGCAAATGCGCGCCATGGTCCCCGCGTGGTAGCACCAGTTCTCCATGAATTGGCTGGGAAGTTCAACGGCGTCCCATTCAATACCGGAAATGCCGGCCACTTGGCCGCGGTCGACGCGGGTCAGCATATGCTGCAGACCATGGCCAAATTCGTGAAACAGCGTCTCGACTTCGCCAAAGGTCATCAGCGAGGGCTGTCCGGCCACGGGCGGCGTGCCGTTGCACACCAAGTAGGCAACCGGTAGTCGTGGCTGGCCAGGTGTACCTAACACCGCGGAACGACCGAGACATTCGTTCATCCACGCCCCGCCGCGCTTGGTGGCAGGCCGGCTATAGGCGTCAAGGAAAAAGGAGCCGATTGGTTCACCCAAGGGCCCTGTTATGTTGAAGTATTGCACGTCGGGATGCCACAAGGGCACGGCTTGGGTGCAGGCCTTCACCTCAATGCCAAAGAGGTCCTTGGCCAAGGCGAACAAGCCCGTTAGCACCCGCGGTAAGGGAAAATAGGGACGCAGCGCTTCATCATTGTAATCATAGCGTTGTTCGCGAAGTCTTTCGGCCCAGTACCCCACATCCCAGGGTTGCAAGGCCTCAGCCTCGGCCGCGCCCTGCTGCCTTGCCCAACTACGCAAATCTTCAAGGTCTTGCAGTCCAGCCGTCCAACTGGACTGCCGCAATTGTTCAAGCAATTCAACGACAGCGCCGGCCGACGGGGCCATCTTGCTAGCCAGCGATTGGTCTGCGTAGTCGGCAAAGCCCAGCAGTTGGGCCTGGCGGTGCCGTAGGTGCAGAATCATGAGTAAAATCGGGGCATTATCGAGATCGCCGCTGGTGGCCCTGGCTGCATACGCCCGGTACACGGCCTCGCGCAAAGGCCGGTGCGCGCTATTGCGCAACACGGGGACCACGCAGGCACCGTCCAAGGTCACCCGCCACGGCCCAGTTTCCCAGTTATGATCAGCGGTTGCGTGTGCTTGAGCCCAGGCGGCAGCCGTTTGTTGACGCAGGCTGCTGGGCCAGCCCGCAGTTTCGGCAACATCGCTGATATCCAACGCAAATGCCTTAGTCGCATCGAGCACGTGGTGGGCAAAAGTCGTACTCAGTTCCGCCAACTGCTGCTGAATCCCTAAAAATTCAGCCTTTTGATCGCCGGTGAGCGCAACACCCGCCAAGCGCGCCGCCAACAGCTGTTGGGTCACGGTCCTCGCGTCGGCCGCACTTAGCGTCTCCAACTGGGCTGATGCTGCAGTAAATGTGCGAAAAATATCGCTATTTTGGCCAATCTCCAGGCTAAAGGCCACCACGTCGGCTTGCAGCGCTTCTTGAGCCTGCCGCATCGGCTCACTGTCGCGCACGGCCAGGATGTGATCGACCACGCCCCAAGCCCGACCCAGGCCATCGCCAACTACCTCAAGACCATCAAGCAATTCCGGGAGTTCTTCGGGCCCCAGTTTGGCCAGCTGAGTCAATTCCGTCCTCGCCTGCTGCAGCAGCGTGGTCAGCGCCGGCACGACATGATCAGCCGTGATGGCCGTAAAGTCAGGAATACCGCCGTGATAGGCGTGGTTTAGCAGAGGATTGTCGGTTGCGGTCATGGCTATCCTGTCAGGCAAAGCGATGGTTTACCTGTCTGAAGTTGCGCAACTTATGCCGTCCGTTCCCCGAGGCTGCCACCCGGGGGAGCCAAAGCTCGCGGCAATATGCAGGGGCGTGCAAGTTGTTAAGGATTGCTGGCTGTTGCGCACAATGAGCGCCCCTTGGTGGTCGATGCCCACTAGCACTGCGCGCAAAGGCAGGGGACCACCACAGTCCAAACTGACGGAATCACCAAGGAAACACAAGTGCGCTTGGGTCGCCGCAACGTCCAGCGCCCCGCCGCGTTGCTGCCAAGCTAGGAATTGCTGGCGTATGGCCTGGGCAAGGGTGCCTGCCAGCTCAGGAATCGGCACTTGAATGCCCAGGTCCTGCAAGGCGATGGCGTGCCCAGCCAAGCTCGGGTCCACCTGCGAGACATTGAGGCCAAGGCCGCACAACCAAATGGGATCCCCGCGCGGTCCCGCCAGCATTTGGCACAGGATGCCGCCTAGTTTGAGCCAGCGGTTTTGGTGCAATACCATCAGATCATTAGGCCATTTGATGCGAACGCTCGCGCCTAGCCGGACCAAAGTCTGCGCCACAGCTAGGCCTGCCACCAGAGATGCACGCGGAAGAATACTTGGCGAAATAATGAGTTGCGCGCCAATCGTCATCAGCAGCGCACTGTCTACCGGAGCCAGCCACCGCGCGCCACTGCGCCCGACGCCTTGGGTCTGACTGCGGGCCAAGCACAGGCGCCACCGTGAGTCGGTCGATGGGAATCGGCTGAAATCTAATGATAATCGCGTCTGGGTCGAGTCTACTTCGCCTAGCAGCAGTGCAGGCAGCCACTCAGGTCCCAGGGGAGGTGGCGCTTGGGCCGGCAGGTCAGGCATGGCTCACTGCACATGGTTGGCGAGAATTCGCAAGGAAAAATCGGCAGCTATCACAGAGTGCGTCAGCGCACCCACGGAGATAAAGTCCACGCCCGTAGCGGCCACCGCGGCCACCCGCAGGAGCGTCATGTTGCCACTGGCTTCGAGCTTGGCGCGACCGGCATTGAGCGCCACACATTCTTGTAATTGCAGCAGATCCATGTTGTCCAACAGGACGATCTCAGCCCCGGCCTGCAGCGCGGCTTCTAAGTCGTGCAGGTCTTCAACCTCGACCTCGACCCGCAAAAGGTGTGAACCGACCCCGCGCGCCAGTTCCACCGCTCGGGCTACAGAGCCTGCTGCAACTGTATGATTTTCTTTGATAAGAATCCCGGCATCCAACGCGGTGCGATGGTTGCAACCGCCGCCCATGCGCACAGCGTACTTGTCCAACGCTCTGTAACCCGGCAAGGTCTTTCGTGTATCCGTGATTCTCGCCTTGTGCGGCTGACACGCCAGCACATACTGTCGCGTCTGCGTAGCAATCCCAGACAATCGTTGGAGAAAGTTCAGGGCCGTTCTCTCAGCCGTCAGGATCGAAGCCAAGGGCCCGCTCAGGCGCAACACCACCTGACCGGGCTCAAGCGCCTGTCCTTCTTCGGCCAAAAGCTCAACAGTAATCTGCGGATCCACCCTTTGCATGATTTGTGCAAACAGGGGCGCACCGGCCAGAATTGCCGCGGATTTCGCCCGGACCTCCGCGTGTCCCTGTCGCTGCGGTGCCAAGGTTGCTTCACTGGCGTGATCGCCGGTCCCAACGTCTTCGGCCAGCGCCAACTCGATCAGGGCGCGAATGCCCGGACTCTGCCACCACATGCGGTGCTCCTGATGGGTGAACGCTACGTCATGATTGGTGAAAATGACCTAGATGCGCGACGCAGTCACCGGCCATCGCCTGCGCCTAGGTGAGCGGCGTGCCAATGGCTTTGCCTTGCGTAATCCATGCTTGACCGTATTCGAACGCCTGCTGATAGGACTTTTCCACGTCGGCGACGATGAACTTTTCCACCACCGAGCCGACCAGCATGATCTTGACGTCGACCGTGCCTTCCAAGGTCCGCACGACCACATCGCCCTGCTGGCGAAAGGAAAAGGTGCCGCTGGACAGGACTTTGTCGGTCAGCAGGGAAGAAATCGTCTTCCACGTGCCGCGGTACGTTCCGGCTTGATAATCCAGGTGTTCGGTATATTCGATCCGTGCACCGCCAAGGATCTTCTGTGCCGCGGGTGGAATCTCGCGGTCGGGCGACACTTTGACCTCCCGATGCAGGCGGCCGTTTTGCAGCGTTCGCGCCACCAGGGTCCGTTGCAGCCGAACGGCGAGGCACTGGGCCTCGTTGTACGCTTCGTCAAAATACAGCGTCTCAAAATCCGCAAGAGTAATGCCGCGGTATCTGTGTTCCACTTTGAACTGCATGGGGCTCCTTGATGGGCGAGGTCAATCGGTTGGCGCTAGGTCGCTGAGGTCGAAGTGGAGTTCGACGTCAAGACCGGAAGCAAGCTCTTGAATTTCTATGCGATCTGGGCCGTTTGCGCCTAGTGCGGCTGTAAACAGGTCCAGGTCCGATTCCGGCTGAGCGATGGCCTGCAACAGCAAAGTCTGCAATTCTGGCGCTGGACCGGGCAGTTGCACGCCAACCTTGGCTAGGCCATCGGGCACCAGCCACGCCGACAGCAGAACCGGGCCTCGGTTTAGGCGCAGCATATCCTGACGAATCTCAAGGGGGATCGGCTCTGCACCCATGGCCTCGATCGCCTGCATGGCCATAGCCATCTGGTGGCGCGGGTCGCCGGCCGGCATGGGCAGAAGTACCTCACTGTAGGCCGCTTGTTCACCAACAGCTCTGCGTAGTTGCAGGCAATTGCTGATGTCGTGGCGCCGGGCCCAGGCCAGGAGATTGTCGCGCGGACTGCCAGGGGGCAGAAACGTTTGCGCTTGTTGCAGGTCGATCGGGCCAGGCATGATCCAGCCGCCGTCGATGCCCAGGGGCCCAATTTCGATCCACGAGCCCACGCGATCGGGCTCCAGGGCACCAAAGGCGGCGGCAAAACGCAGCATTTCTGTTTCGCTGACCTCGGCCTCGGCCAGGAATCGCGCCGTCCGCGCCACCAGGGCCGGCGCAGCAGCCCAGGCATACAAGGAAATTCGTTGGATATTTGCTGAGACGGACGCGCTCAGGTGCATCGCACTTTCTTGGGCCACCGTTCCCGTCGGCACACCGTCGAGCCAATGCAGCAGGGCATCCACCCCCGGTACCGTCGGCAACGCATTGCGTAACCGGTTGCGTGCACTGCGTAAATCTACCTGCACACCGGTTGTCGACATCCGACCGCCTAGCGGCAACGCTGGCCGCGGCCGTCACTGTATCGGGGCGGCTTGTCCTCGGCAACCCACGGCAAAGTGCTCGATCTCAGGCAGGGATGCCGCCTGCTTACCCCGCACGGTCAGGCAGCACTGGCGGGGCATCGAGCGTGGAGCTTCGCCAGACACCTGCGTATCCACTCGATTGCTATTGATAAAACCGCGATCGGCCCGGCCAATCAACCCAGGCCGACCCAGCCCCAGCCCTTGACGGCGGCCGCAGTGACCGCAACACTGAGGACGCTGTCGCTGCAGGCGAGGAGACACATCACGATGCGATACAATGTCTTAGGTCTTCTGATCCTGCCGCTGCTGCTGAGTCATTGCGAACTGCTGCAGCAGGCGGCGCAAGTGGCTGCCACTACGCAGGTTCCTTCCATGCCGACCGTGGCGTATCAGGATGCCGTGTTGGTGCAGGCGCCGTCTAAGTCCATGATGGCAGCCTACTATTGCCCGCAGGTTGTGCCGGACGTGCTACTGCCGGGCTCCGCTGCCGTGGCCTGTGCTGCCGCCTTTGGTTCGCCGCCGAGTGTCGCGCAGATGGCGGTGGCCTTTGATCTGCACTTTTCTGTGAATAATCCCAATAACTTTCCTATTCCCGTCGCCCAATTGCTCACCGCAGCGACCGTCTTTCCGGACAAGAGCCAGACCGCCCTAGGGGCCGCCTGCGTGGTCTTTTGTGCTGCCGATCAGCCGGGTTGCACGGGTCAGCCGGGTCCTGGCGACTGCGTCTCCAAAGCGTCCGACATCAAATCCCTGAGCGATTTTCAGAACGCGAGCACCAATTTCTTAGTCGCTTCAGGCGTGACCCTGCTGCAGGGCGGTACACCGAGTTTCACCATGCCTCAGGTGGTTCAGGCAAGTCAACTCACCGTCACAGCAAGGTTTTCCTTTGGCCCGACGGTGCTTCTCGGCGTCTTGCAGCAACTGGCGAATCAAGCGGTCGACAAGTTCAAGACCGGTCAGCAGGTCGAATTTGTCATTCCGTACAGGCTACTCGGTACCGTCTGGCTCGACGTTGGTTCCCTGGGGCGCGTGCAAGTGGCCTTTGGCCCGGTCGATGGCACCTGGACCTTGCCGGCGACGGCGCTTCAGCCATAAAGCTAGTTATTGCAATGGCTTGGCCATGCGGCCCACTGAAGGCTGAGGTCGCCTTGGGCTAGGCCATCGCGCGTCCAGGTTGGCTTGGCGCAGGTGCTGCCGGCAGCAAACGTAATCACAACAGTGCTTTGGCCTTGAATGCGCAGAACGCCGCTTGCGGGGTTGGCACACGCAGGGCCGGCCCAGATGATCGGCTGATCTGTAAAGAATTGACCAGCTTTCCCATCAATGTCCACCCAGCCACTCAGGGTTGTGCCGCCGCTGAGGCTGCCCTGGCGCTGGGCGCTCACGCCCGTGATCACGTGGCCAGCCAGGACGCCCGCCGTGTCGGGTAGCCAAGTGCTGGGCAACTTTTTGAATTGTGCTTTGCCTTGCCACGTGTAGACCACGCCGGCGTCGCTGGCGTCGACGTTCATCGCCACGTCAAACGCCAAATCCGCATTGACGCCATTGTCTTTGCCCTTGAAGGTCGCGCCCGTCGTCTTGAGCGTATACAGGTGGTGGGCCGCGGCGACGCACGGATCGGTGTAGTTGAGCTGCCAACTTCCCATGACATCAACGATATAGCTGTCCTTGGTCACCGTGCAGGCGTTGATCCAGTCGTCCAGATAGGTGTCCGCCAATTTTGTCATGAAACCTGGGCAGTTGCCGTTGCCTTTGCTATATTGCTTTTCGACGACGGTGCGCACGCCATCGGCCACAACCAGGTGGGCGCGCACAAGATTGGCAACGTCATCGGCCGTCTGCAGTGGCGCGGTAAGGGGCCCCAACGCGGCCGGGCCAGCGTCGACGACTACATCGGCGGGGCCGGCGTCCCAGGCAGGCACGTCCGCAGGGCCAACAACGTCGGCCGTGGTGTCGATTGCGGCGTCATTAAGCGAGGTTACGTCAGTCCCATCCTGTGGGTCCAGGGCATCGACCGGGGGCTGGCTGGCGTCCAGGTCCGCGTCCTGTCCATCGGCCGGGATATCCTCAGCAGCGACATCTATTTCGTTATTTTCAATGGTTGCGTCTGCCGTCGCCTGGTCACCCGTGGCGTCCTCGCCGGAAGAGCCGGTGTCGGCGGTCGAGGGGACATCGGTTGCATTGGCGTCACTTGAATTGTCGCCTGTTTCCAAAGAATTGACGGAGTCCGCCTTTCCCTGCGTGCTCAGCGAGGCCGTTGGCGTCGTCGAATTGCCGCACGCGCCCAGCCACACGGTGATCAATAGCCCCAAGCCAAGGTAGTTACTGGCTAAGAATCCCCGGTATTTACTTAGGGTTGGCGGGGATCGGTCGTTCGCACGCCCTGTGCGCGGGCAGACGCTAGAACAGCGCATGGCATGGCTCCTGTGCCGCTGGTGCTCGCTATGCAGGTAAAATCCTTCGTTTTCAAGGACAAACCGCACGCTCGTCGCCCAGAGCTATTCGATTCTCAGCAACTCCACGTCAAAGACCAAGGGACCCGCTGGGGCACCCGCTCGACCGGCATAGGCCAGCTTTTCCGGAATCCACAAGCGGCGTTTCTCGCCGACGACCATGTGCATCACGCCTTCGCGCCAGCCTGGGATGACGTTGCCCAGGCCTATCCGCAGCGGAACACCGCGAACCACGGAACTATCAAACATTTTACCATTTGTCGTCCAACCCGAATAGTGCACGACGACCTTGGACCCCGGTGTGGGGTGAATGGCCCCCGTTCCCGCGTGCAAAACCACGGCGCAAAGACCACTTGGCTGACACTCGGCCACAGGCGGCGCAGAAGCGACGTCAGCAGGCGCGGGCACATGGCTCGGCGGACTGGGATCGCGCGGCAAATCCTCTTCCTCCGGCGGCAGGTTGCTCGCCTTGGTTTCCGCCGGATCTGCTGGATCATCAGGCTCTTCGGGTGCCGTCTTGGGCGCCGCCATCCCGCGGCGACCGGCCTGATTGGCCGAAGACGAAGCCGGACGTTGCCTCAACCGCTGCGCGCGCTTGGCCGCCTTGGCCGCCGCCTTCATTTCCGCATCCGTAATGCTGACTTTGCCTTGGGGCGTGGTCTCCCCTTGGTCGGCACCGGCTTCTGGGGGCACCTCAACACCGATGGCAGTCTTGTCCGCTACCTTCTGCCTACTACCACAGGCCGGGCATAGCGATACAATGCTAAGGAAAACAAGGGGAAACAGCGGTAACTGCCAGTGAGCGAGCGTCTTCATGACTCCAAGGGTCGCCCAAGCGAGGCGCCGTTGGCAAGTGTGCCCGGGGCGACTCTGCAGGAACTCGGCGGTCAATTCACCGCGATGTTGATAAAAAGATTGTCTATTCAAACAATTGGACCGGCAAGGCAGCGATCGGGCCCAGGCAATGAGGTCCCGCTTGACCGCACCGGCCCAGTCGCAGGACACTAGGAGGCGCAGCTCCCAGCTCGTTGCGGGTTGTCTGTGCCGCGTTCTCTTTATATTTCAAGAGGGTATAGAGCCCTCCCAGCCCGCTGCTGCGGGTTCACCGTTGCGGCCATGGCCCGCCGATCCCGACCCTTTGCGCAACTGCGTCAAGGACTTGGGGCTCGCCGACCAGCCGCCTGCCGTGCCTCGCCTTGCGCGTGTGGAGTTGCCGATGTCGACCGAATCCGTTGTCCTGCTGGTGGGTGGCACCAAGATCCTGGAACGCGCCTTGCAGCAAGCGATTTCTGCGCCCCAGGTGGTTGTTGGCACCATCGACGAGGCCATGCGCGCCCTGACGGAACATAAGGTCGCGCTTGTGGTTTTTGGCCCGACGCTGAGGCGGAGCTTGGCCATGGTGTCGACGTTGCGCCGCGAAGGCCAAACCGATCCCAAGCTGCTGGTGGTCTACCGCGACGACCAGCGTGACGAAGTCAAACGCCACCAAAAGGGCAAAATTACAGCGGATCGTTACTTGGTGCAGTCGCGGATCGGCAAAGACTTGGTGCCCATGGCCGAGGAACTCTGGACCGGCAAGAGCCGGGCAATGACCGAAGATCTTGATGAAATTCCGATGGATGCTCTGGCTGCTCTGGGCAACGAGGACGCCACGCGCGAGATGAGCATCCTTGAGCTCGACGACGGCACCGATCAGCCGCCACCGACGCCGGGCGACCTGCTCGGTGCCTTTGATGGTGCAGCCTTTGACTCGGATCAGGCGCACGCCTTGGGCAGTGAAGACCTTGAGGATGCCGAAATTCTGGAGGATGACCTCATCGAGGATGACGAAGACTCGGAGATTTCTGCTAGTGAACTCATGGAGTTGTCGGGTTCCACCTTGGAGCTATCCATCGATGACCTAGTCGAGGAACTTGAGCCGGTCGATCTTGCTGAAGTCGAAAGCCTAGATAGCTCTGAGGCCCTGGAAGACCTCGATTCCATTGAGCTTGTTGAAGAATTGCAGGCAGAATCTGAAGGTGATTCCGCGCCATCCCCAGCCAGCCCGGCCGTGGCGACCGAACTTGAGGAAGTGCTGGAAATGGATGATTTGGTCGAGGAATTCGACGCGGAACTCGTTGCAACTGCCGCTGAACCCGTGGCGATCACTGCGCCAGAGGCCCCGCCCACCGCTTCTGAAGAACTCGCAGAGGAATTGCTAGAAGTTCTTGAAGAGGATGAGGAATTGCCGACAGAACCAACCGCTGAGCCTGCGGTTGCGCCGGCCGCGGTTGCTCCGCCAGTGGTTGCAGCGACTCCGACTCCAGCGCCGACTCCAGCTCCGACTCCAGCTCCGACTCCAGCTCCGGCTCCGACTCCGGTTGCGGCGACTCCCACGCCCGTTGCTCAGGCTGCGGTCGTCGTTGCGCCAGCAGCCGAAGTCCAGGCCGCTTCGCCCCTGCCGGCCCGCAATCGTCCGACCAGTGGCGCGACGGCGATGCTGTCTGAACTTAGCGGATTTATGGAGAAATTGCAAGAAGTCTCGTCCGTGGCCGATCGGCTTGAGGGTGAGAATGAGCAACTGCGCAGTGAAGTCAACCGCTTGCAGGACTTGCACCGGCCAGAAGCAGCGCTCGAGGCCATTCAACTCCGTGAACAAGTTGCGCAATTGCAGGCCCAAAATCACGCGGCAGCAGCAGCTTTGGCCCAGGAAGGGGCGCGCGTGAGTGCAGCGCAAGCGGAAGCCAGCCAATTGCGGGCCGATTGCGCAAGGCTTGCAGCAGAAGTGGCTGAAAAGAAAATGGAATTGGCTAATGCTGTCAGCGCCGCCTCAGCGACCCAGACTCTGCTTCAGAACCGGGTTCAAGCTGCGGGCGAAGCCGCGAAGGTATTGCATCAACTGGCCAAGAATCTGGAATCCTAGGCATTTACTGCTTTTCGCGCCCCAGCGTTCCGTAGCAGCCGACTAAGGCCCGCGCGTCAATCGCACGGCGTCGGCGGCATCGGTCTGGCGCAGCAAGATAGCAAGCCCTTGATATTGGGAAGGTTCTACCACCGCTGGCGTCGCCGTGGCCCGTTTGCGCAAGGTAACAGAACTATTTTCTACAGTAGATTCGCAGTCATAGTGGATCAGCGGGTGGTCGACATGGACCGCTGCCGGCGCCAGTAGGTGCTGCGTCGCAGGTCCATGGACCCGCAGTTCGACCCGTAAATCCAGGGAATGACTAAACAAGAGGGCTGTGCTCCGCTCGTGCAGGCCTGCATAGGTCTGCCCCAGCATTTCCGGGTATAGGGCTAGGTCTAGGGCATTTTCTCGTGATTTCGAGGCTGTACCCTGCACGGTATACGCCAAGGTCACGGGCGTGTCGTCGGACCCGCCGCTGAGCCCATGAATTTCCTGCCACAGTACGGTTAAGCCGGAATAACTTGAACCGACTAAGTTTTGTAGCACTTCAGCCTGAGTCTGTTCGTTGGCACCCACCAGCCAAGTCCGCAACAGCGCAGCCAAAGAGCCCGATAGGACTTCCCGCACGACGCCCTGCACAGAGCCGTCGGCATTCCATGTCAAATCCCCTGTAATCGTACGCAGATCCCGGCCATCCCCCAGACGCGGTAGCGTGATGTGGGGATTGAGCGCCTTGCAGCCCACTTGGAGCCCCTGCCGGCCACGAAGTCCCGCGCGCAAGTGGTTGATGATGCCATTCTCGAGCCCAGGATCATACCAAATATCAGGCAGTTGAGCGCCTGTGGGCTGGGCGCTGTGCGGGTCCTTCTGTGTATCTTTGTGCGGCTCGGTCGGCGTATCTTTGTGCGGCTCGGTCGGCGCCGACGCCTGGGTCGGGCGAATCTGCACGACTTGCATCGCCCAATCATCTGGATCTTCAGGCTTTTGTGCGGGCGTTCGCGCCAATGGTAGAACCCGCACCAAGCACGCGTCCTCACCAAGGCGGCGGGCCAGCGCGTAAAGCAGGGCAGCGCGGTCTCCCTTCTGATTCTGCAGGGTTTGATCGGGCCGCCCCGGAGGCCCACCTTCTGGACCCTGCTGGATCGCTTGAGCAATTCGCTGAGCAACGGCCTGCCAGCGACTGGTCCCGGGCGGTTGGCGGCGGGCAAAGGCCTCCCAGCGGTCAAGGTCGGCATCGCGAATCTGCTCTGCGGAGGCCAGCGCCTCTGCCCAAGGCCCTAAAATAGATTGCAAATCCGCTTGCGCCGTGACCCGGACCGAAGGTAGGGCTGTCTCCGGACGTACCGCCCGCGGCTCATTGTGGCCCCGAGGAACATTCTGATTTCTAAAGACATAGGCAGTGTAGCCCGGCAATTCGCTGCGAATCGCGGCTGGCGCTGTCGCACTGACATTCCATTGGGGTATAACCCCTTGCGGAACAAGGACAATGTATTCGGACAGGACGGTCGGGCTGTCCGCCGCTTGCAGGGCAAAGCTCGGCAATCGTGTGGCACCCGTGGCGGGATCATCTGCGGAAACATAGGCAATTTGCGCGAATTCGACGGAGGTTCCGGCGGCAACTGCGCGTAGGGATATGGTGTCTTTGTCCGCAGTTTCTGCCGGCAGGACGGTCGAACCGTCCGGCAGCAGCGTTCGCGCCATCTCGAGGTCGGCCCCTTCGGCCACCCGCACCTCGCCGACGCCTTCGGCCGCTTCGTCGGCAAGCACGCGTAAGACTTGGTGAACGCGACGAATCGCCCCGCCACCGCGCAGAAGCACCACCAGTTCTTGGTCGAGGAGCCATGCGGTCGAAGCCCCTTGGATCAACTGCGGATCATCGGTCTTTGCCGCAATTTCCTCGCCCTTGCGCACAAAGGGCTGCCATGGCGCCGGGGCTCCAGCTTGCAGCGCTCTTTGTTTGGCGGTCAGAGATTGGCCAGGATCGCTAAGTATTTTGCTGAGATATCGGTGCTCTGCCGGGTGGTCATGGCGCCCTGCTGCTTGCTGCGCCGCCCGCCACGCCGGATCGGAAGCATCCTGTAACCAGGACGGAATTGCCGGTGCAGGTTCACCAAGCGCATCGGCGTTCTCCTGCAACAAACGGACGGCATCGCGCGCAAGCGAAGGCTGCCGCATGGCCCGCTGCAACTGCGCTGTGGCCAAGGCGTGCTGACCGATGGCCGCATAACCCCTTGCTAAAACAAGGGATTGACCGGGGCAGGACGGTGGCGATTGCAGCAAATGGCGCAGCAGGGCACGGTCGAGGCTGTCCTGTCCGACTGCCATCGCCAGAGAAAAGGTTTCACAATCATTCGGTTGGGCTGCATACGCTTGGCGGACGACGCGGGCCGCCTCTTCGGCCAGACCCACCGCCAGCAACACATGGGCGCGTTCCATCAGCAGGTCGCTGCGAGATTCAGCTACTGCGATGCGTAATTCCGGTGGTCCCGGCGGCGCAGGCAGCACCGGTCCCAGCTGGCGCAGCATTTGTAGCGCCAGCGTCGGATTGCCGGCGTCCCGCGTTTGCGCAATTCGCGTCAACTGGGCCTCCATGTGGGCGGGAAATAGCCCTAGAACGCGGTCTGCGGCATCGCTCAGTGCCGACGCGCTCGTGCCCGGATCCGCGACTTCCAAGGTCACCAAGGCCGCGGCAGGCCCCGTGAACGCCCGCTCCAGCCGCCCCCTCGCTGGACCATCTGGGTCGCGCAGCGCTTGCACCAGGTCGGCCAGGGTCTGGGCCCACGGCGTGCCTTGACTCAGACGGGATTGGCTAGGAAGAACGGCAATGCTTAACAATTCTGAGGATGAAGCGGCCGCTACGGCCAGGTGCAGAATGGCCGGGTCTGTGCCCACCATCAGTTCGGACTTCCAGGTCCGGGTAGAACCATCACGTTGTAGTTCCAACGGTTGTTGGCCGAGCCACGCCCGAACGCCGCGCGGCGCCTGCAGCACCAAGGTGTAGGCCCCTGGTCGCGGCGGATGTAGTTGCACCTTGAGCGCACAAATGCCGGGGTCGCGCACCGGGATTGGATAAAGATCACCCAGTTGCGTGGTGCTCACGTCTTGACTCAGGGGAGGCAGGGCCAACCATTGACCGCCGGACTCGGTTGGGACCAGGGGCGGGTCCACGGCGCTGACCTGCAGGTCCAGGAGACCTGTGTGTAGACGCCTTGAAATAACAGGAAGATAGACCTGGACATCCAACTGCACGGCCGGCACTGCGGGCAGCGATGCGTGCGCCGCTTGGGTCAGCAGGGGGCCCAAGGCCTGCCATCTGCGCCATTGTTCAAAAGAGTCATGTGCTTGCAGGGCGTCTCGCACCACAGAGTGCCTTGCTTGCAGCACGTGGACCACCGCAGACCGGTCCCGCACAGCGAGGCGTGCAAGTGCTTGGGCCGCAACTGTATGGACCGCCTCCGGTGCCGGAACGGCCAAGACGTCCAGCCATGCCTGGGCCCTCGCTGCGACATCGTGCTGACCTTGCAGGGCAAGGGCGCGTAGCAGCGCATCTTCGGCCGCGGCGTAGGGAACTTGTTTAGCGTGTTCAGCAATTTGCCCGCAGTCCTCGCCATGCAGCAGACAGAGCCACGCAGCCATCCGATGGCCGGCCGCCGCGGTGTCCGGGGCCTGTTGCCAGGAGGCCGCTTGGCGACGGGCTAGGGGCACATCGACTTGCCGATCAAGGACATCAAGCGGAGCCGAGCAGGCAATCTGCAGGCTCAGGAGGCCCCACACCCAAGGCAACGCGCGAATTCGACAATTGCGCTCAATCACTGGCTGTTTCATGGCGTGCCTCCTGCCGGCATCAGGCGCAGTTCGCCGCGTAAGCCCGCGTCGACATTGCCAAGCCAAGCGCGAAAGCCACTGTAATCCTTGGGATCGATTCTCCGTTCGCCGATACGAACCTTAGACTCGCAGCGCAGCGCGGAGCTCTGCATCTGGCAATGATTGGCAAATTGGTGAGGCCCCTGTTCCGCTTGGGCGTCGGCCGGCTGCTGCTGGACCTGCCAACCCGGCGGCGGCACGATTTCCACCGTCAGGTCATCCTGCATACCATGGTCCAGAACCAGGGGGTGGACGCGCTTAGTGGCGGCCGCAATCCCTTGTAAATACGGCGTTGCTGGCTGCAAGGGCCGCGACACCAAGCCCGTGGCCCGCGGCTGGGCCCATTGCGGCACATGGGCCTTGATGCGTACGCGGACATGGTCAGCCAAAGGATCGATACCTTCTGTTGTTACATCAAGAACTTGCAGGCCCGCATATCGCCCGACCAGATCGTGTTCCAGGTGCTCCTTGCGCGCCTGGGCCGTACCTAGGCGACTGCGGACGTCAGCAGCAGGTAATCCTTGTAAATCCAATTGGATCGTTAGGTCGGCACTGCCATCGGCATGGACTTGCACCCGGTCAGTCTCCTGCCGTTGGTGCGACGTCGCCGGCCCCAGGGGCAAGCGCTCAACCTGCGCCAGCGCTGTGGCTTTGGGGCCCACGATCCGCAGCGCCATGCCCTCGCGGTCGCCAGCTGGTAGTTCCAGCGGGCTGTGTCGCTGCGCGGTAGCGTCAAGCCACCAACCTAACTCAGGGATGTACGCGATTGCATGGTTGAAAACGCCCAAAGATGCGACACGGTCGTGTAGACGCCCCTCATCCACCGTGCGCACCAGGGCGACCTGCGCCTCAATGCCCACCTCGGCCAGCAGGGCGACGAGCAGCGTCGCTTTGTCTTTACAATCACCGAACTGCCGCTGCATGACCTCGCGCGCCGCGTGGGGCTTGAGGCTGTGAATGCCAAACTCCAGGCCGACATAGCGCACTTGAGCCGCCGTGTAATTGTACAGTGCACGTGCCTTTTGCTCTACGGAATCTAGCCCTTGCGTAAGCCGCAGCGCCGTCTCGTGCAGGGCGACATCGCTCCCCGGCTGGGGCAGGGCTTCGGCCATCAGCGTCCGGTACCACTGCACCGCCGCGGGCCAATCGGCAAAGGAGGACATGTGTAGGTAGGCCACAGAATCGGTGCCACCAGGCATTCGTTCTTCATTGGTTACGCCTGCTTGAGGGCCCAACTGCAGGCGCCACTGGTCCCAAGGCCCCGGGTCATCGCGGTCGGCTTCATGCCGGGGCAAGTTGCGTTTTTGCAGGACGATAGGCGCTTGATCGGGCCGTGCTGGGTCGTGCACTTCATAATAAAACGGCGTATTTTCAGGGAGAAGAACGGCAATGTCCGTCTCGCGAATCGGGAATATGTCGCCGAGTTGCAACAGCTCGCCAAAAACCAGGCCAAACGCCGTGGGCTGCAGGTCGCGGACGCTATATTGGACGATGACACTATCACCGGCTTTGAGCCCCTTGAAATGCAATACAATTCGCTCGAGATCGAAGTACATGCCGCTCTCGTCGTCGCCGACCTGCTCGGCCTCTTGGGCGATGTTGCGCTCAACACGTCCATCGGCACGAATCACAGCAGCTTCAAGCACTTCTGCGCGCTGAACGCTCGGGGCATAGTCAATGGTCACGTCGTGATTGGGCTCGGTTCCAGGGCCAAAGTAGTTGATTTCAGCGTCATAACGCGCCTGCTGCCCATTGCCGACGACCTGCAGCACCGTCTGTCTCAAGCGCTGCTCCAGAGGCACTTTGCGGGGCACAGACCTCTCCTTGTGGACCAAGGCCAATAGATCTCGTTGATACCATGCGTAAAAATCGCCTGCGGGCCTGAGCAACTGCAGACGAGTGCGCACATCGGCGCGGGCGGGGGCCGCAGCCAGCGCAGCCTTCCAAGCCGTCAGCGCTGCTTGGGTTTGTCCCAGCCGCGCCCAAACCCTGCCGCGCAAATCAAGCGTAGAAGCGCGGACTTGACTCTCTGGTATCCTTGCCAGGAGCGCCGCCGCCGCTTGAGGCTGGTCCTGGGCGAGAAACAACTGCCCAACGGCCTCAAAAGCCCGAGATCGCTGGCCAAAGCGCTTGGTAATCCCCTCGGCGATGGCCACCAGTGTCGCATCGTCGCTTTGGTGAAAGAGGGATTGTAAGTGCGCCATATGACGCATTAATCGTCCCGGTTCTTCCTGAAGCAATAGGTCTGTCCAGTGTGCCGTCTGCGCCAGTTGGTCATGGGCCTGGGCCAACCGCAGTTGCGCTTGCAAGATCGCCGGGGACTGCGGCCAACGCTTGCCACATTTCTCGAGCAATTCCGCGGCAGCTAGGTCGGCCCCCAGGCGGTTCCACAGCGCCACCCGCACCGAACAGGCGTGGATGCTGACATCCTCTGGATGTTGCTGGTGAATCTCAACCCAGTCGTGCCACAGGCGATGTGCTTGCGTGGTTTTCCCCATTTGATCCAGGGCTTCGGCCTGCGCGACTAGGAGTTCTGCCGAGTCAGGCAGGCGCAGGGCCCAACGTCGCAAACCGTCAATCCGATCGCCAAGTTCGCCGGCAAGCATCGCATCGCCCAAGGCCAATTGCGGGTCGGCGGGCAGGTCATCGGCTGTAGCGGCCAGCAGTTGCTCGCTCAATTCGCTGTTCATGGGCCAGCCATGCCAAGCCAGGGCCACCAAGGCCGGCCATGGCGACGCAGCTTTGGAGGGCGATTGTGGATTGACTCCAGCCGGTTGGGCCGCTGGTTGGTTCTTTGGCGCAGTGGCATCGACGTTGGTGGGCGTTGAGGCATCCGCTGGCGGCAAAGCGGCTGATTCGACGGACAAAGCAGCGCCCTTGGCATCGAAGAAACCGGCGCTCAAAGGCAGGCTAGGACCAGCCGGTGCCAACTTGACCAGCAGACGCTGCCACCCCGCCCTTAGGGTCACTTCTGCGGTGTCGACCATCGGCAAAGATGGGCATTGATCATCAATCCCATAGAGTTCTGGCTTTGCATCGCGCTGCATGACCAAGCGCCCATCGAGCCACACGCGCACCCGGCCATCGACCCCAAGGCGCAGTTGGGCCGGGCCAGGCTGCCCGGGCTTGACCCACGTCTGGACGTAGATGACGGCGTCTGCCGCCCGTTCCACCAGTTCTTCTAAGGGGATGCGTTGCCCTGGGCTGACAAAATCGGCTGGCACCGGTTGCCAGAGGACCGGCCCATTGCGCCCCGCCACGGGCTGATCGGCGCGCACCGGCTCCGCGGCCCGCGCTTCCACCGGACCGCTGTGGGCGAACGCCGACCCCTGTTCATCGCCAAAAGGCCCTAGCCACGCCCAGTTGCGCAGGTCCGCCGTGTCCTGGCTCAAGCGCTTCTCCAGCGCTGCATCCCCGCTGCGGGCTGCCCATTGCTGCACAAAGCTGCGCAGCGTCCAGGTCATGGGCCAGTTCGCCATCCTGCGGTCGGCCAGCCATTTGTTCAGCACCGGCAGCAGGTTGTGGATGATCATCCTGGGCGGCAGGGAGCCACTGAGCCTAGCCGCTGCCAGCAACTCGGCAATTGCCGTCGGTTGTTTGGCGCGCAGCAGCGATTGACTCAAAGTTTCAAGGAGTTGCTGCTCAGTACTCGGGGCCATGGCCCAAGCCTCCGGCAGCGGGGTCCCAAGGCCGAGGAGCAGGACCAAGGCCCAGGCCGTGCGCAGGCGCCGCAAAGGCGAAAATACCAACAAAGCCAGCGGGATGCTTGGCCATCTCGCCCGTTGACCCTGCCGTTCCCTGGTGTCCATCCTCGCCCTCGCCCTTGGTCTGCTGTGGACCATACAATGCCCCCTGCGCTGCTGCCAATTGCGGCGATGTGCCAACCGCCGTGCGCATTTGCCCAGCGTCCGGTTGCCGGGTGCGGACGGTTGTCCTACCTTTGGCCACCCCGTGGCGCCTCGCTTGGCGCAGACCTTGCTGTCGGAGCCGTTCATGCCCAGCCATCTCTTTGTCGTCGATCCCTTTGGGCCTATTGATATTACAAAAGATTCCTCGTTTGCGCTGATGCTCGCGGCTCAGGGTCGCGGCCATGCCGTTTGGTCCTGTGACACCGATGGACTCTTTGCTCAATCTGGCCAAGGCTTTGCCCGTTGTCGCCCCACCCGAGTCCAGGCGTTGCGCGGCGATCACGTGCACTTTGGTCCGGTGCAAAGCCAGCCCTTGGGGCACTTTGACGTGGTGTGGATGCGCAAGGATCCACCCTTTGACATGCAGTACATTGCGGCGACCTATGTGCTTGATCTAGCTCCAGAAAAGACGCGGGTTCTGAGTCGCCCCGAAGCCCTGCGCAGTTGGAACGAGAAGTGTTCCATCTTGCATTACCCGCAGTTGGCGCCCCCTTCCTTGCTCACCCGCGACATGGATGAGATTCGGCGTTTTCAGGCCGAGGTGGGTGGGTCTATCGTCGTCAAACCACTGGCTTTTTCTGGTGGAGCCGGCATCGTCGCCCTGCACCCAGGGGATAAGAACAGCCGCTCCCTGATCGAAATTTCGACGGCTGGTGGCAAGCAATTTGTTTTGGTGCAAGCGTACTTGCCCGAAGTCGTTTTGGGCGACAAGCGCGTGATCTTGGTCAACGGCATCGCCTTGGCCGGACTGCTGCGGATTCCGCCGGCCGACGATCTGCGCGGCAACATCCACATTGGCGCGACCGTTGAACTCAAACCACTGACGCCCGCAGAGCAAAAGGTTTGCGACGTCCTGGGTCCAGACTTGAAAGCTGCGGGGCACGTGTTTGTGGGCATTGACCTAATCGGTGAAAAACTAACCGAAATCAATGTCACCAGTCCCACGGGGATTCAGGAGATTCGCGACCTGGGCGGACCCGATATTGCACAGGCGCTGCTGGACGCAGCCCTGGCCTGATAAGTCACAAAGACAAGCGCTTAGATCGATCGACACTGGGGGCTAGCGCGGCTGCAGGCGTGATTGCGGGGCCTGCTCGGCATCGACGACAGCGTCTTCAAAGCGGTCTAACTGCGAACGAATACTGGCTTTCCACAGCTCCCAGTGGTCGGAGTCCACATCGGCGGCCCCGGTCAAGTTGGCCCTTGCCGTGTCGCGCAACTGGGCCAACTGCGTGTCCTCTCCTTGCTTGGGCATGGCCTGAGTCGGGGAAAGGCGCTGCAACCGCCTGTCTAGACTGACTAAACGTACGCGAGCGACCTCGGCCAGATCAGCCCGACCTGCCCAGCTCAGGTGTTGGACGGCCAGTTGGGCTTCGACGCGCGTTTGGGGCGGCAGGCTGTTCTGCACCGTCTGCACATCGTCGCGCAATCGCCCAAGTGACTGTTCTGTATCGGTTTGTAGAGATGGCCATTCGATCGCGGTCGTATCCCGCGCCCGATCGAGCAGCAGGGCCGCCCGGTCCGCGTCCACCTGCAGGTGCCCGAGTTGCTCGCTCAACTTGGCCCGGCCAGGAGGTGGCAGCAGAACGGCGCGAATTGCCAAGAGATCCAAGCGCTCTTGCAGCGATCGTGACAGGGTTTGCTGTTGGTTCAGCCAGCGGCTGTGCTCGTACCACGGCACCGTGGCCACCTGCGCTGCGTGCACCTCGGTGGGCGCGTCGTGCCTGCAACTGAGGATCGCGCAAATAGGCATCCACAAAGCCATTTGCCACATTCTTGCGGTGATGTTGCCCAACAGCCCGGACCGTGGCGCAAGGGCCACCGCTGGCAGGTCTTGAGGCAAATGCTGCTCAATATTCAAGTGTTTCCCCTGCTCGTGTCCATGACCGAGACCCCAACGCGACGGCTACGCCAGGTGGAGTTCGACGAGGTTGCATCGGTGCCCGGGCCCAATCCAAGCGGCGATGCCCTGCGCTTCCTCTGACAAATTAACCACATCTGCCGATGCTTGCAACCCTAGGCTTGCAAGGCTAGGCGCCCATCGCATCCACGCACTTTCCCCGGCGCTGGGCGGTTGACGGCGGTCCGTGCCATCGCTAGCTTGTGGGTATGAATATCGTCGAATCCATCCTAGATTTCTTCATGCGCTTGGTTCGTGGCCGCATCGATTCCGTTGAAATACGAGCGAAATCGAAGATGCTCAGCCAGCAGGCCAAGGTTCAACAGCAAGCTGCCCGCACGTTCAACCGCGCGATCGACGGCACCATCGACAAGGCTCGCGGCGTCGCTGGCAGTCCTAGCACGGGTCCCTCCGCCACAGGTTCGGCCGCCACAGGTCCGGCCGCCACAGGTCCGGCCGCCAATCTTGGAAGCCTTGGAAAAGACGGTAAAGTTCGGCGATAGGCCGGTCCAATTTTCGCCAATTCGGAGAATTTCGCCTTCGGATGCCCGTCAAGTTGGCGTTTTTGCACAGGGCCATCGCGCCTCAAAGCGCGCCGCTGCCCACTGGTCTCCGGCCAATTCAAACGCAATTCGATAGCCTTGCCCGACTGGCGCCGCTGCACACGGCCAACGATGACCGCTGCGCTCAACAATTTCCCCTGTTAATTCAGTCGGCCCGCCCAATTCGGCTACCTGATCAGCAGACACCCGCACTTGGCCATCGGCCTGCACCGCTGCAATCAAGACCCGCGTTCCATCGGACAAGTCAGCGTATGTAAAGGCATACATTAAGCGCAGCCCCGGCTCTGCGTGTGAGCAATGACCGCTTGCAGCCACGCTGAGTCCGCGCGTGGGTGGTCCAGCAGCTGCAAATTATCAACAACATGAGCTGTTTGCGCCATGCCCACCACGGCCGATGTCACGCCCTGAACACTACGGGCAAACTGCAGAGCCCGCGCCGCTGGTTGACTCATGTGCGAGGGGACTTGAATTAATTCATAGGGTAACGTGCAATTTCGGCTGAGGCGACCCTGTTGCAGGCTGCCGCTGGCGAAGACCACTAGGCCTAGGCGCTGGGCGGCCTCGATGGCAGAAACCCATTCATTGCCAACGGGTTGATTGTTGCGAATCACGGCTTCGGGCATCGTCAGGCTTAGCGGCAATTGCACCGCGCGCATGCGATGCCTCGGGCCAGCCACCTCTTCCGCGAGCTGGACAATTCGCTGTAAACTCAGCCAATCGCGTTCTTCAGGCCGCGCCCGCAGCGCGCTCCAGGTGGCTAGGCCATATACGCGGATCTCCCCGCGATCGGCGGCGGCTTCCAAGGCAACGAAGGCCTGCCGCAACCGGTCTTCGACGACCTGCCGCTCCAAAAACTGCAACTGCGTCTCGGGGTTATGAATGTAGTAGACGTCCAGGGTCTCTAGGCCCAGGTTGGACCGACTCTGCTGCAACGTAGCGGTGATGTAATCGGCTGAAATGCAATGACAATGCGCCACAAGTTCATCCGGTTGGCATAGGCCACGGCCAATCGTCTGGGCGTGAAGCAGGGCCCGGGGGTCACCTTCGGGCGTGCAAGGCAAGGAAACAAAGCCAACTTTTGAGGCAACCAGCACTTCACTGCGGTAGATGGTGCCAGCTTGGGTCAGATCGCCTAGGGCCTGGCCGACGACTCGCTCCGAACGTTGGTTACGGTAATTGCTAGCAGTATCAATGATATTGACGCCTCGGCGCACGGCATCGACGATGGCCTCGCGGTAGGCTGCGTCCGTTTGGTCATCCGCCGCCCCAAGATAGGTGCCAATCCCAAGGGTGCTCAGGTGCAAGTGACCGACATGACGGTACGACTCAGCATGGCGAACTGCGCCATGACGTTGGACAAACCGAGCCGTTCCCGCTTCGGTGGCGAAAGGACGCTGGCTGACGAGTTCGGACACCATGGGCTTGGCTCGCAGATGCAATTCGCAGGCGACCACATCGGCTACAGGTTGTTGAATCGGCGGAAAATAGCAATAATTCTTCAGGTTGGGCAGGCCAAAGCCCGCCTTGCCGGTCTCTGACACCGAGCCAGGGAGACCCGCGGGTCGGGCCAAAACGCCCGTTGCATGACGCGCCGGCGCCAGCCGCAACAGGAGGGTACAAGGCTCTGCCGCGGTCGCAAGTCGCTGACCGTGGACATAGGCCACCGGAGGCCGAGACCTTAGGTCTGAGTCCTGATTAGTGAACCGGAGAATCGCCTGTAAATTTGCCTACAACCACACTGGCTGGTCGCAGAACTTCGTCGCCAACCAGGGCCCCAGACGACACGCTGTGCACCACTTTATCGTGTTGCGCGGCGTCAGGCACGGGCATGACCGTGACGGCTTGGTGTCGCGCGGGGTCGAAGGTCTCGCCCAGGCCATCAAATCGTTGCAGCCCGAGTTGTTGCAGCGCCTGATTGAACTGCCCGCGGATCATGTGCACGCCGTCGACGAAAGGCTGTCCGGGCGGCTGGTTCTTGACACTTTCCAGTGATCGATCCAAGGAATCAAGCACATCGAGCAGTGACGTCACCAACTTGGCTTGTTCGCGTTTCTGGCTGCGCTCGTTTTCCCGTTGCATACGCTCGCGTGCCGACGCGAACTCAGCGCGCGCCTTGTCATAGGACTGGGCATAATGTCGAGTCTGGTCTTGCAGTTGCGCGACTTCAGCATCTCGATCGGCCAGCTTCTTGCGCAGGGTGTCCAGGTCAGCCTTGGTCGGCATGGGTTCAACCTTGGCACCGGCCGCGCAACCAGTAGCGTCTGCCTGGGATTGAACGTCCGGCCCCTGATCGGCAGGCGCTTGATCGCTCGCTGCAGCGGCGGACGGATCGACCGAAGCCGAATCCGCCGCCGCTGTGCTTTGGCCATTGTGCGCAACTGAATCCCCAGTTGCCGGACGATTTTTCGACGCAGATGTCACTAGTTGACCTCAGCCTTGGGGGCTTCGACGATGGCCGCTTCGGTCGTCAGCAGCATGGTCGCCACAGAGGCGGCATTTTGCAGCGCGACGCGCACGACCTTGGTCGGATCGATGACGCCGTCCGCCATCAGGTCCGTCATCTTGCCAGTGCCAGCGTTGTAGCCAAAATTGCCTGTTCCGGCGCGGACTTCTTCCACCTTGACCGAGCCTTCTTCGCCCGCGTTCTCCGCGATCTGGCGCAGTGGCTCTTCGGTCGCCCGCTTGAGGACGCGCACACCGTGATCGCGCTCGTCGCCAAACTTGAGGTTTTCTAGGACCTTGCCAGCGCGCAGTAGGGCCACGCCGCCCCCTGGAACCACGCCTTCAGCCGTCGCAGCGCGAATGGCGTGCAGGGCGTCCTCGACGCGATCCTTCTTTTCTTTCATCTCGATCTCAGTGGCCGCGCCGATCTTGACGACGGCAACGCCAGCTGCCAGCCGGGCCAAACGCTCTTCAAGCTTCTCTCGGTCCCAATCGCTCTTGGTCGTCTCGATCTCGCGGCGAATTTGGCCAACGCGTGCAGCCACTTTGCCCGTGTCGCCCAGACCGCCGACGATGATGGTGCGATCCTTGCCGACCTTGACCGACTTGGCGCGACCGAGTTGCTTGAGCTTGACGGCTTCGAGCTTCTCGCCAATCTCATCAGACATCACGGAAGTGCCCAGAAGGATAGCGATATCCTCGAGCATGGCCTTGCGCCGATCGCCAAAGCCCGGGGCCTTGACGGCACAAATGTTGAGTTGGCCGCGCAGCTTGTTGTAGACGATGCCAGTCAAGGCTTCGCCATCAACTTCCTCTGCAATGATGAGCAGTTGGGCGTTGGCGGTGCGAACTTGCTCGAGCAGCGGAATCAGATCGCGCAGGCTGGAAATCTTCTTTTCGTGAATCAACACGAAGGGATTCTCCATCACCGCTTCCATCCGATCGCCGTCGGTCACGAAGTAGGGCGAGATGTAGCCGCGGTCGAACTGCATGCCTTCGACAGTTTCCAGAACTGTTTCAAAGCCTTTGCCTTCTTCAACCGTAATGACGCCGTCCTTGCCGACCTTCTCCAGGGCCTCAGCAATGATTTTGCCAATCGTTTCATCGCCATTGGCGCTGATGACGGCGACGCGCTCGATGTCGTGGTTGCCCTGCACATCGCGGGAAAGGCGAGCCAATTCCTCAACAACGGCGACAACGCCTGCTTCGATGCCGCGCTTGAGGGCCATCGGGTTGACGCCCGCAGCGACCAGCTTGGAGCCTTCGATCACCAGTGCTTGGGCCAGCACAGTGGCTGTCGTGGTGCCGTCACCCGCGAGATCATTGGTCTTGCTCGCGGCTTCCTTGATCATCTGCACGCCAATGTTGGCGAAGTGCTCTTCGACCTCAATTTCCTTGGCGACGGTGACGCCGTCCTTGGTGATGAGGGGAGAACCGTAGCTGCGGTCGATGACGACGTTGCGGCCCTTGGGACCTAGCGTAATCTTGACGGTATTGGCCAAAATGTTGACGCCGCTGAGGATGGCGTTGCGGGCTTCAGCGCTGTAGTAGATGGACTTGGCTGCCATGAGAATTCCTTTTCAAAATCGGTTGATAGCGGGTCTGCGATGCGATCGGCAAAAGAACTAGTCGTTGATGATGGCCAACAGCTCGCTTTCCTTGAGGATCAGGTAGTCCGTGCCTTCAAACTTGATCTCATTGCCGCCCCATTTGGCCAGCAGGACTTTGTCGCCGACCTTGACCGTGGGTTCGCGCGTGCCGCCATCCTTGAGCAATTTGCCCTTGCCGACCGCTTTGACGAAGCCGAATACCTGCTTTTCCTGAGCCGCGGAGGGCAGAAACAGGCCGCCCGTGGTCTTCTCTTCTGCGTCGGCGCGCTGGACAAGGATATTGTCATACAAGGGGCGAATACTCATAGGGAAACTCCTGTCTGGGTGGCGCAATCGGCGCCATTGGATGCCAAAGCATCGGAGGTTGTCGGTTCCGCAACATGTGCGCAGTGCGAGTCGCGCTGCCCCTGGTCAAGCCAATCTGTCGATTCTCCAGGTAATTTTCCCAGAGGCAGCAGAGCCGTTCCACAAAGCAGCGAGCCCAAGGTAGGACGGCGACCTGCGTCGTCAAGGTCCGTTCATGTCACCCTGCGCCTGTTGCGCGGTCCGCCCCAGCGGCTACTGAGGCTGGCAGCCATCTCCTCCACAAAAGTCTGCGATTTCGCCGGTATGGAAGAAATGAACCATCTGGTCATTGTGGGCTGCGAGGCCATGGGCGCGATCGTGCGGGTCGTCAAGGTCGCAAACACCCCAATTTTGCTTTGGATCACAAAGGGCCGTCCCCAGACACGCCCCGCCATCCTGTCCAGGGTCCCCGCACAGTTGCCCCGCGCTCGGACCGGCGGGCACGTTGCCGGCATGGGCCCAAGGATTGCCAAAATCAATGGACAGAAGCGCTGATTTCGTTTGAGGATAAGGCTGTTCGCTTACGCCAACGACGGTATGGCCGTAGTGCGCCATCAGTTGATACACGCCAGCGCGTAGCGACATTTCTTCGGTCACGGGATCCACTTGAAAATCACCGGGATGCAGGACCGCCAATGCCGTGTGGGCCGGCGTCCCGGCAAACAGATCCTTGCTCATGTGCCGCACGTAAGTGCCTGGATCGACTTGGTCCCACAGCAATTGCAGCACCGCCAGCATGACGACTTGGTCCACCCGCGCGGGGTAGGCGCCCTGGAAGAACGGCAGATAGTCGTTAAAATCCGCGGATCTCTCTAGGAGCATCGAGTAGAACAGGCCCGGCTGGCCGACATGGGCGCGGGTGATTTCCGTCTGCAGCGCCAGCAGCGATTGACCGTAGATGCCTCCCTGAGAATTGCCTGAATAGTACATATTTCCAGTAAGTTTTACGCCGTTGTCCACCAGTGCCTGCAGGCCCGCCGCCTGCTGCTGCATCGCCCGGCTAATCAGGATGTGTTCCACCAGGCCCTGACTCACCCTTTCCGGCAGGCAGGGCCAGTTGGTCATATTGTTGAAAAGCATAAAGATCGTCGCTACATCCTGCTCGGCCATGCCGATCATGTCGCTGGCAAAGTAGATCAGGTGTCGCTGATTGGCGTTGGGCGCCACCCAGTGCGAGAAGATCTCCGTGCCTGAACCGTTGAGGCCGTGGCCGTACTGCAAGAGATCGCAGGCATTTTGACCACCTAGGCAGGATCTCGGTACCCGCAGCCAAAACGGCGCGTCGCGGTAGCCATTCTGCTCGAACTGTCCTTGGGCATTGAGATTCCATCGCCAGCCTGTAGCGCCGCTGCCGACATCCACGGCGTGCACAAAGGACGGCACATGCACCGTGCCCGTGACGTCAAAGGCCATGTCCTGGCCGTCTTTTTCGCTCAGCGCGTAGGTCTTGACGCCGGTGACGGTGATGGTCGGCCCCTTTGTACCGACGACAGCCAGCGACGTGTCGCGCAACGCCACAACTTGATTATGGATCGCCGCTGAACTTTCGGTATGGAAGTCCCAAGCCAAGGTCAGGGTCGTCTTGTCCATGCCGGCCTGCGCCAACACGGCAAAGATGTCATTGAACTGCGCTTGGCGCTTGGCTAAATTGCCCGTTGCTGTGCCAGCGACCAGCGCTTCAAAGGCGGGAGATCGCGCGATGGGCTGGGCGAGCGTGTTCTTCAAATTGCGAAAACCTATGACATACCGAGTGTTGTACTCCAAAATTGTGGCTGGCCGCACCACAAGCACCTGCGTCGCCGGGTCGATCTTGACGAGGTCGCCGGTACCCGGCTGGCTCGGGGCGTTGGGCCTCTGGTCGAGTTCGACGAAATAGGGGATTTGCCTGACGATCTTGCCAGATGGGTCGACCTCCAGCCACAAGAGGCTGGCAGTGGGCTGCAAGGACAACTCAATACTGGTCTGCTGAGCTAGACTGCTGATATCTACATTAGGAAACTGCACCAGCAGAGAACTGCCCACACTATAGCCGTCCAGTCGGGCATAAGGCTTTGGATCGATAGTGGAACCGGCGATATTCTGCGGTAGGCTGTCGCCCGCAAAGGTCAGGGTAAGGCCCGTCACCCGGGCCGGATCGGCTTTCAAGTAGAGGTTTGAGGGCCAAGGCAGCGTACATGCTTGAGGTTGCAGCGGATCGCAGCTCTCCTCCACGGGCGTGCTGCTGTCTGCCGCGTCGACGCTGGAGCCACTATCGGCCATTACATCATAAGTATCCAGTCCTTGGGTGTCGCCAACGCCCCCTAGGTCTCCGCTGCTTGTGTCGAAGGTGCTCAGGGCGACGTTGCTCGTATCGACGGTCACTGGGGTCGATGAGCTGCCACACGCGCTCACATGGATGATCAATAGGATCGCCAAGGCGTGATATTTCATAAGATTTTCCGTGGTGTTATTGGCCGCCTTGGCCCGTCCCAAGGTCCTTCTGTCACCGCGATAGGATGGCTATCCCGGCATCGTCAGTTGCCACAAGCGATGCACCGTGCGATTTCGGTAATCTTCAGGCACAGATAGCACTGTCTTCTCTACGCACTCAGCCACAGCCAAGCCCTGCAGTGCGGGCTCAAAGCGTTGGTGGTTGGTGGAAAACCATAGCGTGCCGCCCGGTAGCAGCAGGGGCAGGCACATCTCGATCAGTTGCCGATGATCACTTTGAATATCAAACACTTGGCGCATGGCTGTTGACGTCGACCGCGACGGCGGGTCCAGGACAATTACGCCCCAGCGCTCGCGACCCTGCGCCGTACGTGCCAGAAATTGCGAGACATCTGAACGGATGAACCGATGCTCAGGGGCCAGCAGGCCGTTGTGGGCGAAGTTGTCCCGCGCCCAATCCAGGTAGGTGCTTGATAAGTCAACCGAAGTTGTGCTCGCTGCGCCACCCTTGGCGGCTTGGAGCGAAAAGGAGCCGGTGTACGCGAAAAGATTGAGTAAATCCTTGCCTTGCGCTTGCTTGCGGACCCACTGCCGCGTGAGTCGATGGTCTGGGAAAAGGCCGGTGTCTTGGTAATCGGTTAAATTACAAAGGAATTCCACATCGCCTTCGCTGATGGCGACACGCTCCCCTTGCTCGCCCAGGCGTTCGTAGCGTTGGTCGCCCGTCGTCCGCTTGCGTAAGTGCAATCGATCGCTGGGAATTTGCAGTCGCTGTCCCAGAACCTCGGCCACGGCCGGCAGCCAATGCGGCGGGACCTGGTCGCGGACGTACTCGTGCAGCAGCAGGTGACCCTCGTACCAGTCCACGGCGGCGCGAATCTCTGGAATATCACGATCATACAGGCGAAAGGCGCCGATCTTGGCCTTGCGCATCCGCCCCTGTAAATGCTTGAGATTCTTAACAACCCGGTTTGCCAGCATTTGCGCTTGCTGCGCAATGACCTCGTCGGGCATTTGTCGAGAAAAACCAAGATGTTCTGTGAATGGGCGGTCGGACACGTTGTTCACCAGCACGCGACGGGGTAGCGCGGCTTTACAGGGAGCGGGCACAACGGAAGCCCAGATGGGCAAAGCTACCGTCCGAAGGCTTGAGAGAAAAGCCCCGATAATCAAACCGATCTTCGCAGTCTGGGTCGCTGCCAGCCAAAAAGGAGCCCCCGCGAATGATGCGTTTGTCGGTTTTGTGCGTTGTGCTGTAATCTCTTGTCAATGCAGGGGAATCTGGGTACTTGGGGCAAATAGGGGCGGCGCAGGGCTGGTAGCAGGAAGCTTTGGGGTCGTAGCCAGCGGCCTTGGGGTCGCTACCACTCGGGCCGCACTTGCAGCCGAAGCATTGCGTGGCACAGTCGGCATCCTTGTTGGCGGTGCGTAAGCATGCGACACAACTGGTACAATCGTACGTCGTTGTCCCGCCACTCCAGTCGCAGGTCGCCGCATAGCCGCGGGCCGCGTCATCATCGTCACTGGCGGTCCATTCGGCGATATTTCCTGCCAGATCAAAGATTTGCTGGCCATTCTCCGTGACCACGTCGTTGGCAGAGGTCGCCACAGGGCGCGTGTCCGCCGTGCCATGAGAGCAGGCCGGAATGTTGATGCCATCGCAGCTAGCCGGCAAAACGCTGGCAGGTCCAGGGGTTGGCGCGATCGAGGTTGGAAACACGCGCTTGTCGGCCAGGGCCGGGTCCTGAGATGGGCCACTTGCGGCGCGTTCCCATTCAAATTCGGTAGGTAGGCGCTTGCCGACAAAGGCACAATACTCGGTTGCCTGGTCCCAAGAGACCCAAATAACTGGGTTCTTGTTGTACTTGTCATTGAGGTAGTAGTCCGACGCGCCGCCCGGTGGTCCATTGTAGCCGGCCGGCAACGAACAGGTGCCCATGTCCACGCAGTAGCGGTACTGTTCCACCGTAACTTCATGGCTATCCAGGGCAAACGCGGCAACGGCCACGGCGTGCGATGGTGTACCGGGGTTGAACTTCTTGCCGGCGGACTTGGCCGTGGTGCATGCCTGAACATCCTGAGGAATTTTGCAGCCTTTATCGCCAAAGCCGAACCAGAAATTCGGCGTTGCCGCCACCTGAACCATCGGCGTTTCGGCCGGCGGTGGTAGGCCCACGGCACAGCCACTCAGGGCAGCGAACAGTGCGAATACCAAGGACAATGCGCACGGACGACGGCACGCACCGGCGAGCCAAGTTGGCAAGGCAGAGTGGGTCACGGCTGGACCTCCTTGCTCATAAACGGTTGTAATTCGCTACCTTCGGGCAGGAGGTCTCCGCCGACGCGGTCGTTTTCGTCAATGCCGTCGCGAACCGTATCCCAAATCGTCAGGCCCAGACCCAAGGCCAGAGCCCCGGCCCCCGCACCGTAGCCAATATTCTGGAGTTGCTGCCACTGCTGAAAACCATAGGCATTTTCGGTACCCAGCTGACTGTGCGTCGTCGACCCGGAGTAGGTCGTTTCCGCTTGCGTTTTCGCATAGTAACCGCCACCCAGCAGCCCTGCTCCAATCACCATCAGGGGCACCCCGAGCCAGCCGCGCCAGGAGGCATGGGTGACCGTGGGCACCAGCACAAAGCGACTGACCAAGGTTTTGTCTTCTGGAACAGTGACTTCCCGCTCAGCCGTCTTGAAGCCTATGCGCGTCAGGGTCAGTTGGTGGTTGCCCGGCTCAATCTCGATCTGGCCCATAAACGGCGTCACGGCCATGATTTTTCCGTCAATGGCGATTTGGGCGTTGCGCACATTGCACCAGAACTTCAGGCCTGCCCTCTTCTGCTTGGACTTCAGGCCAAACATCAGGCTGACCTTGCCCGCCAGGGGCACGACGAGTTCGGCTTGCACCTCAGAATGATTTGGCAATTTCAACGTTATCTTGTAATTGCCCGGCTCCATGTGCGTGGTGACGGGCGTCGAGCCGATGGTCGTGCCGTCCGCCATCAGCACCTGGGCGCCAACGGGCGAGCTCTTGATCTCGACCTCGGGCAACTGCTCAAAAGCACGCTGTTTTAGGTCGCGAATCAGGTGTTCGGCATCCACAGCATCGGTGGGCGCTTGGCCGCCATGGGCCTGCTTGTGGTGTTCGAGGTAACGCTCCAGCAGGCGTACGGCTGACTTGTAATCGGCCAGTTTCTCTTTGCATTTGGCCATGTTGTATAGCCATCGCGAATTGTCGTCGAGCACAAAAGCCCGCTCAAAGGAGCGATACCCCTCGGCATAATTGCCCGTGCGATAGGCGTCTCGGCCTTGGTCAGCGAGCTTTTCGGCTTCCGTTTTAGGCGGTTCTACGGCCTGGGCTGGAGGCGGCGCCGCGACTTGAGGGTCGGCGACGGGAGGCGGACCGGGATCGGCCCATGCCAAGCCAGTCCAGCCTAGGCATAGGCAACTGCAGACGATCAAAGCGCAAAATCGACGCATGGCAGCGCGAACTCCGGGCCAAAGGCAAGGCCACAGTCCCCGGCGCCCAGTCCTGCACGGGGCGCATCACGGGGAGCTTGGCCGATGGACGCAGGTCTACTCGCGGGAGGCGTCGGCTGGCCAAGACAGGAAAAACAGTCGAAAGAACAAGTCGTTGTGTGGTGCCATCCACCGGCCGCATCGGTCAAAAACAGACCGCGGTGACCGATGGGCGGATCGCTTGGCTCCGAGTGCACCGCCGACGACTCGGCCATGCTAGCACGCCCCGGGAGTGAGGGCAACGACCGCCACATGGGTGGATGGGTTGAGATTTTCAGGTGTTTTTGCGTAGGCGTCGCAGTGCCCGAAGGCCGTCAGCGGCGCGGCTGCAGCGTCGTCCAGACGATCGTCGCCTTGGTTGGCGCTGGCAACACGTCCAACGTGCGGCCGCCATAGACGATGACCCGCGTCGACTGCGTGCCCGGCATTTCGATCTTGTGCCGCACCCGCTCCACCTGCCCCGGCACAAGGCCCAGCATGGTGATGGCAAACTCTTGCCCATCAGGCAGTTTCACGGCACCACGGGCATTGAGCGCCAAGGTCAGGGTCTGATCCCGCACGATGTGAAACGTGTTGAATTCGTGCTTAAAGTGCTCTAATTCCTTAGCAATTGCTGATAGTTGCGGGTCCTGTGCCGCCGTGGCTTGGTGGCTCGCTTCAATCACCCGGACTGCAAACTGGGCCGGCTGACTCGGGGCCGGCGGCGCGGCGGCCGGCGGTGTCTGGGCCTGAACTGCCGGCGCAAGGTAGCTAATCCCAAGTAAGACCAAGGCTGCAACGGTCAATCCTACGGGCCAGGCCCTTGGTGTGCTGGCCGGACGAATTGCGGCCCAAGTATGCAGACGGCCTCGCCAATTCATCCTTCCCCCTTGCCATTTTGCGCCGGCTGATAGTGCCAAATGATCGTCGCGTCGCCGGAATGTTCGCCGTGGCGGACCATGACCGAACCGTCCGATTCTGTTTCTTCAATAATAACAGATGGCTCACCGTTTGGTAATGCTTCAACCGGGCGCGACAGCGTCCCAGCCACTGGGGCCACGCGGTCATGGTGTGGTTGCACGGGCCCGGCCGACACGATCAGCCACACGGCAGCCGCCGCAGCCGCCCCGACCACAAAGCTCACCTTGCCAAAGCCAAGTTCACCGAGCCATCCCCAAAAACCAGTTGCTTTTTCAGGATCTTCCTTGGTAGCCACGGGCTCAACAATGCGCGCCATGACGCGGCCACGCACCCGCGACAGGTCCGCAGCGCCCGCTTGTTCATACACCGCTTGCTGAAGCGCGACCTTGGCGTGCTGCCAATCCTGAACGAAGTCAGCCGCTAGCGTTGAACGCGCCATCAGGGCTTGGGCCTCAGCCAAAGCCACAGCATCACTGGCCAATTCGCCATCGACCAGCAGCAGCAACGTGCCGATCTCGGCCTCAGTCAAGGCGTCGACCATCGCTGGTGTGGCGTCAACTCCTTGGAACTCTGGGCTGATTGCCGGTTCTGTGCTCAGTTTCTGATCAGCCATGGCTGGCCTCCTCCCGGTAGTCTGCGAGCTCTTCTTGCAGTTTGCGGCGCGCGTAGAACAGCCGGCTCATGACCGTCCCCTTGGGAATTCCCAGGGTTTCTGCGATTTCCTGGTACGACAACCCCTCGACATCACATAGAATAACGCATTGCCGATGGGTCTCAGGCAGGGTGTCCACAGCCGCTTGTAGGCGGCGGCCCAACTGCTGCCGGGCCACTTCATGCATCGGCGTGCTGCGGCCGAAGGTGCTGACCGCCGGCAAGGAGCCCTCGTGCAGAGATTCGACCGATAGGTGGTCGTCTAACTCGCCGGCACGCCTCACTTTAAGCCGGCGAATCCGATCGATACAGCCATTGCGGGCAATGCGGTGCACCCAGGCGCGGAAATTCGTGTCGCGGCGGAATGTTTGCAACTCCGTGAAGGCCTTAAGGAAGGTGTCTTGCACCTGGTCCATCGCCTCGGCCTCTTGCTTGAGGTACGCCATGCAGACGCAGAACACAGACCGTTTGAGGCGGTCCACCAATTCGCCAAACGCCGCCCGGTCGCCATCCAAGGCTGCGGAAACCAAGGCTTGTTCGTGATCGCGGTCGTCTAGGTCGCTCACGCCGAACTCCAGGTCTCAAGCAGATAACGCAGCAGGTGCCGCGTCGATTCACGGCGATGGCAGGGCACGATGGCCCGCGTCCGCACGCGACTGTTCTAGGCCAACTCAGCGAGCATCAGGGCCGGTTGCTCCAAGTAGCTCCGCACCGATTGCACAAAGGCTGCGCCGACATGGCCATCGATCAGGCGGTGGTCAAAGCTGCACGACATGTACATGCGGTCGCGGATGACGATTTGCCCGTCCACCACCACCGGTCGCGGTTCGACTTTGTGCAGGCCCAGGATGGCCGATTCCGGGTAATTGACGATGGGCGTTGCGAACATGCCGCCGATCTTGCCCAAGCTGGTGATGGTGAAAGTGGAGCCGGCCAAGGCCTCGCCGGGTAAGGTGCCAGCGCGGGCGCCATTGCCAAGTTCGCGAACTTCTTCGATCAGTTGGCGAATTGACTTGCGGTCGACGTCTCTGACCACCGGTACGACCAGGCCCGGGTCGGTCGCCGCAGCCACGCCGATGTGGTAGCGCTTCTTGACGACGATCTCGCCTGCTGCCTCATCGATCTGCGCATTAAGATAGGCAAATTCGGGCTTGAGCAGGGACAGAACCACGGCCTTGAGCACAAAAGGCAAGAACGTCGTCTTGAGACCGGCTTGGGTCAGGGCAGCCTGCATGGCAATAATCTCTGTAAAGTCAACCTCTTCCACGTAGGTGAAATGGGCGGCATGGTCCTTGGATTCGCGCATCTTGGCGTAGATCTTGCGCCGTAACCCTTTGAGTTTTTGCCGCTCTTCGTCGGGGCCCTGGGCCAAGGTCGTCGCCGCCACGGGGGGCCGGGCTGGCGTTGGCGCAGAAGCGCTGCGGGAATTCGGGCTGGCCGCGCTGGCTACGATTTGGCTGGCCCAATTCTGCACGTCGTCGCGGGTGACGCGGCCATATTCTCCTGTGCCTGGAACGATTTGCAGTTCAACGCCCAGTTCGCGCGCCAGCTTGCGGGTGGCCGGTGCGGCGCGTACTTTGTCGTCGGCGGCGCGGGTAGCTGCGATGGGCGCGGTTGTCGCGACGGGCGCAACGACTGGGGCGGTTGCTGCCGTTGCCGGGGATTGTGCAATAGAAGCAGCTACTTGGGCGGCCCCTGCGCCAGCGGCCAGCTCAAGGGTGACGACCACCGAGCCCACGGGCACCATGTCGCCTTCTTGAAAATGCCGTTTAGATACGCGACCTTTGCGTGGGGACGGGATCGTCGCCGAAACCTTATCGGTCAGCACTTCAAAAAGCGGCGTATCTTCAGAAACTTCTTGGCCATCTTCGACCAGCCATTTGGTCAGTTCGCCCTCGACAACGCCTTCGCCGATGTCCGGCAGTTTGAATTCGAATGCCATGAAAGCCTCATCTTCTCAAAAGTAAAGCGATTTCGCGGCTCTTGCCGCCTGCGCTGCCCGGACCAAGTCCTGCTCGCGCGTGCGGCGGCGATTGCCCGTCGCGTCAGGGTTTCTACCGGTAATGGGCCACGGTGCGCAAGGCATCGAGAACCCGGGCCGGACTAGGTAAGTAGTCGTTTTCCAAGGTGTATGGAAAGGGCGTGTCCCACCCCGTCACCCGGACGATCGGCGCTTGCAGCCAATCAAAGCACTGCTCTTGAATCACCGCTGACATTTCAGCAGCATAGCCACACATGCGTGGCGCTTCGTTGGCCACAACCACGCGGCCCGTCGCCCGCCCTGCTTCGGCCACGCGTTCGAGGTCGTAGGGCACCAGGGTGCGCAGGTCGAGAATCTCGACGTCTATGCCTTCCTGAGCGGCCAATTCCGCAGCCTTATCGCAGGTATGTACCATGGCACCGTAGGTGATGAGGCTGACCGCAATGCCGCGCCCCGTCCGCGGCCTGGCTACCTCTGCCTTGCCGATGGGCACCCGATAATCGCCTGAGGGTACTTCGCTTTTCTTGTGACTGCCCCAGTTGGTCCCGTGATCGGGTCCGCGATAGACGCGTTTGGGCTCGAGCACCATGACCGGGTCATCGGCAAAGATCGCTGAGAGTAAAAGCCCTTTGGCGTCATAGGGATTGGACGGTGCCACCAAGACCAAGCCGGCCTGGTGGGCGAAGACGGATTCGGGCGATTGGCTGTGGTAATGGCCACCGCGAATGCCGCCACCAAAGGGGGTGCGAATCACCAAGGGGCTGGGAAAGAGGCCGGCCGACCTGTAACGATACTTCGCTAATTCATTAACGATTTGGTCGTACGCTGGATAGATGAAGTCGCTGAACTGGATTTCCGCGACGGGCCTCATGCCATAGAGCGCCATGCCGATCGCCGCGCCGATGATGCCGCTTTCGGCCAGCGGTGTGTCGATCACCCGGTCATCGCCAAAGGCTTGTTGCAAGCCGACGGTGGCGCGAAAAACGCCGCCGAACTTGCCGACATCCTCGCCTAGCACCACGACTTTTTCATCGGCTTGCATGGCGACGTGTAGCGCGTCGCCCACGGCCTGAATGATGTTCATTGTCGCCATCGCGCACCCGACCCTGGTTCCGGGCGGCAAAGGCCCGGCGCAGCGAAGTTAGCATGGCCCCGTTGCGCGATCTATCGCTGAGGGCTAGCCCAAGGAACTCTTGCCGCAATTGCAGCCATCCAATCAGATAACTGAGTAAACTAGCAGCAGATTTTCGTGAAATGCCCGCCGGACGCTTGAGGTGCCCTTGGGGGCCAGCCTCACGCCTATTACGCATCAAAAACGTGAAGTTCGCCGAGGTAGTCGGACTTACCGATCGGCACGCCGCCGCTGCGCAAAAGGCCGTAGGCGGTGGTCACGTGAAAGAAGAAGTTGGGCACGGCGCGGCTCCAGATCGCGTCCTGGGCGTGCATCGCCTTGCCCGGTGGATAGGCAATTCGCACCGATTGTTCGGCAGTTACTGCGTCCAAACGGGCGCGCGGCAAACCTTGCAGATAGGCGACGGTCTTGGCGATGCGCTGGCGCAGTTCGGCGAAGGTTTGCTCATGATCCTCAAACTTGGGCGGATCCTGACCGATCAGGCCAGCGCCAATGCCCTTGGCGACGTCGCAAGCGATGGTCACTTGCCGCCAAAAAGGCAGCATATCCGGGGCTAAGCGCGCCGTCATGAAGTGATCGACTGGAAAGCCACGCATCTCAGCGTATCCCGTTGCTTTGACCAAGATGCCATCCAAATTAGTCAAAGTTTTAATGAGTTGTTCAATCACCTTGGCGTACATGTCGACTCTCCACGGGCTCCGAACGAGTGGGCCTTTGGCGTGCGAGCATGCAGCCTGCTGCGCCAAGCGCAAATGGCGAGTCAGAAAGCCCGACTCAACGTTGCGATTCTACGGGCTGTCTGCGCCCAGACTTGCCGAGGGGCGCGATTGCCGGTACACGGCGCGGCGGTGATCGACGCAGGGCCCCTGCCGGCCGATTTGCCGCCCGCTGTGGCAATGCTGCACGCAGCGCCAACGCCGTATGGAGACGACCATGAGCCAGCCGATCATCCCCCAATTGCCTGCCCAACAACGGTTTTTTGATCCGTGGACCCGGAACACCCATTTGACCTTTACGGTCAAGGAGTTCTACGAGTCCTTTGATACGCCGTTTCAGCACATCGATGTTTTTGAAGCGGAAGATTGGGGTACCGTCCTGGCCCTGGGCGGCGTCACCAATGTGACCGATCGCGACGAATCGGGCTACCACGAGATGCTGGCGCACGTGCCCCTGCTTGCCCATCCAAACCCGCGTCGCGTCTTGATTATTGGCGGCGGCGATGGGGGCACCCTGCGCGAAGTGCTGCGTCACCCGGAAGTCGAAAAGGCCACCTTGGTGGACATCGATGGCGAGGTTATTCGCGTTGCCAGGCAGTATTTCCCCCAATGTGCTGCGGGCTTGGACGATCCTCGGGCAGAAGTCATCGTTGGCGACGGTCTTGCCTATGTCGAGGTCGCTGCCGCCCAGGGCGCGAAATTCGATGTCATTTTAGTTGATTCGACCGACCCAGTGGATGCTGCTGTGGAGCTCTTTACGGTGAAGTTCTACGAGACGTGCGCGCAACTGCTTGGTGAACAAGGCATCTTGGTGCCCCAGAGCGATTCCCCCACGTTCTACCTGGATCGCGTTGGCGACGTGTACGACAAACTCGCGGGCATCTTCCGCCATACATCTCTGTACTTGGGTCAGGTCACGGCCTATCCCGGCGGTGTTTGGGCGTATACCGCGGCCAGCCAGGGCATCGACGTGGCCGGCAGCATCGTGCGCAGCGATCGCACCGCGCGCCTGGATCCGCAACTGCGCTATGCCAATGTGGATTTCATGAAGGCGGCTTTCGCGCTGCCGACCTACATTGGTCGACGCTTGCGCGGCGAGCCCAGCCGAGAGTTGCCCGGCATTGGCGAGGACCCGAAGAATTTCAAGGTGTAATCTCAAGCCCCCGGCCAGTGCTCCAGCTCTTCTGGCTAGGGCCGCCGCGCTGGGTGCCTCGGCTTGGGCGAACTACTTGGCCCCGTCCTTGAACACCGCTGGCGGCTTGGCCAAGGCCCGCGCTTTGGCAAACGGGTGGGTGGCTGCGTCCAAATCTTCAGCAACTTTAGATGCTTTGGCCTGTAGGTCGCTGAGGTCCGCCGCCAGTTCCGCCGGCGCCGTGGCCACCGTAAAGCCGGTCTGGGCGTCCAGCACAAACCCATGAATCGTCAGGCGGTTATAGCGATCCGCCTTGATGGCTGAGAAGACCAGGAAATCGGCTCCAGTTTGCTTGGCCAAGTGTTGAGCTGGCTTGCGGCAAGATTCCGCAGCAAATGCGCCGTGTTGCGCGCAATCGGCGAGAACGTCGACCTTGAGTTCCACCTCGGCCGGTGGCGGCGCGACTACCTTGACTGGCAGCGCCTTGGCGTGAATGCTCAGATCTTTGCCTTTGATTTTAACGACTTGGCCCCACGGTTGCCAGGCATCGCCGCGCACCTGCACGTAATGGGTGCCAGGCAGCAAATCCTTCGCAGTAGCAGGCAGTTCGCCGACCTTAACGCCGTCCACAAAGGCGATGGCCCCAGGCGCCGTGCCGTCGACAGTGACAGCGGCTTTGGTCGCTTTCTCCATTCGCTCATGGGTTCCGTCAAAAAGTTCAAGAAGCTCTTTGGCTTGCTTGCGCCTGTCGATGACCAACGTTGGCTGAATGGCAATGCCAGATTCAAACAAATTGCCGACTTCGCCGCGACCCTGATTGGTCGCAAAGGCCGAAAGTCCGGCACGGGCGTACGCGTCAGCAAGCTTTGTAAAATCAACAAGTTCTGTGTAGGATTTCTCATAGGCCGCAATGGCTGTTCGCAGTTTCCCTAACGCTTCAGAGTGTTTGCCTTCGGCGGCTAAGTCTGTGCCTTCTTGGCGCAGCAAGTCGGCTTCGTCGATGCGTCGGGACGTTGCCGAACCTTTGGCTTGCACGGCCTTGACTTTGTCCGCAGGCCCACTGCTCTTGACCGCCTTGTCCCTATCGGTCACGAGTTCAAAGCGCGACGCAGCGGCCACGGCATCGGAAAACGCTTTACTTACACGTTTTTCGGAGAGGCGTTGGACAGCGCCCAGGGCGACGCCGGGCACGATCAACACCTTGACGCGGTCCTTGGCTTCGTCCTTCGACGCCGCGAACGAGGCCTGGGGTAGAACCGTGAGAAGGCCGGTTATGACAAGGAAAACTCGGTTCAACATGATGCAATTGCCTGGGTAGGGGGGAATCCGCGCACAATGGCCAGCAACGAGCGGCGGGGAAGGTGCCGCAAAAACCTCTTGGCTTCAACCATCGCCGTGCATGGCCGCCGCGGTGCTGCCGGGGGCTGCGACCCGTTTAGGACGCGTCGAACTAGCGACTGTGGACCAAGGGGCTGGCGCAAATGTGGTGGCACAGGGAAGTTACCAGCGGGTCAAACGTCCGCCATCGACGGGCAGTAACACCCCAGAAATATAGCGTTCGCAGGTGATCAAGAACTGAACAGCGTCTGCCAGCGCGCGCACGGGCAGGTCGGGGTCGGCCAGCGCCAGGGACCCTTGAGGCACGTGTTCCTGCAACTGCTGCCACTGCGCCGCGGTCTGCGCCTTGGGCTTGAGAACAGCGCCAGGCAGGACGGCGTTCACCGCGATAGCAGGGGCTAATTCGGCCGCCAACGCCAGGACCCCATTGTGCAAGGCGGCCTTGGCCATCGAGTGGGCCGAGTAGCCAAAAAACGGCGTAATGCCAGCCAAATCGCCAATGATCACGGCGCGACCATCGCCACTGCGCGTAAGCCAAGGTTCGGCAGCCAGGATGAGGTCAACCGGCGCTCGGGCATTGTTGGCCCAAACGCTGTCAAAGTGCGCGGCATCAGGCCGATCCAGGTCGGTCGGCACATAGTTAGCGGCGGCCGCCACCACAGCATCTAGGCCACCCAGCGATTGTCCGCAAAACTGTAACATGGCGCGAACTGATTGCGGATCAGTGAGTTCTGCCTGCACGGCAAGCGCGTGGGCGCCAAAGCTTGCCAGTTCCATGACCACTTCGGCCGCGGCTTCTGGGTCGTGGCGGTAGTGAACGGCGATGACGGCACCCTGCCGGCCCAGGTGCAGCGCCAGGGCTCGGCCAATGCGTTTATGCCCAGAAGTAATCAGGATCTTCTGCCCGTGCACGGTGCGCATGGCCTATCCCTGACCGTCGGGTGCCGGCAGCGTGAAGCCGAAAACACCTTGAATATCAACTGTTTGATCTGGGTGTGTGCACGATTTGGCGGCGTCGGTGCAGTCGTCGGTGCTGCCGGAGAAGAAAGCGCCGAGGGTGCCCGAGAAATGCCCAGCAAAATAGCCATCTTTGACCGATGCCCAGTCGGTGATGACGACCGTGCCCTCCAAAGCCGGGCAGGTGGAGCGGTAGGTAATGCTGCGGAAGGACACGCGCATTGACGGGGCCGAGCACTTGAACGGATAGGAGTTGGCCTTGGTGCACTGGGCCGGATTGGCTGAACTTTCAACAAGATTGCCAAAGTTGAACTGGACATCGAGGGGCGACGCATTGCCCTTCCATGAGTAGGACACGTGGTCCTGCACCGCCAGCGCGATGGCTGGGGGCAGCATGTGTGTGGATCCAAAGGAGAAAGAAGTCGCGACCTTGTCCGTGAGATCGCGATCCAGTTTGATCACCGCGCCATCGACGGACTTGTCGACAGGGCTATGAAATGTCAACTGAATCGAGTAGCCCTGGGTCCAGTTGTTGACGATGGCCCCGTCGGTCGCTGAGTTCACGTCGGTACCGCTGATGTCGGTGGTGCTGCTGGCGTCGGCAGTGGCCGCGGGCGTGGGCGTGGTGCCACTGCAGGCGCTGAGCCAAGTCGCCATCGTCCAGATCAACAGCGCCGTAGGTGGCAGTGCTATGCGACGACGGAAGTCTAGGCTCGGCCAGAATTGAAGTTGAGTCATCATTGAAAACTCCCTTGAATGAATGACTAATTCCTGATCTTGGCTTAGGACACCGCGTTTGCTCGGCGCGGTCTATGGCGTCACTGCCCTCTGCTTGGGCCCCGCCGGGCGCTGCTTCAAACAAATTGCCCGCCGCCAACACCGCGATCTTGAAAAGGCGGCGCGAAACCGCGAGACTACGCGCTTGCGCCGGTTTGCGTCTAGCCCACCTTTGCGTATGTCCGCCGACAACCGAACGGAGTCAGCCTTGAATCGCTTTGCTTTTTTTGCACAACGTCACCGTCTGGGTCTGCTGATCGGCGGCACCCTGCTGCTGCTCCTGGCTGCGGCCTGCGGTGATGTCAAAATCGTGCCACTGACCACGGATGTCGCGGCGGATGTCGCCAATGTGGACACGCCCGGCATCGATCAAGTCGGGCCCGGCGCAGACACGGGTGCGGATACCTCCGCCGTCGATCAGCCGCCGACGATCAAAATCACAGCCCCAGCCGATGGTACCATCGCCAATGTCGGCAGCTTGGTGCACATCTCGGCCAACGTGAGCGACGATCGCGACCCCGTCAATGTCCTGACATTCAAGCTGATTTCCAGCGCCGTGGCCAACTCCCTGGCCGCTGGCATGGTCGACGGCACCGGCGTTATCGAGTTCGATACCAACAGCTTGCCGGCGGGGCCCCAGCAGATCACGCTGCAAGTCACCGATACGACAAATCATACCGGTGCCAAGAGCGTCGGCATCTTGATCAACACGGCCCCCGGCGCGCCCGTGGTCGTGATCTTGCCCGACAAGCCAACAACCACCGACGATCTGACGGCCAAGATCACGCAGGACGCTCCGGACCCAGATCGCTCGGCCGCAGATTTAACCTATACTTACACATGGTTCAAGAACGGTCAACCCACCGAATTCGTCGACGCCGTCCTGCCCAATGCGGCCACGACCAAGGGCGACACGTGGCAGGTCAAGGTCCAGGCCCACGATCCCAAAGCGGTTGGCCCCCAAGGCAGCGCTCAGGTGGCCATTGGCAACGCAGCGCCGATTGCGCCGCAACTGGTGATTATGCCTGATAGTATCGACCTGCAAAGCGAGGTCAGTTGCTCACAGGCGGTCACAGCGACCGACGCCGATGGCGATCCTTTAACCTTTACGTTCACATGGTTAATCGGTGACTACCCGAACCCGGGTCAGACGGACAATCCCATCAAGCTCAGCAAGCTCGCTTCGGGCAAAGATACCTCTGGAATCAAAGACTTGCCCGTGAAGGCCGGGGAGAAAGTTGCCTGCAAAGTCGTCGTCAGCGATGGCACCGACAGCGCCCCCGAAGTGCAGAGCCCGCCCGTTTCCATCGGCGCGTATGACGCTTGCGGCGATCCCAAGTTTAATTACTGTGCGCTAGCCGCTACTTGCACCAACACCGATACCTTAGAGCCGACATGCACTTGCCCCCAAGGCGTCACGGCCGACGGCAAGCTGACCGGGTACACCGGCGACGGCAAGATTTGCCTAGACGTCAACGAATGTTCCGAGGGTGTTTGCGATGCCAATGCCACCTGCGCCAACACCGATGGCGGCTACACCTGCACCTGCAACACTGGCTACCTGGGCGACGGCGCAGTTTGCGGCGATGTCGATGAATGTGCTTCTAATACAGCAGGTTGCGACCTCAATGCTGACTGCTCCAACACCGTGGGCAGCTTCGTGTGCAGTTGCAAGGCGGGTTACGCGGGCGACGGCTTCGTGTGTGGCGATGTCAACGAGTGCGATGTCGGCAGCGGCGGCATTAATGCCTGTGATCTCAACGCAGCGTGCAGCAACACCGTGGGTTCCTACAACTGCAATTGCAAGTCGGGCTACGCGGGCACCGGGTTTGCGTGTGCCGATATCGACGAATGCGCTTTGGGCACAGCTGGTTGCGATCTAGCGGCCGACTGCAGCAACACCATTGGCAGTGCGATTTGCACCTGCAAGCCAGGCTACAGCGGCGATGGTCTCACCTGCACCAACATCAACGAATGTGCAGCTTCTACAAGTCCTTGCAGCACGTTTGCTAACTGCACCGATAAGCCCGGCACCTTCGAGTGCAAGTGCAAGACGGGGTTCACCGGGGACGGCTTCGCTTGCGTCGACGTTGACGAATGCACCAATGGAACCGCCGGTTGCGGAGCCAACGCCGATTGCACCAACCTGCCTGGCGCGTGGAACTGCGCGTGCAAGAAGGGCTTTGCTGGGGACGGCTTGGTCTGCACCGATGTCGACGAATGCACCAACGGCACGGCGGGCTGCGCGGCCAAGGCGCTTTGCGCCAACACCATCGGCAGCTTCACCTGCACCTGCCAAGCACCCTACGTGGGTGACGGAAAATCCTGTGCTCTTCAGGATTTGTGCAAGACCAACAACGGTGGTTGCAACCTCAATGCCACTTGCGCCATGGTCAATGAAGCTGTGGCATGCACCTGCAAGCCCGGGTTCTCGGGCGACGGCAAGACCTGCAATGACATCAACGAGTGCAGCAACGGCCAAGCTGGCTGCGGTGCCAACGCGACGTGCACCAACACGCCTGGGTCGTTCAACTGCGCTTGCAACAATGGCTTTACCGGTGACGGCAAGGTCTGCTCGGACATCAATGAATGCGCCATCAAGAACGGCGGCTGCGACGCCAATGCCGCCTGCGCCAACACGATTGGTGGCTTCAACTGCGCTTGCAAGGCTGGCTTTTCCGACAAGAGCGTGCCGCCGGCCATCCCCGGCTCAGTCTGTGTCGACAACAACGAATGTGCAGTCAACAACGGCGGTTGCAACCCCAACGCCCTGTGCACCAACACGCCCGGTTCGTACAGCTGCGCCTGCAAGTCTGGCTACGTTGGTGATGGCATCAAGTGCTCGGATATCAACGAGTGTTTGACCAACAACGGCGGCTGCAGCACCAATGCATTGTGCGCCAATCAGCCCGGCAGCTTCACGTGCACCTGCAAACCTGGCTTTACCGGCGATGGCAAGACCTGCACGGACGTCGACGAATGCGCCAACGGAACATCGGGTTGCGGCGCAAACTCGGCGTGCACCAATACGCCTGGGTCATTCAGCTGCGCCTGTTTGCCGGGCTTCACCGGCGATGGCAAGACGTGCACCGACATCAACGAATGCCCAGTGCCAGAGTGGAACTGGGACTTCGCAGGCCCAATCGGCGGCTTGGGCTGGGTCTTTGATGCGCCTAGCGTCGCCGGCACAGCGGTCAAGTGGCAAATCCTCAATGGCGTCTTGTACTACGGCAACGGCACGAGCTATGACACGCCCGGTTCGCCCAACCATGGCAACGTCACAGGGCCGACCATCACGTTCTCCAACAACGCCGCGCATATCTTGAGTTTTGACGTGAACATGGCGACCGAAGGCGGCACGACCTACGACAAGCTCTTTGTCCAACTCATCGTCGGCGGCCAGGTCGTACAAGTATGGGATAAGACCAAGCTAATTACGTACAACGCTTACTCAACCCAGAAGATCGTCCTCCAGGGCTATGCCGGCAAGCAAGCGCAGATCCGCTTCGCCTTTGACACAGGGGATGCGATTGCCAACACGACATTGGGTGTTCAAATCAAGAACTTGAGCGTCGTTGCGACCGGCAATCCCTGCAGCGTCGCCGCTTCTTGCACCAACACGCCGGGCAGCTACACCTGCACGTGTCTGCAAGGCTATGCGGGGGATGGAAAAACCTGTGTCATTCCAGGCACTCAGACATCGCCGGCGGGCTCCTGCCTTGAAATCTTCAACACCTTGCAAGTCAACGGCTTCATGCCGGCTGGCAACTACTGGCTGACCTTTGCTGGTCTAGCACCTGCGCAGTATTACTGTGATTCTTATGGGTGGACCCGGCTATCGTACGACGACTTTGAGGGCGGCAAGCTCGGAGCCTGGACCCCGGCCGTTGCTGGCGACTTGAGCGTTTGTGGCGGTTGGGGCAACGTCTATGGCGGATATGGCATTGCTGGTGCGGGGTTCACCGCGTCCGAGACCTTGCTAGCACCGACCCACAAGCTGGCGCGCGTCACGGCCAACTACTACCACCTGGACACCTGGGACGGTGAGAACGGCTGGATCAAGGTCGACGGCGTGGCCGTGCAGAGCCATCCGGCCACCTCGATTGTCGCGAGCCCAACCCAGCCCAACATCTGCGGAAATGTGGGCTATTTCGACCAAGCTTGGTATCCGAACTGGACCGGGGCCCACTCCGCGACCAAGTTCCAGGTGCAGATTGGCTCGGACCTCGACCAGCCGGCGACTGACGAAAGTTGGGCCGCGGACAACGTGGCGGTTTGGGTGCAATAAGCGGCGTATTTCAGGCAGTTGTCTCTGTGTACTACAACGCTAGGCCGGGCGCTGCGTCCCCCAGTGCGCTCGCCGAACTTGGGCTTGAGCGTTAGAGTGGGCTTATCGAGCGATAATCGTGGAAATCCGGGCAGTTGTCGCAGTGTACTACAAGCGAAAAACCCAATGATTTCGTGCGCGGTCAGTCGTTCTGACCACGCAGTCGCAGCAGGCAATGGCGCGGGTTGCAGGCGAGCACCTTGCCGCGGCTCATGAACGTTGCGTCGATGGCATTGAGCGCCACGGCTGGCAGCAGGATTTGGTGGCTGGCGTAGGGCGGGCCGTAGCTCACGGGCCCGAGTTCCGGGTAGAGCGCCTTAGCCACCAGGCCCGCCTTGGCACCGCCGATTTGCGCCGGAAGGATGGCCGTGGAGTCGGGAAAGCGCCGCAGCAGTTCCAGGTCATCGGCGCTCAAGACCGCAGGCTGCAAAGGCTCTGTGCGCGCCAGTAGACCGAGGTGACTGGCCACGGCGTTGCGGCGATCCGTCTGTCCGAGCCAGCTATCGGCGCCAAGGGCCACCAAGGCGCAAACCGCCACGACCGTCAACGCCAACCGACTTGCCTGCGGGACCATAGGTTCATGTTCAATTATGCTTAGTTGCGAAGGATACTTCGCCCCCGGCCTCAGCAGCCTGCAGGCCTGCGTCGCCGCCACTACGGTCAGCAGCGGCACCATGACGGGCAGGCCATCCAAATCGCCAGGCACGGGCAGTCCGACCACCGCAAGTAGAAGCAGCCACAGCCCGATCAAAATCACTGGCAGAGCAAGGGGTTGCTCGACCTTGCGTCGCACCTGCAGCCCCGCTGAGAGGGCCAACAACAGCACCACGACCGGCAGTTGGGCCAGCCACACCAGCAATGGGCCCAGCACAGGCCAGCCGGGCAGGCGACCAAGGACGGTGCAAGGTGTAGGTGTGCGTAATTCATGAATAAATGACAGGACTAACGGTTTCAGGACGGCCAGCGGCAGCACCAGCAGCACCAGCCCGAGGCCCAGCGTCAAGCCAGCGACAGCGGCCGGCCAATGGGGCACCAGGCGCGGCCCAAGCCGATGATCTGCATGGCGATCTACAAGCTCATTGGGCACCACCGTCACCACCAGCCACGCCGGCAGCAGCCAAGCCAACGCCAGCGGGTGGGCCAACGCCAGCAGCAGCACCGCAGCGGCCAGCAGCAGGGCGGCCCGGCGCGGGGTCTTGGGCAACGCCAGCCCAGCGTGCAGGACCAGCAAAGTGCCAAGCGCTATCCACGTTTCCGGTCCAGACGTGGTGAGCATGGCTCGGCCGGCCGGCCAGATAGCCAGCAAAATCGCGGCAATAGCCCAGGCGCCCCAGCCCGCTAGGCGTGCGGCTGCCAGCAGTGTTCCGGCACAAATCAGTGTACCAGCAAGCAGTTGCGCGACTGTCCACGCCCCGCTTGGTCCCAGGCCCAGCTTCTGCAGTCCGGCGACAAGGGCGGCCGGCACGCCGCCGTGCTGCCAGGGCGTTTGGCCGTGCGTTGGCAGCCACGATGCACAATTGCTTGAAATATCAGGAATCGAACGCAGGGCAGCGGCACAGGTCACCGTCGCCAGCAGCAGGGTGGCTACGGCTCCCAGCCACGGGTGGCGTTGCAACATTGTCCGCAGGCGGCCCACGGAACGTGGCGTCGCACTTGGCGATTCTTGCGCAGTGGCCATGCTGTTTGCTGCGCCGGTGCCTGCTGCCTCGGTGGCAACGGCCGCAGCCAAGCCTTCTATCGCGGAATTCTTTTCATTGACAGGAGGTTGCCCTGGCGCCAAGCGTGTCGGTGACTCGGCGATGGCGTTCGCAGTCTCTTGGGCGTCGGCCGTGACAGGCTGCGTAGGTTCTGCCGTCGTTTCGCTGGAAATTTCACCAGTCGCGCTAGGCGGTTGCGTGTCTGTGTCCTCGAGTTCGACGTACCAAGGCCTCTTGCTCACGGCACCCTCCGTGTCACGGGGTCCCGTGGAGGATTCCCTGCTGCGGGAACGGCTTTATCGGTGGCACCGGGGGTAGCGTGACCTAGGGCTCTCTCGCCCGTCATCCACACCTGGGCGCAGGCCAAGCGCCACGCGTTATCAGCCGCCTGTATTTCTAGGCGAAATTCGCTAGTTGCCGGGCCCGTCGGCAGATCGGCTTGGGCAAAACCCAGTTCGCGTCCCTCCGTAGCCGAAACAGCCACAACCTGGCGATTATCCACAAAAGCCTTGAGCTGCACCGGCGTTCCCGGACCGACTTCGTCCAGGAGTGCTAAGCGCATTTGTAGATGATTGCCAATGGTTGTCTTGGGCCAGCGCAGTATTGTCGTCGCGCCGCCCGGCAGCGGGTGCAGCCACGTGCATGTCTGCGCTTGGCCGGCGGCATAACCCGCGTAAGGACTGACAAAGGCGTAACTATCTTCGGCACATTGGAACAGGCCATCACCTTTTTTCCAAGCGCACGGCTGTTCCGGCTGGCCCCGGCGCTGCACATGCACCTCTGCTTGGGCCCAGTTGTCCTCCAGTCGCCAGGCCAGCCCCTTGCTCTTGGCAATAGCCGGTGGCGGATGGAGCGCCAGCGTCGATGCCGCAACGGCATAAGCGATAAGAAAAACAGAGAAAATCCAAGGAAGCATCGCCGCCTGGCTGGCTTGCTGCGCTGCTTCGGCCCCGGGAAGTCGAGGATAGGCCATGGAACGGGTTCCCTTTGAGGCTACATCGGGCAAAACATGGTCAATTGCCGTTGCGAAGCCGAAATCGACGGTCGACGGCTGGCCTTCCTGCCGGTGGCAAGCGCATCGACAGTGTCAGGCAACGGCCATGAGATATCAAGCGGTTGTCGGTTTGACGCGGCATCGCGATTCTGCTACCGTCGGGGCGCTCGAAGTAGAGAAGCCGGGGGTTTTCGGACTGCCGGCGCCGCGAGCAGGGATTCGGTTTTCATTGCGGAACCTCGCTGACTCATGGGGTCAGCCCGAACCGCGAAGGGTGGGGGCATCCCAGCCCCAAGATGACAGTTAGCTGCGTGATTTTGAGACGTTCTACGGGTCCTAGACCCGGCAATGGCTCAATCGACGCGCTGATCGTCGCGACAAGGCAGCAAGCACGGCCAGTTTTGGCTTGAAGCGCTGCCAATGACCCACGATTTCCACCTGCACGGCCCGCCCTACGTGGCGCTTTTTTGCTCGGGTTTTCACGGCAAGCGGGACGGATTCACTGAAGAATCGCCGCGACGCCCCTCGGATTACCCCAGCCGCGGAAATGCTCCGCGCGCCCGTGGTGACCGAAAGCAACGGCATGGACGCAAGCCCGCGACCAAAGCGGTCGCCAGAACGGAAAGCGCCTCAGGAAATTGTCATTGCATAGCGCGGTCTTTCAATCAGCCCAAGTTCGCGACACCCGGGAATCGGTCCCGGCACGGCGCATGGTTCATCGGCAGGGTTTCGGCGCAAACGCGTTGACCCAAGGCCGAGACTTGCACGCCGCTGAGTTTTCCGGTGTCGCCGGCCATGGTGCGCGAGTGTTCGGTGCAACCCAGCGCCGCACTTGGATTGAACGGACCCAGCGGCGGCAGTGGCGCCCTCTTTCTGCGCAGTCCCGGTTTCTTGGCCCTATTCTCCCCAATCCCAGGATTCACCAAGCGCCGCCCGGTGTTTGGTGGTGGCGCGTGCAGCGTGCTGACGCCGGTTCTTTGAGCCGTGCTCGCGTCGCACAGGTGCATTTGCCGTTGGGGGTTCTCTGGCCATCGTCCTTGCCGTCAACACCGCGATGGGGTGACTGAGGTTGCCGATCCGCGCGCGCCTGGCTGCCAAAGTCAGGGTCGTGTTGAGACGCCAAACCTTGAGTCTTTTCCATCGCTTCGTCCGCGTCCGGCCTTCTGTTGCCGTGGCGCACGAGGTGTCTGATGACCAAGCGAATGTTGATCAGTGTCGATCGCGACGAGTCGCGCGCCGCTGTTGTGGAAGATGGCCAACTGGTTCATCTGGAAATTGAGCCAGTTGCGCGAAATACCTGCAAAGGCAACATCTATCGGGCGACCGTGGCCCGCGTCGAGCAGTCGCTGCAGAGCGCGTTCGTCGATTTTGGCAATGAAAAACAGGGCTTTCTGCCCGTCGGCGAAATTCATCCCAAGCTGCGCGGTGGCAATGGCGATAAGCGCGCGCCGATTCAGGACATTCTGCGCTCCAAGACCGAAATGCTGGTGCAGGTGGTCCGCGACGAGATTGGCCAAAAAGGCGCGACGCTGTCGACCTTTATCAGCCTGCCCGGTCGCTACCTGGTGCTGATTCCGGAAAGCGAAAAGACCGGCGTGTCGCGCAAGCTGAGCGATGAGGCCCGCGATCGTATCAAGAATCTGACCGATAAGATGCAGATTCCAGACGGTTTTGGCCTGATCGTGCGTACGGCGGGCGAGACGGCGACGGAAAAGGAACTGGAAAAGGACCTGCTGTACTTGTCGCGTCAGTGGGCGCATATCACTGAAAAGTATGAACAAAGCAAGGGGCCGACCCTGCTGTATGCCGAGCGCAGCCTGCCCGTGCGCTTTGTGCGCGACTACTACACGCGCGACATCGACGAAGTGGTCATCGATGATGACGACACGCTCCAGGAAGTTGCTGAGTTTCTTCAGGTTCTGATGCCCCGCGGCCTTGGTGTGATTTCGCGCTATGCCGGCGACGTGCCGCTGTTTGCGCGCTATGGCATTGAAGGCAAAGTGGATGACGTCTTCAGTCGTCAGGTGTTTCTGCCCTCTGGCGGTTCCATCGTCATCGACCAGACCGAAGCGATGGTCGCCATCGACGTGAACTCCGGGCGCGTCAAAGAGAAAGACATCGAAGAGACCGCGCGCGCTACCAACATCGAGGCGGCGCAGGAAATCGCCCGTCAGCTGATTCTGCGCGACATGGGCGGATTGGTTGTCATCGATTTCATTGACATGCGCGAGAAGAAGTACGTCCGCGAGGTGGAACAGGCCCTCAAGGATTCGTTTAAGAACGACAAGGCCCGCACCAAACTGGCGCACATCAGCGAGTTCGGGCTGCTGGAGATGAGCCGGCAGCGCATCAAAAGCTCTGTGAATAAAGGCGCTTTTGATTCTTGCCCCCACTGCAGTGGCACGGGCCGCATGCGCGCCATGGAAAGCGTGGGCATGTCGGTGTTGCGGCGCATTTACGAACTCGTGGCGCAAAAGCGGGTTCGCTACGTCATTGCCAGTGTGCCGCCCCAGGCTGCGCAGTACCTTTTGAATTCCAGGCGTTTGGAACTGGCGACGATTGAGAAGCAATACCACCTGACCATTGAAGTCCTCGCGGTCGACGGGATGCCGGGTACGCAGGTGATCCTCGAGCATCTAGAGGATCTGCCTCAGGATTCTGTGGCTGAGCGCACGGACAAGCACCGCATGATTCGGGTCACCCAGGAACTCGATTTGGTGCGCAACCAGTTGTTGAGGCGAGAGGAATCGCGGATTCAGCTGGAGGCCTCGGCGCCGCGCAAGGGTGCCAAGGTTGATTACGCGGAAATCTATCGTGAAATCAAGGAAATGGATCCTGCGGTCGATGCCGCAGAGGAAGTCCGCTTGGCACAGCGCGAACGGCGGGTCCGCCAGGCTAGTCAAAACGGGGAAGGGGTCGTTAGCGCAGAGACGGCAGGGGCCCGGATTGCCACGGTCGAGGTCGAGCAAGCACCCCAGCCACAAGGGTTTTGGGCGCAACTGAAGTCCTTCTTCGGCATGGGGCCGGTAGCGGCCGACGACCAGAGTAGTCAAGAAATTCAAGGGACTGTGACGGTGGAGCCGCCGGTTGCCTTGCCGACGCCTCAAGAACCGCGGGGCCGGCATCCCAGTCATCGTGGTGATCGGGCCGACCGAGGTGATCGGGCCGACCGAGGTGATCGCCCCGACCGAGGTGATCGCCCCGACCGTCCCGAACGCACTGATCGTCGCGACCGCCGAGATCGACCCGATCGGGCTGACCGACCGGAACGCAGCGACCGCCCAGAGGCGCGTGAGCGTACGGAAGGCCGAGATCGCGGGGAAAATCGCGACCGTGCCGAAGGTGCACCCCGTCCTGAAGGTGCACCCCGTCCTGAAGGCGCATCCCGTGCTGAAGGCGCGGCTCCCCGCGCTGACGGTCAGGGGCCCCGTGAACGTCGGGAACCGAGCCGACGTCGAGAAGAGAGTGATCCCGCAGCCTTGGCTGTTGGGGCCGCCGAAGGCAGCACGGAATCGGCACAGCCGGCATCGACTTCGGGCACGCCGCCCGACGGTAGCCCGACCCAAGACCTTGCCAATCAAGACGAAAATGGCGAAGGCGGACGTCGTCGTCGTCGTCGTCGTCGTCGCGGTGGTCGCGCTGGTGGTGACGAAGGCCGCGGTTTGGCCGGTGGCGCTGCAGACGGTAGCGACACGGGCGACGATGAAGGAGATGAGGGCGCAGAAGGCCTTGTTGCCAATGGCGATTCGCCCGAAAGCACCCAGGCTCAAGGGGCCAATGAGCGTGCCCATGGTGGCGCGGATGACCATGCGGTTTCGGCCGTTATTACCGAAGCTTCCCCGGCCGATGAGCCAGGGGCCGACGTCGAGGCCGGGCCAGCCCAAGCCGCGACTCCAGCCCGTGGGCGGCGTCGTGCGCGTCCGGAATCGGTCAGCGTCGTGCCTGAACATGCAGCGGAATTGACCCCGGAGTCGGCGGTCGAGGCCGACGCGGTGTCGCACGCCCAGGGTGCCGAGTCGGCCCCAGAGTCGGTTGATCAACACCATGAAACTGTAGCAGAATCTCCAGCCGATGCCGTCGACGTTGCGGTGGACGCGCAGTCCCTGGTTCAGGCCGAAGTGGCGCGTCTGCAGTCCGAAGCGGCGGCCGATTCACCCGCTGACGTGGTCGAGACTCCTGCCGCGGAGTCGCCTAAGCCCACAGCAAACAAGCGTTTTGTGGTCGATTTGCGTACGCCGGGCGGACGCTAGCCTCAAGCGATCGCCGCAGGGCCAACGTCGTGATGCGTTGGGCCCTGCGGTCAGTCGTTGCTGGGGACGACGCGCGGCGGACGGGCAGATGGTCGCCGGTGTCTGAGTTTTGTTGAGGATTCATCGGCCTTTGGCTGGCCTTCCTTGGGAGGCAAAGCAGGCAGACATGCTTCCGGTTTCCCCTGGCGATGCCGGCGCGGGCATCGTGCTGGTCGTCGATGACGATGCGTCAAACCTTGCAAGTGTACAGAAGATTCTTCAGCGAGAAGGGTTGACCGTTCTCGCGGTAGGCGAAGGTCGCGAGGCCCTGGGCGTGCTCCGTCGCGAGCGCGTGGCCGTCTTGGTCACAGACCTGATGATGCCGGGCGTGGACGGCCTGGAATTGCTCAAGAATGCCCGCACGACCAGTCCGGCTACGGCGGTGGTGCTGATGACCGCGTACGGCACCGTCGAGACCGCTGTCGAGGCCATGAAGCAAGGGGCCTATGATTTCATTACAAAACCTCTAAGGCGGGCCGACGTGGTGCGTGCCGTGCTGCGTGGATTCGATCGCGCGAGCCTGCATTTTGAAAATGCCTCTCTGCGTGCGGAGTTGGACAAGGCGGGGCGCAGTCGCGATATCGTTGGTTCTGGGCCCGCGATCCGTCAAGCGCTTGAATTATTAGAACAAGTTGCCCCGGCTCGCACAACCGTGTTGATGCAGGGCGAAAGCGGCACCGGCAAGGAGGTCTTTGCCCGGGCCCTGCACCGCCTCAGTGGTCGGCGCGGGCCCTTCGTTGCGGTCAATTGTGCTGCAATTCCAGATACATTACTGGAGTCTGAGCTCTTTGGCCATGAACGCGGAGCCTTCACCGGTGCCGTGGCCCGGACCGACGGTCGTTTCCAGCAGGCCGATGGCGGTACCCTGCTGCTGGACGAAGTGGGCGAACTACCGACCGCTTTGCAAGCGAAATTGCTGCGGGTTCTTCAGGAAGGCGAGGTACAGCGCGTCGGTGCGCCCGGGGCCCAACGGGTCGATGTGCGCGTGGTGGCGGCGACCAACCGCGACTTGGAGGCCGAGGTGGAGGCTGGGCGCTTTCGTCCCGACCTCTTCTATCGTCTGCACGTGATTGTCTTGGAATTACCGCCTCTTCGCCAGCGCAGCGAGGACATTCCCACCCTGGCCCTGTACTTCTTAAGGCGGTTTGCAGCCGTCAATGGCAAGGCCGTTGGCGCTATCAGCCCGGAAGCGATGGAGAAGTTGCAGGCCTGGACGTGGCCGGGCAATGTGCGGGAACTGGAAAACGCCATGGAGCGCGCGGTCGTTCTGGCGCGGGGAGACGTGATTGGTCCTGCAGACTTACCGGATCGGATCGTGCGCGCGGAGGGGGGAAGCCGCGTGCTGTCGATTCCCGTGGGCACGCCGCTCGAGGAAATTGAGCGCTTGGCGATTGCGGAGACCCTCAAGCTCACTGGTGGCGACAAGCGTAGAGCTGCAATTTTGCTAGGAATAGCTGTGCGAACGATTTATCGGCGCTTGGGCGAGCAGGCCGGTCGCGACGCCGTGGACTGAGGAATTATGGACAGGAAGAACGCTAGGACCGTGGATTTTCTCGGCAATCCTGTGCCATCGCCGATCATCGAGGGGCGCAGCGACTGGTCTGGTGTGGCCCTGGCCTTGGCGCAGGGCGACCCCGCGCGGGTGGCGGCGCAGGTCAAGGCGGCGTGGGAGCTTCCCCAACAGCGTGATTCGATTGTGGAAGGGCTGCTATTGTGGCTGGCGGATCGGCCAGCAGGCTTGCTCGATCCGGTGTTGGGTTCGCTGGCGGCGGCGGTGCGCATCGCCCAGGACGACCCACAGCAGGCCGTGGAACCTATTATCATTGCGAGTCTTTTGCTGATCGATCACCTGGGGGCCAGGCCTGTGCTGGCGCCGCTTGCGCCGGCCGAATTGCCGTTCTCCGCAGCATCCTTGGCAGCCGCCGTGGCGCAAGGCGATGGATCTGCAGCGGAAGCCTGGGTCGGTCGGGCGTTGGCGGACGGCGTCGATCCCCTAACAATTCAGAAACAACTCCTGGCCTTGGCGTGTCGCTATCCAGGCGATGGTGCTGTCGCTGCGCTGGCGGTGCAGCGTGTTGGGGCGATCCGCACGGCCCTGGGGCCGGCTCGGGCCGTGGCTGTCCTGCCGCGCTTGGCCCGGGCGATCGCGGATCGGCCTGAGGAATTGCCATGCACGCAGGCCCACGAACAACGCCTCGCCGCGATAGGCGATAGCCTGTCCAGTGTTGCAAAGACCAGTTCGCCTGAAAAAGCCAAAGTATTTCAAGAGGTTAAGTTCAGGCCCCACATCCTAGACGGTGCCGGTGACACGGCCCTGCGCGCGACTTGGAAGGCGCTGGCTTTCGGGATTCCTCCTGAATTGATTGCGGATTCACTGGCCCTGGCAGCGGCCGAGCGGGTCTTGCGCACCGAAGTCGCTGTGGCCAACGAGGCTTCGGCCGTCGAGGGCTGGCCGGACGCCCTACATCTGCTGTGCTTAGCCGATGTTGTGCGTCAAATCCTGGCCTTGGTACCGGCCCAAGACGCCCTGCCTTTGCTCCTGTATGCCGTGGCTTGGACGCACGCCCATGGCGCCTTGGATGCGCCCGTGGCGCGTCGTTGGCCGTTGCCGGCTGCGGAGGCGATCCACCAAACGTGGGATCATGGGCCTGAAATCGCTAAGATTATAGCGCTTTGGCACAAAGGTCAGGCGGTTCAGGCCGTAGCGCACCTGCGCGGCTACTTCCTGATGGTGCTGCCTGATCAACCGCTTACCCGGCAACTGCGGGTCGCTGCCTTTGTTGATGCCCAGGGCAGGGCTGCCCATGCCGCGTTGGCGATTGCGGCCGTGACGGCGGCAGTGGACAGCTTTCACGCGTTGGCGCAGCACCCGCATCATGAAAATCCTTTGTGTGCAGTGCTTTTCGCCCTTTGTAGTTGGCAGAATCCCGCCTCGCGATCGCGCCTTGCCCAAGCGACGTGGAGCCGCGCAGGCAGGCCCCAAGTCCGTCGAGTCGGCGCGGGCCCCGGGTTATAGACGTAATTTCCGCCGACAAGCGCCATCTGCGGCCAAGCCAGCGTCTTCGGGCGCAGCCGCAGATCGGTAGCGGCAACGGGCTTGTCGAAAGTCAGCAAATGCTCTATCCTCTTGCCCCCCTTGCCCAAGGGGGACGGGCCGGCAGGCCCAAGGGTCTGCGCGCATTGCGCTGACGCCAACTCTGCCGGAAGCCGTCCAACCCATGACACGCGCCCAAGCGCATGCAATGCATGTACGCGTTTGTACGCCCGAATTGCCAAGAGGTCTCGCCGATGTTCAAGAATCGCGTGCTCGGCGTCTGCGCTACGGCCGCATTGTGCGGTGCGTTGGTCGCTTCGTCCGGTTGCAAAAAGAAAGAAGCTGACAAGCCCGCTGCGCCCGCAGCCGCCGCCGACAAGGCCGCCGCCGCTGGGGAAGCTGTCAAGGCTCCTGAGCCGCCGCCGCCGCCCCTGGCGGATATCGATCTGGTCGCAGGCGACAACATCGCTGGCTGGGTTTCCCTGCAATCTCTAGATGCTGCCTTTAATTCTACCGATGCTTTGGGTGCCAAGTTGGGCCTGACCCCGCCGGGCGGCCAGACCAAGGACACTGCCCTCAAGCAGCTGACGGCTATGCTCGCCGGTCAGGTTTCTGGCCTGGAGTGGCTGGACACAGGCAAGGCAGTTCACGTGGCGTTTCAAGATGATGCCGGCAAGCCCGCGCCGGATGTGGCCCCCGATCCGCTCGCCAAGGCGGCTGGTGCGGTCGTCGTGTTGCACGCCCTGGACAAAGCCAAGGCCGTAGCTGCCTTTACGACCGCCAAGAAGGGTCCGGAGGCCGATGGCCACGAGCTCAAGGTTGTCGTCGGAGACAAGGCACTGTTCGTTGACTTTATTGGCAATGCAGTCGTTTTCACCATCGACAAAGATCGCTTCGCCAAGGTCAAGGGCTTTGTCGAGCGTTTGGACAAAGTGGCTGTTCCCAGCCTGCTGTATGTTGGCATTTCGGTTGAAGATTTGGTCAAGACCCGCGGTCCTGAGATCGAGGCCTTCCTCACCCAGCTGACGGCGATGTACAAGGATATGCCTGCCAATCCAGCGGTTCCCAATCAGGCTGCCCTGATGGACATGTACGGCACGATGTTGCGCGGCTGGATCAATGACATGCGCCGCGTTGAGTTCCTGATCGGTGCCGACGTCAACAATACCCACTTTGAAGTGCGCTTGACCGCCAAGGACGGCACCAAGCTGTCCAAGCACCTGAGCGCCGGCAAGGGTCGTTCGCCCAAGGATATCATCAACTTGCTGCCGACTAACAGCTACTTGACCTTCGGCGCCTCCATGGATCCGGCGGCCCAGCTCGACCAGCTCGATGAGTCGCTGCAAATGGTCAAGGATCTGCTGAAGCTGGATGACGCCGCTTTCGCAGCGTTCAAGGCCGATGTCGCTCAGGTTGCCAAACTGCAGGACGGCAACAGCGCCGTGGCTCTGTACGCCGATGGCACGATGCCCCTGGGTATGTTGGTCGTCGCTGGTAGCACCGATGGCGACACGACGGTCAAGCTGGCCAAGCGGTTGGTTGCAGCCGTTCTGCTCAAAGTCATTGCCGATCAAGAGGCTCAAGAGAAGAAGGCTGGCAAGGAGCCGGCTGCGGACGATGCTGAAATGGTCAAGGTCGCCAAGCAGGCGCTCACGGACCTCAAGATCCAGCCGCTGATCGACAAGTTCGGCACCAAGATGGTGGAAAAGGGCGTCACCTTGACCGCCAACACCGCCAAGGATGGCGATGTGACCTGCGATACCTTGGACATCACCTTTGATTGGGCCAAGATCGAAGATCCGAGCGACAAGGACGAGCAGGCCGAAGCCGTCATCGGCAAGAAGGTTTCGACCAGCCTGTGCGCCAACAAGGGAAAGATTGCTTTCTCCTTTGGTCCCGGGGCGTTGGAGATCGCCAAGCACGCAGCTCAGGCCAAGGTCACCGGTCTGACCGATGCGCCCGTCTACAAGGCCGCCGCGGCCGCCGCGCCTCAGCATTGCTGGCTGATGTATGTCAATCCGGGTGCGGCATTGTCGGCTTGGAAGGTGCTCGGACCCCAGGTTCCGCAGCTTTCGGGCGACAAGGCGGCCACGCTGAACTGCGCCAATCACGTGCGTTCGTTCGCTTGTGGTGTGGATGTGCCGGTGGAATTGATCTTGTCGATCAAGAAGTTGGCTGATGCGGGTTCGGCTCCGGCTGCCCCGGTTGCGCCCGCGCCCGTCGCCCCCGCGCCGGGTGGTCCTCTGGGTGCCGCTCCGGCAGCAGTGCCTGGAAAGTAGTCAAGATTAGGTGCCTTTCTTGCGCGGGACGTCGGTCGGTGAGAGCCGCTGGCGTCCCGCGCAGGCGTTTTTGCGGTCCTGCTGTCGCCGTGCCCTTCAATCTCGCTGGCAAAACGGCTACGCTGCAGGCCAGGAGGTGCCATGTCTGAGTCCAATTGTGGAGCCCCATCGTCGCCGGTCGCCATGACACGGTCTCCCCTGACCCGCGAGATGGCGGCTACCGGGCTGCTGTTGCATCTCTGGCTGCCTGTTTGGGCCCCCGTTGCGATCCTGTTGATCGCAGCAGCCGCCGCTTGCAGCACAACGCCGAGCAAAACGAGCGCTGTGGACGCTGCCGCCACCGACACCACGACGGACGCCGATGGCGCGGCTGCCGACGTGGCCGATGCGACGACATTGGCCGATCTGTTTGATACGGTTGATGATTCGCAAATTGACTCGGCCGATGCCGGCGTCAGCGATGCACCGGTCGACGTCAGCAGTGCCGTTGTCGATGCAGATGACGCACAATCCCTTGATGTTCAACCGGATTCCCTCTATGCGGACGCCGGAGCCGATGGCAGTGCCCTGGATGTCAATGTCGTGCCGTGCCCGCCTGGCGCCAAGACCTGTTCCGGGGTTTCCCTTGCAATTTGCGCGCCTGACGGCCAGTCCTGGCTGACCAACGCCTGCTTTGCCGGCAGCGTCTGCAAGGACGGCCAATGTCAGGCCGTGAGCAATAATATCATCCTAATCTTCGATACTTCATCGTCAATGGACACCAACGTCCAAGATGCGTCCGGGGCCGATGTTTGCGTCGGTGACTTCTCCAGTTGGCCCTTGTGCGAGGATCCAAACAAGTTCCCCAATGGTTGCACGCGGATCGGCGTGTCCAAGGCCGTGTTCAACAAGGCCCTGGCCAAGCTCGACGACAGCGTCACGCACATGGCCCTGTTTCGCTTTCCGCAGACCTATCAGGCGTGTGCCGGCTATTGTTCTTGTTCTTCAGGTAGTTATTCGGGTTCCGACAGCCTGTCCACGGACCAGTCCGATGCCTATCAGCACGTAGACTCTAAGAATTCAGGTACTTCGGTCTGGTATTGGAGTTCCCTGAATGAAATCCTGTCGGTACCCTTTCCCGCCGCTGCGGGCACGCAAACCAAGGCAGCCATTGGCAAATGGATGGACAACCTCGAGTCGGCTATCAATCCCGAACTGCGCGCCGACGGCAGTACGCCCATCGGCAAATCGCTGTTCTATGTGGGCGAATATATTCGTAATGTCGTCGTTGTCGATGGCAAAAAGTGCAAGGTCGATTCCGATTGCGCCAACGCCAACTACCTGTGCGACAACGGGGCCTGCAAGGACCCGGCCCGCTCCTGCCGCGACACGATTGTCGTGTTATTTACCGATGGTGGCGAGACAGCGACCAACGAGTTCTTCGGCCCTTGGGTACAGGCCAAACGTTTGTCCATGGGCCTAGGCTGCAGCAAAGATGCTGATTGTGCTGGGGATGCCTCCTGCCAGACCTTCATGGAGTGCGTCGATCCTTCGGGCTTTGAGCTCGGCAGCGGCCAACTGTGCGGCAGCGATGCCGATTGCGTCGATTCCAGCGGCGCATCTATTGGAAAATGTCAGCAATTTCAGCAGTGTATGCCGGGTGCGCAAGTGACGGGCTATTTCTGCACCGATGGCGGCGACCCTTGCTTGCCGACCTGCACCGGCGATCCCAAAGTGGATCCGCCGAGTTGCATCCCTGCGCCCCAGCCAGGCGAGCCCAAGCCGAGCGGCTACTGCGCGGCGCAGTGCGTGCACGATCCGCGACGCACACTGACGGCAACGGCCAAGCAACTCGTTGATAATGCGGTGCGATCGCCCGACGGCAAGCCGATTCCCATCAAGCTCTACGTCGTCGACATCGGTTCGACCGATCCGATCGACATCGGCAACTCCATGGGCCTGGCTATTAGCGGCAACGGCAAACTGATTGGCACAAGTGCTAGTGATCCCGCGCAGTTCCTGCAGGCCCTGACCAAGGCCTTTGACATCAAGAACTCCAAGGTGTGCGGCGTTGCCTACTGACGTTGGCCCGGGCTGCGACGCGAGGGCACGCCATGCAGGTTTTACACTGTGATAATCATATTTTGGTGGTCTACAAGCCCGGCGGCGTTCCGGTCCAGGCGGACATCACCGGCGACCCGGACCTGCTCACCGAGGCGAGGGCTTGGGTCGGTGCGCAATTTCATAAGCCTGGTGCGGTGTTTCTCGGCCTCGTTCACCGCCTCGATCGTCCGGCGCGCGGGGTGTTGGTCTTTGGACGAACGTCCAAGGGTGCTGCGCGACTCTCGGCCCAATTTCGCGACCATACGGTGCAAAAGACCTATCAAGCCGTGGTCCATGGCCGGCCCCCTGCCGATCAAGGAACCCTGGTGCATTGGCTCGAGCCCCACGGCCAGTCTAGCCGCATTGCCGCGACCGGTCAGGGGCAAAGAGCGGAACTTCGCTACCGATTGTTGGCGCAGCACGGTCCCCTCAGCCTGCTAGAAATCGATCTGATCACAGGACGAAAACATCAAATTCGCGTTCAATGTTCGGCGATTGGCTGTCCTTTGCTCGGCGATCTCCGCCACGGGGCGCCGCAGCCCTTGGCTGATCGAAACATTGGGCTGCTGGCGGCGCGCCTAGCCTTCGATCATCCGACGAGCCAGCAGCGGCTACAGTTTGACAGTCCGCTACCCCCGGGATGGCCTTGGCAACCCCTCGAAATGCAAAGGATGTAGCGGCTTTGGCTGGGGAATTGCCTGTTGTGGTTAGGCAGGCTCTGCGCCTTGGCCTTGGCACGCAGTTGCTTGGGAAAAGTGAACAGACTTGTGGCCCTGCGCGCCTCGCGTACACTGCTGCGCCTGCGTCGCGGCGACGCGTATGAGTGACCATGTCTTTTCGCCCTGTCCTGACCATCGCCCGTAAGCGCGATGGATACGCGTTGTCCGAAGGGGAAATCCGCGAATTTATTGCTGGGTTTGTTGATGGCTCTATCCCCGACTACCAAATGTCCGCCCTGGCCATGGCCATCGTTTGGCGCGGCATGACGGCGGAAGAAACGGCTATCCTCTTAGATGCGATGATGAATTCCGGCGATTTGCTCGACTGGTCTCACCTGACCTGCGCCACGGCCGACAAGCATTCCACCGGCGGCGTGGGTGACAAGGTCTCGATTCCATTGGCACCCGCGGTCGCGGCCTGTGGCGTCGCTGTCCCGATGATTTCAGGGCGAGGCTTAGGACATACGGGCGGAACCCTCGATAAATTGCAGTCAATTCCAGGTCCTGGGCGGGACGGTCGTGGAGGCGGCTTTGAGGTCGATCTGCCTCTGCCCGTCTTTCAGGCCCAAGTTGCCGCGATTGGCCTGGGCCTTATCGGGCAGACCGCGACCATCGTGCCGGCCGATAAGCGCCTGTATGCATTGCGAGATGTGACGTCGACGGTGGAGTCAATTCCGCTGATCGTCGCCTCGATTCTGTCCAAGAAGCTGGCTGAAGGCGTTGGTTCCCTGGTCCTTGACGTCAAGGTGGGCCCGGGCGCTTTCATGAAAACCCCTGAACAGGCTGTGCTTTTGGCCGAGGCGATGGTTCGTGCGGGGCAGGCCGCGGGGCGCAAGGTGACGGCCTTTTTGACCGCTATGGACCGGCCCTTGGGCACCCATGTCGGGAATGCCCTTGAAATTATTGAGTCTATTGAGATCCTGCGTGGCGCAGGACCGGCCGACACCCGCTCCGAGGTGGTGCGCCTGGGCGGCGAGATGCTGCGCCTAGCCGGCGTCGTGCCCGACCTGCAGAGCGGAGAGACGCGGATTGCGCGAAGTCTCGATGATGGTTCTGCTTTAGCGCGTTTCCGCCAGGTCGTTCAGGTGCAGGGCGGGGATCCGCGCGTCTGTGACGATCCCCAAGCGATTCTGCCCAAAGCCCCAGTCATTGTTCCAGTTTTGGCTGAGAAAGACGGCGTGATTGCGCAGATGGATGCCTTGGCCGTCGGCCTCGCTGCTGTACGCCTCGGTGCCGGACGCAATCGCACCGACGACGCCGTAGACCCGGCTGTGGGCTTTGTGCTGCACAAAAAGCCAGGAGAATCAGTAGTTTGTGGGGAGCCATGGGCCCATGTCCATGCCCGAACTGCAGCGAGCGCGGCGCAGGCCCAGAACGACTTGAGGGCCTCGGTGGTCATCAGTCAGACCGACGGTCAGCGCCTGCCCCTGTGGCTTGATGTGGTTTATTAAGGGCTTGCAGGCCCGCACCTACTCCGCCAAGACCTACTCCGCCAACACCTACTCTGCCCGCACCTAATTCACCAGCGTCGACTCCGCCAACGCCTATTGCGTCAGCGCCTCATGCACCAACATCCCGATGCGCTTGGCATCGCCTTTGCCGCCCAAGACCCGCATCACCTGCCCGACGAAGAAGCCCGCAATTTGCACCTGCCCCCCGCGGTAACGCTCGACTTCTTTGGGGAAATTGCCGATTACCGTCGCCACAGCCTCCCGCAGCGCTTGCACATCGCTGACCACCGCGCCAGCCGCAGCTTGGGCCGTCTTTAGGGAATCTCCTAAGGAATTCAAGCTAGTAAACGCCTGGGTCAGGACTTGCGCCAGCATCTTGTTGCTCAGCTGACCCTCGCGCCACTGCTGCCCCAAGGTCCACAGCGTGTCCAGCGCGGCGTCCACATCCGCCCAAGGCCGCTGACTGCGCACCCAGGCGGCATTGACCTGGCTCATCAGGAAATTAGCAAACATACTAGGCAGTTCACTCGCCCCTAGGTCTGCTGCACCGCCCAGGGCCAGTTGCCGCTCATAGCCGCGCACCCGCTGCGGTTCCTCAACCAGCCAGCGGGCTACGCCTTCGCTTAGGCCATAATCACCCTGCAATCTTTGACGAATTTCCGATGGCAGTTCTGGCAGCGCTTGCCGGGCCAGGGCGATCTCAGCGGCCTGCACGCGCAGAGGCATCAAGTCGGGCTCTGGAAAATACCGATAGTCATTGGCATTTTCTTTGCTGCGCATCGGTTCTGTGCGCCCTTGGTCCGGATTCCACAGGCGCGTCTGTTGAACGATGACCCCGCCATGGACCAAGACCTCGGTTTGCCGTTCGATTTCATACGCTACGGCATCGCGGATGTTGCGATACGAGTTCATGTTCTTGATTTCGCAGCGGATACCCAGAGGCTCCCCGGGACGATGCACAGACACATTGGCGTCGCAGCGCAGGGACCCTTGCTCAAGATTGCCGTCGCAAACGCCCAGGTGCACCAAGATGGCGCGCAATTCCTCTACGTATTCAGCCGCTTCTTGAGGGGTACTCAGGTCCGGCTTGCCGACGATTTCCAGCAGCGGCGTGCCCGCGCGGTTGAGGTCGACCCCAGTCTGTCCGCCCGGCCCAACGCCGTGCAGGCTCTTGCCTGCGTCTTCTTCCAGGTGAATTCGCTCAATTCGCGCGGACTTAGCATGGTCGCCGCGACCAATTTGCAACTGTCCGCCCAGGCAAATGGGCTGATCCCCCTGGCTAATTTGGTAGCCTTTAGGCAGGTCCGGGTAGAAGTAGTTCTTACGGGAAAACACGGAAACAGCTTGAATTGTGCAGCCTAAGGCGAGGCCTGTTCGCACCGCCATCTGTACGGCTGCGGCGTTGAGCACCGGCAGGGCACCGGGCAGGCCTAGGCACACAGGGCAAACATCGGTATTGGCGGGGCTGCCAAACCGGACGGCACATCCGCAGAAAATCTTTGTCTGCGTGCGCAGTTGGGCGTGTACTTCGAGGCCAATGACGGCCTGCCAGGTGGGGCTGCCGGTCATGGGGCCTCCACAGCTGTCGGCCAACGCTGCGGTCCTGGCTGCAGGTCAGAAATCGCTTTAGCAATCGAAAGGATGCGCCATTCGGCCCAAGGGGCTCCAAGCAGTTGCAGGCCAATGGGCAGCCCAGATGTCGGGTGGGGCAGCACGGGCAGGGACAGCGCGGGTAGACCGGCCAAATTGGCGGAAATGGTAAAAATATCCATCAGATACATGGCCATTGGCTCTTGAGTCCGCGCCCCCAGCGGCCAAGCGCACTGCGGCGAGGTCGGCCCGACCAAAGCGTCGCACTGGGCCAAGGCTGCGTGCAGTTGGGCGGTCAAAAGGCGGCGAACTTGGCTGGCTTTCTTGTAAAAAGCGTCGTAATAACCAGAGGATAGTGCATAGGTGCCCAGCAATATGCGACGCTGGACTTCGGCGCCAAAGCCTTGGGCCCGACTGCTAGCGTACAATTCATCGACGGTAGCTTGGGCTGTCCAGGCAGCGCGGCGACCAAAACGGATGCCATCGTAACGAGCTAGATTTGCAGAAGCTTCTGCTGTGGCGACCACATAGTAACAGGCCACACTGGCATCCAGCAGGGGCACATCGACCTCGACGATCTTGGCCCCCGCTGTCGCCAATTGGACTAAGGTAGCCTGGACCTGGGCCGCCACACCGGGGTCTTGTCCCTCCCGGACGCCCCGCCATTGCACGGGCACGCCTAAGCGAACGCCTTGTAAATCTGCAGCAATCAGCGGTCCCGAGGCCAGCGCGGGTCCTTGCTCGCTGGTGGCGTCGCGCGGGTCGAGCCCAGCGAGGACTTGAAGCACCAAGGCCAATTCCGCCGGACTGCGCGCCATCGGGCCGATTTGGTCCAGCGAGGAGGCGAAAGCGATTGCGCCGTAACGGGAAACGCGGCCATACGTGGGCTTAAGGCCGCTAACGCCACACAAAGCGGCCGGTTGGCGGATGGAGCCGCCGGTGTCGGTGCCCAGGGCAATCGGTGCGAGGGCGGCGGCCACCGCTGCTGCTGATCCACCGGAAGATCCGCCAGGAATCCGCTGTAAATCCCAGGGATTGTGCGTTGGACCCCAGGCGCTGTTTTCCGTAGACGAGCCCATGCCGAACTCGTCCTGGTTGGTCTTGCCGATCACCACGGCGTCGGCCGCGCGCAGGAGGGCGACCGCGGTGGCATCGTAGGGCGCGATGTAACCCTGCAAAATCTTGGATGCTGCGGTCTGTGGCAGCCCGGCGACGGCGATTTGGTCCTTGACTGCCACGGGTACACCCGCGAGAGGACCCAGCTTTTCGCCGCGGGCCCGGCGGGCGTCGATGGCCTGCGCTGCGGCGAGGGCCCTGCTGGTGTCCACATGGATAAAGGCTTGAACCTGCGGGTCAATCGCCGCAATTCTTTGCAAATGCGCCGCCGTGACAGCCTCTGCCGTGCATACGCCCTCGCCCACAGCCCGGGCGATGGTGCTAGCATCCCAAGTTGTGATTGCGCCAGAGAATTCATCCGCCATGGGCCACCACGCGCGGGACGATGAACAGGCCTTGGTCGTGAACGGGGGCCAGCGCCATGACCGTGGCATTAGGCAGGCCGATGCTCGCTTGATCGGCGCGCAGGGTCCATTGGCCATCCAGGGGATGCTGCATGGGCAAGACACCTTCCGTATCAATCGCTTGCAACTCTTGGAAGTAGGTCACAATGGCCGTCAGGTCGCGTTGGAGCTGCGGGATTTGCGCGGGGTCCAGTTGCAGGCGTGCGAGGCGGGCGACGTGCTCCAACTGTGCATCTGTCAAAGAGAAAGGGGCATCGCTCATCCATGGACTCCGGCCAAAGGGGCACCCATTTGCGCTTCGATAGCGCCGACAATTGTCGAGGTAATTCGTTGTAATCCTTCAGCACTCTGCGCCTCGCAGCGCAGCACGAGTACCGGGCCCGTGTTAGATGCGCGCACCAGGCCCCAGCCGTCCGCAAAGAGGACGCGCGCCCCATCGATGTCAATGACCTCGTGATCCTTGGCAAAATGGGCCGTTACGGCGGCGACAACCGCGAACTTCTGGTCATCGGGGCAGGCTAGGCGCAGTTCCGGCGTAGCAAAGGTCGCCGGCACGCCGCTGAGCAGCGCTGACAACGGCAAGGTTGTGTGGCTGAGGATTTCAAGCAATCGGCACGTCGTATACATGGCGTCGTCATAGCCAAAGTACCTGTGTTTATAGAAGATATGCCCGCTCATCTCACCCGCTAGCAGGGCATGTTCCTGCTTCATGCGTTCTTTGATCAGGCTGTGGCCGACCTTGGCCATGACGGGCCGACCACCATGGGCGGCAATATCGTCAAAAAGCGTTTGACTACACTTGACTTCGCCGACAATTGCAGCCCCCGGTTCGGCCTGCAGCAGCGCCCGGGCCAAGACGATCATCAGCCGGTCTCCCCACAAAATGCTGTCATTTTCAGCGACAACGCCGATTCGATCGCCGTCGCCATCGTAGGCAATGCCCACGTCGGCGTGCTGGGCCACCAATTCTCTGCGCAAATCCACAAGGTTGGCTTCGACCGTTGGATCGGGGTGGTGATTGGGGAAATTGCCGTCGGGCTCGCAAAACAACTCAATGACTTCACAACCTAAGCGCCGCAGCAGTCCGGGTGCCACCGGGCCAGTCGGTCCATTGCCGGCATCGACAACCACCCGTAACTTGCGGGGACCCATGGTAATTCGCTGGACGATCCAGTCGCAGTAAGGGCCATGGATGTCATGGGCGCGCACCTGCCCCGGGCCGCTGCTGAACTGCTTGAGGCGAATGCGCGAGGCAAGGTCTTGGATGTCCTGGCCATGCAACGATTTTTCGTCCAAGGTGATCTTTAGACCATTGTCGCCGGCCGGGTTGTGGCTGCCGGTTACCATGACGCCGCCGCCGACGGGCAAGGTGAAGGCGGCGAAATACAGCATGGGCGTTGCACAAACGCCGATATCGACCACATCGATGCCGCTCTGGGTCAGGCCAAGCACCAGGGCGTCGCGCAGGCGAGGGCTGGACAGGCGTGCGTCCCGACCCACGGCAATGACGGGAAATAAGCCGCGTTGGCGCAATTCAGAGCCGATGGCTTGGCCCAGGTCCTGAACCAGCGCATCGGGCAGGTCGCGATCAGCAACGCCGCGGATATCGTAGGCGCGAAAAATGTGCGGATTCATAGCGGTTTTCCTTAGTAGCCTCAGTATCCCCGGGCCATCGGCGCGCCAATGCTAACGATCCCGCGGAGGGCGTGCAACGCGCTTGCGTCGCGACCAGGGCAGTGGTAGTTGCCCACGGCTTGGGTTTGGGGCCCATGGGACCGCTGGGCGGCGTGCAAGGAGGGGCGATGACTGATCAAGTGCCTGTTTTGTTGGAGCGTTTGGGCCACGTGGCGCTGATCACCCTTAACCGCCCGGAACAGCGCAATGGCATGACGCCAGACCTGCTGGACGCCTTTGCAAATACGATACAACTGGTTGCTAAACAAACGGATTTGCGCTGCGTCGTGATCACCGGCCGGGGGCCGAGCTTTTGCGCCGGGGCCGATTTTCGCGCGGATATCCAAAGGCCGGACGATGGCGCCGGCCGCGTTAGTGCCGAGCGTTCCTACGCCATGTACAAGCCTTTTCTCAGCATTTTGGATATCGAAGTGCCGGTGATCGCCGCCCTGCAGGGGCACGCGGTGGGTGGTGGCTTTGGCCTCGCTCTCGCCGCAGATGTGCGAATTGCCAATCAAGACAGCAAGTACGGTGCCAATTTCGCCCGAATCGGTCTGGCACCCGGCATGGCGATCACGTATTTGCTGCCTCGTCTCATCGGCGTGCCTCGGTCTACCGAATTGCTGCTGACGGGGCGGCTGTTCTCAGGGCGAGAAGGCGCAGAGATGGCTTTATTTTCAAAGGCTTTGCCTGGCGATCAGGTGCTGCAGGCCAGTCTAGACCTCGCCCAGCAGATTGCGGCCAATGCGCCCATCACCGTGCGCCTGACCAAGAAGCTGATCTACCAGAATTTACAGTGGAATCCGCGCGATGCTGCGTGGCTGGAATCTTTTGCCCAGGCAGCGACCTTGCAGACCGAGGACGTCAGCGAAGGTACCCGCGCGCTGCTCGAGAAGAGGTTGCCGCAGTTTCAGGGGTGCTAGGCACTATTCCTGCGCGCCACCTGGGACTGAAGCGGTGGACTCGTTTGCCGTGGTTTTCAAGAAAACTGGAGTTGCTATGACCGTTGACGAGACGCAGACCGCGCGAAAAGGCCTACTCAAGTTTCTCGCGCGCAAGGGGGGGAGCTCGCACATTAGCGAATTGCATGAGCATTCAACGCTGCGATTTGCGGCTGGTCATCAAGCCTTCTCACAGCTTATGGAAGGATTGGTCGCCGACGGCTTGGTGATGTACGACGGAGCCGTCTTTCACCTGACGGATGCTGGGCGCGAATTCTGTAAGGCGATGTTGCTGTAGCGGGCTGTGGCAGCGATACTTGCGGACCCACGGTTGACGGTCTCGGGCCGTTTGCAGGCTGAATTTGATGCGTAAAGTTCTGTACTTCCTGGTGTTTATCCTCGCGTGTGCTCGCCCAGAGCGCCCCCATCCACAGGGGCCCGGTGTGACGCCGGCGGCGCAGGCCAAGAAAGTCGAGCAGATCCCGAGTACTGCAAAGATCGACAAGAATACGTCGCTTTTGACGCCCGAGCAGCGGCTGGTCGTCGTTGCGCAAATCGGCGATCATACGATTATCCTTGGTGAATTGGAGGCGCGCCTGCTCGCTGAGCCGCCTGTGCTGGCGAGTCAGTACGCCAGCCTGCAGAAGCGCAAGGACTATCTGCAAAAACTGGTGCAATTTGAGGTGCTTGCTGCAGAAGCTCGTCGCCAAGGATTGGACCAGGATCCGGACGTGATCGAGCAGATGAAGCAGGCCATGGTTCGCCGATACCTGCAGACGGCCGCAGAGGCTGATATGAAACCGGAATCGGTGACCGATGCCGATTTGCACGCGTTCTATGACGCCAATCCAGGGTTGTACCACAAGCCGGAACAGGTTGAAATTAGCCATATTTTGCTGTCCGATGAGGCCAAGGCCAAGAAGGTTCTGGGCGAACTCAAGGCCGGCAGTGAAGGCAATCCGGCCAAGCTAGCGCCTTTGTGGAATGATTACGCGGTGCGGCTGACCGAGGACAAGCAGACGGCACCCTACCTAGGGTCTCTGGGGCAAGTCAGCTTGACGATGCCTCAAGGCTATACCGCCGAAGAACAGGCGCGGCAGCAGGCGGTTCCGGCCCCCGTGGTCCAGGCGGCGATGCTGATGCAACCCTATGAATTAGGGCCGCTTGTTCATTCAGACAAGGGCTGGCACATCTTGATGGCGACTTCGCGGAGTCCCGCCGTCGAACGCAGTTTTGACGAGGTCAAAGATTCCATTCGCGTGCGGATCGTCAAGCGCGAAAGGGAGTTGCGGCGGCAAAAGGTGCTCGATGACCTGCGCGCCCAGGCCAAGGTGGAAATTCATGAGGATGCGCTGCGGTTGATCCGCATTGAGCCACCCGCCGTCAATGCAAAGGGCATGCCGATTGCGCCGACACCAAGTAGCAGCGAGAGCGAAGACCTCGCGCCTCCAGGACATTTGCCGTGAACTACCGATCTTTGCTCAATTCCAATGTCTGGCGTCGTTGCCTTGGCGGCTGGGCTGTCTTGCTGTTTGCCGGTCTTGGGGCCCCCGCCGTAGCCTGGGCCGATGGCGATGCTCGGCATGCAAAACTACCTGATAACTACGCGGAAGTTGAGGGTATTGTCGCCATCGTCGGCGATCAGATCATCATGATCAGCGATCTGCGGCGGGCGCAGGGCAGCCAGCAGGCGGCCCAGGCGGCGGTGCCGACCGATGCCGAGAGGCCGCGCAATGAGAGCGACGTCAAAATGCAGACGCTGCAGGCGCTTATCGATAATGCCCTGGTGCTTAAAGCCAGCAAAGAACTGGGCCTGAGCGCCGATGAACACGAGGTCGACCGCCAAATCGCCCAGACGCGGCAGAAGAACTCGTGGAGCGAAGAGGAGATGCTCGACGCCGTGCGACGAATCGGCTTTGTGACGCTGGCGGCCTACCGCCAAAACGTGCGCAATGAGCTGGTACGCATGGAGATGCTCAAGTACAAAATCGGCAGTCGTTTGCGGGTGATGGACGAAGAGGTCAAGAAAGTCATTGAGCAGGAGCACGGCGGCGGGACCTATGAGGAGGAACTGCACGCGCGGCACATTCTGGTGCTGGTGCCGGCAGACGCAAAGCCACAAGAAGTCAGCAAGTTGCGCGAGAAGGCGTGGCACTGCTATGACCAAATCACGGTAGAAAACAAGCCCTTTGAACAAGTGGCTGCGGATTGCAGCGATGACACGGGGACGGGGCCTGGCGGTGATCTCGGCTGGTCGCGGCGCTGGACCTTGGAGCCGACCTTTGGTACCAAGCTGTGGTCTCTGAAGAAGGGCGAGGTTTCCACCGTCATTCAGACGCCTTACGGCTTTCACGTCATCCAGTTGCTGGAGAGGCGGCGGGCGCCGGTCAAGGACAAGGACGTGCTCGAGCAGTTTGTGCGCGCGCGATTGAACGAGGCCCAATTCGTCCGCTTGTACCGCGCTTGGATTGAGGAATTGCGGGCTGCGACCCACATCGAAGTGCGTACCTAGGCCGGGAAGAGCCGGCGAGCCGTGATTGCGCCGCAACTACCTGTCTTGACAAGCAATTATCGCCCCACGACCGTTCTACCCGCCGGCGCGAACAGTTGGCGAGGCCGTTACTTAGCCATCGGTGTTGGGGCGGCGCGCGGGGACTTGACGGCGCTGCCTGGGCAGGGCACACTACTGAACATCTGTTCCGTGGTGGAGAACCTGATGACGCTCAAGCCCCCGCAACCGCCGAAAAAACCAGAACAAACTGTGGCGATGGTCCATCGACTGTCGGCGCCAGCGGCGGCAGGTCAGGGGCAGCCCGCGTCGTCAAAGTCTGCGACGTCAAAGTCTGCGTCTCTGGATGCAGCCTCAGGTAAGACCTTGCTTCGTAAGGGGATGCCGGCACCGGCTCAGCGAGGAGCGGTCCTGGCTGCGACGCCCGGGGAACTGACGTCGCGGCAACAGTCTATTCTCGATTTTGTCGTGCAGTATCAGGAAGAACACAGTTTTCCGCCATCGATGCGGGAAATTGGCGAGTTCTTTGGCATTCGCTCGACCAACGGCGTGTCTGACCACTTGCGCGCCCTGGAGCGGAAAGGATTTCTGAATCGTTCTGGGCATATGTCGCGGTCGCTGCAGGTCGTGCGAGAGCCGCTCGATGACCGGCCGCCAGTGCGCCGGATGTTGCCGGACCTTGGGCTGGGCTATCCGCCGACTCAAGAGGGTCAGGTGCGGGTGCCAGTGCTCGGTAAGGTCGCAGCAGGACTGCCTATTTTGGCGGTAGAGGAAGCTGAGGACAGCCTCGTCATTGACTCCTTCCTGCTAGGCGGGCCGGGCGAGGTCTTTGCCCTGCGGGTTGTCGGCCAATCGATGATTGATGCTGGTATTTTTCCGGATGACTTCCTGTTCGTCAAACGCCGACCTCAAGCGCGGAGCGGCGAAATCGTGGTGGTCGTGATTGATGGTGAAGCGACAGTCAAACGCTGGTTTCCCGAGGGCGATCGAATCCGCCTTCAGCCTGAAAACCGAACGATGGAGCCGATTTACATCAACCGATCGGACTTCAAGACGGCCAATCTGATCGGCAGCGTGGTCGGCGTCTACCGCAAGATGACCTGAACGGATGGCCCGCGGCGTTGGCTGACCTAGTCGGCAATGCGCCCGAAAACGCTGCGCAAGAGCTGAGTATCGCCTTGAATTGCCGTGCGTTGTAAGTAGAAGCGTAGGCCGCGTTCGCCGCCCAGTTCCTCGCCGCCGCCCGCCTTGCCGGGGCCGCCGTGAACGAGTTGGGGCATGACCGCGCCGTGGCCGGTTCCCTGGTCGTAGACTTTGGCACTTCCCCAATAAATCCGCCCGCTATACGGAGCGATGCCCGCGAGGACTTCGCCCGCCCAGGCTGCGTCGTCGCTAAAGAGGCTGCAGGCTAGGCCGCCGCCCCCCGCCGCAACGACGTCGATGACCCCTTGGGCGTCTCCCGCGACCGGTAGTAGGGTGGCGACCGGGCCAAAGACCTCGTGTTCATGGACAAAAGGCGCATCTTTGCCCAGGGTGCTGAGGAACAGGTGGGGGGCCACAAAGTACCCATGTCCCGGAACCTCGGTTTGCCCGCCATAGATGAGTTCGGCGTTCTTGGCCAATTCCGCAAGACCTGCAGCTACATCCCGAGCCTGCGCCGGTCCGGCCAGAGGCCCTAAGGTTGTGCGACTGTCGGCTGGATCGCCAAGGATGACGTCGCGCAGCCGCTCGACCAGCGCCTCCCGCACGGCTTCAAGCGCCGTTGTGGCAACGATAATGCGGCGAATTGCGGTACATTTTTGGCCCGCCTTTTGGGTCATCTCGCGCGCGACTTCGCTGATGAACATGCCAAAGGTGTCCGAACCGGGTTCGACGTCCGGCCCTAGCACGGCAGCGTTGAGGGAATCTGCCTCGACATTGACAGGCACGTTGTGTGCTAGCACCTTGGGATGGCTGCGGATTTGCTGGCCGGTGCTGCCCGAACCGGTAAAGACGATGCAGTCCTGGGGGCCGACATGGTCGAGCAGGTCACCGGCTGAACCCGTCAATAGTTGAAGGGTTCCAAGGGGCGCAATGCCCTTGTCGACCCAAATCTCGACGATGCGCACGGAGAGAAGCGCCGTCGCCGTTCCCGGTTTGGCCAACACCGGCACGCCCGCGAGCAAGGCGCACGCCGCTTTTTCGCAAAGATTCCATGCCGGAAAGTTGAAGGCGTTGATGTGGATGGCGACGCCGCGGCGCGAACTGAAGATGTGCTGGGCGAGAAAGCGCTTGGAGCGCGAGAACTGAATCTGATCTCCGTCCAAGATCACTGTTTTGTCGCCTAGTTGCTTGGCCACACCGGCGTAATAGGCCAGCGTGCCCATGGCGCCGTCGAGGTCGAACTTGGCGTCACTGCGCGTGGTGCCCATGTTGCTGCGCGAGGCTTCGATGAGGGCGTCGCGGTGTTCATGCAGGGCCTGGGACAGGGACATCAGCAGCTCGCCCCGCTGGGCGAAGGTCAAGTGCCGCAGGGCAGGCCCCCCGACGGTGCGCGCGTGGTGCAGCGCCGCGCCCAAATCCAGCCCGTGGGACGAGGCGTGCGCAACGACTAGGCCCGTCGTCGCGTCATACAGCGGCGTCTGCGGGTCCGAGCCGGCTTGCCATTTATCGCAAAGGTATGAATTCAGGATGGTCATGGGCTGCTACCAGGCGCGTCGGGTGCGCTGCGGAGCGGTAGGCTAGCGTGAAAGGTGCGCGGCGGGCAATGGACATAGGGCCATGGACGCGAGATGACGGCGCAAAACGCTTCGAGCGCGGGTGCTGCGGGCCCCAAGCGAACAATCGCCCCAATCACGTAACCCTGGGTGAACCGCACGCGCGGGCCATGAGATGTGTAAAGATTTGAAATTAAAAGGAAATACTGTCCGGCGAGCCGGCAAGGAGCTTCGCGTTCAGGGTTCTAGACAATCCACAGCACTTCGCCCAGTAGCGGCGACGGCAGGTGCGGGGCGACCTGGATCCAGCGTCCTGACTGTCCGCCTTCGAGGCTGTCAAGGCGCAATTGGACAATATGGTCAACGAGTTGCAGAGCTCCAACACGCCGACATACCACGGGGCCGGGAGCGCCATTCTGTACGGCAGGTTCGCGCAGCAAAACTATCTTGCCGAGCAGGGGCTCAATCGGCGGGTCATGGGCTAAAACCCACGAATTTTCATAGCTATTTGAGCTTGCGCCCGCGGCAGAGGCGGCACCTGAGCTAGAGGCGGCACACGAGGACCGCACTAGGAAATGCCCTTGCCGTGACCGACGAATTCCCGTGGGCGGTAATGCCCAAGCCAGGATGATGCAAGCAGAATTCTCACCAGGCAATCCAGTAGGGGCTGAGCCATCGAAGACGGCGACGGCACGCAGAGGTCGCGAGTCTGCGTTGGCATGGATCAAACGCCAGCCGGCCGCCGACAGCGCGCGCAGCTGGTAAGGATCCTCCTGAAGATACAATGGACTGGCCAGGCGAGGCTGCGGCGTTAGCTCGCTCCCCTCTTGAACCTCATCGGGCGTTGGAATCAGCGTGTGGACGGGGACTTGCAGGCCCAAGGCGATGGCGAATAGGCTACGGGTACTCAGCGGGCGGCGACCGTGCTCAAAGTCCTGCACCTGCTTGATGTCGACGCGGCAGGCCTGGGCCGCCTGCACCTGCGTCCAGCCGCGCAGATGCCGGGCTTCACGCATCCGCGCCCCGACTTGCCGGAGCCAGAGTTGATAAGCCATTTCTATGCCGGTGCGTCGCGTCATAGGCCCATCATTTGCCTAGCGGGACGGTAGCGGAATGCCAAAAATCAGTCTGATGGCGATCACCTATTATTTTTGCGGACATATACTTCAGTGGGTGTTGAGTGCCCCTGCTTCTGAGGGCCGGCGTCCTTGGCCGTGTCGGGCGGGCTGCCACTGATGAAAGTGGCTGCGACGGAACGATATCATGTCGCCCAGCGGGCCGCCTATGTTGCATTTGGCGCGGTCTTGGGCTTGACAGGTGGACAAGTATCGTCCTTGGTCATTCTTTTCAACTTTCGTCGCGGTTTGTCGCCTGTTGGCATCCCCGTCCGTCACGAAATCGACTTGCACCGGGGTGGACTGAGGAACGCCTTGTATTTCATCGCCGAATCTTAGTGATCAGCGCAAGAAACGGGCGATCATTCATAAGGTCTTGGAAACGAATGGCTATTTGGTGTTCCCGCACGGGGTGGGATGCGGCGCGCCTGGTCGCGGGCTGGTCCCAACGGAGCCCATCGGGCGTCGGTGTAACCAGGTTTTCGCTATTTCCTGCGTATTTAAGGGGACTTTGCGTGCGTGCCCGGCTCAGGCCGCCGGCTGGGTCCGAGTCGCCGTGTCTCGCCCTCAGCAGCGGCCATCGCCGCCTAACGGTCAATAGGGGCGCTGACCGACCCAATTGCCTGGAGGATCATAGTTGCAGACCCAGATCTGCCCGCCGTCGGCGCACAGTTGGCTGCCGCACCCAACCTGCCGGCTGCTGGCCCACACCATTTGGGTGTAATGGCCGCAGACTTTGCCCTCTGCGCAGCGGTTGCTGCCGAGGTCGTAGTCGCTGCCCTCGCCGGCCCAAGCTGCGGGTGGTTGTTCGGGCGCGATACGCTGTGGTTCGCTGCGTCCGTCGCTCCAGCGCGTGGGACTGGCCCAGTACAGGTTTTCACCTGCTTTCAGCGGGTTGTTGCCCGCGTGACTGCGGTGGACCATGCGGCAGCCGTCGCTGGCCAAATGTTCAGCCCACGCCTGGGCGTAGCTGGCCAAGGTAGGCGACCAAGTCAAGGGCGGCACGCCGACGCTGGCACGAACGCGGTTGTGGACCTCGATCATGCCAGTCATTACGCGGGGTTGTTGCTCGCCGCCCGGGGCACCACCGTCGGTTTCGGCTCCGGAGCAGCCCAGGCCGAGGGCAAGGACCGCGCACAGGACAACAGGGGCCACGACACGGCAGCGAGACTCGGCGGCAGCCTCGGTTGCGCAGGGGATGGCTCTGGATAATTTCTCTTGAATATTCGGGTTTTTACTTGGTGCCATGTCCTGTGCACTCCTGCGGGTCTGCCAAGGACTGTGCGCGAGGCCAAGGGGCGTGTCAACTCGAACGGATCGGCGCAATGGGCGGTGTACCCCGGCGAAACAAAGGGTAAAGACGTCCGGTCGTCCTCCCGGGCTAAGCCGCCTTATCCATCAGGACCGCCAGCAACTCCGCATCCCCAATCTTGGAGGCCGCGCCCGTGCCGTCTAGGACCCGGTCCACCATCTTGCGCTCTTCGGCCTGCAGCGCCAAAATCGCTTCCTCTACAGGCTCTTTGGCCACAAGCCGGTGGACGGTCACCGCCTGGGTTTGGCCAATGCGGTGGGTCCGAGCGGCGGCCTGATCCTCCACGGACGGATTGCACCACGGGTCCAGGAGGAATAGGTAACTCGCTGATGTTAGATTGAGTCCGACGCCACCGGCCCTGCGCGACAGCAAAAACACATCGCCCCGTCCGGCCTGGAACGCTGGAACGGCGGCATGGCGCTCTCGTTCCGCCATTTTGCCGTCAAGGTAGCCGCAGATCAGCCCAGGCTGCTCCAAGGCTGCGTGGACCAAGCGAAGGTGTCGAGTAAACTGGCTAAAGACCAGCGCGCGGTGCCCCTGCTGGTGCAGTTCCAGCAACTTTTCAAGGAGCACCGTCAGTTTGGCCGACGTCAAAGGCGCTTCTGCATCAATGAGTTGGGGATGACACGCCAGTTGCCGCAGGCGCATCAGGCCTGGCAGCACCAACATCTTCCTTTTGGCCGGTGGCATCGGGCTAGTCGGGTCGCTCAGGGAATGCAGCACGGCTTGGCGATGCTCTGCATACATCGCTCTTTGGTCCGGCGGTAACTCGATTTCTATCGTAATTTCAGTCGTTTCAGGCAGATCCTTGGCGACTTCGCGCTTGGTCCGTCGCAGCGGCAAGGGTTGAATCACCCGGGCCAAGCGCTGGGTTGCCCATTTTTCCCCTCTGAGCTCAACCGCCTCGCCCATGTCATCGCGAAAGGACGCCCAGCCGCCCAGCCGCCCAGCAGACCCGGCACCGTCGCGCGCATCAGGCTCCACAGTTCGGCAATGCGGTTCTCCACCGGCGTGCCGGAAAGTGCAAGACCAAAGCCTGCTTGCAGCGAAAACAGCGACTGCGCTCGCCGCGTCGACGGGTTTTTGGCGGCCTGGGCTTCATCGAGTACCAGCGTCGCCCATTGCATGGGAGCCAGCGCATCGATACGCTGAGCCATGAGGTCCCAACTTGCCCAAACCACCTGTCCTGACTTGAGTTTCTGGCGTTCTTTGTCGCTCGTGGTCTTGAGCCAACGCAGCCTTAGCCCAGGCGCAAACCGCTCTTGCTCCCGCTGCCAGTTGCTCGCCAAGGTCAGCGGCGCCACCACCAGCGCCGGGCCAAGGGCCTGCCGATGCAGCAGAAGACTCAGTGCCTGCACGGTCTTCCCTAGGCCAATGTCATCGGCGAGCACGGCTCCCGGCGCCCAGTGGGCCATGCGCTGCAGCCAATGCATGCCTTCGATTTGGAAGGGTCGAAGTTCGGCTTTCAATCCATCGGGTTGTCTGGGTACAATGCGGGGCGCTTGGGCTAGGCGTTGGGCCATCGCCCGCCATGCCAGAGGCACCTCGACCCCGGGTCCCAGGTCAGCCAGCGCCGGCACATGCACCAGCCCCACTTGCACGCCCGCACGCTTGCAATGGGCGACATCGGCCAACCGGGCCAGGGTCCGCCGCAGCGATTCAGAGAGGTAAATCAGCGTGTTCGCGTCCACCGGTACAGTCCGTCGTCCGCTGCGCAACAGTTCGAGCAGGCGGGCGATGGGCACATGCACCTCGTCCACCGTCACGCCGCCTTTGACGTCGAACCAGTCGCGACCAGCCCGCAGGTGAAGGCCCAGGTCCTCAGCATCTGCCGGTCTGACTGTCCGCGCTCGGGCCCCCTCGGGCCGGTAAACCTCCAGCCCCAGGGCTGGATCGGTCAGTGCCAGCAGCAGATCGGCTGCACAATCGGCATCTTTCACCAGCGTCGTAAAGGGCAGTTCCGAATCGCCCGGCGGCAGATTCAGCAGGCCTACTAAGCGGTTGGCGCGATCAAGCTCGGCGGGAAAATCGCGGGACGCGCAGACGCGCTGCCCCCCCATCAGCATCGACAGCTGCGCCAAGCCCTGTCCAGGTAGCAGCCAGGCGGACTGCCAGGGATGTTCGCCCGTGCCCTTGAGCCGCAGTCGCAGCGCGATGGCGATGCCCGCTTCGCCAATGGGACGCAACTCCGCTCGCCATTTGGACAAAATGCCTGATTTCTTGGCCGGCGATGTCGCGGTGCACGTCTACCGGCAGTTCCGGGTGGCCGCCCAGGCTCTTGAGCACCTGGTCCAAGGTCGCGTGAGGAAACCGACCGTCGCACCGGCGCAACTGCCGGAGAATGGGGCGAGTTTCGCTAGGCAAGTCAAGTAGTTGGTAGGATTGGCTCGATGCCTCGCGCAGCAAAATTGGGCCGGTGGAGACGGGCATGGCCGGCACATCGATCCATGCCAACTGGCCGGTGTCACTGGCCGGTGTTACACTTATTTCATCGTGATCACAAGGTGTTATGATTATCCTGGACCTCATACGCTTGAGGGCGTACAACTGCTGCGCATCGCCCACCAGCAACGCCGCCAGCGCAAGCAAGAGCCGCCAGAAACCCTGCCAAAGTACTTCGCTATGCCAGTAGCTGTGGTGTCCCAGCAGAGACTGCGTATGGGCCAATTCGGCTAGGCCCATATCCTCCGGCGTGCCGCGCTCCTGGGCCAGCGCAAGATAGCGCGCCATGGGCACATTGGTTGTCTTAAATCCCTTCTTTTTATTCGGGATTTGAATGACCATGCCGATGGATAGGGGCCGGCCATCTTTGTCAACCATCAGCTTCCAGCGCAAGATGCCTTGGGGCAAAGGTTTTACCGACTCAGGACGCGCCGAAGCCTTTTCATCGTAATCCGTGCCAAGCGGCAGATTCGTCAGTGCAACCAAGGTGTCACGCCATAGTGGAGAAGCGATTTTCGCCGCGTGCTGTTCCAGCGGATCGCCGGGCTGCGCATGGCTTAGGTCGTGCAGCAGTTGCTCGACCAGGGCCAAGGCGCCAGGACAGTCCCGCTCACCGTGAATACTGCAGGACCATTGAAATTTTAGGTTGCCAGCTCGCCCGAGGTCCTTCTCCTCCTGGCTCAGACGCGTGTCCTCGATGGTCAGATACTGATGACGCGCGATGCACCAAGGCGCCTCCTCAAAGCCGACGGACAGCATTTTGCCCTGGTAGAATGTACGTCCATTCGGCCCCAGGGCGCGGGCACTGGCGGGGCTCCGTGCATCAGGCGATCGGTGCGCCAGTGCCACAGGCGGTCGATGAGCAGGCCGACAGCTGCATCGGTGCCGGGCTGCGGCGTTGGCGCGTGCTGCAACTGGGGCCAAGCGCTAGCAAGACGAATCCAGGTCGCCCCCGCGTCTAACCATGCGCGAATCCAGCGTTGTTGGCGGTCCAACTGCACCGCCGTCCCTCCGGCGGGCGCTGGGCTTGTCAGCAACTGGGCCACCGTGGTTTCCCTGGGGTAGTACAGGCCGCCGTTAGCCTTGGCGATGTCCGGCAGCCTGTGCCAGGCCAATTGCAGCAGGGGCTAACAGCCATGCGCGTTGGCCCAATCGGTGTAGGCAAGGGCCGAAGCACCTTGGGGCGGCAGGTGATTGTCCGGCTCGTCCAGCAGCAAGGCCGGCTGTCCGCCGAGTTTGTGCGCCATGCGCTCGTGGACCAGGGCGCGCATCGCCTCGGTGGTACCCGGAGTCTGGGCTTCGAGATCGCATAAAAGCTCAGGCCGATCAACCAGATCACCCAGGTAGATGGTCGGCTGTGGCGACTGCGGCGTGTTGGCATTTGGACCGATGACGGTGATCAATTCTGCCCGACTAATCAGCAGTTGGGCGCTGTGCCTCAGGCGTGCCAAAGAGGCCCACGGCGCGGCGTCCAAGGGAGCGAGGGGAATGCGTTGGAAGAAGGCATTCTGCGAGGCATCCCTTCAGTACTTAACGCACTTCCCCAAAGCGCGCGATGCCGAGCCCCTGTCGGCCGAACGCGTCAGCAGTTGTGGCCAAGACCCTGCGGACCCGGCCGGCCACGCCCTGGATCGCCAGAAGGCCGCGGCCTTGATCAACGCGACAGCGAGCAAACTGCAGGCCTGCTATATGGAAAATGAAGGCCGCGACGGAGTAGCCCTGCTCCTGCGGCCCCGCGTTGCCATCGGCGCGACCGGCGTGGTGCACGACGTGCTATGGGGTGCGCCGCGAACTGATGAGAATTATAAGAATCTCCTGGCCTGCTGCGACTTGGTGGTCTATGCCCTTCGCTTTCCGATGAGCCAGCAAGGTGGCGTCGTGCAAACGCCGATTACGCTTGGGTATTAAGGCAGCAACTGGCGAATTCGACGCCCGGCGGACACCTCAAGCCAGCACGCGCACCGAACTACCTAGGCCATCCGCGCGCAGCTCAACCTCAATCCCCTTGGCCAAACGTGCCTTTAATTCAGGCACATGCGAAATCACACCGACCATGCGCCCCGCCGCGGCTGGCCCCGAAGTGAGTTCCACCAGCGCCTGAATCGCCAACTCCAAGGTGTCGGTGTCCAAAGCGCCAAACCCTTCGTCAATAAACAGCGCGTCCAGGCGAATCCCACCGCTGTAACCCTGCACCACGTCAGACAAACCAAGGGCCAAGGCCAAGGAGGCGAGAAACCCTTCGCCGCCCGAAAGCGTCGTCGCTGGGCGCTGTTGGCCGGTGTAGGCGTCCAGCACTTCCAGATCGAGGCCAAAGGAAAAGCGCTTGTCGGTGATTTCCTCTTTGCGCAAGAGGCTATAGCGTCCACGCGTCATCTGCACCAGGCGGACGCTGGCGGCGCGGAGCACGTCATCAAGCAGCCCCGCGAGCACAAAGCGCTGCAGCGGCAGGCCTTTGGGATTCTCGCCACTGCAGGTCGCCGCCAGTCCTTTGACCACCGAGTAGCGCCGTTCGAGCTCGCCCGACTCAAGGTCCAGCTCGTGCAGTTGAGCTATTGTTCTACGCAGTTGGCGCAACCGTTCGCCAGACTCTGCCCTGGCTTGCTGCGCTGCCTCGTCGGCCGAGCGTGCTTGGTCCGCGAGCGCCTGCAACTCGGGCAACGCCGGCGCAGCAATGCCTGCCGCGACTTCCGCCGCTTTCTCTGCAATTCCACGAAGTTTTGCCAGCCGATTCTGCCACGCTGCTGCCTCTGTTTGCCGCAGCCCAAGGTCCGTGGGCGATAGACGCACCGCTTGCCAAGCCTGCAGACTGGCAAAACCTTGTTGTTCCAGAATCTTCGTGCGGGCCTGCGTGGTTCGTTCATCGTGCTGGCGGGCCTGATCCAGACTGTGCTGGGCCGCCTCTAACTTGGCCACCGCCGCCGTCAATTCACCTGCAATCGTCGTTGCTTTCCGCTGGGCCTCTTGCAGCCCATCGGCCAACTGCTTTGCTTGGTCAACGCAGCGCGCGTGGGCCAAATCCAGGGCGGCCAGCGTTCGACAGCTATCGGGCAAATCCTTTTCTAATTCAGCGATTTTCTGGTCAAGGACTGCCAACTCCGTCTGCCCAACGCCCAGGGCCTGCTGCAAGACACCGAGTTGCACTCGTCCTTGATCCAGGTCTTTTTCCGCTTTATCGACAGCTAGTTGAGCAGCACCGAGCCCCGCTTCTGCCCGCTGCGCCTGCTGTACCGCCGTGACCGCGGTCTGCACCGCACCGTCGCTTGCGTCCTCTAGGGCAACGCCCTCGGCCAGAAAGTCATTTTCTGCTTTGATTACAGCTTCTTGAACCGCCACCAACCGAGCCTTGATCACTGCCAATCCTTGCGCTGCATCGGCTGCCGCGGCCTGCGCTTGGGTCGACACGGCCTTGGATTGCGCCAATTGCGCGTCCGTGGGCGTAGTTGCCGCAGTAGGTGCCGGGGCGGGATGCGTGCAACTGCCACACACCACACAGGGCTCACCGTCCACCAATGCCGTTGCAAGACGCGATGCTTGGCCACGAATCCAAGCAAAATCGCACGCATCATGCGCCCTTGCCGCTTTGTGGGCCTGATCATTGGCCCCATCCACCGTCATGTTCGCCATGGCGACGGCGTTGTTCAACTCGACGACTTTGCCCAGTTCCGCTTGCCAGCTTCGATGTAGCCCCTGAACTCGCTTGAGCTTTTCAACGTGAGCGCGCTTACCTGCCAAGCCCGCCGCCAACGTCTGCAGGCGCTGAGACTGGTCGCGCAAGGTAGGCAAGGAAATCTCCAGGTCGCGCACGGCCTTGTCCTGCCGTTGTACGGCCGCCTGCTGCTGCGCGAGGCCTTTCTTGTGCGCCACTGTCTGCAGGGTGGCCGCATCCAATTCCTTGACTTTGCTGCGCTTTTTCTCGAGTTCACTGGCCTGCGCCATCCATTGGTCGCGTTCCCCTTGGCGCTGCTGCTGCGCCACTAAGGCCGCCTGGCACGCCGCATCTTGGGGCAGTAGCTCATTGCGACGGTCCAACCCAATGTCGACTTGTTTATTTAATTCCAAGACATTAGCCTGCGCTGCTTGCACAACGGCGTGGCTGGCCTCTACCGCTTGGGCCTTTTGCGCCGCTTGGATGGCGTCAAGGCGAGCCTGCTGCTCGGGCTGCTCCAGCAAAATATTCGCAAGTACGTCTGCAGCCTTACGCTGATCAGCCAGCTTTTGCTGAGCCTGCACCCCAGCCTGCAGGTTCGCCTCCGCCTGCTCCCTCACGCGGGCCATGGCGATGGCTGTCTTTTTGGCCCGATCCGTCTGCTGACTTACTGAAATTTCTAGCAAATTGACCTCAGGGACGGTCTTGACCCCATGGGTCTCCAGCAGGGTCTGCCGCCGGGTCTGCACTTGACCACACTGCTGGCCCAAGGCAGTAGCTTGTTCTGTCAGGACTTTTTGCACGCGCTCGTACAAATGCGTACCGAACAGTTGCTTGAGAATCGCTTCCCGCTGCGTGCTGCTCGCGGTCAGGAGTTGACGAAAAGCGCCTTGGGGCAGGACCACGACTTGACGGAACTGCCCGACATCAAAGCCCAGTAGATCTTTGATTTTCTTATCAATTTCCTTCAACTTGTGCATGGTCGACTGCCAGTTGGTGGCGTCGATTTGCTGTTCGAGTTCGGCAAACTCGCCCTGCCCGTTGCCTTCGCCAACCTTGGGCCGGCGGGTCACACGCCAAACGTCTGCGCCCAGCGCAAAGGTCAAGCAAACCTCAGTCGGAACCTGTTTCTCCGCGTAATGACTCCGCATTTCACCGCTCTTGCGTTCACCGCCGGACGTCTCGCCAAACAGCGCAAAGCAGATGGCATCGAGCAGTGAGGTCTTACCCGCCCCGGTGGGACCGCTGATGGTAAAAGGCGCGCGCGCAGGCAGGCGCTCAAAGTCGACCGTCTCCTTTTGTGCAAAGGGTCCAAAGGCTTGCATGGTCAGGCGTAGGGGCTTCATGCTTGCTCTCCATGGCGGTTGGTCAAGCGGTCCAGAACCGGCAGCAGGACCGCCTGGGCATCGGCCCCAAGATCCTCGCCGCGCACTGATTGCCAAAATTCACTTACAATATCAAGTGGCTGCCTCTGTCTATGATCCCCTTGCAGCAAGGCCCCAGACCCCGCCTGCAGCTGCGGTCGATCGATGTGCAGTACGTTGGGATACACCTTGCGCAGCCGGCCAAGGGGGTCGAGAAGCACGCCCGGATCGAGCAGGGTCGCCGAAATAAAATCAAGCTTTTTAGGATCTTGGCTGCCCTGGGCCAGCAGTTCCGCCAACGTTCCCCGGATGGTGCGCAACGGGCGCTGAGGCTGCAGAGGCAGGTCGCGGCTTTGCAGACTGCCGTCGGCCGCGATCTCGAGCAGCGTGGCTGAACGTGCTTGATTCGCCTCAGCAAATGAGTACTGCAGCAAGGATCCGCTGTACCGCACACGCCGGGCCGCGCCCACCCACTGCGGCGAATGCAGGTGGCCTAGGGCTGCGTAGGTAAATCCATCAAACACGCTGGGTTGCACAAGCGCCGAGCCACCGACCGAAAGGCAACGTTCTACGTCGCTGTACTCCTCAGCACTTTGGTCGACGACCTTGGCGCCCTGCACAAAGGCATGAGCCACAGCTACGGCCAGGTCTTGAGGCTGTAACTGCGCTTTCATGCGTTGAATTTGCCGGCGCAAAGCCGCTGCGTGGTCGGGGATGCTCTGCCGTTGGGACTCTGACAACTGGGACCGCACGGCCACCGGTTCGGCGTAGGGCAGCGGACACAGTACGACAGACAACCCTTCGATTTGAAAACGAATCGGCGGTGCATCTAGGTCCACAGGCCCGCGAATCGTCAGGCCCGCACGCTGCAGCAGGGTCGCACCAAAGCCCAGGCGCTCTGGCCCATCGTGGTTGCCGGCAATCAGGACCACCGGCGTCTGCAATTCAGCCACGAGTTCTGTCAGGGTTTCATCAAGCAATGCAATGGCTTCGGCCGGGGGCACCGAGCGATCGTAGATATCCCCCGCCACCACCACGACATCAGGCCTCTGGGCCCGCACGTGGTCCAGCAACTGACGCAAGACATGGCGCTGGTCAGCCAAAAGAGACAAGCCAAACAAGGTCTTGCCAATGTGCCAATCGGCCGTGTGCAGCAAACGGAAGGGGCGCGGCATGAGGTCTCCTGGTGTCAAGGAGCCTGGAGACTAACAGTGGCAGTCCGCGGCGCAAGGGGGCCTACGGTGCTATGCGACAGCAGTTGTCGCGTCACGTCAGCAAGCGCTAATTGCTTGTTCTGATGGGCAATCTACGCAAGGAGGCGGACTGCGCACCCGGGCCATGGCCAATCGCCGCCACGCCGGGACAGATGCGCTCGCTGGCGGACAGATGGCCGGTCCGGCGGAACAGCGGACATTTCCCAGTTCGGGTGGCCAAACGCAGGCGGTCCAGTTCATGCGCCAGCATTGAGGCCGATCAGTCTCGGGCAATAGCTTGAAATGCCTACGGATTGCCACCCGTAGCTGGATGACCGGGCGGAAGGGCGGGGGCACCTGGGGCCGGGGCTTGGCTGGGCATGGCAGGATGCCCCGGCGGCAAAGGCATGGGGCCTCCAGCGGGAGGGGTCGGCGTACCAGCGGCAGGCGTCGGAGCGCCCGGCAGCGGAGCCGAAGTGGCTTCAATGCGGACTTCGGCATCCTCAATCAGCACGTCATAGCGATAGCCAGCGCCGAGGTCACGGTCGATGGCGACCTTGCCCTTGACCACGACCAAATCGCCTTTGTTAGCATCGGCTTTGGTGGTGATGATGAGCTCGCCGTCGCCGCTCGGATCGCGCAAATGCAACCAATTGTGGTCCATGATGCCACGGTTGACCTTGGTGACCCGACCGCGCACGCTCAAAGTCTGGCCATTGAGTTCGCTGCGATGGGTTCGCAAGTCCGTGATATTTTTATCAAGCGCCGCAAAGGTACCCACAGCCACGTCGGCAGCGGCACCGTCCATCGGCGGGTGGCCGGCGGGCAAGGCGTTGTGACCAGCCGCTGGCGCGTCGTCGGCGGGCGCAGCAGGCGTCGGCACGGCACCAGCAGCCGAAGCCGCAGCGGCAGGGGCAGCGGGCACCGGCTTGGTCTCTAGAGGTTTAGAATCAGAAGCGTTTTTACTGCAAGCATTGCCGAGCAGCAGGGCGGCGGCCAGGGTGGCCAGGGCGGAATGGAGTCGCATGGTCCTCGGACTTCCGGCCGTCCTCGACCGGTGGCGGGATACTAGCGCAACCCAGCGCTACGGCATAGAGGAATTTGCCGCATGGCCTGTTACCACAGGGCGTCGTGATCTTCGACAACGCCAAAAGCGTCGTCAATCACAAGAGTTTCTTCGCCTACGCGAATCGTGCCGCGGAACATGCCGTAGGGCTGGACAAAGGCACTGCGCAGGATCCAAGCGTTGACGCGTTGCTGTCGAGCTCCAAGAGGTTGAAACTTCAAGTCTATCCCGTCACCCTCGATCCGCCACGGCGCCAGCCCCGGACGGTCCGGCACAGCCATCGTCACGTGAGGAAGCAAATACAGGCGTCCGTCAATTTGTACAGCATTTTCAAGGCCTTGTCCATGTTCATCTTGGTAGACATGGGCCGAGGCGTTGAGGCCACAGCGCCGACCATCGCTAAGGAGGGTCGCAAAACTCGCCCAATTCCAACGGGTATGCCGTTGCGCCCAGGAATCGGTCCAATCACTGGCCACCAGCCAAGACCGCTCATAGCGCAGCCCGGCAACCTGCAGGAAGCCTTGCGCCAAATTGCCCATTGATTTATGGGTATAGGCCCACTGAGTTGGCGAGAATGGATGCAGCAAAGCCAGCGCCTGCGCATCTTCGGCCACCTGCCATTGCCCAAGCACCGCCACCGCATCACCGCGCCGAGCCGAGCCCTGCGGCCACAGACGAAGATCCAAGGTCACCCGCCAGCCGCCAGGAACTGCGTCGATTTGCACCTGATTCTTGCCAGCAGACCTCCAGCGACTCTGGCCATCGCGCACATCCGTGGCGAGCTTCAAGCCCCAGGCCAGGGGAACTACCGCCTCAGTTTGCAGCATCTGCCCGGATTCACGGTCGATCACGTAGACAAACGCATTGCCCAGGTAGCCTAAGTCCACCAAGGCCAGGGCGACAAAATAGCGATCACTGGAAAAACTCAAGTAATGCCAACGCTTTCTTCGCCCCCACGGCGCCGTGATCCGCGGCGAGGGCCAAGGCTGCGCGTACCGGCCCGCCTGCAAACGGCCTTGGGCGTCCACATGGGGCACGGTCAAGGGCTGGGACGGCACCGGTCGTTTGAGCTCGTCATTATCCATTTAACGCACCGCAGCGACACGTAAATTCGCCATGGCCGCTGCCCGATCCGGCTTGCCAAAAACCGCCGAGCCGGCGACGAACCAATCGCATCCCGCCTGCCGCGCCTGGGCGATGGTGTCTGCAGTGATACCACCATCAATCTCGATGGCTAGGCTCGAGCGATTTGCCTTGCGCCACGCGTCGATAGCCCGCACTTTGCCCAAGACCTCTGCGATGAACGATTGCCCGCCAAAGCCCGGATTGACGCTCATGACCAAGACAAAATCCACAAACGGCAGAATGGGTTCCAGCTGGGCAAAGCTAGTGTGCGGGTTCAAAGCCACGCCCGGCGCCATGCCAAGAGCGCGAACGCGCTGCACGGTCCGGTGCAAGTGGGGACAAGCCTCGATATGTACGGACAAATACCGAGCACCTGCCTTGGCAAAATCCTCCAGCAGCAGGTCCGGATTTTGCACCATGAGGTGGCAATCAAGGGGAATATCGGTGACTTTTCGCAGGCTTGCCACAACCGGCGCGCCGATGGTCAGGTTGGGCACAAAGCGCCCGTCCATCACGTCAACGTGGAGCAACTCAGCCCCGCGCACGGAGGCAATTTCATCGGCCAATCGCGCAAAATCGGCGGACAGCAGCGAGGGAGCAATGGCCACGGGAAGCATGGGGATCCTTTTTATAACTAGAAGTTAGGCTGGCCCGGCGTTGCCTGCCCTTTGGCGTAAACATGCCAGGAAGCGCCGCCATCGGGGGAGCGTCCGTAGCTGCCTCCCTTGACCACGTCGGCGACGGTCCAGGCAACTCCGTCCACGATTTGTTGTTGAGGCGACCATAGTTGCAAGGAGCTGTCAGCGCTGCCCTTGATCTTGTCGTTGATGTTGGGCACGCCCTGACCTACCGTGTTGAAATACAAGATTAAATACCCATGGCCAGGCAGTTGCGCGGCGGGGCCAAGGACATGAGCGTCCGCAAATGCTTTGGTTTTACTAGCAATTCGCCATTCCGTGAGGTCTACGGGCGTGAGGCCGGAGTTGTAGAGCTCGGCCCAGTCACCACCGCTGGGATTGAAGGTGCCGCTCGATGTGCCTTGAGCTGCGACTTCATTGATGAAAACTGGCCAGAGTGAAGCAGCATCGGCATCCACGCCCGGACCATCGGTTGCCGCGGTGTCCTGCGGACCGTCATCGCTGGGCAGGTCGTCGCCGGGGGCGTCCTCAGCGGCAACGGGGAGGTCGCCAGCCGTCGAGGACGCATCGACAGAAAGTGCATCTGCATCAAGCGGTTGCGGCAGATCAGCGCTACCAACGTCGGTCGCCCCTGCGCTGTCCGCCGCCGCAGAAGCGGAACTGCCACAGCCCGACACTTGCAGGCAACCAAAGCACAAAATGAGTGAAATCAAGGATTTGCTCATACACCACCTAGCTCGGCTGTCCTGACGGTGCCCACGCTGGTGCGCGGGCCTCGGGACGCGAGTTGGCCAACCTCATCGGGCCGAGCCTTGATGCGACTGGCAAAGCCGCCGGTCGGTCGCAACGGCAAGGTTACGGCAAAACGAGCACCGCCAAATGGCGATTTTTCCACACGAATCTCGCCTTGGTGCGCCAGAACGTGGCGCTTGACGGTGGCGAGCCCTAGGCCCGTGCCCTGACCCTTGGTCGTAAAGAATGGCTCAAAAAGATGTGGCAGATCGGATACTTCAATCCCTGGGCCACTGTCATCCACGTACAGTTCCAGGGCGGCAATGCCCACGGACAGGTCGACGTGCACCATGCGGCGTTCGCCCGCCAAAACCGCTTGCGTCGCGTTGACCAGCAGGTTCCACAGAACCTGGCGCAAAAGCAGCACATCCCCTGACATCACAGCGTCTTTGGTCAGTTCACCGGCAATCAGTCCCCGCCCAGCCCGCAGTTCAATGCCCGCCGCAGTCACGCGCGGATCCTGACGGCAGGCCTGCAGGGTTTCCAGCGCCAAGGCCCGCATGTCCACTGGGCCCATTTGCAAAGGTCGCGGCTTGGCAAAATCGAGAAATTCACCAATCCAATCAGAAAGTTGTGCGGTCTCTCGCACTACGATCTCCATGAGTTTGCGGTCATCGCTGGACAGAGACTCCTCGGTCTGCAGCAACTGCACGGACCCCGAGATCGACGCCAAAGGATTGCGAATTTCATGCGCCACGGCCGCAGCCATGGTGCCAATCGCGGCCATCCGTTCGCGGTCGCGGTGCTCGCCATCGCGGCGGCGCTGTTCGGTCATGTCGCGAAAAACAACAAGGGTTCCAGGAGATGCCTCGCCCGGTCCTCCACGCATGACCACGCTGCGACAGACTAAGACCTGCGGGCGCTGGTCGCGGCGCGGGCGGACGATTTCCAAGTCGTCACTGGTTTGCTCGATTTGTGGCAAAATATCAAGAAGTTGACGCGTCAAGACCAGGGCCGATTGGGTTTCCAGGATCTCGAGGCCGGCGGGATTAATACTGGTAATTCGCCCGCTGAGGTCGACCGTGACAATGCCGTCTGGCATGGAGGTGACGACGTCATCATAATGCACCCGAAGCGAGGCAAGCTCTTGTCTTTCCTTCTTTTCCCGCTCACGCGCCTTGTCCAACTCGCGCATCAAGTGGGCGGCCAGAAACGCCGTGCCATACACCGCCGCCGCCTGCACGGTCAGCAGGGTCAGGGCATCCATGGGCTCTAGGGGCAAATGCGGCAGGGTATCGCGCAGCCATGCCACGCGCCAAGCACTTATATTCCAAGGTAAATAGCCAAGTTCCATGGCCCCCATGGCGGCCAGACCTGCCATGGATAAGGTCGCGGCCCCCAAGGCCCCCATTCGGTAGAGCAGGAGCGCCGAATTGAGGGCGGCCAAGGGAAATGCAAACAGAAAAATACTATGCAGTCCATCAGTTACAGCAACAAGGCAAATCGCCAGCGCCGCGTCGCACACCACCGATAGGCCGGCCAAAAAGCGCAGCCGAAGGGTGGATGCCCGCGACAACTGCGTGCCGAGCAACAGGAAAAACGTAAGGAAATAGAAGACCGAACAGACTTGGTACAGGGTCGTGTCCGGCGCCCGCGGCGAGCGCTGAGGCCCCATGCCGACGTCCATCACCACCGCGAATCCGAGTACGGCCGTCAGCAGGACGATGCGGGCCAGGGTCGCCCACTTTATCCGGCCCACCAGCGAGATTTCCACTGCGGATTCAACCGTATCCAACGGTCCAAAGATGCCGCTCTGTGCTCGGAGGATCGCGGCCACGGCGGCGCCGACCTTTGGGAATAACCCTGTGATTACTTGACGTTATCGCCCATTGTAAAGATCGGCATGTACATGGCCATCATCACCGAGCCGATGATACCACCGAGCACCACCATGATGATGGGCTCCATCATCGCCGTCATTCCCTCAATCGCTTCATCGACTTCCGTGTCATAGAAGTCCGCAATCTTGCCGAGCATCACGTCCATGGCACCGGTCGCCTCGCCCACCGCAATCATCTGCACCACCATCGTGGGAAAGATTTGGGTTTCCAGCAGAGGCGCGGTCATGTTCTTGCCTTCCGTAATCTTTTGGCGGGTATAGTCGATGGCTCTCTCGATCACCAAACTGCCCGACGTCTTGCCAACTACGTGCAGCGCCTCAAGAATCGGCACACCGGCCGTCACCAGCGTACCGAGCGTGCGGGTAAAGCGTGCAACCGCCGATTTCTGAATCACATTGCCCACCACAGGCGCGTGAAACAGCAGCCAATCACGGACATAGGGCCCCTGCTTGGTCCTCATCAGCATCTTGTAGACGACGATAATGGCCGCAACGCCACCGGCGATAAAGGGCATTGCTGTGATGAAGTTATTGGAGATTTTCACCATCAGTTCGGTAATCGCCGGCAGTTCCTTGCGGCCCATGGAACGGAAGGTGGCGGCAAAGGTGGGCACCACTTTCCACAGCAATCCCGCGGTAATGGACATGGCGACGGTGAGCACCGTCACCGGGTACTTCATGGCGCTCTTGACTTTGGCCTTGGTCTCGGCTGATTTTTCAATATATTCAGCGAGTTTATTCATAATGGTGTCGAGAATGCCGCCCAACTCGCCGGCCTGCACCAAGTTGATGTACAACTCCTCAAAAACTCTCGGATATTTCTTGAGCGACTCGGAGAACGACGAGCCGGATTCCACCGACGCTTTGACGCCGAGAATGGTCTTCTTGAGGTTGGGATTCGGTTCTGAATTCCCTACCAAATCAAGACATTGCACCAGCGGCAAGCCGGCATCGATCATCGTCGCCATCTGCCGCGTGAAAATAACCATGTTCTTGAGAGGGACGCCGTCCGTCAGACCCGGGATATTGAGGTCTAAGTCCTTCTTTTTCTTGTTGAGCTTGAGGATCGAGATGCCCTGTTGCCGCAACTTCTGCTGAGCCAGTTCCTTGGTCTCCGCCTCGAGCTCACCGCGGGTGAACTGCCCATCGCCGTTGGACCCTTCGAACTGCCACATCGCCATGGTTTCCCTCACTTGCAATGATCACTGGCGTCCTACTCTGCAGCCCCTGTGGGCGCTGGGACGCTGGCCGACCCTCACGGCGCGGCTAAGACGGCGCGGCTTAGTCCGAACGCGTCACGCGCAGCACTTCTTCCAGGGTCGTCAAACCTTCGCACAGCTTCTTGAGCGCCGACATACGCAGCGTTTGCAGGCCGTTTTCGACCGCGACCTTCTTCATCTCACTGGCCGAGAAGCCTTGCAACACGGCATCGCGCAACCCTTCAGACATAGGCATAATTTCGTAAATAGCGACGCGCCCCTTGTAGCCCGATCCGCCGCAGACGTTGCAACCGGGGCCCTTGAGGAACTTGGCCGTGGCGTACATTTCCTCGGTCACACCTGCATCAATACAGGCACTTTTCTCGACATCGACCGGCACGCGGCACTCGGCGCAAGTCCGGCGAACCAGACGCTGGGCGGCAATCAGGTTCAAAGACGCTGTGACCATGAAGGGTTCCACGCCCATGTTCAGCAAGCGGGAAATGGTCGAGGGCGCGTCATTGGTATGCAGCGTGGACAACACCATGTGGCCCGTGAGCGCCGCTTTAATCGCAATTTCAGCGGTTTCAAAGTCGCGAATCTCGCCGACCATGAGGATGTCCGGGTCCTGCCGCAAAAAGGAACGCAGCGTCGCCGCGAAGTTCAGGCCGATGGCATCGTTCATCTGAACTTGGTTGATGCCTTCAAGGTTGAATTCCACAGGATCTTCGGCAGTTGAACAGTTTTCGGTCACCTTGTTGAGTTCCGTCAAGGCCGAATACAGCGTCGTTGTCTTGCCCGAACCGGTGGGGCCCGTCACCAAAACCATGCCAAACGGTTGATGAATCGCGTGCTTGAACTTGACCAGCTCGTGCTCTTCAAAGCCCAGCTTGGTCATGTCCGTCTGCAGGTTGGCCTTGTCGAGCAACCGCATGACGACCTTTTCGCCAAACAGCGTCGGCAGCACCGACACGCGGAAATCGCATTCCTTACCATCGGTTAGCTTGAGCTTGATACGACCATCCTGGGGCAGGCGGCGCTCAGCGATGTCGAGCTGGCTCATGATCTTGATGCGGGAAATAATGGCGTTGCGCAACTTCATGGGCGGACGCATGATTTCCTGCAGGACGCCGTCCAAGCGATAGCGCACGCGGAAGGCCTTTTCATAGGATTCCACGTGAATATCCGAGCACTTACGCCGGATCGCGTCCACCAAGATCAGATTCACCAAGCGAACGACCGGCGCTTCCCCTGAAGATTTCTCCAGTTCGTCGGTGTCTTGGTCATCGGCGTCCTGCATGTACTCGATCTGCTCGTTCATGTCCTCGATGAGGGCGAGCTGGTCGACCTGACCGAAAAAGCGCGAGCGGGTCTTGATGATGTCATCTTCAGCGGCGACGACCAGCTCAATATTCAAGCCAGTCAAGAACTTCAGGTCGTCAATGGCGTGGTAGTTGCCCGGATCGACAATGGCCACCACCAGCGTCGAGCCATGCAGGGCGATGGGCAAGAGCTGATGGCGTTCGCAGACCTCGCGCGGCACCAAACGCACGACATCATCGCGAATTTCCACAGAACTTAGGTCAATGGACGGCACCTGGAACTGCCGCGACAGGAAGTCGACGAGTTGCGCGTTGTCCAAGTACCCCAAGGCATTGAGGGCACCACCGAGGTGCTTGCCCGTCTTGGCAGCTTCGGCAGCGGCGTTCTTGAGTTGCTCAACAGAAACAAGCTTTTCCCGCAACAAAATCTCGCCCATGGACTTGGACGTGGCGGGCAAGAACTGCGATTGGAGGCTTGGCCGGCGGGGGCCGCGGTCATCTTCAAGGGCCATAGCGATTTTTCTCCTGAGGGGGCGGTCGTTGCCTGATTCGATGCCACAAAACCTACCGTAGGCGCGGCGGGCCTGGGCGTCAAGCTACTTGTGCCGTTGGCCGCGTTAGGCAAGGCCAAAAGGCTCAAAATCTATAGACGCTGCGAGGGCAACCGCGGGGGCCGCCGCTAGGGGGTCGTGCACGCACCACCTTTGCAGACTTTCCCTTGTGCCGCGCAGTCTTGGATGGGCTGGGCGACGCCCTTGTCATCGCATTGCGTCAGGGTGTCTCCGCTGCAATCTAAGCTGCCTGTGGCGCAGACAACGTCGACGCACTGGCCGGTTTGGCAGAATTGGCCCCACATACTGCAGTCTTGGCCATCTACCCACGCGCTGCCATCATCGGCGCAGGATTGGGTGACGTTGCCCTTGCACTGCCCGCCGCCGGGGTTGCACAAGGCCACGATGCAGGCCCCGGCTACACAAACTTTGCCTTTAGCGATGCAGTCTTCGGTCGGGGTCCAGGTTGCGCCCGTGGCGTCACACTGCACGACCGAACCGTTTTCACAGCCGGCTTGGTTGGCCTGACACGGCGCGTCGGTACAGTTGCCTTTGCTGCACGTCTGACCGACGTCGGCACAATCTAGGGTAAGCTCCCAAGCGGACCCATCCCAGTTGCAGTCGAGCTCCTTGGTGCCGTCGCATTTGGCGTCAAAGGGCGCGCAAACCGGCGGCGTGCAAGCACCGGCAATGCAAAGAAGTCCAGTAATGGAGCAGTCTTTGATGACCGAGTAGTCCGTGCCGGCCGCGTTGCAGGCCACCGATACGGCGCCGTCGCAGCCGCTCTTGCCCGGGGCGCAAGGCAGGTCGACGCAGCTGCCGTCCTTGCAAATCTGCCCACCTTGCGAGCAATCCGTTGAATCCCAAGCTGAACCAGCGTCGTTGCACAGCTTGGCCGTGGTGCCGTCGCACATTTGGGCTACGGGCGTGCACACTTGCGGCACGCAGGCGGCATTGTCACATGTCTGGCCTAATGTACTGCAATCTTTTACTAAAGTCTGATCGGTTCCTGTGGCATTGCAGGTGACGATGAGGCTGCCCTGGCACTCGGTCAGGCCGGGCGAACAGGTCTGGTCGACGCAGTAGCCCTGGGCGCAGACCTGCAAATAGGAACACGATGTGGGTAGCCAATTGCCGTTGACGCAATCCAATTCTGTCATAGAATCCTGGCATTGCGCAGGCATCCCGTCCGTGCACGCCGTTCCTTGGGCAAGGTCGCTGCCTGCATCGGGATCGACGCCGCCGCTAAGGCACTGGTTGGCGTAGCAGGTCTGTCCATCGGGGCAATCGGAATTATAAAGGCATTGCACGCACTTACCGGTCGACTCTTTGCACACGCCGCCGGGACAGTCAGAGGCTGCCACGCAGGGCGCACCGACGATGCTGCCGTCTGCGTCAGCCGTATCAACCGATGAAACCTCTTGCACATCATCGAGTTGAAGGATATCGGCGGAATCAGCTTCGCTGTCTTGCGCGTCCCCAGCCGTGGCGTCCAGACCCGCACTGTCGGCCGCCGCGCCAGAATCCATTTTGGAATCAGGGGATTGCACGCCGACTTCGCCGCCAAGCCCGTCCGAGGCACCATCGGCCAGGGGCGCACCTGAGCCAGATCCGGCCGAGGACGAGCACCCAAGCGTGAAGAGCGCGATTGCCAACACGATTACCAAACTCACTCGCCGCATTCTGCCGTCCTTTGGCGCCACAGCCCATGCACCTGGTTGGATTGTGCCCGTTTCCGCGGCGATTGGGCAACTGAGCCAGACACGCAGGAAACGGCCGACACAATCTCCGGCCGGCACCGCGCGCAAGCGACAGATTTCCCAATTATCTCCAGGGTAAATAGGACCCTCACGGTCAAGGCAGGTGTTGGGGGCTCGCGCCAGCCAGACGCCGAGCCGCCGCCCGTTGAGAAGCGCTGTCGTCTGTGTCAGCATTCGCCGGCCGAACGCGCCCGAGGGGCAGAGGCCTAGGAATTACCATGCGCCTGTTGGTCATCGAAGACGAAGCCCGCATTGCCCGCCAGATCCAATCCGGCCTGCAAGAAGCTGGTTTTGAAGTAGAAATCGCAGCTACGGGTGAAGCGGGTCTGGTCAGCGTGCTCAGTGGCAACTTTGACGGCCTCATCGTCGACGTCATGCTGCCGGGCTTTTCCGGCTTTGAACTCGTGCGCGCCCTGCGCGAGCGCGGGTTGAAAGTGCCGGTGCTGTTCCTCTCGGCCCGCGATTCTACCGCCGACCGGGTGCGCGGCCTAGAAGAGGGCGGCGACGACTATCTGGTAAAACCGTTTGCTTTTCCAGAACTTCTCGCGCGAATCCGCGCCCTGCTGCGGCGGGCGGTGCCCAGTGGCGAGGCGCTGCCAGCCAGCCAGATCCGCATCGCCGATTTGGTCTGGGAGCCGGATCAACGGCGAATCACGCGTAGCGGCAAGCGAATTGACCTGACGCCCAAGGAATACGCCCTGGCCGCGCTGCTCTTGCAACACCATGGAGAAGTGGTGGGAAGGCTACAAATCGCTAGACATGTCTGGGAGTTAGAGTTCGAGCCGGCGGGCAACACCGTCGATGTTCAGTTGAGGCGGTTGAGGGCCAAGCTCGACGATCCGTTTGAGATCAAACTCGTGCATACCCTTCGCGGTGTTGGCTACGTGCTAGAAGCCCGCGGCGTTGCCTCAGCGCCTGCGTAGCACCCCATTTCTGCGCACCGGCCTGTTTTCGCTTCGTGGGCTCCAAGCTTGCGTCCTCAAAGGGCGATTGGCTGCTCCGCGACAAGGAAGCTCAGCGTGGTTCGATCGGCCATTTCTGTCCCTGACCCGAAGGCAGCGCCAGTCGCCCAGTCGCGGCGCGTCGGCATCGTCGATCGACTGCAGATCGGCTTTACTTTGGCGTCCTTGGTGGTGATTGCGCTGGTGGCGATCGCTGCCGACCGCGCTCTGGCTTTTGCCCTGGACAGCGAAGACGCGCTTGTGCTGCGCGGCCAGGCCCAAGCGCTGCTGCAGGCCGCTGATCGCGAACAACAACACCTTGAGATCCTTCCAGATCATCCCGAACGCGCCCAGTGGCAGCTCCTCGATGCCCAGGGACAGCCCTTTGCCCAAAGCCGCGGGATGGTCGGGCTGCCGTACCTTCAATTTCCGCAGAAATCCAATGACCTTGTGGAATACACAGCGACGACAGGTCAAGTCTTCACGCTGATGGTGGCCAAATCGCCGCGCAGTGGCCGGCAGGTTCACTTGGCGCTCAATCGCCAGCATGAAGCGAGTCTTTTCAAGGTGTACCGCGCATGGCTGGCGCTCGCGACCCTGCTTGGGGCGGCCATGGCGGCGTGGCTGGGGCGGGCCATCGCCCAGCGCGGGCTGCAACCGTTGCGCGCCATCGAAGTGGCGGCGGCGCGGGTGGGCCCTTCGGAACTGCAGACGCGTATTGATGTCAGCGATTTCCCAACTGAACTCAAAGATCTAGCGTCGAGTCTCAACGACGTCTTCGCCCGCCTGGAAGCTGCCTTTGGCCGACTGACGGATTTGGGCACCGACCTCGCCCATGAATTGCGCACGCCTTTGCACGCCTTGCGGGCTGAGCTGGAACACCAGATGCTGCACGACCTGCCGGCAGCGGCCATGCGCGAGCGACATGGTGAAATTCTTGAGGAATTGGACCGTCTGAGTTCGATGATTGAGCAGATGCTGTTCCTGGCGCGCAGCGAGGACCCGCGCACCGCGATCGCCCAGGATCGCCTTGATTTGACCTATGAAATCGAACGTGCCACCGGATTCTTTCAGGCTTCGGCCGAAGATGCGGGCGTCCTCCTGCCGCGACTACCCGCCCAGCCTCTGTGGCTGCTGGCCGATCGCGGACTGGTGCAGAGGGCGCTGCATAATTTGCTAGGAAATGCACTGCGTTACGCACCACGCGACTCAGCCATCCGTGTCTGCGCCGGCGTCGATGACGCGGGGCCTTGGCTGGAGGTGCAGGACCAAGGCCCCGGCCTGCCTCAAGCCGTGCAAGATCGCTTGGGACAACGCTTTGTTCGCGACGACCCTTCGCGGTCGCGGGCCTCAGGCGGCAGCGGTCTTGGCTTGGCGATTGTCAGCAGTATCGCAAAGTTGCACGGCGGAGCGCTGCTGGTGCGCCCTGGGGAAGGTGCCTGCCTGCGCCTGCAACTGCCACCAAGCTGTCTTGCCGCGCCGGAGCTCCAAGCCCCGGAGTCGACACGCCCCAACAACGCCTAGAATTACGGCTTGTTCAGGCAGGCGGCCAGCTCCTTGGTGTCATTTTCCGCGCCGTTGGTGAAGAGCAGGCCGTCAAACTGGGCGGCGCAAGCCGTCGGTGAACAGAAATACGGTTTGCCATTGCTGTGAATACAGGCCGCGTCTTGGCCGCAATCGACGTCCGTTTCACACGGATGGGTGCAGAAGCTGCTGTAAGGCCAGGGATAATAAGAAGGACTGCCCAGGCAATAGGAGTCGGGGTCAAAGGCGACATTGAGGCACTCACTGCCGCCGGCAATGCACGTCGCGCCGACGCCGTCCGAACCGACTTGGCCAGAAGGGCAAGCAAATCCAAGGGTACTCTTGACCGAAGCCGTGTACAGGCCGAGCAGCAAGGGCTCGCACGAGTTCGGCAAGCAAACATTGATGCCTGGCCCCTTGGGTCCAGAGGCGTGGCACCAAGCGCCCGGCCCGCACCCGTTGTTTGGCTTGGAAAAATCACAGGTTGATACGCAGATTGCGCCGTACTTCTTTTGGTCCACCATGCAGCACGAGGCCGCCTGGCCAGTACATTCCACCACGCCCGGCTGACACGGCTTGCCAATCCCTAAATCATTGACAACATTGGAATACCAACAGGCTTGCTCCAGAACCTTCTGCGCAGGGTTTTGGTCAAGGCATTTACCATCCTGATAGTACTGATAATTTTCGCAGCCGTGAATGTCTTTCCAGTGGGGGACCCAAAAAGACGGATCCCCGGGACTCCCTGTATTTGTTGGGAATACGGACATGTCGACACCAAGGTCCCCCGCATCCACATCGTCGCCACCGCCGTTGCCGGCGTCGACCGCACTATCGTCCGCGCCGTCACTCAGGTCGCCGGCCAAGGAATCGGCCAAATCCGCGGGGAGCGCGTCCACTTGGGCCGTATCGCTTGGACCAGCATCCGCGCCGGTTTCTGTAGAATCACCATTTATGTCAAGGTATTGAGCGTCAAGCGTTTGTTGTGTATCCGCGTCCTGGGCCGTGGAATCCTGAGCCGTGGAATCCTGAGCCGTGGCGTCCTGCCCCGGGACGGCAGCATCTGCAGGCACATCGAGCTGAGACTGCACATCGGCTGCCGCTGGCATATCGGCGTCACCGCCAGAAACCTGAACATCTGCAGGTAGTTCTTCAGCGACAGCATCGCCAACATCGGTAACCCCAAGGTCCAATGCGGCTGCATCGTCCGGCGCTGTGGCACCGCCCACCTTGGCCGGAGAACAAGCCCAGGTCAGAGCCACCGCTGCTACCAAGGACCATCGCCCAACCAGATCAACCACCGAGAACTCCTTAGCAAAACCAATGGATGAGCTTTCCCGCGCGCCAGGGTGCTAGGGCACCCGCTCCTCCAAGTATGCCGCAGTTTCACCCTGATTGCCTAGAATTGTTGGCGTTCGCGACGAGCATCGCGCGGATGTCACCGTCGGGCAGGGCTGCGGTCAAAAAGCCAAAGGGCCTCTGCAGCGATGCAAAAGCCCTTTGACGTCCTAAGCTTGGACACAGCACTGGCCAGCTGGGCTGGTAGGGGCTGCTTATTCGGTCTCGTTGTCGCGGAAGATGGCCGAGCTGCCGACCTGGTCGCACTCAGCGGCGGTCGCGTTCGGGTCGCCGTT